>NZ_JAGQCK010000004.1:0-207513 GCF_024346155.1 Cyanobium sp. Candia 9D4 | reverse complement strand
CGAGACCTTTGGCGTAGGTGGTGCCGTTGATGGTGAGGGTGCCCCCGTCTGTCGCCCCGTCTTCCCCGTTGCTGCGGTCGCGCTCATAAGGACCCCAACCGTTCACGCTCGCAGTGGGCGTCAGGTCGGAGAGATAAACGGCAATGGGCTCAGGCATTCAGAACCTGGGTCAGACTTCACTCTTCCCCCACTCTAGCTTAAGAAAGTCGATAGTTCATGAGATTCTCATTAGAGTTCAGGTAAGATATAGAGAGAGGCTGCTCGAATCCAAGGCTGGCGCTGGAGCGGATGGCGATCCCTCTTCACCTGAACATGCCAGAAAGCAAATGGATCGACACCAGAAGTAGGACGTGGTGCCGGCACTTCTTAAAGAAGATGAACGATAGACTGTGTATCACATCTCTTCAAGCAGAGGAGGTTGCCGGCCGATTCCAATGCTGGCGAAGGCGCGGTTCGATCTACTGCAGGACTGGTTCACACGTTCAAATCCTTGGAAGCAGGAGGTGCTGCACGAAATGCATCGCTTTCGCAGCATCATCTAAATCAGGCCAATGGAAGTGAAGATTCCCCATAAGAGGATGACGCTCGACTTACGCCATTCGCTGGATTAGATCCGCTTCGAACAAAGAGCTTTAGGTTCTGAATAGATGTGACCGGCACATGGCACATTGAACACTGATGTAACTGCTCTAGACAACATTTAAGCATTCGTTTAATAACACAAAAGCCTAATGACACGTGCTTGATCTGAAGAGGTTAGCTCTGGATAAATTGGCAAGCATAACACCCGACTTGCCGCCTCAGCAGAAACAGTCAAGCGGGAATCAGATGCCGATGGAAGGTCACGATAGACAGGGTATTGGGAGATCAGCGGAAAAAAGTATTTTCTAGCAATTATTCCGTCATTTTTGAGCCTCAGGCAAAGATCGTTTCGGCTCAGTGGATAGTCGTCTTCAACAAGTATTGGGAAGTAGGAATAGTTGGCTACCTCCTGGTGACGCTTCGAAATGCATGTCAGGCCTGCAATCTCATGAATTGCCTCCCGGTAACGAGCATCAATTTCTGCACGGCGAGATAGGACTTGATCTATATAGTCTAGCTGGAGAAGACCAAGTGCTGCTTGAAACTCATTTAGCTTCGCATTGGTGCCACTCGCGACGACATTGTCTTCATGATCAAACCCGAAGTTTGTCAGAAGATCAATACGCTCCTTAGTCTTTGAGTCCCTGCTGATTATGGCTCCTCCCTCAAAGGTATTGAAGACTTTTGTGGCGTGGAAGCTTAGCACCGAAAGATCACCATGATTAAGCAGACTGCCACAGTGACACTTTACGCCGAAAGCATGTGCGGCGTCATAAATCACCTTGAGGTTGAATGCATCGGCAATTGCCTGAATCGAATCCACATCACATGGGTTGCCATAACAGTGAACAGGAAGAATGGCGGAAGTCTGTGGCGTAATTACCTCTTCTAACTTGCTTGGATCTAAATTCAAGGTGCAAGGATCAATATCTACAAATACTGGCTTAATGTTACACCATGCCAGTGCATGCGTGGTGGCCGCGAAAGAATAAGGGGTGGTAATAACCTCCCCTGATACATCCAGAGCCTTTAATGCGACTATCAGCGCATTGGTACCATTATTGAGTAGCGAAATGTATTCAACCCCTAAATACTCACAAAGCCTTTCCTCTAGTTGACGATGGAAAGGCCCGAAGTTTGTTAGAGATTTGCTGTCCCAGATCTGACGGAGGAAGGGCATAAACTCTTCCAAAGGTGGCAAAAATGGCCGCGTCACGTAGATCTTCTGATCGTCGCTTGATCGATTATTTTCCATCGAGAACATTGATCAACGAGGAGCTGACGGTGCAATAGTCACTCGATCATCGGCCAAGGGAGGACGCGTACAAAAATTGCAGCAGTCTTGAGCTCAGCTATTCACGCTACCCAATACCATAGCATAACCTGTCCAATTAGGTAACTATGCTTTGCCACAAGGTGATTCATGCTTGTAGCTGAGCGAGCCGCTGCCGATTGGGCCGCCTAAGACCAAGTATGACGTGCGGCCGCAAGAGAAGAGCTGGTAGAACGGCAACCTCTCGGTTCTGGAGGCTGACGAGCCCTAGAGAGTCACACGAGTCCACTCCTCCAGCAGAGTCCACAACCTCGCAGAAGCTCCGGCTCGAAGAATCGCTCAACCTTACCTTTGCTTGGAAGGGTGTAGGGCCTGGTCCTGTTGAACTTAAATGCCAAGGCATGACAGGCGTTTCGCCACCCATGCCACTGGCAAGCAGAGCCGTTGTCGCTGCGCAACCATGGGCACTCGGTCCCATGGCCGGTGAACCAGGACGCCGCATGACTCAGAAAGCCAACCGTTCGATCACCGGCGATCCGGACGCCATCACGATGGAACCGGGCCTGCTGGTTGATGTCGAAATGGTTCAGTCGCCGGGCTGCACCCGCTGGTTTCGTTTGCTGCTCGAGCAGCTGGGGTCGAGGGTCCTCAGGCAGTTCAGCCCATGGCTCAGCATCGCCCTGGCCAGGATGCTGATTGGTACCAGTCGCCAGCCGAGCAATCCGCCTCAGGCTGGGACTCTGCTGCATGAACTCCAAGGCCTGCTGCTGTTGTTGCGTCGATCCGCAAGGGCCGTTGGCCCACCTCAACAAAGGCGCGCCAGCCGATTGCGGGCGGGTGGGGTGCGTAGGCATGGGGCGTGAGGTCTGGCGCTGCTGGGTCGCACCACAAACCTGTAGGCCCCATAACCCATTGTCAGCAGGAACAACCTGGACACTCCATACCTGGGCATCCAGAATCTCAGCCTTCTGCATCAAATCACGGAGGAACTTGGGCTTGTGAATGTTAAGGTCATTTGAGCAGATCCATTGCATTCACAGCGTTCTTGACAGATCTGATGGCCTCTGTGGATGGGGAAGGTGCTGATTGATGCGCCATACGCTTCTCGCTTGGGCCAGAATCAAGAAGGCTTCCGCGTGCGTCACTCGCACGTCCCGAAGGTGAATCACGTGGTCGGCACTGGGCATGGTGACATCGCGACGGCGGATCATCGCCACCACATTCGGCGTGGAGACGGGGACATTCACACATGGTCAGTGACGGCGGCGAGATGCATGGATAGACAAGTTGCCGATTGCCGGTGCAAGAAAGGTCCCGAACCATTGTCTAGCATTATTTCGCACAGGTAAGCCCGCCGTGATCCCCCTATCGCCTGTTGGTCTCGCGCTTCTGACAGTGGCACTTCTGGCCTTGCTGGTCGCCCCACGTCGATGGGCACCTGTCCCTGTGCTGGTCGTGACCTGCTACTTTCCGCTGGCTCAGGGGGTGATGCTAGGTCCGCTGAGCTTCTACGCGATTCGGCTCCTCATCTTGGCAGGCCTGATCCGCATCTTCATGCGCGGCGAGTACCGCGGGCTACCGCGCAGCCCGCTGGACATGCTGATGCTGGTGTGGTCCATCTGCGCATTAGCTGCCAGCGCGTTTCGCAGCGATCCAGGCGCCACACTCATCGGAAATGGCGGCATCGTTTTCAACGCTTTTGGGACGTACATCCTATTGAGGGTTTTCTGTCGCACTCCAGGAGACGTCGTCTTCCTCTGTCGCGTCGTCGCCTGGATCCTTGTGCCGGTCGCGCTGGAGATGGTTTACGAGAGGCTTGCAGCGAGCAACCTGTTTTCTCTTCTTGGCGGCGTAGCCGAAATTCCTGAGATTCGTCAGGGTCGCATCCGCGCCCAGGGTCCGTTTGCACACTCAATCCTGGCCGGAACGGTCGGGGCTGTCATGCTACCAATGTGCATCGGGCTTTGGAGTCGCCATCGCTTCACCGCAATCGTTGGAGCGATGGCATCGGCAACGATGGTTGTCGCAAGCGCCTCCAGTGGCCCCTTGATGAGCACGCTCTTTGCGACCATCGGCCTGCTGCTTTGGCACGTGCGTAGCCACTTGCGAACGTTGCGTTGGACGCTGATCTGCCTCTATGTGTTTCTGATGGTCGTCATGAAGTCACCGCCCTACTATCTGATAGGACGCATTGACCTCGCAGGAGGTAGCACCGGATGGCACCGCGCCAGGTTAATCGAGTCGTCATTGGAACACCTCGGGGAGTGGTGGTTAGCCGGCACCGACTACACACGCCACTGGATGCCCTATGGAGTCGCATGGAGCCCTAACCATGCTGACATCACAAACCAATACTTGCAGATGGGAGTGGTAGGCGGGCTGCCGCTCATGCTGATGTTCATCTTTTTGATCGCCAAGGCCTTTTCGATCGTCGGGCGTTCGGTTTCCGTTACACAAAGATCACAGCCTGAGCATGCCTTTTTCTGCTGGGCTTTAGGCGCCTCCCTTTTCGCCCATGCGACCACCTTCATCTCAGTTGCCTATTTCGACCAATCGATCGTCTTCCTCTACGTCACGATCGCTGCGATAGCAGTTTTTGGCGCGCCTCAATTCGTTAATTCTACGAATCGGAGTAGTCTGCCGCCGCTCGGCTGGATGGTTGTGCGAGTTCATCGAACATCACATCAAAACTCCACTAAGTCAACCTAGCTGATGCTGACTGCCCACCGTCTTGAATTATGGCCCCGTAGGCCTAACGGCTTTGTCATGATGGTGGAGTAGGCGATGAGTCAGGACCACAGCCCCCATCACCACGTGTGGGGCATTCGCCGGCATGGCAACAGCAGCAACCCGGGGGGCTCGACATTATATGGGCGGCCGGCTTCTTCAACTCGACGGGAGCGGTCACACCTATGATTCCACCACGAAGACATTGAAATCATTGAAACCGTTGTACGTTGACCAGATGCTCGTGTCCTCGCGATGAGCGGCCCTATCGTCTGGTTCTCTGGCGTCGATTGGGACAACGTGTTCCACACCGATCGACGCATGGTCGAAGCGATCGCCGAGTACCACGATGTCATCTTCGTCGATGCGCCTAGCCGCGGCCAATGGGCCGGCTGGCTGCGGGGGCAACCTCCTGCTGTCGAGCAGACACTGCCGCGGGTTCGCCGGCTGCGTGTCCCCGCTCTGCCGCTGGCTACAAAGCCTGTGAGCCGCTTGATGACCAGGCTGTTACAGCGGTGGACATTGCGCCGCAACCTTCCCGCCGGGCTCGTGCCGGCGGCGGTGGTGGTCGCCAACCCTGTGACGCGGTTTCCGCAGAGCTTTGGCGGCAGGCGGATCCTGTTCGCCACCGACGACTGGCTGGCCGGGTCGGGCCTGATGGGACTGTCGCCACGCTGGGTGCGTCGAGTGGTGTCGGCCAACGCCCGCGAAGCGGACGCCGTGGCGGCGGTCGCCCCAGTGCTCCTCCAGCAACTGCTCTCCCTGGCGGCAGAGGGTGTGACGGCAGAGGTGTTGCCTAACGGGGCTCCACCGCCCGGTACACCACCCCATGGCTCTGAGGCGGTCGCCATCCTTGTCGGTCACCTCAACGAACGTCTCGACCTGGCATGCCTGAATGCGGTCGTGGACGCCGGTGTGCGGTTACGGATCTTGGGCCCCCGAGTGGATCGGGACCCGGACTACGCGCGGCGGCTGGACGCGTTGTTAGGGCGCCCCGGCGTGGAGTGGCTCGGGCGGCTGGTGAAACCTGAGCAGGTGGTGCGTGAACTCGCCGCGGTTCGGGTAGGGCTGACCCCTTACCTCATCAACGCCTTCAACCAGGCGAGTTTCCCGCTCAAGACTCTCGATTACATCGCTGCGGGACTGCCAGTGGTCTCCACCGACCTGGACGCCTCGCGCTGGCTGGGGTCCGAACACATCCGCATTGCCGACGGACCAGAGGCGTTCGCCCAGCTCGTGGTGGAGTGCATCGCGAAACCGCCATCGCGGGCAGAGTCGCAGGATCTGCAGCGGCTAGCCGGTGAGCATGGTTGGCCGGAGCGCGCAGCACAGATGCTCCGGCTGGCAGGCATCGCCACGGACTGACCGGACTGCAGAAGGAACACCATGGACACTGTGAGGGATCGACGGGCTGCAACTAGCGTCTCCTGTTCAGGCGTCGAAATGCGCTCTCGGTCAGGAGCACGATGGCGAAGGGGATGCCATCCACGAGGTAGCGTTTCGCGAGTCGACCGGGTTCCTGAGTGAGGCGATGGATCCATTCGAGACCGAGTCGTTGCATCCAAAGCGGAGCACGTTGGACTTCGCCGGAGATGAAGCTCAGGCTGATGCCGACCCCCATCCACCACATGCCTGGGAACTCCAATCGCAAGCGATCGATGAGATTTTCTTGCTTGGGAGACCCGAGGGCCACATAGACCATGTCGGGTTTTGCAGCCTGGAGGAGATGGTGAATGGCTTCGAGTTGCGCCGGATCACTTTCAAAGCCGAACTCTGGACAAAACGTTCCCGCGATACGCAGGCCTGGAGTGCGTTGCTTCATGGCTATGGCAGCTTGTTCGGCGGACCCGGGGTTACCACCAAGCAGGAAGAGGGATTTGCCGTGATCGGCAAGCGCTCGGGCAAGGCTGATGCAAAGGGTGGATCCAGCGACCCGCTCGGGGAGAGGAGTCCCTTGGAGTTGGCTTGCCCAGATCAGAGGCATACCATCAGCGATGACGAGATCAGCCTTATTGACGAGGGCTTTGTATCTGGGATAACGCTTGCAGCGAAGCAGATGATCAAGGTTAGCGGTGACAATGTAGCCACCTTGATGCCGACGCAAGGCATCGATGATGTGGGCACTGGTTTCGTATTCAGTAATCGCATCAAAGGCTATGCCTTGCAGGTCAACTTTAGGCCGTTGCGAGCGAGGATTCGATACCATTTCAGTCGTCACCTTCCCAGTCGTTAGTTTGTGGGGTTTCCCTGATGTCGTAGAGCCCGGTCTGGGCTGCGCCGAGATGAGCTTACGTCCAGCAATGAGCTGTTGCTCATGGTGGGCGCGGCTTGATGGTAGACCCCCCAGTCTTGGCCGACGGACCAGTGGAGTCTCGGCAATGCACAACCCAATGCCGGGAATCGAGTTTTGCTTTCCGCAGATTTGAGCTATTGTTAAACTTGGTGATGGATGCTGCCTCAATGGGCCCTTTGGTGGAGAGCGAAGATCATTCCTGCTGTCGGCCAGCATGTTTCCTTTGTCAGGGTTTCATGGGTCAAGCGTGGAATGTGCCGACAGTGCGGTGAGCAGCTTTCGTCTGGTGGGGGAGGCGGCAGAGGTTGCCGTCATCGTGGTCACCTACTGTTCCGCGCACGACCTGCCCGCGCTGATTGAGTCGCTGCGAGCCGAGGCCGAACACACCGCGCTGCGATTGATCGTGGCAGACAATCGCTCCAGCGACGCCACGTTGGAATTGGCCCGAGCCTACCCAGATGTGGTAGCGGTCGACACCGGCGGAAACCTCGGCTACTCCGCCGGGATCAACAGGGCCATGGCGTACGCAGGTGATTGCCCTGCCGTCCTGGTGCTTAACCCTGATCTCGTCGTGCAACCCGGTTGCATCGTTGCGCTGCTGAAGCGCTTGGACGGGGATGTTGGAGCCGTGGTTCCCGTCATCCGCGACGGCCGAGGGAAGCTTGCCCACTCACTCCGCAATGAACCAGGGCTTGTCCGGGCCTTATCCGATGCAGTGCTCGGGCGGTTCTGGCGAACCCGGCCGCCGTGGCTCTCGGAGTTCATCCGCGATGATCGGGCGTATTGCAGGGCACAGCGCATCGACTGGGCGACGGGAGCCGCGCTAATGGTGGCGCGACCGGCGTGGGACGCGGTGGGACAGTGGGACGAACGCTTCTTCCTGTACTCGGAAGAGACCGACTTCTTCCGCCGAGTCCGCGCCGCAGGATTCTCGGTGTGGTTCGAGCCGGGAGCCGAAGTGACGCACCGAGGGGGGGGCAGTGGCTCCTCACCACAGTTGAACACACTGCTGATCGTCAATAAGGTCAACTACTTCCGCAAGCACCGCCCCTTGAGTGTGGAGTTGTACCGGCTGTTCCTCATCCTCGGAGAGGAACTGCGCCGCGGGGGTAGCAGCCACGAGCTGGCCCGAAGTACTCTGCGCCGCCGAAGGCTCCCGGCAGACATACCCTGCGCCGAGTACGCGCCGGTGCCGGCCGAGGAATTTCCCTCGGCGTCGATCATCATCCCGGCGCATAACGAGGGCGCGGTGATCGACCGCACGCTCGCCGCGCTGGATCCTCTGGTCGCCGCGGGCACCGCGGAGGTGATCGTGGTGCCAAACGGCTGCACCGACGACACGGCCGAGCGGGCGCGTGCCCACGCGGGGGTGCGGGTGGTGGAACTCGCCGAGGGTTCCAAGACTGCCGCGCTGAATGCCGGCGATGCCCATGCCAGCCGCTGGCCCCGGCTCTACCTCGACGCAGATATCGAGGCTCCAGCGGAAGCGCTGGCGCAGGCGGTGCGGGCACTCGCCGGGGACGGCATCCTCGCCGCCCGACCAGCGTTCCGCTGGGATCTGCAGGGTGCCGAACCCGTGGTGATCGCGTACTACCGAGCGCGCGGACGGATGCCTTCGATGTCAGGGTCAATGTGGGGCGCGGGCGTCTACGGCCTGAGCGAGGCAGGTCACCGGATCCTCGGTAAGTTCCCCCGGGTGATCGCTGACGATCTGCTGGTCGAGCGCAGCTTTCCGCCAGGTCGCAAGTACGTCGCCTCCGGCCCGGCGGTGGTGGTGCGGACCCCGCGAACGGTGCGAGACCTGATGGCTGTGCTTTCACGATCACGGCGGGGCCCTGCGGAACAGTCCCTCGACACCGGCAGAGCCAGCGTGCGCGAGCTGCTACGCACGGTGGCAGGTCCGGGGAGTGCAGTGGACGCCGTTTGTTACGCCCTCCTCGCCGCTGCAGCTCGCAGGCGCGCCAATCACACCACCCTCAGGTGGGAACGCGATCTGTCCACAAGAAGAGAGCACTGACCAAGCACCTTGTCCTGACTCCCCGCTTCAACGCGCTTATTTGGAACCTGGATAGCTTGATCCACGCTTAGGACAGCTGCTGAAAGCACCGAGTCGATCTCTTCCACAGACAATCGGTGCGCTTCCCTCGGCTGAGAGGCCGCATTCGGACTTTGAAGAGATCATTCCTTCGCCTCCCAAAGCTCGCCCGCTGGCTGCTTTGCCGTCTCGCATGGAAAGACATGGCTGCTGCTTGTATTCCAATGTTCCGGGAGGGACGGCGTACCAGGTAGACGGATTGGAGGCGCGCCAGCTGTCGGGCTCACTGGGCTGGCGTCCCTCTGCGAACATGAATCCAATGACTCGCTTCGTCCACAGACTGCCGACGGCGCTGGATCGTCGGGTCGGCCATTGCGATCAATCATTCGGCTGGGGTCTGCGCTGGAGGGCTGTCGAGTCAACAAACATGGGGATGGCCAGAGATTCAAAGCGCAGGCAACAGATCCCTTGCTCTTCGCTAGGAATGTCTAGGATTAGCAAACGACTCACTGAGATGGTCTCACGATCTTTGCAGCCGATTCAGTTAACCGCTATGGGTATACCCCAGCAACAAGCTCTCATCGCCAGAACGCCAGTCTGGCTGGATCGAGGCAATCATGGTAAGGTTCAAAAGGTTCACTTGGGCTTCCCCTGCGTCAGATCTCGCTGCATTCCATGGAAAATGGTCTTCCAGTGACAATCAATGAGTATTCCAACCCTGGCAGTGACCATGAGTGGAATGTGAAGTCAACTGGAAAGCGCATGCGCCGAAGCTTTACCTCTCCGTTGCTCCTGAGCCCTTGAGCGCACCCCCAGCAAAGAACTCACCTGCGTCGAACCATGGGTAATTCTCCCCAAAACGATATCTTCGGCCAGTTGCCCAACCAGGCTCAGGGTCTGACGGTGGTAACACCCAGCTACGCACCCGATCTGGAGTTGCTTTCCGAACTCCGCACGTCGTTTGAGTTTTACGCATCAGAACAGGTTACTCACCTGATCGTTACTCCTTCCCGCGACGTCAAACAGTTTCGTTCGCGATTCGCTGGTCCTCGCTGCGAAGTGGTCGCCGTTGATGACATATTTCCAAGGAGCATTCGATCAGTTCCAGGAGTCAATGCCTGGGTGAATCTCCGGTCCCCGTGGCCGCCTGTGAGGGGCTGGATTGCACAGCAACTTGTCAAGCTATCGGTCGCTGAGTATATCAGCACTGACGCACTGCTCCTCGTGGACTCAGATGTGGCTTTTGTCCGATCCTTCTCGGCGGACACATTCATCCATCAGGGTGTGGTGCAGTTTTATCAAGTACCTGAGGCCATTGATGCAAGCATGCCTCGCCATATTGAATGGCATCGGGTAGCACGCAAGCTCCTCGGCATACCCAACATGTCCTCACTTCCTCTGCCAGATTACATCAGTGCCATGACACCCTGGGACCGGAGATTGGTCATGAGGTTACGGTCAAGAATAGAGGAAGTCACCGGGCGGAGTTGGATCGACTGTATCTGTCGCCAAACACACTTCTCAGAGTTCATCCTCTATGGGGTGTTCCGCGATGAGATCTCACCGAAAGGGTATCCAGGGGCAACGAGTCAATCGCTTTGCCACTTCTATTGGGACACCAAGCCACTTAGCAGCACTTCTGCGGCGGCGTTCATGGACTCACTACATGAGTCGGACGTCGCAGTCATGATCTCAGCCAAGTCAGGGACGCCGCTCGAGGTGCGGCGCCAAGCCCTAGGCACTGCACGACGAAAGGAATGATGGAATTTGGTCCTCTCAATCCTAAGCTCCCCTATTTCACAAACTTGGGCGATCATCTTTGAACGCCGATTGAACACTAAGCGACCATGGCCAAGTGTCGGGGGTGCATCGAACTCGGTGGTGGCATTAGAGCCCGGTGATCGCCATGGAGTTGGACCGTGTTGCTTGAGATTGTCCTGACGTTGGCTCCACAGTCGCTGAAGCACCCAGGACATGGACACCAGAATCTGAACCAGCCCTGATGAGAGCTTCCCTACCGGTCAGACGTGGCATCGGGAAGCCCCATGAAGGGCAAGCGCCACAACCCCGAGCAGATCAGCCGCAAGCGGCTGATCTGTCGTAGTTGTGCAGGAATGGGTCCAGTCTTCCCAGCGCCGTGCCTGCCTTCTGCTGGGCCAGAACTGCACCACCCATTCTCCTGCCCATGGAAAATGGGCCTGATTTCATTGCGAATGGACTACAGGAGTGGCGCACGGTCAGCGCTTCCGACACGGCATTCATCAAGTCAGGGACACCATGGGAGAAGCAATTCGTGGGATCAGTCAACAACCTGTCTGGCGGTGGATTCCTGACAATGGAGCTGTTCGCCCCGGTGCCGGAAGCCAGGCCATTGGCAAAGCCGAACCGGATGGAGTCCAGCACCTACAGAGCGAGTCGGCACTCGAAAGGCGACGCCCCTGGAGGCCATCCAGCAGTGGAAGGCGGCCCGACAACGCGCCAGCTCTCAGGAACTGGACCAACCTTGGGAGTTACCTCAGCAACTGTGGTCATTGCAGGCCTGCAATACACTCTGCAAAAGCCAGTTTATGAAATTCATCGGGCTCGAGCCGTGTAACCTCAACAACGACTAGCTTTGGGCGAAACCCTAAAGATGCTGTTGTAACTTCCCTTTTCTACATTAATGGGTCCAACGACGATCGGCAGATGACAAGGCACATGTGGGCTCAGCAGGAAACCGACAAACCCATTGATCACGGCAACTCGTACACTGCTGTTGCCTACTCGGCCAATCGTGAGCGGCGGGGCCGCCAATTGAATCTCTCATCTGACCTCGACGCAGCTGAGCAGCTAGATGGAATCTGGGCAAGATAGAAGCCTGCCCGGTGTTCACCGGACAGGCTTTCGTGTGTTGTAGATCGGTGGGAGTTAGCGGAGCGAGATCCGGTAGATGTGGTGGGTGTGCTCGGCGGCGAATGTATCGGTGAAGGTGCCGTTGGTCACGGTGAGGGTGCGTCCTTCGTCAACCACCTCAACCTGCGCCCCGGAAACGCCAGGGGGAAGAGTAAAAGTACGGACACCGGTTCCGCCATCGGTCATGGCGAGAATGTAAACGTCACCATTGTAAACCCGCAGGGATGTGTCGAGCCCAGTGCCGAAGTTCCATTGATACGGCTGGCTGTTGAGGACTGGCGCCATCCGCTGAACTTGTGCATTGATTTCGGTGACCTTCGCCAATCTATCCGGATCACCTGTGACAAGTGAATAGGTGCCATTTGTCGCGTCATTATTGTGTTGGAAATACGCAACACCTGATGCGCCATTAATGAGGGAGTTCCATACAGCTCCTTCAATTTCTTCCGGTCTGATCGTTTCGGCTCCGGCTTCGGTGAGGAACGGCCTGGCGGTCTCGACAAACACCCAGTTGGGTTTCTGGACTCCTGTGGCTACCCCGTTGAGCTGGGATCCCAGTAATTCCATGCGATCCTGTTGCCAGCCATAAGCGGATGCAGAGTCTGGATTCTGACCAGACGGCCAGTAGGGAGTCCTCCCGTATTCGAATCGAACATCAGGGCTCGTGTAGGCGTACTTGTCTACGGTGGTAACATCTGTCGAGGCAATGAGGTCGTCCATGATGTTTGGCGACCACCATGTCCCCAAGACTCCGTTGCCGAAGTTGGCCTGCATGAAACGCCCATCATTCAGCGCCCTGCGCCTTGCAACTTCTGCGGTGTGAATTGCAAGCCTTTCGGCCTCTGTACCAGGCGCCATGTCGACTTCCTCGGAAACGTGCCAACCGACGACGCGAGGGTTATTGCCAACCTGTGCCGCAGTCCATTCAGGTTGCAGAATCAGGAACATGCCAGTATCCGTCATGCTTGTCACACTAGATCCGTCGTACTCTGCACGCATGTAGGTGTTTATCCCTACCTGCCTCAACTGTGCGGCATGGCTTGGTTTGCCGTAGAACACTCCGATAGGGAAGAACGATGGATCTGTCCACCCCGCAGCCGCAGCCGTTGGGAAGTTTGCATAGTACGCAGGGCCACCCCACCATGCCTCAAGCGGTAAGCTCAACTTCCCACCAGACGGAGGGAGAGTTCCTCCAACGACAACCGCTGTTGTCGGCATGCTGGTAAGCGATTCGCTGGAACCCAGCTGATCCACGTAGGACGAAATCGCTCTCACGCGCTGGCCAACCTGCGCCTGCTGCAGGGTCAGGGTACGGCCCGTCGCCCCGGCAATCGCGCTCCAAGTGGTGCCATTGCTGCTCTGCTGCCATTGGTAGTTGATTGTCGCTGGCAGACCATCCGCATCCGCGACCGTGGCCGTAAGGAGCTGACCCTGGGTCGGCGTGCCACTGATGGACACCACACCAGGATCATTAACATTCAGAACAGCCGCTGTTGTCGGCGCACTGGTGAGCGCTTCGCTGGCACCCAACGGATCCACGTAGGAAGCGATCGCCCTCACTCGCTGGCCAACCTGCGCCTGCTGCAGGGTCAGGGTACGACCCGTCGCCCCAGCGATCACGCTCCAGGTCGTGCCATTGCTGCTCTGCTGCCATTGGTAATTGATTGTCGCAGGCAGCCCATCCCCATCCGCGACCGTGGCCGTCAGGGCTTGGCCCTGGGTCGGCGTCCCGGTAAGGCTGATTGTGCCAGGTCGATTGACGCCGGTTGTCCCGATGCGAATCAGCTTGGCGTCAGCCCAGTCAGCTTTGTCCCAGGAGGCGGAGCCATCAGCAGTGTCAACGATCAACTGGAGTGACTGGCGTCCTGCGATATCAAGATCGACGTACTGAGGGTCGGTGGCGCCAGTGAGGGTGCCCGATCGGAAGACCTCAACGCCGTCGGCGAGAACGCGGAAGATCACGGATCCATTGGTGCTTGCAACTTCGTCGTCGATCCCGATGAAGGACTGGAAGCGGCTGTACAGGCCGCCGATGGTATACGTGAGGCTAGAGCTGGCGTGAACGCCGAGACCCTTGGCGTAGGTGATGCCGTTGATGGTGAGGGTGCGCCCGTCGTTGGGAGCGCTCTCGCCGTTGCTGAGGTCGCGTTCATAGGGACCCCAGCCGTTGATGCTGACGGTGGGTGTGAGGTCGGAAAGGTAGGCCGTGCTCGATGGTGGCGGCGGTGTGATGACGGCCTGATCGTCGTTGGTGATGGTGCCGGTGACGGCGGAGCTGGTGCCAATGCGGTAGCCGGAGCCAGCAGCGAGGGTGAGGACGACGGTTTCGTCGGCCTCACCAGTGCTATCGGCGGTGGGATTGACGGTGACGGTCGCGGTGGCGGATCCCGCCGCGAAGGAAACGGTGTAGATCGTTCCGGTGCTGGCGATGCCGGTGTAGTCGGTGCCGTTGGTGGCCGTGCCGGCGACGGTGTAGTTAACGCTCAGCGCTGTGGTGGTGCTGCCAGTGCGTGTGAAGGTATAGATAAGGTTGGGTGTGCCATCTTCTGTGACGGAAGCAGGAGAGACGCCGAGAGTGATGGAAGGGAGGGGAGTGGCCGGCGAGCCACTGAAGAGCAGCTTGGCGTCAGCCCAGTTGGCCTTATCCCAGGAAGCGGAGCCATCGGCCGTGTCGACGATCAACTGGAGTGTCTGCCTTCCTGTGACATCAAGATTGACGAACTGAGGGTCGGAGGCGCCAGTGAGGATGCCTGATCGGAAGATCTCAGCACCATCTGCGAGAACGCGGAAGATCACGGATCCCCTGGTGCTTAGAACTTCATCGTCGATCCCGATGAAAGACTGGAAGCGGCTGTAGAGGCCGCCGAGGGAGTAGGTGAGGCTGGAGCTGGCGTGAACGCCGAGACCCTTGGCGTAGGTCGTGCCGTTGATGGTGAGGGTGCGCCCGTCGTTGGGGGCGTTCTCGCCGTTGCTGATGTCGCGTTCATAAGGACCCCAGCCGTTGATGCTGACGGTAGGTGTGAGGTCGGAAAGATAGACTGGCTGCGGGGCAACCGTGGAGGAAATGAGCAATGGAGTCGAAACTCTATTGCTTTCCGGCGTACCCAATGCATCAGTGTAAGTTACATTTACCCTCACCTGTTGTCCGCCCTGCGCCTGCTGCAGGGTCAGGGTTCGTCCCACGGCACCGATGATATTCGACCAGGTGCTGCCATTGCTGCTCTGCTGCCATTGGTAGTCGATCGTTGCTGGCAGACCATCCGGATCCGCGACCGTGGCCGTCAGGAGCTGACCCTGGGTCGGCGTGCCGCTGATGGACACCACACCCGTATCATTAACATTCAGAACAGCCGCTGTTGTCGGCGCACTGGTGAGCGCTTCGCTGGAACCCAGCAGATCCACGTAGGACGCAATCGCCCTCACGCGCTGGCCAACCTGCTCCTGCTGCAGGGTCAGGGTACGGCCCGTCGCCCCGGCAATCGCGCTCCAGGTGGTGCCATCGCTGCTCCGCTGCCATTGGTAGTTGATCGTCCCCGGCAACCCATCCGCATCCGCGACCGAGGCCGTCAGGACCTGACCCTGGGTCGGCGTCCCGCTGATGGACACCACACCCGGATCATTGCGATTAAGAACAGCCGCCGTTGTCGGCGCACTGGTGAGCGTTTCGCTGCCACCCCGCTGATCCACATAGGACGCGATCGCTCTGACCCGCTGGCCGACCTGGGCCTGCTGCAGGGTCAGGGTGCGTGCCGTGGCCCCCGTGATCGCGCTCCAGGTGGTGCCATCGCTGCTCTGCTGCCATTGGTAGTTGATCGTCGCCGGAAGCCCATCCGCATCCGCAACCGTGGCCGTCAGGATCTGGCCCTGGGTCGGCGTGCCGCTGATCGATACCAGACCTGGAGCATTCACATGGAGAGCAGCGACTGTGGTGGGCGTGCTGGTGATTGATTCACTCGCACCCAGCAGATCCCGATAGGAAGCAATCGCCCGTACCCGCTGTCCAACCTGCGCCTGCTGAAGGGTCAGGGTGCGTGCAGTGGCCCCAGAAATCGCACTCCAGTTGGTGCCATCGTTGCTCTGCTGCCACTGATAGTTGATCGTCGCCGGCAGCCCATCCGCATCCGCGACCATGGCCGTCAGGGTCTGACCCTGGGTAGACGTGCCGCTGATCGTTACCACACCGGAGTCATTTCGATTTAGCGAGAAGGTTGAACTTCCATCGTTTTCATCGAAGGTGCCCAGGATCACGTTGTAGAAGCCCGTGGCACCAGAAAAAGCAAAGGTGGCGGAGCCGGTTTCGTTGGCAGCACCACCCATCAGGCTCAACACCGATCTACCGGAAGCGGCGCGAATACTCTCAAGCCGGTACCCGCTGCGGTTCGCGATGCTTTCAGCCTCGATAGTCACAGAAGACAGGCTGGCTACCGGAACGAAGCGGATATAATCGAACCGAGCATGCTCAGAATTGATCTCTGTGCCCATTAAAGTAAACTTCTCACCGTTGCTTACGTTCAGATTGGCAACAAGTAGGCGCTCGACTTTGGTAATTGAATTTGCCAAGTTACTGGCCAATTTCTGATCCAAGGTGATGCTACCCATCACGTCAAGAATCCCATTGTAAGATTCAAGAAATGAAGGCGCGAGAAGTGTCGCTCGATCAACCGTACCCGTTGCATGCTCAAGGATCCAATCTCCGCCACGGGACGAGGAGCCTGTCAGGTTAATTGAAGCAGCGACATCAGCGCCAGTCAGCACACTGATTTCATTGACAAAGGCCTTTCCTTTTTCTCCTGACGCAACATTACATCCATAGATCAGGATGTCTGCATCATCCGCAAGGTGGCTTTGCCATTCTGAAAGCATGGCAGAATAACCCGGAAGCGATTCAGCGCTCAGAAATCCACTACCGACTTGAAGCTCTCCCAATCCGCCGTGAGTGAGGATATCAATTCTGCTCAGATCTTGATAGCCTCTGAGAATTTCCGAGATCTGGGAGATACCGTCCTTTGCAGGATCCAGAAGAACCCGTAGATCTGCCTCAAACCCTGCCATCAGCGCCAAAGGATCATCAACTCTGGAATCGATGAAAGCAATCGACGCGGGATGACTTGATAGATCTCCAATGACTGAAAACAAACTGGACTGGTCTTTAAAGCTGCCACCTGTGGCAAGAAAATCCGAAAACGGAAGAGTGGAGCTACTAGTTGATTCCATCAGGAAAAAGACCAGAAAGAACGTTTGTGAAATCCTAAATAACATCCAATGATCTTGGGTTTAGATCACACGTAAAACTGTAAAGAGCCGAATAGGGCTAGGACAAAGATGTCGGGCTTGGCCGTAGCGTGCTGAGCTCGATATCAATGAGTACAAGCTGTTGAATACCGATAAGAACCAGGGCTCACAGGAGGACTCTTGGATGAGGGAGTAAGGAGATGGATTGCCCCCTGCCTTAGTTGTGTAAATCATGGCGAAACGAGGGAAAACTAAAGACGAAGTCCATCCGCGTCAAGAACTTCCAACTGTTGCCAGATGGAATCTCCGAGCCAGTCAAAAGTCATTGCGCCCAAAACGCTGGGGGAAATGACATTGCTGTGGGGGGGGTGTGGGGATGGAAGGGAACCTTCTCCCCCGCACTCATCATCGTTGTGCAGCAACCATGCTGTCTTTGTGCTCGGGCCAATGCAGGAGAAGAGTTTGATGGCCAAGGCTGAGCAAGGGCTTAGGTTTTCACCGGTGGTCCCATGCGTTCAGGCTCAAGAATCTTTGTAACGGCCACTGTGCTGCCTCCCCAAAACGCTCGTGCCAAGCCTTCCGCCGGGCCGTTGCGGGCTTTGGACAGGGACGGCAAGAGGGGAAAGGAGTGGAGAAACGCTGTAGCACCAAGGAGTCTGACCATACCGAGCCCGTCCAATGTAAGGCTTTGTAAAGGCTGCCTTTGGGCTGAAACTCAGGGCATCAATGGCTTAAGCAACATTCAGCATTTCAGCAAATCTGCAACCTATCTGCAGCCACTGGCTGTAAAGCGCTGCAACCATGCCTTTGCCTGGAGGGTGCCATCCAGGAGGCCGACAGGCAAGGTCCCAGGGGGGAGGAGGGGGTACCCCCGTTTCCGAGGTGCTGTCGTCCGCCGGGCAGGAACCGGGGACAACACGCTTCCTCAGAAGGGAAAGAGGGCCGGGAAGGGGCAGGCCACGCAGGCCCCCGGCAGTGAGGATCCATGCCCGAGGGGCTCGGATGATCAGCATGGTGTGCCGTCCCACCAGCAGAGGCACATCCTTTCCCTTGTGCCGGGCGCCCACGGCAAAAGCGATGGAAAGGTGGATCAGTCCAAGGGCGATAAGGGTGATGGTGGCCGAATCAAGACAGGCGGAGATGAAGCGCTGTTGCCAGACGGTTTCCAGCAGGCGAAAGGGAAGGCTGCTGACCACCAGAGAAATGCGCTGGATCACAAATAACGCGACTGCCATAATGGCAAGCCGTTCGGCCAGGAGGGCCGAATTGAACGCTTGGAACGCTCTGTGATCCTTGGTGCTGGCCATCAGGACGACCAGAGTTGAACCCGGCGGACCAGTGGCTTGCCAGCGTTGGATGCCAACGTGGATGTCAATGGGATGGATCGCGAGCGCCACGGAATCGGGGGCATTCGGGCCACTAAAGTCTCCCGTGATGGCATCATCCCGTGACAATGCAAGTTGCCAGTCCTCCAACCGACTGGGCTATTAAGGTGTGACTGAATATGACCAGGAGCAGTGAGGCGTCCATGATTGGTCATCAACTAAATGCTCAGAAGATGAGGACAATATGATCTTAGAGGCAACGCAAAAGGGATTAGGATAATGGTAATGGCCAGAACACGACCCTGAAACCTTGCGGAGCTCCATCGATGAAGCAGACATGAACATGAACTGGTTGACAAACGTCGGTGTGAGATGGAGCCTTAGCCTGGCGCTCCCTCCGAAGGCTGCCGCGCCTCCCAGGACGGGCAGCGGACCAGTGGACTTCGCCTGCGAGGCTCTGATCAGGAAGTCGCCAGAAGGCAGTACCTAGGAGTGTTTCTCGACCTCTCTCTGTTCTTCCACCGGCTGTCTTTACGTTCTGGAAGCCAAGGGTGAACTGGGCCTTACTGCAGCGGTCGCCAGACTCGAAGGAAATGAATGGGTCCTTGAGCCGGTCGGCAACCTGATCGGCGGTGGAGCGACTGGGGTCGCTGGGAATTCTGCAACAACTGAAGCATCCCGCTGGTGCCGCCAGCGATCCCCGTGTCTCCCGAATCACCATGGCAACCACAGCGGCTGATCATGCGAGCGTAACCATCAAAGCCAGAAAAGGGGTGTGAGCTTGAAAGGTTGTGGTGATTCCGAAAGATCGATCACGGGAAAGATCACGACATGTTCACATTGAGAGATTCCATAGCCTTGGCAAAGAAGTTCAGAATAGAGTACAACACATGCTTGCCGCATTCGACTAATCCAGAAACCGGAACACTGATTCAGGGTCGCGTCATGACACCCAGTTCACGAGCAGATCAAGGCAGGGGAGTCGGACTTGACACTTTGCCGTTACGCAAAGGGACGAAGCTCTTCGGTCACGTTGACATTGATGTCGCAACACGCCCGCCATGAAGATGAATCAAGTGGTCGGCGTGGCGCACGGTGTCAGAGTGGTGGCTGATGATCAGCACGGTGCAGTTGTGAAACCGCTCTGCAATGGCTTGGTTGATACGGTGCTCAAGTTCGTTGTCGAGGGCGTTCATGGCTTCGTCGAGTATCAGCAGTTGCGGTTTTCGCAACAGTGCGCGGGCTAGACCGAGGCGCTGGCGCTGGCCGCCTGAAAAGCGATGCCCTTGCTGGCCGATCCAGGTTTCGTACCCTTCGGGCAGGGAGTCGACGAAATCGGCCACACCGGCCATGCGCGCCGCGTCCAGCACGTCGTCTCGCGACGCCTTGGCATCGGCCATGAGGATGTTGTCGATGACGGTGCCCTCGATCAGGTCGACATCCTGTCCGGCCACGGCCAGCTGGCCCAGCCACTCCGTGCGCCGCAGGTCCTGCAACGGCATTCGGTCGACCTGGATCGTGCCGGCCGCGGGCACGTACAACCGCAGCAACAGGTGGATCACGGTCGTCTTGCCGGCACCACTCGCCCCCACCAGCGCGGTGGTGCGGCCGGCTGGAATCTCGAAGCTGACGTTGTCAAGCGCAAGCGGCAAGCCGTCGGCGTAGCGGAAGCTGACGCCTTCGAAGCGAATGCCATGGCGCAGCGACTCCATGGGCAGGTGCCCTTGGCTTCCAGCGGCCTTGCCTTCGACCTTCAGCATCGATCGCACCGAGCGCAACCGTGGCTCGATTTGTGCCAAATACAGCAGGTGGCCCTCGATTTCGCGCGCATGGGGCTGCAGTCGGTAGAGCAGTGCCGCCGCAGCGAGAACGGTCGCCAGGCTCGTGCCCCCATGCACCGCGGCGGCAGCGATCCCGAACAGGATCAAAAGAAAGCCAACCTCGGTGATCGGATCAAGCAACGCCGACAGGCGCGTCAGCGCCAGCGAGGTTCTGCGCGCCTCAGACGACGAGCGCAGAAAGCGCTCCTGGTGGGCGCGCTCCTGTCCGTAGGCTCGGATGGTTCGCAGGCCCTCGATCGTCATCAGCATCTGCTCCGCCAGGTCCTGGTGGACCTGCTTGACCGTGCGACCTAACGCCTGAGCCGGACGTGACAGCCGTCGCAACAGCATCGACATCATGAGCGACCCAACGCAGGCGGTGAAGGTGATCTGCCATGACAGGGCCAGCAGGAAGACACCAAAGATCAGGATCGAGCAGGCCCCGATCAGAATGCTGGTGAAACTGCGATAGGCATCGGCGACCAGCCACGACTCGGAGCCCAGCACCTCCATCAACTGTGCCTGCTCATGGTGTTGCATGAAGGCGTAGGGCGCGGTGAGGTAGAGCCCGTGAATGCGGTTGCGCAAAGCCTCGCTGATGCGCTCGCTGATCGTGGCGCTGAGGGCCTGGTTGGCGTAGGACATGATCGCCCTTCCCAGGATCAGCAGCAGGATGCCCAGTGCCATCAGGGTGGGCGAGCCAAAAACAGCGAGTGCACGATCCAGCGCTTGTCCCAGCAGGCCACCCACAGCCTCGGTGGCCTCCCCGGTCTGACCCAGCGCCACGAACACGAAGGCGACGATCAGCGTGATGCCCAGCGTTTCAGCAAGCGATGTCGCCAGGCCGATGCTGATCAAAACCGGCGTGCCCCAGGCGGGCTTGGGAGTGAGACGAAGCAGCGCGGCCAGGTGTTTCAGCGCTGCACGCCTTGAATGTTCCGAGTCCAAGCGGTAAGAAATGCCTCCACGCAGACCCTAGCGTCGCGCCATCTCAAGAAAAGATCGACCCGGTGGAAAAGCAGGTTCGGACCCAATCAATCCCTTTGAGCGGCGAAGCCGGTCACGAACCACCCGGACTGGATTCAACAACAAGTGCCCCAACACCCTCAACGCCCCGGGGCGGTGCTCCTGCCACATCATCCACCAAAGAATCCACACTTGACGTCGGTCGCGCCTGCCGATGGCCTCTTCAACGAGCCAGATGCAGTAGTTGATCAAGCCATCCATTGCCGGTCCGAACTGGTCGGGACGTCTAGCAGCGAACTCACGGCACGCCAGCATGTGTGAACGGAACATGCGTTGATGCTGGCTGGACATGCTGTTGGGGAGATCGCGATAGCCGACCAGGAACTCAGGAACTCTCACGAAGAGATAGTTCTCAGCGATACGACAAGTGAGCGACCAGTCTTCACAACCCTCGAACCCTGCGGCTCGTAGCCGACTGCTGAAGCCTTCGGCATCGATCAAGGCCTCACGGCGGACCAGTACATTGCTGCCGCAGCAGATGAAGTTAGTGCGAAGGATGGTGGAAAGGACATCTCCTTCGAAGTCTGTTCCTCCGTAAGAGCGCCCGGCAATGCCGTTGGCGTCGATGCGGACGGTCCAGACGTAGGCCAGGCCGGCTCGAGGGCCTGCAGCCTGCAAGGCTCGTAGTTGGCGCTCGATCTTCGTCGGCGCCCACAGGTCATCGGCATCGACAAAGGCGATGAATCCGGATCGCGCCTGTTGCCAACCGGCGTTGCGTGCGGCGGCGACGCCCGCGTTTGGTTGGTGAAGGACCTGAACGCGCTGATCGACTGCGGCATGCCGCTCGGCCAGTGCACGGGTGTTATCGGTCGATCCATCATCAATGACGATGATCTCCAGGTTGCCATGGGTCTGGGCACGAACGCTGCGCAACGTCTCGTCAAGCGTCTCCTCGGCGTTGTAGGCCGGGATAACAACGCTCACGAGTTGATCGTCGCTCACTGGGACGCCTCCAACACACTCACAAACTCCTCAAGCTCCATGTCACCCCGGACTTCCATGCGCGGCAGTCGCATGGGATCGTCTGACAACGACGCCGCTGCGGATTCCGTGCTGAAGCCGATGCTGTAGCCGCATTCGGCCGCAAGGCGCTGCAGCCGCTGATCAGTGAGGCCGAAGGGTGCGGCCAGCGCGCAGGGCTGCAGTCCTGTCCACTGTGAGAGGCAGTGCCGCGAGCGCAGGAGCTCCTCGGCCAGATCGCGGGTCGACAGTCCATCGGCACCGCAGTGGCTGGCCAGATGGCTGCCGAAGCGAGCGCCCTGGGACGCCAGGGTCGCGATCGTATCGGGGGCCATCAACGACGCCGGATCTCCGAAGCGGCAGTCCCAGTCGGCCCTTCCGCCGACGAGATCGGTGACGACGAAGACCTCGGCACGAAAATCATGACGACGGAGCAGTGGCCATGCCGTGTCGGCAAAATCCTGGTAACCATCATCAAAGGTGATCATCACCGGCCGGCCTACGAACGGATGGTTGTAGGCCAGAAACCAGGCAAGCTCATCAGACACAATCGTGTGATAGCCGTTCCGCCGCAGCCACCGCATCTGGGCTTGGAACATCTTTAGGGAAACGCGATAGGGCGCAAGCTCCAGGGGGCCCTGGTCGGCAATTCGGTGGTACATCAGCACTGGGACCTGTCGGTGCCGCTCTGTCACGGCCAAGTCCGCCCGACGAGCGATGGCGCCGCCCCAAACGATCTGGCGGTCCAGCTCGACATCGATCTCAGCGTTGATGGGCAGCGACTCGATCATCGCGTCGTAGCTCGGCGCACCATCCACGAGGCGAGAAAACCGATCGATGCGATAAAGATCCGTACAAATCGATCGATCGAGATAAAGCCCAGATACCTCACTGAAGACGCGATGAATCGTCTTGGCTCCCCAGGGATTGCCCCAGTCGAAACCAGTCCTGGAAGTATCTTCTTTGAGCTCGAAGGCATGGGCTGCCAGAAGATGACCACCCGGCCTTAAAGCAGCCGCAAATTTTTCTGCGACACGCTTCAATTCAACGTCACTATAGAGATAGTAAAGCACTTCCGAACAGATGATCAGATCCAGATCTTCGGGCAAGGGATCAATGGCGAGATCCAGCTGCCGGAAATCAATGTTGTTCTGAGCGCGGCAGCGGTGACGTGCCCGATCAAGAGCTGTAGGCGAGATATCGGTTGCGATCAACCGTTCAACATGGGGTGCCAGAATCTCGGTAAAGCGACCTTCGGCACAAGCGATCTCGATCGCCCTGGCGATCGGGCGATCGGGTAGCAACAGGAGCTGACGGGAGTATTTTTCCTGCTCATAGGGAGAGCCATAGTTCCAGGGATCGGGCTCCTGGAACACGTTCTCCCAGTAGGCCTTGCGATCAGCGTAAGTCTCCTGCTTAGGTTTCCTCACAGCACGATCAACAGGCGTATACAGATAGGTGCCTAATGCATCGGTGGATTGCTCAGCCTGCTTCTGCAGATGAAGGAGCTGTTCCCTATGGCTTGTCGCCGGTCGGGAAGGTGCTGAGGTGCTGCTCAGCGCCCTTTGAGCGGCCGCTTGCCGAATACGCCGCCAGCCAGAACGCCGAAAGAGCTCGCGCGGCGCATGCTTGGCCGCGCGTAAGCCTTGCAGAATAATTTGCCATGTCAGCGAAGAGAGTCCGAGAGAGAGAGGGGCGATAGCGAGAGCGGTGGGAAAGCCAAGCTGCGCGACCGCTATGTCAAGCCAGTGGCGGGACGTGATGGTGCCAAGGATCCCGAGATCCAGCAGCGCCAGCACATCGCGACCATCACAGAGGTAGACATAAAGACGATCGATCCCCAATGGCGGAGAAAGCGGTGCTGGATGGCGCAAATCCACGCGCAGGCCAAGAGTCAGATAAAGATGGCGGGGCTGGGCGAGATCGTCGTAGTCCAGCACAAGTCGCTCGAATCCGTATTGAACCCTGCGAGCGGCGACTGGATCATTCCAGAGTCTGCCAAGCTCGGCGATCAATTCCGTTATCGAGGAGCCGAAGTCTGACCAGCGTGCGGCGAGCTGTGCTGGGATGGCCCGCAGGCCCAACATGACGCCATCAAAAAGAGTTTCGACAATGTATTTTGAATAATCTTCTGAAAGATGAAAGTTTCTCAGGACGTCCAAGGTGCCGATACCGTTGGCACCACGTCCTATTTCAAAGGCCGCACACGAAACAACAAAGTAATAATAAACGAGGTCTGCTGTCCAACCATCCGCAGTGGAGGCTCCGAAGGGATAGTGGTCGTTTGTGTCCGATAGGCGCGCATCCCCAGAGAAGCATCGCCCGATCACAATGCGGGCATCGGTGAGCATTTGACCGACATCACAGGATAGGGAGTCGACGCTCGCCCGGTAATAACTGAACAAACCCTCGACGGGAATCCACCTCCCTCCAAGACGGGCAATGCGCTGCCAAAGATCCCAGTCTTCACAAGTTTGCAGATCCGTATCGAAACCGCCAACGCGGGAAAGGGCGTGACGATTGAGAAGCACTGCATGAATCGCAGGAGCGCAGTGCTTGGACAACTTCTCGAAAGGTGCTTCTGCAATGAGGGGATCAGCGTCTACAAATTGCTGGTGGCCATCTGGCATGATCCGGGCATAGCCGCAATAGGCCAGATCAGCGCCTGGAGCAGCGTCCAATGCCGAGTTCATGAGCATGAGGAAACGATGGTCGATCCAGTCGTCGCTGTCCAGAAAGAGCACACGCTGTCCGGTTGCACTGGCTAAACCGATGTTTCGAGCACCAGAGGCCCCAAGCCCTGACCCATGAAGACCAACGAAGCGGTGATCCCGCTGCACATAGCATTCAATGAGGTCCGCCGTCTCATCAGTTGAACCATCGTTGATGATCAACGCCTCCCAGTCGGGGTCAGTCTGCGCGAGCAGACTGTCCAGCGTCTCTGCGAGAGTCTTGCCGGCATTCCTGGCCGGTATGATGACTGATGTCCGTGGATGGCTAGCGGAGCTCATCGTCACTCTTTCCAGCAAGATAATAATAGACTATTCCAGCAAGATAGCCTAGTATTTCTTCCTTCAGAAACCGATCCTGGGCTGATGCTCTCCCGCGTAGACGCTTCACTATCCTTTGGCAGTACCACCATGGCATTCGCAGAAATGCTTGAGATCGATTAGAAGCAATACCGGTACGTTCGTATTGAACGAGCAGTGCAGTTGCATGGCCCCGCATGTATTGGAAGATCTGGCTGGACAACCCTTCCATAGTCCTGCGATGGAAGTGGAAGGCAACTGAACTTGGCTCATAGCGGCAGGAAAAGCCCTTGGCGAGGAGCCGATACCAGAACTCAGAGTCCCCAGAACACCCAGCCTGGCCAGCGTCTAAACGCGTGTCAAAGTAGCCAACACGATCAAACATATCGCGCCGAAACGCCATGCTGGCACCTGCACCGACTTTCCAGGCGGGGAATATTTCGATATCACAGGCCGCGAAAGCATTTGGGTGAAAATCTTTCCGGTTATATCCTTGACCAAAGCTCCAGTAGGTCTCGAAATGAAGTTGGGCTTCAGTGGCCAGCTCAGCGGGGAGCACTAGACCAGTCACTGCCCCGATGCGCGGATCATCGAATGCCGAAACCAACCCTTCCAACCAATTCGGATGCAATATAACGTCATCGTCAGTGTAGGCCACGATCTGCGAGGTGGCGTAGCTAGCGCCGGTGTTTCGAGCGAAGTCGAGTCCAGGTCGATCTTCACGAAGATAGATCACTCCCGCTTCCATGGCTACCGCTCGGGTTCGTTGATGCTTGGAGGCATTGTCAACAACGATGATTTCGCGAGGTGGATAGGTCTGTTGGGGCAAGGTGGCAAGGCAGCGCTGCAGCTCTTGGGGACGGTCCCTAGTGCAGATGACGACGCTCACATCCAGCTGCGCAGAAAAGCCTCGCCGCTCTTCGTCGGCAATGGTCTCCAGCATTTGGGCATCAACCTGGCCGATGAGTGGTGCCGGTGCGGGCTCGACCGACCAGCGGTGCGCGACGGGCCGGCCATCCCACCAGAAGACGATCAAGCCCTTGGGTGTGTCGGGCAGCGCATAGCTGCCGTCATCGGCCAACACGACATGACACACGCCTGATTGGTTTTGCCATGTGTCGGTCGACACTGACTTGGATTCCTCCAACTGTTTCGGCAACGATCATGGCGCCGGGGTAGGCAGTTTAGCGACAGCGATGAACCATGGCTCGCCTTCAATCGGGCGGGGGTACCGAATCGTTGAATCGCAGCGCTAACGCATCTCACGCCCCTGATCCACAAGGTCAGATCACGCCAAGACCCTGGAAAGGAATCCCAGTTGTCCGGTCAGAGCCGCTCTGTATGGGACTCGGCCAAACTGAAGGGCCTTCTCCATGTCTGGCTCGCTTGAGCCTGGCAAGCATGACGCTGCTGCCGAGCTGATTGCCAGACAGTCTACGTTGAACCGCTGCAAGAAACGATTGGTGGTTATCCTGGATGGGCAGGCAGGTTGGGCAGGAATGGAGCAAGAGCCCTTGAGAGAAGGCTCCGCATGCACCTTCGTGCCTTGCTCAACGAGAATTTAGCTCTGGAGTTTGACAACCATCGTTCCGATCTCTGGTTCCGTTATCTTTTTCTTCAACTCCATTGGGAGGCGTTTAACGTTCTGATGCTGCATTGGATCCATTTGCAGCCCGCCTTGGCGACTGACGGTCATACTGTGACGGCTGGGCTTCAACGACTCTTCAGCCGAAGCGATCCATCCACCGTGCCGGTTCGTTTGGATACGCTGCAATGGAATCGCCCTTTGCTCTGTTCCTTGCGAAGCAGGGGCCAGCGTGTCAGGCCTGTCACCCCAGCAATCCCGTCAACGCTCCTTGCGCATGAGCTGCCCTTACCGTAATGGTTTCTAGCTGCTCGTTCCATGACGCTTGTGCAGCCGCTGACCCAGCCGTCCCATGGCCCGGGGGAATGTCGGGGCGTTGCGCTCCTCTTGTCCCGACCTTGTGGTGGAACAGGCCGAGGTCTGGGCAGTTGGATGGAACGCACCGAAACTTGCCTTTCCCGCTCTTGAGTGACCCCTCCGCGCTGATCCGTTGGTCCAGTTGCCCCCAGCGTCCGCTGATCTGGTTCGGCATACGCGATGTTGTCTTCCAACTCGTTGCCACCCCCTGGCTGCTCCTGCCGCTGTCGGCGGGTCTGCTCTGGATCGCCTCAGGCCTGCTGCCGATCACCCGTTCCCTGCGGGCCGGCCTGCTGGGGACCTTACTGGTGTGCGTTTTTCTTCTCTATACTCCTCTCAGCACCCGACTTCTCAGCTCCTGGCTCCTCTTTCAGGTGCCCCAGCCAGACACGGCTCAGTCATCCGTGGCCGTTTTGGTCGGCCGCAGAGCCGAGATTTCCCAAAGCACCACCACCCTGGCGGCTGATCTCGAGCGCCAGGGGCTCATTCACACGATTTACGTGTCGGGGGATGGGCGGGCCACCGCCGAGCGGCTCGTCGCCCTAGGCGTGCCCCCAGAGAATGTGGCGGGTGACACCTGTGCTCGCACCACCTGGGAGAACGCCACGCTCACCACGGCCTGGTTGCGAAAGGAAAACCCTGGCGCCCCGCTCCCGGCCATCACCCTGATCACCGACCCCTGGCAGCTGCCGCGGGCCGCCCTTGCCTTTCAGCGCCAAGGTGTTGCCGTGAAGCCTCTGGTCGCTCCCATCGATCACCTCTCTGCCAGAGACCAGAACCGACTTGCCCTGCGCGAAACAGCCGCCCTCCTCCTCTACCGATTGCAACGGCGCACCTGAAGGCTGGCCAGGAGAATGGGCTGGAATGGCCGCATGTCAACATCGGCTGCGTAAATGAAGTGAATATGCAGCCGATAGCGTCGTGGCCGAGACACCACTGCATCCAAAGAGTAATGGGTCTGTGACTTCCGACCATTCAGCCAGAAGTGTTGCCGCTTCGGGAGTCTCGTGGCTCCACTATGTGACTGGGGCCACCCTCTCTTGACCGGCTCAATCGGCGGGGAGGTCGTCACCGTCTGCCGAGGTTCCCATGTCAGACTCGTTCCCAGACCATGGGGAACTCTCCCTAGAATCGGACGCAACATGTCGCTATTTGCTGGTCTGTTCTGATCTCAACAGCCGGGTGTCTTGCTTTCGCCTCGAAAGGCTGAGGCCGATCCTTCTCTGTCCCATTCCTCACCTTCTCCTATGCTCCTCCCCCAAGACACCGCCGATGGCACGGCCTACCTTCCAAGAGCCGTGCCACCGTACATGGAAGAGCAGATCCTGGCGTCCTGGGTCGTCAATGCTGCCACCTGGACCCGGGCCGTGCGCCGCGGCGAGATCCTCAGCCGCGTAAGGGTCACCAACGGGGCGATCCTGCAGGCGATCACCGACTGCGCTCCGGCCACCCTGCTGGATCTGGGCTGTGGCGAGGGCTGGTTGTCCCACCACTGCGCCCGTCAGGGCATCGTGGTGCTCGGCATCGACGCGGTGGCCGATCTCACCGCGATCGCCGCCGAGGGCGCCCCGGCCGGCGCTAGCTTCCGTACGCTCTCCTACCAGCAAATCGCCGCCGGTGCCCTCCAGCAGCGTTTCGACATGGTGGTGGCCAACTTCTCCCTGCTCGGCGATCACAGCCTTGACGAGCTGTTCACCACCTTCTCAGGGCTGCTCTCCCCCGGCGGATCCGTGCTGGTCCAGACCCTGCACCCACTGCTGGCCTGCGCCGACCATCCCTACGAGGACGGCTGGCGGGAAGGCTCCTGGGCCGGCTTCTCCCCGGCCTTCCGCACGCCGGCGCCCTGGTTCTTCCGGACCCTGGAATCCTGGGTGCGGCTGTTCCAGAGCCACGGTCTGATCGTACGAGAACTGCGCGAACCGATTGATCCCCTCAGCGGCCAGCCCGCCTCAGTGATCTTGCGCGCCACCGTTTGAGCCGGGCCACCGTCTGAACCGCTGCCCGACCCGTCGCCGGCCGCCGGCTCAGCGCAGGCAGGCCATCGGATGGCGCGGCGACACCCCCAGGGCCTTGGCCACGCCCGGGTGGCACACGGCCCCATCCACGGTGTTCAGGCCGGAGAGGAGTTCGGGGCGGTCGGTGACCGCTTCCAGCAGGCCCCGTCCGGCCATCACCAGGATGTAGGGCAGGGTGACGCTCACCAGGGCTTCGGTGGAGGTGAAGGGCACGGCGCCGGGCATGTTGCCCACGGCGTAGTGCTGCACCCCGTGGATGGTGACCACCGGATCGGTGTGGGTGGTCTCGCGGCTGGTGGCGATGCAGCCGCCCTGGTCGATGGCCACATCCACGATCACCGACCCGGGCCGCATGCGCTGCACCAGGTCCTCGCTCACCAGGGTGGGGGCACGGCCGCCGGGCAGGAGCACCGCGCCGATCAGCAGGTCGGTTCCCGGCACCAGCCGCTCGATCAGGCTGCGGCTGCTCACCAGGCTGGTCATCCGGCCGCGGCGGTCGGATTCCAGGCCCCGCAGGCGGTGGGGAGAGCGGTCGAGCAGGAACACCTCCGCATCCATGGCCGCGGCGATGCGGGCCGCATTCCAGCCCACGGTGCCGGCCCCCAGCACCACCACCCGGGCCGGCCGCACGCCGGTGCAGCCCCCCATCAGCACGCCCCGCCCACCGTGGGGCTTCTCCAGCAGATGGGCCCCCACCTGGGCCGCCAGCCGGCCGGCCACCTCGCTCATCGGGGCCAGCAGCGGCAGGCTGCCGTCCTCGAGCTGCACCGTCTCGTAGGCCACCGCCGTGGTGCCCGCCTCCAGCAGGGCCTTGCCCACCTCGGGGTAGGCCGCCAGGTGCAGGTAGGTGAACAGCACCAGGTCGCTGCGCAGGAAGCCGAACTCCTGCGGCTGCGGTTCCTTCACCTTCACCACGAGGTGGGCCGCCCAGGCCTCCTCGCAGCTGACGATGCGGGCCCCGGAGGCGCGGTAGTCGTCGTCGCTGATGCCGGCCCCCAGGCCCGCCCCCTCCTGGACGCGCACTTCCATGCCCTGGGACACCAGTTCATGGACGCCGTCGGGGGTGAGGGCCACCCGCTGTTCGTCGCGCTTGATCTCCGTGGGCACACCGATGCTCGCCATCGGAGAGGCCAGGGGTGCCGGGCCGGGAGCTGGCATGGGGCAGGAAGGATTGCCGCCCGGAGGCGTTCGTCGCTGAACCCTAGGCCGAGGCGATGGGCATCCGCCAGCCGCTGCCGAAGGCCCGGTCGCTCACCTTGAGCACCGGTGCCGCCTGGCGCCGCTTGAACTCGGCCCGCCGCAGCAGGCCGGCCACCCGGGCCACCAGGGCCGGATCGGCCCCTCCGGCCACCAGTTGTTCCGGGGTGCGCAGCTCCTCGATCGAGGCCTTCAGCAGGGGGTCGAGCACCCCGTAGTCGGGCAGGGAATCGCTGTCGCGCTGGTCGGGACGCAGCTCGGCGCTGGGGGGCTTGGTGCGGATCGCCGCGCCGATCAGCTCACCGGCCGGCGGCAGGCCCAGGGCGGCCCGGCAGGGGCCGGAGGCTTCGCCATCGAGCCACTCGCAGAGGCCGAAGACGGTGGTCTTGTAGAGATCGCCGATCACCGACAGTCCGCCGTTCATGTCGCCGTAGAGGGTGCAGTAGCCCACCGCCAGCTCCGATTTGTTGCCGGTGGAGAGCAGCAGCCCCCCCTTCTGGTTGGCCACCGCCATCAGCAGGGTGCCCCGGATGCGCGACTGCAGGTTCTCTTCGGTGACCCCCGCCGGGGGCGCCCCCAGGGCGGGGGGAAGGGTGGCGGCGAAGGCCTCCATCAGGGGCGCGATCGGCAGGGTGGCGGTGGTCAGCCCGAGCCGGCGGGCGAGACCCTCGGCATCGTCGAGGGAACCGGCCGAACTGAAGGGGGAGGGCATGCGCAGCACCTCCACCCGGTCGGGGCCGAGGGCCGCGGCGGCGATCACCGCCACCAGGGCCGAATCGATGCCGCCGCTCAGCCCCAGCAGGGCCCGCTGGAATCCGCACTTGGCGGCGTAGTCGCGCACCCCAAGCACCAGCACCCGCAGCAGCTGCTCCCAGGGGTCCGGCGGCGCTGCCGGGGCGGGGGCGGGGTCTTCCGCGTGGGCATCCGCAGGGGCCGCCGGCCAGACGGCCAGGTCCTCGGCGGCGCAGGCCAGGCGCAGCAGGGGCCGGCCGGTGCGGTCCACCACGAAGCTGGCCCCGTCGAAGACCAGCTCGTCGTTGCCGCCCACCTGGTTGAGGTAGACCACCGGCACCCCCAGCCGGGCCGCCGCCCGGGCCGCCAGCCCCTGGCGCACCTCCCCCTTGCCGCGGCCGAAGGGGGAGGCCGAGAGGTTGAGCAGCAGGTCGATCCGCTGCGGTGCCAGGTCGGCGATCGGATCCACCGCATCCGGCCAGCGGCTGCGCAGGTTCTCCTCCACCCAGAGGTCCTCGCAGATGGTCAGCCCCAGGCGCCAGGGGCGGCCGCCCGCCTTCAGCTCCAGCACCGCCGGGGCGTCGCCGGGCAGGAAGTAGCGGCGTTCGTCGAAGACGTCGTAGCTGGGCAGCAGGCGCTTGCGGCAGACGATCCGCCAGCCGCCCCGCTCCACCAGGGCCAGGGCGTTGTGCAGCCCCGGCTGGCGCCGGCCGGCCACCGGCTCGGCCACCCCCACCAGCAGGGCCAGTCCGCCTGGGCAGGCCGCCGCCAGGGTCTCGAGAACCCCCTCCTGGCGCTGGATCAGGGCGGGCCGCAGCAGCAGGTCCCGGGGCGGGTAGCCCCACAGGGACAGCTCGGGGGTGAGCAGCAGGTCGGCCGCGCCGGCACGGGCCCGCTCGGCGGCCGCCAGGATCCGGCGGCCGTTGCCCTCCAGGTCGCCCACCAGGGGATTGAGCTGGGCCAGGGCGAGGCGCATCAGGGCTCGGAGAGGCCGTAGAGATTGTGCTGCAGCAGCACCGGCCAGAGTTCGGACGGTACCTGGGCCGGATCGGGCCGCTCCCGGATCCGGGAGCTGGCGCTGGGGGGAATGGCCAGGGGCAGCAGGTCGAGGCTGGCCCCCAGCCCCCGCAGCCGCTCCAGATCCGACGGCTGCAGCGGCCAGCCCTGGCGGCGGGCGATGCCGAGCCGGCAGCCGCGCAGCAGCTCCTCGGCCCGCCGCCAGCGGTGGATCTGGCCGGCCAGGTCGCTGCCCACCACGAAGACCAGCTCCCGGTCGGGCCAGCTGGCCCGGGCCCGCTCCAGGGTCTCCACCGCCCAGGGGCTGCTGAGCTCCTGCTGCAGGCTGAGCCGGGGGTCGCCGATGGCGGCCACCAGGGCGGCCAGCAGGGCCGAGCGCACCTCCAGGGGGGCGCCGTGCTGCTTGAGCGGGTTGTCGCTGGCCCAGGTGAGCACCTGGGGGAAGAGGCCCAGCAGCCCCTCCAGCAGGGCCCGGTGGCCACGGGTGGGGGGATCGGCGCTGGTGCCGAACAGGGCGAGACGGGTCAACGGGGCGGCCGTGCCGGCGGTCGTCACGGCTGCAGACCGCCGCCGGCGCTGCCCTGGCCCCCCTGCTGCTGCCATTCGCTCAGCCAGCGGCGGGTCTCGGGATCCTGCCGCACCAGCCGGCGCAGCAGGGCCCCCGGCTGGCCCGCGGCGGTGGCGGTGCGCAGCAGCTCGGCGGCGGCGAGCCGGCCCGTGCGGCGGGTGGTGTGCACCGCCAGGGCCGCCTGGGCCAGGGCCACCGGCGCCGCCGGCGCCAGGCTCAGGCCGCCGCTCAGGGGCGCCGCCACCAGCAGCAGCTGGCGCAGGCCACCCAGCAGCAGCTGCAGGCCCAGCTGGGCGCCCCCCAGCAGGGCGTTGTGGCCACCCAGACGGGCCAGCAGGGCGCGGGCACCGCTGCGGGTCATCGGCAGGCCGTAGAGCTGGCAGAGCTGCACCACCAGGGCGCTGTCGCAGGCCAGACCACCGGCCAGATCGAGCAGCAGCAATGGGTTCGCCGCCACGCCCGTGGCCTTGAGGGCGGCGAAGCGGCCGATCAGGCCCTGGGCCTGGCGGCGGCCGTGGCGCAGCCGGCAGCGGTGCAGCGACTGGCTGAAGCGGTCGGCGGCCCGCAGGGCGTTCAGGGCCAGCAGCAGCTCGCCGTGGCGCTCCAGCAGGCCGGTGAGCTCCCAGCGCAGGGGCTCCACCCGGGGCGGAGCCGCCTCGCTGCGCACCCGGCCATCGGGGCGCAGGCGGGCCGTCCGGGGGGCGGCCGCCACCGGCAGCGGCCGCAGCTGTCGGGCCCCCGGCGGCAGGCGCCGTCCGATGCTGGCGAGCAGGGCGTCCCGTTCGGCCTCCGGCCAGCAGTCACTGCGGTTCAGCACCAGCAACAGGGGCTTGCCGGAGGCCAGCAGGTCGTCGAGGGCCTGGGCGTCCATCACCGTGAGGTCGCTGTCGATCACCAGCAGCACCAGGTCGGCGCCCACCGCCACCCGGGACGCCAGGCGGGAGCGGGCGGCGGCGGCGATCTCATCGATGCCCGGGGTGTCCACCAGGTCGACCCCCTCCAGGCCGGCCACGGGCTGGCCCCAGGCCCGCTGCTGCTGGCGACGGGTGCAGCCATGGGCCACGTCGGTGGCGAAGTGGTCCTCGCCGAGCAGGGCATTGAGCAGGCTCGACTTGCCCACCCCCACCCGGCCGAACACCGCCACCCGCGGCCGCCGGCGGTGCAGGCGCTCCAGCTGGCGGTCGAGGCTGGCCAGCTCCGGCGCCAGGGCCGCCTGCTCCCGGCCGCTGAGCACCAGCCCCGCACGCCAGCGGGCCAGCAGCTGGCGGCAGCGCTCTGCGGCGGGGGGGGCGATCGCCGCTGGCGGGGCCGACGCCGTCACGGGCTGCTCTCCGCGGCGGAGGCGGGCCGGCGCCACCAGCCCGCCAGCACCGCCAGCACCGCCTCAGGCCCGATCACCCCCACGAAGCCGCCGAACTCGTCCACCACCACCCGCACCCCGGAGCCGTTGCGGCGGAAGCTGGTGAGCAGGCGGTCGGCCCGGATCATCTCCGGCACGAACTCCACCGGTTCGCAGAGGTCGGCGGCCTGGCTGGCGCCGCGGCCCTCCACCAGGGCGGTGAGCAGCTGCTCGCGGCTGGCCACCCCCAGCACCTCGTCCACCTCCTCCCCCAGCACCACCCACCAGGCGGTGGTGTGGCGCAGCAGGGTGGAGCGCTGCTCATCGAGGCTCTGGTGGCCCGCCAGGGTGGGGGCCGACACCCGGGGCAGCATCAGGTCGCGGGCGGTGAGGTCGTTGAGCTGGAACACCTTGGCGATCATGGCGGCCTCATCGGCCTCGATCTGGCCCTTCTGGGACCCCAGCCGGGCCAGCAGGCGGATCTCGTTCTCGTCGGTGCTGATCTCGTTCTCGGCCGTGATCGCCGGCAGGATCCGCTCCAGCAGCAGCACCAGGGGCAGCATCAACGTGGTGAACACGCCCAGGGCCGGGGCGCTGGCAAGGGCGACCGGCAGGGCCAGCTTGCTGCCGATCGCCTTGGGCAGGATCTCCCCCAGCAGGATCACCAGCACCGTGAGCACGACGGAGAACAGGGGCAGGGCAGGGCCGCTGATGCCGAGGCGGGAGAAGACGACGCTGGCGAAGCCGCCCACCATCAGGCTGCCGAAAATGTTGAAGATGTTGTTGGCGATCACCAGCACCGCCAGGGTGCGGCCGAGCCGCTGACGCAGGGCCGCCAGCCGCCGGGCCCCCGCCACCGGCCTGGGGCGGCTCGCCAGTTCCTGAACCTTCACCGGATTGACGGTGAGCAGGGCCGCCTCCACCCCCGAGCACAGAAAGGACCCCATCAGCATCCCGACCACCGCCAGCACCAGGAGCAGGAGATCGTTCATCCGCAGCTGATCGAGACAGACAGGATCGGCACGGGCAGGTTCGGGGGGATCACGTGTATTTAATCGGCTGTGCCATCTTCTCGCTGTCCGTCCCTTCGCTTCGATGCCCCCGTCCCCCCCGATCGACCCCGCCCTGCTGGCCCGCCGTCGCCAGCGGTTTCTGCAGCAGCTGGGCGGCGCGGCCGCGGTGATCCCGGGGGCGGCGCTGGTGACCCACCACGCCGACGTGGAGCACAGCTTCCGCCAGAACAGCGATTTCTGGTACCTCACCGGCTTCGACGAGCCCGGTGCCGTGGCCCTGTTCCTGCCCCACCGGCCCGAGACCCCCTTCGTGCTGTTCGTCGAGGCCAAGGATCCGGGGGCCGAGGTCTGGAACGGCTTCCGCTGGGGCTGTGAGGGGGCCGTCAGCCACTTCGGCGCCGATGTGGCCCATCCCCGCGGCGAGCTGGCTGAACGGCTGGCGGAGTACCTCGAGGGGGCCGAGGGGATCGCCTTCCGGGTGGGCCGCCATCCCGGGGTGGAGCCCCTAGTGCTGGCCGCCTGGGGGCGCCAGCTGGACCGGGCCCCCCGCAGCGGCAAGGCCGCCCTGGGGCTGGTGGCCCCCTGCCCGCTGCTGCACGAGCTGCGGCTGCGCAAGGAACCGGAGGAACTGGCCCGCCTGCGGGAGGCGGCCCGCATCTCCGCCGAAGCCCATGAGCTGGCCCGGCAGGTGGCCCGGCCCGGCCTCAGCGAGCGGCAGGTGCAGGCCGTGATCGAGCAGCACTTTCTTGAGCAGGGAGCGCGCGGGCCCGCCTATGGGTCCATCGTGGCCGGCGGCGACAACGCCTGCGTCCTCCACTACACCGCCAACAGCGACCGGCTGCGGGACGGTGACCTGCTGCTGATCGACGCGGGCTGCAGCCTCAGCGATTACTACAACGGCGACATCACGCGCACCTTCCCCGTCAACGGGCGCTTCAGCGGCGAGCAGCGGGCCCTCTACGAGCTGGTGCTGGCCGCCCAGGAGGCGGCGGTGGCGGCGGTGGCCCCGGGCCAGACCGCCGAAGGGGTCCACGACACGGCCGTGCGGGTGCTGGTGGAGGGGCTGGTGGAGCTGGGCCTGCTGAACGGCACGGTGGACGGGCTGATCGAGCAGGGGGCCTATCGCCATCTCTACATGCACCGCACCGGCCACTGGCTGGGGCTCGACGTCCACGACGTGGGTGCCTACCGGCTGGGGGAGCACCACGTGGCCCTCGAGCCGGGCATGGTGCTGACGGTGGAACCCGGCCTGTACATCAGCGACCGGCTGGCGGTGCCGGAGGGCCAGCCCGCCATCGAGGAGCGCTGGAAGGGGATCGGCATCCGCATCGAGGATGACGTGGCGGTGACCGACCACGGCCATGAGGTGCTCACGGCCGCCGCCCTCAAGGCGCCGGCGGCGATGGAGCGCTGAACAGCTCCAGCACCTGGCGGGTCGCATCCAGCACGCGGTCGGCCCCCGCCTGGCGCAGCTGGTCCTCATAGCGCCGGCGCTCGGTCTCCCGGCCGGCCTGCTGCAGGTGGGGGGGCGCCACGGCGAGGGCTTCGAAGCGCTGGCCGGGTACCTCGGAGCGGGCCCGGCGCACGGTCTCCACGTCAGCGACGGTGTCGCCCAGGTAGGCCACGGGCGGGGCCCCGGCCCCCAGTGGCACGCGGGCCAGGGTGGCCGCCAGGGCCAGCAGACCGGTGGGGTCGGGCTTGTCGGGGGCCTGGCCCATGGCCACCAGGGGCGGCGCCACCAGCTGCAGCCGCTGCTCCAGCACGAAGCGGGCGGAGGGGGGCTCGGCGCCGCTGACGAAGCCCCAGGCGATCCCCCGGGCGCTCAGGGCCGCGAAGAAGGGGGTGTCCACCAGCAGGGGCTCGCTGCCGATGAAGCCGCGCCAGAGGGCGGGATCCCCCTCCGGATCGCCGCCGAAGTAGTTGTCGCTGAACACCGCCACCAGCCGGTCCCAGGCGGGCAGGGGGTCGGTGCCGTGGCGGCGCAGCAGCTCCATCGAGGCGTGCCAGTCGTTGTTCCAGCGGCCCTCCCCCTTGAGCGCGTCGATCACGGCGCTCTCCGGGACCCAGCCGCTGAAATGGCGCACGGTCTCGACGATGGCGCGCCGGTAGCTGCCCGCCACATCCCTGATCACGCCGTCGATGTCGAAGAGCAGGACGGCGCGGGGGGCGGCGGAGGCGGCCAGTGGGGTTGCTGCGAATCGGCTGGTAGGTTAGGCAATTGCCGTTTCTCCTTGAGCGCCGAAACCGTGACAGCCCCTGAGAGTGCCGAGGCCGCTGCCCTGAGCGCCATCCCGGCGGCCATCGCAGCCGACACGACCGAAGGGCGTCCGGTGCTGCGCGGCGGCAGTGCCGCCCTGGCCACCGCCACCATCGACGAGGACGGGGTGCCTTCGGGCTACACCCCCAAGGCCGATGAGGGCCGCTTCCTGGTGAAGATCCTCTGGCTGCCCGACAACGTCGCCCTGGCGGTGGATCAGATCGTCGGTGGCGGGCCCAGCCCCCTCACCGCCTACTTCTTCTGGCCCCGGGAAGATGCCTGGGAAACCCTCAAGGGTGAGCTGGAGGCCAAGAGCTGGATCACCGACAACGAGCGGGTCGAGATCCTCAACAAGGCCACCGAGGTGATCAACTACTGGCAGGAGGAAGGGCGCGGCAAATCCCTCGAGGAAGCCAAGCTCAAGTTCCCCGACGTCACCTTCTGCGGGACCGCCTGATCCCCGGGGCCTCAGGTCCCGGCCGCGTCACGCTCAAAGCCCTCGGCGGCCGCGGCCGTGTCCGGGCTGCCGAAGAGGGCCGCGGCGATCGCCGGACTGATCGTGTGGTGGGCCAGACCTGCGGCGGCCAGCCGGGCCAGATCCTGCGGCTGGCGCAGGCTGGCCACGAGCAGCCGCGTGCCGGATCCCACCCCCTCCAGAGCCCGCTGCATGGCGATCAGCTCGCCATGGCCATCACGGCCCAGATCGCTGATCCGCCCCAGATAGGCGGCGATGCCATCGGCCCCGAGGGCGGCGGCCACCAGCACCTGGGCCACCTCGTAGCAGGCCGTGAAGGTGACGGGCACGCCCTCGGCGATCAGGTCGCGCGCCACCGCCGCCCCCTGGCGGGTGATCGGCACCTTCACGTACACCCGCTGGCGATCGATCGCGGCCAGGGCCCGGCCGTTGGCCAGCTGCTGCTTGGCATCGCCGCCCCAGGTCTGCAGATGGATCTCCCGGCAGCCGAGGTCCGCCGCCCGCGCGCTCAGCTGGGCCAGGTGGTCGAGGGTGCAGGGCTGGCCGGCCCGCCGCAGCAGGGTCGGGTTGGTGGTGACGCCCTGGAACAGGCCGCTGGGCAGCCAGCGCTCCCACTCCAGGGGATCGGCGCAGTCGAGCAGCAGACGCAGGGCCATGGGATTCAGGGGGTGGGGGAGGCCGGGGTGAGGGCCCACTGCCGGTCGAGGGCCTCCAGCAGGGCGGGGCAGGCACCCAGCGCCCGCAGGAGGCGGCGGGGTCGGGCGGCAGCAGGCTGGGCCGCCGGGAGCTTCCCGCCGCCCTGATCGAGCGCCGGGAGATCGGCGGCGATCAGGGCAGCGAGGGGATCGCCGGCGGCCGCGGCCTTCAGCGGGGCGGGATCCCGCCGGCCCTGGCGCAGGGCGACGAACAGCTCACGGCGGCGGCGCAGCTCCAGGGGAATGGCGGCCGGCTGGCCGCAGAGGCGTTCCACTTCACTGAGGGCGGCCTGCAGCCCCGGGGACCCGGGCGTCGCCGCCGGGGTTGGCGGGAGGCGGGGCCAGTTCAGGGCCAGCCAGCTCCCGCCGACCCCGGCCAGGGCCAGGCCGATCGCCACCGCCCGGCCGATCGCCGGACGTCGTCGCCGGGGAGGGGTCGCCGGGGCGGGCCCCGGTGCAGGGGGCGCCGGCGGGCGTGGCGCGGCCTGGGGAGCCGGCGGAGCATCGGCGACGGGCGGGTCCGATGGGAGCGTCGGCGGCACCCCGCCGCCCGGACTCCAGACACGGCCAACCGCCACGGTCACGTCGTCGCCGCTGCCCTCGCGGCTGATCCGGTCCAGCGCCGCCGCCAGGCTGCCGGCCGAATCGGGGTCTGCCTCGCCGTCGCCGCGGGCCAGCCAGGCCGCCAGGGTGAGGAAGTCGCCATCGGTGGCACAGGACTTGCGGATGCCGTCGGTGCAGAGCACCAGGGCAAACTCGCCGGCGTCGCCATCGAGCCGATGCAGGCCCGACCGGCGGGCGAACAGGGAGGCCGCCCGGGGCTGGCAGAGGCTGCAGGTGGCCTCCCCGAGGGCGGTGGGCTCGTTCTCCTCCTCCAGCAGCCGGGCCTGGCCGTCCGCCTCCACCCGCACCAGATCCCAGTCGCCCAGGCCGGTGTGCCCCCACCAGCGGGGGGTCATCACCACCAGCCCCAGGGTGCTGCCGTAGAGCAGGGCCTCGAAGCCGCCCTCCCCGGGGTCGCTCTGCCAGTGGGCCGCCACCGCCTCCAGCCAGCCCTGCTGGATGGCCTCCGGCAGCTCCCGCTCCAGCCAAAGGCGCCAGCCCTCCTCTCCCCCGTCCAGGGGCCTGGCGGCCAGGGCGCCCTGCACGGCGGCCAGGGCCGTTTCGCAGGCCAGGCGACTGCCCACCTCGCTGCGCCGGTAGCGGCGGCCGCCATGGCCATCGGCCACCGCCATCACCATCACCGGCTGGCCCTCCAGGCCCCGCAGCGCGCGGCAGAGCACCGCGTCCTGGCAGGGGCGGCCGGCGCGGCGGTGGGCGGCCCCGGTCCGGCTGGCACCGATCGGCGCCACCCAGCGGTTCACCACACCACGGGACCGACGTCGTCGGTGGGATCGAGCACGGTGGGGGGCAGGTCCGGCAGGGGGATGTTGCCCGCCGCGGGCTCCAGGGGCGTCTCGCTCACCCGGCTGGCGGGCATCGAGGCGGCCCCCACCACCGCCGTGGAGGCCCACTGGATGTACTGGGCCAGGGAGGTGGCGTTGCCCGCCTGCAGCGGACGGCGGGGGGATCGGCCCGCCGTCGCCGGCTCGCTGCCGATGAAGCGCTGCAGCACCTCCAGGTCGGCGTCGTGGCCGAGGGCGATCGCCAGCCGCACCGCCTTCTGGGCCCAGGGCACCCGCAGCAGGGCCTCGAGGCCGCCGGCGAAGTCGTCGGTGGGCTGGCCGTCGGAGATCAGCACCAGCACCGGCGGCAGGGCGCGCACCTCCATCGGCGGGGTCTGGAGCGCCGCCGCCACCAGCTCCAGGGCGGCCCCCATGGCCGTGATGCCACCGGCCTGCAGATCCCGCCACTCCAGCTGCTCCACCGGCGTGGGGGTCGCGATGTGCCAGGCGGCGCGGTCAGCGAAACTCACGGCCCGCACCAGCACCCGGGCCTCCGGGTTGTCGCGGGCCACCGCCGCCATGCCCGGCAGCGACTGGCGGATGGCCTGGTTGAGGGCCTGCATCTTGCCCGAGGCGGCCATGGAGCCGGAGCAGTCGCAGAGGTAGAGGAAATGGAGCGGCCGGTTGGCCAGCTTGACGTCGGGGAACGGCATCTCTCAGGCGGCGGGGGCTGGCGGGAGGGGGCGCTGCACGGCGATCGGACCCGCCGGGGTGAGGATCCGGGTGAGTGCCGCGAGGCTACAGCTCTCGCCAGGCCCCACCGGCCAGCTGCGGCCATCGGCGGCCTCGGCGCTCCAGGCGGCGGCCGAGAGATTGCACAGCCCCAGCCGACGGGGCTCCCGGGGATGGGCCACCACCCGGGCGAGCGGCCGGCGCAGATCCTCCCCGACCAGGGCATCGAAGTGGTGGGGGTGCAGCTCGTTGTCCGGGGCGGCCAGCAGCGGGCCCCGGGGCAGGGCCAGCGTGATCGGCTGCGGCAGGGGGCTGCCGCAGCTCCAGCACAGCGCCGGCGCGCCGGCGGCCTGGAAGTTCTCCTGGCCGCAGGCGGGGCAGAGGCTGCGTTGATCGAGGGTGCGGGCCAGCTCCTGCTTCCACTGGCCGGTGAGGGTCCGGCGGGAGGGCTGCGTCATGCCGCGGCAGAAGGTCTGCTCGAACAGGGCCTGGAGGGGGCGGGGATAGATGGGCCAGGTGATCAGGGCAGCGGCGTGCTCGATCGGGTCGGGCCGGTTGCGGACGTCCACCGGATCGAAGATGAACACCGGGTCCTCGCCGTAGAGCCGCCGGCGGGCCGGCTCGTCGAGGCAGCGGATCGCCAGCTCCATCTGGCCCTTGAGGGGGTCGTGGCGGGTGAGCAGCCGGAACAGCAGCACCGCCAGGGAGAAGAGGTCACTGTCGGCCCCCGGCCGGGCCTGCCCCAGCAGGACCTCGGGGGCCATGAAGCCCGGGGTGCCCAGCACCGCGCCCTGGTCGGCCCCGTCCACGGCGACGTTGTCGTTGTCGCAGATGAGGATGCCGCCGCTGGCGGGCTCCAGGAAGAGGTTGCCCAGGGAGACGTCCTTGTAACAGAGGCCCGCCAGGTGCAGGGCGTGGAAGGCGTCAGCCAGACCGAAGCAGGCCCGCAGCACCTGGCGCAGGCCGATCGCCAGCCGGCCGGCGGCATGCTCGCTGGCGCCCACGTAGGCGGCGGGCCGCAGGGGCATCAGGTAGCCGAAGCTCTCCTCGCGGATGCGGATCAGGGGTCGGCTGGCGGAGCTGGCCCGCAGCAGGGCGATCGGCCAGAGGAAGGCGTCGTTCGGCGCCGTCGCCCGGATGCTGGCCGCCAGGCGCCGCTCCAGGCCGGCGTCGCGGGCGATGCAGGCCGGCAGGTACCACTTCAGGGCCAGCCGTTCCCCCTCCAGCTCCACTTCGTACACCTGGCCCTGGGTGCCGCCCCCGAGGCCACGCACGATCCGCAGCGGGGCGGCCAGCCCCTCGAAACCGAGGCTGGCCCCCTCCGGCAGGATCCAGGTCATGGCCGCCTCCCGGCCGGGGCAGCCGCCGCCATCGCCCGGCGGATGCCGTTGCGGTGGGCCAGGGCCGTCGCCAGGCTGTCGAAGCGGTGCCGGTAGGCCAGGCCGTCCTGGAGCGTCACCTCCAGCAGATGCTCCCAGCGGGAGCCCAGCACGATCCAGCCCGCCAGCGCCCCCACCTGCAGCGGCCAGAACAGCCAGGGAAAGGGGAGCAGCAGCAGCCCGCCCAGGCAGAGCAGCAGCCACCAGCTGAAGGCCTGGGGGTGGCGCCGGCGGCTACGCACGTAGGCCGAGCGGATCCGATCGAGGGGCAGGGAACGGCCGGCGAAATCCAGCCGGCCAGCCACCGCCGTCGGCACCGGCGCCGGTGCCGGTCGGCCGCGGGTGGCGGCGGCCGTGGCGGCGGGGGGGGCGCTGGGGGGCGGGCTGCCGTCAGCGCGGAACTGGAGCACCGGCCCGTTCAGGCCGAGGCGGATCTCATCGCCGTCGGAGAGGGGGCGGCAGTCCTTGAGTCGGGCCCCCTCGAGATAGGTGCCGTTGGCGCTGCCCGTGTCGCAGAGGAGCCACTGGCCCGGCCGGGTGCGGGACATCCGCACCACGGCATGGTGGCGGGAAACGCCCCGGGCCTCGGCCAGGCAGAGGCCACAGGCCGGATCGCGGCCGATGGAGAGGGGCGTGCGGGGATCCAGCGGCACGCTCCGGCCGGGATCGTCCCGCAGCACCAGGCGGGGCAGGGCGCTCATGGCGGATCGTCCAGCGCACCGCCGCGGCGGCCGAGACGGCGATCGGCCAGGAACCGACCCCACCAGCCCACCGGTTCCCCCTCCCGGAAGGGGACGATCCGCCCGGGGAAGAGGAGCGCCCAGGTGGCCAGGGCCAGGGCCACCAGCAGCAGGAGCAGCAGCACCCAGCCAGGGATCGCCCCCACCCAGGTGGCAGCGAAGCTGGCCCGCACCGCGTACACCCCGATGGTCAGGGCGGTCCAGATGCGGAAGGGTGCCCATGGATCCCGCCGTTGCTCCACCTGGCCGGCCGCTCCGATCGCTGCGGGTAGCGTATGGGAGCAAGGCGGACGGGCCGGGGATGGGGGGGACGACGGAGCAGGCGTCGGCTGGCGCCAGTACCCCAGCCAGTACCGCATCCAGCACCGCAGCCAGCACCGCCCCTGCCACCTCTGCTGAGGCCTCACCGGCCTCCCAATCCCCCGGCGCACCGGCCGGACCCGCCGGCTGGGCCGGCCTCTGGCGGGCCCTGAGAGCCCCCTCGGCGGGCGGCCGCCGCCGGGACCTGGCGGCAGCCCTGGGGGGGCTGAGGCACCACGACGCCTGGCTGGAACTCTGGATCGGCGGCCAGTGCCGCCGGCGGCTGGCGCTGGAGGGGGGCCGCTACCGCATCGGCCGGGATCCCCTCTGCGAGCTGCAGGCCGACGCCACGGGCGTCAGCCGGGTGCACGCCATCGTCGAGCAGGAGAGGCCCGGTGACCGGGACTATATGGGCGAGGACTTCGGCTCCGCCAATGGCCTGTTCCACCGGGATCGCCGCATCCGCACCATCCGCCTGCGGGACGGGGACCGGCTCCAGCTCGGCTCGCCGCTCAAGGGCGAGGCGCCCACCCTGGTGTACCGCCATCCCCGCAGCCCCCTGGGGCAATGGGTGCACTGGGGTGCCATCGGCGCCCTGGTGGGCTCGGGCGTCGCCCTGGGGGGCCTGCTGCTGGCCACCACCGTCGCCGGCGGCTCCTCGATCCGCTCGGTGAGCGGACCGGTGAAGGTGTTCTCCACCGACGGCCGCCAGATCGATGCGGCCGAGGGCTCCTCGACGGCCCTGCCGACCCTGGCCGACTACCCCCTGCACCTGCGCCAGGCCCTGATCGCCTCGGAGGATTCGCGCTTCGGCTGGAACAGCGGCATCGACCTGTTCGGCACCCTGCGCTCCCTGGTGCAGGGCACCGGCGGCGGCAGCGGCCTCACCCAGCAGGTGGCCCGCATGGTCTACCCGGCCGTGGGCACCGACGTGTCGGTGGCCCGCAAGCTGCGGGAGCTGTGGGTGGCCTGGCAGCTGGAGGCGGGGTTCAGCAAGAACCGCATCCTCAAGATGTACCTCGACCGGGCCTACCTGGGGCTGGGGGCGGAGGGCTTCGAGCAGGCGGCCCAGCTGTATTTCCGCAAGTCGGCCAGCGCCCTCGACGTGGCGGAATCGGCCTTCCTGGTGGGCCTGCTGCCGAGCCCCAACAGCTACAGCCCCTGCAACCGGGAGAACCCCACCTGGGGCCGCGAACGCCGCGACCTGGTGCTCGGGCGGATGCACGCCGAGGGCTACCTCTCCGACCAGGCGTTGATCGACGCCCGCCGCCGGCCGCTCAACATCGACCCCTCCGCCTGCCGCGCATCCACCTATTCCAGCTACCCCTTCTTCAGCGACTACGTGATCGGCGAGCTGGAGGGTCGGCGCTTCGCCCTCGACCTCAGCAGTCCGGAGGCTCGGGGCAACTACGCGGTGATCAGCAGCATCGATCCGCGCCTGCAGGCCATCGCCCAGAAACAGCTGAAGGCGTTCCTCGAGGGGCCGGGGGCGAGGGCCGGGCTCACCCAGGGCGCCCTGATTTCGATCGACTACGCTACCGGCGTGATCCTGGCCTACGTCGGCGGCGGCGACTACAGCCGCTCAAGCTTCGATCGGGTGCAGGCCCTGCGTCAGCCCGGATCCACCTTCAAGTTGTTCGCCTTCCTCGCGGCCCTGGAGGCCGGGGCGAAGCCCGGCGATGCCGTCTCCTGCGCCCCCCTCTCCTACGTGGCCGGCTGCCGGAGCGGGGGTGGCAGCACCAGCGTGGCGGCGGGCTTTGCCAGCTCCGAGAACGTGGTGGCCCTGCGGCTGGCCCAGCAGGCCGGCCTGAACAAGGTGGTGGCCAAGGCGCGCCAGCTCGGCATCAGCACGCCGATGGAGGAGAGCTTCTCGATGGTGCTGGGCGGCAAGGAGACCTTCCTCTACGAGCTGGCCCGGGCCTACGCCGTGGTGGCCAACGGCGGCCGCTCGGTGCCCCTGCACGGGGTGACGCGCATCTACGACCTGGGCATCTGCGGCTCGGTGCGCTCCCTGGCCAGCTGTCCGGCCGCCGGCGTCACCACGCCGATCGGCGAGAAGCCCCAGCAGCTGATCGACCCGGCGCTGGCCGCCGAGATGGATGCCCTGCTGCGGGGGGTGGTGAGCGGCGGCACCGGCCGCGCCGCCGGAGTGGTGGCCGATGCCCGCGGCAAGACCGGCACCACCGACAACGGCGTCGATGTGCTGTTCGTGGGCTACTCCCCCTCCAGCCGCATCCTCACCGGCATCTGGATGGGCAACGACGACAACCGCCCCGCCGAGGCCGCCTCCGGCGCCCTGGTGGCCGAGCTCTGGGGGCGGTACATGCGCGCCCTGGCGGGCTGAGGGAAGCCGAGCAGGCCCTCAGCCGAGCCAGCCCAGGCCCCGGCCCAGTTCCTGGGCACGGGTGACCAGCGCCCAGGCGATGCCGGCCAGGGTCCCCCAGCACCAGGGGCTGCTCAGGAGCCGGGCGAGGGGGGTGCTGGTGTCCTGGGGATCGCGGCGGGGCAGCTGCCAGCCCAGCTGCAGGGCCCCGTACACCACCAGCAGCACCCAGGCCGGAAAGTCGACCTCACCGACCGGGAAGGGATGCACCTTCCAGTGCAGCAGGCTGAGGCTGCAGGCCAGGGCGATGAGGGCGGCGATGGGCCCGGAGGCGCCGTCCCACTGCCGCAGCACCCGGGCCCGGCGGGCCACCAGCACCGCCGGCGCCGTGGTGGCCAGGGCGGTGAGCGCGAAGCGCAGCAGCAGGGAGGAGAGCGGCAGCGGCGTGCCGCCCAGCACGATCACCAGCATCCCCAGGTTGAGCAGGGCCTCGCCGTTGGCGGCGTGGATCCAGGGGGCCGTGATCCAGCACCAGGCGCGGTGGGGGTCCCCGGTGGCCTCGAGGGTCAGGGGCCAGCGGCGGCGCAGTCCCTTGAGGGGGCCCAGGGCCAGGGCCTGGATCAGGGCCAGGGCCACCACCAGCACCGGGCCGCTGCCCCAGCCCCAGGGATCGAAGAACCACGTCTCCAGCTCGCCGCCGGCCCAGAACAGCACCGGGGCCGAGGCGGCGGCCAGGGCCAGCCCCGGGCCGAGGGGGCGCAGGGCCTCCAGCCGGCCCAGGGGGAGGGGAATGGCGGCGGCCGGGGAACCGGTGCCAGCCGCAGCGGAGCCGGGCCTGGAGGGGGCCACGCCGGAGCAGGCTTCGAGCAGGTCGAGCAGTTCGGCCAGCACACCAGGCGCATAGATCCCGGCCAGATGGCTGCTGAGGGCGGCGACGGCGCTGCGCTGGGGTCCACCCTGGAGCTGCAGCACCCGCTGCAGCAGGGGCTGGGTGGCCAGGTCCCGCACGGGACCACGCAAGGCCTCCTCCGCCCCGAGGGCGTCGATCAGTCGGTTGGCCAGGGCCTGGGGGTTGTCCAGGCTGACGGAACCGGTGGCGATCCACTCCCGCAGCTGCAGACCCAGCTCCCGACCCTTGCCCATGGCCGCGGCGTCCCGGTCCGCAGGGGCGCGATCAGGCGCCCTTGCTGGCCTGGAGACGGGCGCGGGCGCGGGCCAGGGCCTGCTGGGCCTTCACCTTCTCGGGGCTGGGATCGGAGCCTTCCAGCGCCGCCGCGGCCTGCTGGGCCGCCTCGAAATCGGTCTGGGCGGCGGCGGCATTGATGCTGCTGCCCAGCTCGGCGCCGTTGACGAGCACGGTGACCTCATTGGCCACCACCTCGGCGAAGCCCCCCATCAGGGCGATCGACTGCCAGTTGGCACCCTCCCGCACCCGCAGCACGCCGCTGTCGAGGGCGGTGAGCATGGAGACGTGGCCGGTGAGGATGCCGAGCTGGCCGGTGGTGCCGGGGAGGATCACTTCGTCGGCGGTGCCGTCGAAGACGCTCTGATCGGGGGCGAGGACACGCAGGGTGAGGGTCATGGGGTTTCCCGGATCAGGACTTGGCGTCGGCGAGGATCTTGGCGGCCTTGGCCTTCACCTGATCGATGTTGCCCACCAGGTAGAAGGCGGCTTCCGGCAGGTCGTCGAGTTCACCGGCCAGGATCATGTTGAAGCCCTTGATGGTGTCTTCGAGCTTCACGTACTCACCGGACTGGCCGGTGAAGATCTCGGCCACGAAGAACGGCTGGGAGAGGAACTTCTCGATCTTGCGGGCCCGGTCCACCGTGCGGCGGTCGTCCTCGGAGAGTTCGTCCAGACCCAGGATCGCGATGATGTCCTGCAGCTCCTTGTAGCGCTGCAGGGTGGACTGCACAGCCCGGGCGGTGCGGTAGTGCTCGTCGCCCACGACGGCGGGCTGGAGCATGGTGCTGGTGGAATCGAGGGGATCGACCGCCGGGTAGATGCCCTTGGAGGCCAGGCCGCGGCTCAGCACGGTGGTGGCGTCGAGGTGGGCGAAGGTGGTGGCGGGCGCCGGGTCGGTGAGGTCGTCGGCGGGGACGTAGACGGCCTGGATCGAAGTGATCGAACCCTCCAGGGTGGAGGTGATGCGCTCCTGCAGCTCACCCACGTCGGTGCCGAGGGTGGGCTGGTAGCCCACGGCCGACGGCATGCGGCCCAGCAGGGCGCTCACCTCGGAGCCAGCCTGGACGAAGCGGAAGATGTTGTCGATGAACAGCAGCACGTCCTGCTTGTTCACGTCGCGGAAGTGCTCGGCCATCGTGAGCGCCGACAGGCCCACCCGCATGCGGGCGCCGGGGGGCTCGTTCATCTGGCCGTAGCAGAGGGCCACCTTCGACTTGGAGAGGTCGTCGGCGTTGATCACGCCCGACTCCTTGAACTCCTCGTAGAGGTCGTTGCCCTCACGGGTGCGCTCACCCACGCCACCGAACACGGAGACGCCGCCGTGCTCCTTGGCGATGTTGTTGATCAGCTCCTGGATCAGCACGGTCTTGCCGACGCCGGCGCCACCGAACAGGCCCACCTTGCCGCCCTGGCGGTAGGGGGCCAGCAGATCGATCACCTTGATGCCGGTCTCGAAGACCCGGGGCTTGGTCTCCAGCTCGGTGAGCTTGGGAGCCTGGCGGTGGATCGGAGCGGTCATGGTGCTGGTGACCGGACCCTGCTCGTCGACGGGCTCACCGAGGACGTTGAAGATGCGGCCCAGGGTGGCCTCACCCACGGGGACGGAGATGGGGGCGCCGGTGTCGAGGGCGCTCATGCCGCGCACCAGGCCGTCGGTGCTGCTCATGGCCACGGCGCGGACCCGGTGGTCGCCCAGCAGCTGCTGCACTTCGGCGGTGAGGGCCACCTGCTGGCCGGCGGAGTTGGTGCCCTCGATACGGAGGGCGTTGAAGATCTTGGGCAGCTTGCCCGCAGGAAATTCCACGTCGAGGACCGGGCCGATCACCTGGCGCACGGTGCCTTTGGTACCAGGGACGGCGGGAGCGGCAGCAGCCATAGGTAAGGAAGGAAGGAGGGGTGCCAGCGGGATCCTGCACCCGTCTGAAGCGGCGCAACCTTACCACCGCAGGGGGCCTGACGGTCTGCGGTTCGGTCACCCGCACAGCCCGGGGATGGCGTCAGAGCCGGGGTGCCGCCTAGGTTGGCAGTCGAAGGGCGCGAGTGCCAACTCGCCCCACCCCAGCGACGCTCCGGCCCCGGCCGATCCCTCGTCGCTGTCTTCGCAACCATTCTTCGCGTCATTTCATGGCTGCCGTTTCCCTCAGCGTCTCCACGGTCAAACCCCTCGGAGATCGCGTCTTCATCAAGGTGTCCGAATCGGAGGAGAAAACCGCCGGTGGCATCCTTCTGCCCGACACCGCCAAGGAAAAGCCCCAGGTGGGTGAAGTGGTCCAGATCGGCCCCGGCAAGCGCAACGACGACGGCTCCCGTCAGGCTCCTGAGGTGGGCGTCGGCGACAAGGTGCTCTACAGCAAGTACGCCGGCACCGACATCAAGCTCGGCACCGACGAGTACGTGCTTCTGTCCGAGAAGGACATCCTGGCCGTCGTCAACTGATCTGACGGCGTTTCCGTCGGCATCACCTTCAACCAAGCAATCTTTTTTCTTCCATGGCCAAGCGCATCATCTATAACGAGCAAGCCCGCCGGGCGCTCGAACGCGGCATCGACATCCTTGCCGAAGCCGTGGCCGTCACCCTCGGCCCCAAGGGCCGCAACGTGGTGCTGGAGAAGAAATTCGGCGCTCCCCAGATCATCAACGACGGCGTCACGATCGCCAAGGAGATCGAACTGGAGGACCACATCGAGAACACCGGTGTGGCCCTGATCCGTCAGGCCGCCAGCAAGACCAACGACGCCGCCGGTGACGGCACCACCACCGCCACCGTCCTGGCCCACGCCATGGTCAAGGCGGGTCTGCGCAACGTGGCCGCCGGCGCCAACGCCATCACCCTCAAGAAGGGCATCGACAAGGCCACCGAGTTCCTCGTCGGCAAGATCGAGGAGCACGCCAAGCCGATCTCCGACTCCAACGCCATCGCCCAGGTGGGCACCATCTCCGCCGGCAACGACGAAGAAGTCGGCCGCATGATCGCGGACGCCATGGACAAGGTGGGCAAGGAGGGTGTGATCTCCCTCGAGGAAGGCAAGTCGATGACCACCGAACTGGAGGTCACCGAAGGCATGCGCTTCGACAAGGGCTACATCTCGCCCTACTTCGCCACCGACACCGAGCGGATGGAAGCGGTGCTCGACGAGCCCTACATCCTGCTGACCGACAAGAAGATCGGTCTCGTCCAGGACCTGGTGCCCGTGCTCGAGCAGATCGCCCGCACCGGCAAGCCCCTGCTGATCATCGCCGAGGACATCGAGAAGGAAGCCCTCGCCACACTGGTGGTGAACCGTCTGCGTGGCGTCCTGAACGTCGCCGCCGTCAAGGCTCCCGGCTTCGGTGACCGCCGCAAGGCCATGCTCGAGGACATCGCCGTTCTCACCAACGGTCAGCTGATCACCGAGGACGCCGGCCTCAAGCTGGAGAACACCAAGCTGGAGATGCTGGGCACCGCCCGCCGCATCACCATCAACAAGGACACCACCACCATCGTCGCCGAAGGCAACGAGGCGGCGGTCAAGGCCCGCTGCGAGCAGATCCGCAAGCAGATGGACGAAACCGACTCCTCCTACGACAAGGAGAAGCTGCAGGAGCGTCTGGCCAAGCTGAGCGGCGGTGTGGCCGTGGTCAAGGTGGGTGCTGCCACCGAGACCGAGATGAAGGACAAGAAGCTGCGCCTGGAAGATGCCATCAACGCCACCAAGGCGGCCGTTGAGGAAGGCATCGTCCCCGGCGGTGGCACCACCCTGGCCCACCTGGCCCCGGCCCTCGAGGAGTGGGCGGCCGCCAACCTCTCCGGCGAGGAGCTGATCGGCGCCACCATCGTGGCCTCGTCCCTCACCGCCCCGCTCAAGCGGATCGCAGAGAACGCCGGTGTCAACGGCGCCGTCGTCGCCGAGCACGTGCGCAACAAGCCCTTCAACGAGGGCTACAACGCCGCCACCGGCGAGTACGTCGACATGCTGGCCGCCGGCATCGTCGATCCCGCCAAGGTGACCCGCTCCGGCCTGCAGAACGCCGCCTCGATCGCCGGCATGGTGCTCACCACCGAGTGCATCGTGGCCGACCTGCCCGAGAAGAAGGAAGCAGCTCCCGCCGGTGGCGGCGGCGGCATGGGCGGCGACTTCGACTACTGATCGCCCTGCGGTCAGCGTCGGATCTCCACTCCTTCGCTTTCAGTTCCAAGCGCCCCTGCGGGGGCGCTTTTTTGTGCCTTCGCGTCCATCGCAGAGCTGATCAAAATTCCAAGGAGACGAAAGATCGCCGTGAACTTGCAGCAATGACGGCGCAGATTCGCATCAGCCAAAGCCGCCAGTGAGGCCCGCTTCCACTCCAGCGACCGGCGGGTGAATGGAAGCAAGAAATGTGTGGCGGCAGCGTGATTCCTCTCCAGCTGCCTACGTTCGAAGGGAAGGACCAGACCGGCACCTGCGGCCGGGCCATCGCCATCCCGCCGCTGCTGTGATGAACGCCCTTCTCCTCTATCCCCACTTCCCGAAAACCTTCTGGTCGTTCGACCGGTTCCTGGAGATGGCCGGCGTGAAGGCCTTCATCCCGCCACTGGGGATCCTCACGGTGGCCTCCCTGCTGCCGCCGCACTGGCATCTGCGCTTCCACGACAGGAACGTGGCCGAGGAGACGGAGGACGACTGGCACTGGTGCGACCTCGTGATCGTCTCGGCGATGCTGGTGCAGCGCGAGGACTTTCACCATCTGATCCGCCTGGCGGTGGCGATGGGTAAAAAAGTGGCGGTCGGCGGGCCCTATCCCACCTCCCTGCCGGAGCATGCGCTGCAATCAGGAGCCCACTATCTGATCCTGGATGAGGGTGAAATCACCGTTCCCGCCTTCCTGGCGGCCTTCGAGCGCGGTGAACCCTGCGGGGTGTTCCGTGCCCTCGAGAAGCCGGATGTCAGCCTCAGCCCCAGGCCCCGCTACGACCTGCTGCAACGCGACGCCTATCTGATGATGGCCGTGCAGTTCTCCCGCGGCTGTCCGTTCAACTGCGAGTTCTGCGACATCATCAACCTCTACGGCCGCAAGCCGCGGACCAAGGAGAACCACCAGATCCTGGGGGAACTGCAAATCCTCTACGACCTGGGCTGGCGGGGATCCATCTTCATGGTGGATGACAACTTCATCGGCAATCAACACAACGTCAAGCGTCTGCTGAACGATCTGATTCCCTGGATGCGGGAGCATCGCTACCCCTTCAACTTCCTGACCGAAGCCTCGGTGAATCTGGCCGAGCAGCCCGAGCTGCTCGATCTGATGGCCCGGGCCGGCTTCTTCGGGGTCTTCCTGGGCATCGAGACCCCCGACCAGGACAGTCTGGAGCTCACCCGCAAGCGGCAGAACACCCGCCATCCCCTCGCCGAAGCCTGCCGGACCATCAATGCGGCGGGACTGGTCATCTACGCCGGGTTCATCCTCGGCTTCGACGGGGAGCGATCAGGTGCTGGAGAGCGTATCGAGGCGTTCGTCGCCGAGACGGCCATTCCCCAGCCGATGCTGGGCATCCTCCAGGCCCTGCCCAACACGGCACTCTGGACCCGGCTGGAGCAGGAGGGACGGCTCGTGCCGGAGGCCGATGTTCTCTGCGGCGACCAGAACACCCTGATGAACTTCGTGCCCTCCCGCCCGGCCCAGGACATCGGCCGCGAGTACGTGCGGGCCCTCTGGCGGATGTACGAGCCCGCCACCTATCTGGAGCGCTGCCTGCGCCACTGTCTCGCCATCACTCCCAATCCCCACTGCGCTCAGCAGATGCACGTGCCGCCGGCCCGGGCCGTCAGGCTTCTGGCCCTGCTGGTCTGGCACCAGGGCCTGCGCCGCCCGGAACTCCGGGGCCAGTTCTGGAGGCAGCTGGGGCAGATGGCCCAGCGGCAGCCCCGCCTGCTGGCCCTTTATCTGGGCCTCTGCGCGGCCGGCGAACACGTCTTCGAGTACCGCCAGCTGGCCCGGGAGCGCATCGGCGCCCAGCTGGGCCACGATCCACTCGCCATGCCGCCCACAACGCCCCCGCCGCCGCAGGCGGTTCAGCCGCCTGGCACAAAGGCCAGGGCCACGCCGTTGTTGCAGTAACGCTTGCCGGTGGGTTTGGGGCCGTCGTTGAACACGTGGCCTTGGTGGCCGCCACAGCGGCGGCAGTGGTATTCGGTACGCGGCAGGATCAGCTTGAAGTCGGTTTTCGTGGCCACCGCGTTGGGCAGGGGTTGCCAGAAGCTGGGCCAGCCGGTGCCGGAGTCGAACTTGGCCTTGGAGGAGAACAGGGGCAGGCGGCAGCCGGCACACACGTAGGTGCCGCTGCGCTTTTCGTTGTTGAGCGGACTGCTGAAGGGGCGCTCGGTGCCCTCATCGCGGAGCACCGCATAGGCCGCCGGACTCAGGCGTTTCCGCCATTGCGCCGGGCTCAGCTGCCAGGCCGGATCGGTGGCCTTGGCGGCAGCCAGAGCCCGGTCGGCGGGCAGGAAAGGCAGCAGTCCCGCCAGGGGGGCCCCCACCCGGGCCAGCAGGCTGGAGAGAAAGTTGCGGCGGTCCATCCGGTTCAGCCCAGCCAGCCGGCGCTCAGCACCACGGCCAGCCCCAGAAACAGGGAGAGCAGGATCCAGGTGATGCGGTTGAGGGTGTTCTCGGCGCTGCGGGCGCTGCTGAACATCGAGCCGCCACTGGAGGCCAGGCCCCCCATGCCATCCCCCTTGGGGCTGTGGAGCAGCACGCTGACGATCAGCAGGGCGCCGCTGAGCATCCAGAGCGATGAAACGATGTTCTTGACCATTGATCCAGCTTAGCCGCCGCGGGCCTGCAGCCTCAGGCGCCGAGGGTCTGGGGGATGCGGGCGGCGGGCACGGAGGCGGGCACCACCAGGGAGGTGCCGGTCATGCGGGCGGGCTTGGGCAGGCCCAGGATCTCCAGCAGGGTCGGGGCAATGTCGGCCAGGCCGCCATGCTCCCGCAGGGTGACGTCGTTGCCATGGCCCGGCAGCTTGCGCTTCTCCCCCTCCACCAGGATCACCGGCACCGGGTTGGTGGTGTGGGCGGTCCAGGGGAGGCCATCGGGGCCCTGCATTACCTCGGCGTTGCCATGGTCGGCGGTGATCAGCAGGCTGCCGCCCATGCGGGTGGTGGCCTCCACCAGCCGGCCCACGCAGCGGTCGACCGTGGCGATGGCTTCGGTGGCGGCCTCCATCTGGCCGGTGTGGCCCACCATGTCGGGGTTGGCGTAGTTGATCACCACCAGGGAGTAGATCCCCTTGCCGATGGCGGCGATGCAGCTGTCGGTGAGCTTCTCCGCCGACATCGCCGGCGCCTGGTCATAGGTGGCGACCCGGGGGGAGGGCACCAGGTGGCGGTCTTCACCGGGAAAGGCCTGCTCGATGCCGCCGTTCATGAAGTACGTGACGTGCGGGTACTTCTCGGTCTCGGCGGTGCGGAACTGGCGCAGGCCGTGCTCGGAGACCACCTGGCCGAGAAGGCCGTCGAGGGATTCGGGCGGGAAGGCCACCCGCACGGGCAGGCCCTGCTCGTACTGGGTGAAAGTGACCACATGGAGGGGGCCAAGCCACTCCCGCGGGAAGCCGTCGAACTCCGGCAGGACCAGAGCACGGATGATCTGGCGCACCCGGTCGGGGCGGAAGTTGAAGCAGACCAGGCCATCACCGCTCTCCAGCAGCCCCTCACTGAGGCGCACCGGCTCGAGGAATTCATCGGTGATGCCCGCCGCATAGGAGCCCTGCAGCACCTCCTCCGGCGTGAAGGGGCAGATCTCGGATGGCTCGGTCAGCAGGCGATAGGCCTTCTGGGTCCGCTCCCATCGCTGGTCGCGGTCCATGGCCCAGTAACGGCCGCAGAGGGTGGCGATGCGGCCCACACCGGCCTCGTCGATCATCGCCTGGATCCGGGCCAAGTAACCCGGGCCCCCGTGGGGGGCCGAGTCGCGGCCATCGGTGACCACATGGATCAGCACATCGGTGAGGCCGCGGCCGGCGGCCCAGCGCAGCAGACCGCCCAGGTGGTCGACATGGCTGTGGACGCCGCCATCGGAGCAGAGGCCGATCAGGTGCAGGGGGCGGCCGCTGGCCAGCAGGGTGTCACCCAGATCGTTGAGGGCCTGGTTGCCGGCGATCGAGCCGCTGCGCACCGCCTGGCCGATCCGCACCAGCTCCTGGCGGATGATCCGACCGGAGCCGATGGTGAGGTGTCCCACCTCCGAATTGCCCATCTGGTGATCCGGCAGGCCCACGGCGGCGCCGCTGGCTTCGATCAGGGTGTGGGGATAGGCATGCCAGAGGGCATCCATCACCGGGGTGTCCGCTTTCGTCACGGCGTTGTGATCGGCCTCCGGGCTGTATCCCCAGCCATCAAGGATGGCCAGAACCATGGGGGCGACGGGGGCAGCCGTCTCGCAGGGGACGCGTTCGCCGGTGCCGCCAGCGGACTGCTTCTGGGAGGGAGCTGCTTTCACCAGCGAGAAAATGTGCACGTTTCAACGCCACGCCAACCTACAGCCCCCCTTCAAGATCACCTTCTTCCGGCGTGGATGCGTCAGGCTTTGGTTACACGCCATACGCTTTGTGGCCAGACCTCAGGTCGCATCATCGGGTTCCTCCGACCGGCTGGAACTGCTCTCCGCCCAGGACCTGGGACGCACCCTCGACAGGCTCGCCTCCCAGGTGCTGGAGGCGGTGGCCGACAGCCAGGACCTCGTGCTGCTGGGCATCCCCACCCGCGGTGTGGCCCTGGCCCGGGTGCTGGCCGGGCGGCTGGAGGCGATCTGCGGCCATCCCATCGCCCACGGCAGCCTCGACCCCACCTTCCACCGCGACGACCTGGAGCGGGTGGGCACCCGCCTGGTGGAGGCCACCCAGCTGCCGGTGCCGGTGGACGGGCGCCAGGTGGTGCTCGTCGATGACGTCATCTTCACCGGCCGCACGGTGCGGGCCGCCCTGGAGGCCCTGCAGGGCTGGGGCCGTCCCCGCCGCGTGGGGCTGCTGGTGATGGTCGACCGGGGGCACCGGGAACTGCCGATTCAACCGGACTTCTGCGGCCGGGTGGTGCCCACCGCCCGCCACGAGACGATCCAGCTGTGCCTCCAGGCCATCGATGGCGAGGAGGGGGTCTACCTGCTGCGCGACTGAGGCGTTCTCAGACGGTGGCGAGCTCGTCCTCGCGGAAATGGGCCCGGAACTTGCCGAAGGCCACCACCACAGGCAGGGTCGGGCTGATGGGGCGACCCTTCCAGTCGTTCAGCACGTTGAACACCTCGCCCTGCTGCCCTTCCATATCAAAGGCTTCACCCCGATGCTGGGGGTGGTTGTAGACGACCACACTGCGGCACACCCTGACCTGATCACCTGGCTGCATGTCCACCGGGACGCTCTGCGCGGCCATCCTGTCATGGGGCTCAGCGCTGGCAGGCGCTCTCCGGCCCGGCCTCCACCACCCGTCCGCCCAGCTCCTTGCAGGCCTCCTGGAAGGCCTGCCACTCGTCCATGCCGGCGGCGATGCGGCGCTGCACCAGGCCATCCAGCTTCTCCCCGGACACCGTGTGGGGCAGGGAACCGTGGCTGTCGTGCTCCCGGTCCTTGCCCTGGAGCTGGTCGAGGCCCTTCTTGACCTCCTGCCGCAGGGGCTCACTCTGCTGTCGCCACCAGGGATGGTCGATGCGGTTGAGGCTGTCGAGGGCCTCCCACCAGCGCTTCTGCTTCACCAGCAGCGTCGCCCGCTCCAGCTGGGAGCGGTTGCGGTTCCAGATCGCCTGCAGGTCGTCGCCCATGGCGCTGCCGTCGTCCTTGCGCTCCTCCCCCAGGGGGGCAAGGGCCGCCAGAGCACCCTGCAGATCCCCGGCCTGGAAGCGGGTGCGGGCCAGGGTCCGCAGCTGGCGCTGCCAGCGCGCCAGCCGCTCGCGGTCGGAGGGGGTGCCGGCCCGGGAATTGATCACCTGGCGCTGCAGCCGCAGGGCCTCGCCCCACTCCTCCTGCCCCCAGAGCTGGTCGGCCTTGGCCCGCAGGCAGCGGCCCCGATCGAAGGGGGTGCGGCCGGGCAGCCAGCTGAGGGCCGCCAGCTGCTCGCTGTAGCGGAGGCAGTCATCGAGGCGGCCGCTGGTGGACGCCTGCTCCAGACGCACGGGCAACTGGCGCTCCCACCAGTAGCCCAGGCCGATGGCGGCGGCGACCGAACCCAGGGTGATGGCCAGCCAGAAGCGCGGGAGTCTGTGCCGGCGGAGGGCCAAGGGGGGAGAAACAGCGCGGTTCTCCACCGTTGTATGCAACGGCGGCGACCGGCGCCCGGTCGCGGGGGCAGCCTGGTCGGCGTCCACCCCCGTCGGCGGCCAACGGCCCTGTCCCCGGGGCACTCAGCGCACCGGACCCAGGGGGCACGGCTCGCTCCGGCCGCCGTCGGCGGCGGCCTCCAGGTCGTCCCACGCCACCAGGAGCCGGGCCTGGGCATCGATGGAGAAGCGCAGCCGCAGCCGGTCGACGCCGCGCTGACCCGGGGAGGGCAGGGGGATGGTGAGTGGCGGCGCTGACCAGGGCCGCACCGGGGCCGCCCCCGCCGGCCGCTCACGCAGCACCGGCAGCCCCGCCTCGAAGACCACTTCGGCCCGCTCCTCCGGCAGGGGCTCCCCCAGCACCAGCTCCAGCTCCTCCTGGCCGTCCTGGCTGCAGGCCAGCACCAGCTCCAGGGGCTGCTCCGTGGGCCAGCTCTGGCCGGCCACGAACAGGGGATGCCAGCGGTGGGCCCCGCTGCGCCGGTCCCAGCAGCGCAGGGAGACGCCACGGGCCAGCACGTCGCGGACACGGACCCCGGGGGTGAGGGCCAGGGCCCCCAGCGCCACGGCCTCCACCGGCCGCTCGCCCCGCAGGGGCACGCCGGGGCAGCGGAGCTCGAGCCAACGACGGATCAAAGGAATCCTGCTGCTGCCCCCCACCGGCAGCACGGCGTCGATGTCCCCCAGCCCCAGCCCCTCCCGGCGGGCCGCCGCCAGGACCGCCTCCAGCAGACCGTCCAGGAGCTGCGGCAGCCCGCGTTCCTCCAGCAGCCGCTCGAAGACGGGCCGGGTCAGGGTGAGCTCGCGGAAGGAACCGGTTGCCGGCTGGATCTGCCGGGCTTCGGGGGCCTCGCTGAGCTGGCACTTGATCCGTTCGGCGAGCTGGAGCAGGGCGCCGTCGACGGGCCCCTCCGGGCAGAGGTGGGCCGCGATCCAGCGATCGATGTCCCGCCCGCCCAGGGCCACCCCCGCCTTGCCGATCACCCGGGCGCAGCGCAGGCTCTGGCCGCTGCGGGTCAGGTCCCGGCCGGCGAAGCGCAGCAGCTGGGCGATCGGCGCCGCCCGCCCCTCACCGCCCTCCAGGGCCACCAGGGAGAGATCGATCGTGCCGCCGCCCATGTCCACCACCAGCACCCGGCTGCCGGGGGGCAGGCCGGCGCCGATGGCGGCGGCGGTGGGCTCGTCCACCAGCGCCAGCTCGGGCACCGCCAGGCCGCGGCTGGCCCGCTCCAGCCAGGCCCGGTAGCCGCGGTAGGTCTCGATCGGGGCGGTGAGCACCAGCCGCTCCGGCACCAGCCCCGCCGGCAGGGCCCGCCACAGGCCCTCGAGCAGCAGGGAACCGGCCCGCTCGGCACTGAGCCAGCCCGGCTGCGGGGCGGACGCCGGCCCGCCGATCCGGCGCTTGAAGTCCCGGCACAGGCCGGGGTGGTCGCCATCGGCCAGGGCCGCCTCGAGCACCTGCCGGCCGATCAGGGGCCGTTCGGCGTCGGGAGCCTCCAGCCACAGCAGGCTGGGCACCACACAGGGGTCACCACAGCTGTAGGGCGGCAGGGGCAGCAGGCCGGGGGGGCCCTGGCGGTCCTGCCAGGCCACCACGGTGGTGCTGCTGCCCAGGTCGATGGCGAGGGTTCCGCTCATGGTGAGGGTTCCGCTCATGGCTCAATGGGTGGCTCCCCTTCTAGGCCGGTGCCGGCAGGAAGGGGCGGGCCGATGGGCTGATCTAGGGTGTTGAGACTGATGATCAGGCCCGCATGCCGAGCAGCGAACTCAACGCCAAGGAACTGGCCCAGCGGGGGGAGAGCCTTATCCGTCACTCCTCCAACCGTTACCTGACCACCGTTCGCATCGCTTTCCGGGCCAAGCAGCGTCGCTTCGATGATTTCGACGGCCTGCTCGACGACTCGATGATCAAGCCGGTCCAGCGGGCCATCATCGAACTCAGCGACGAGCAGGACCAACCCGACCTGCTGCCCGGCTGAGGGTCCGCGCCACGCCGCCGTGGAAATCTGCGAGGGCCAGGGCTGGCGGCTGGTCGTGGATCCTGCCCGCGCTCCCTTCATCGCCCTGATCGGGGGCGACGGCTGGGCCAGTGAACTGACCGCCGCCGAACTGCGCGCCCTGCAGCTGGCCGCCGCCCAGCTCACCGCCCAGCACCGGGCCATGGCCGATGTCCTGATGGCCGAAGAGGCCGTGGCCATGGAGGTGGAGCTGCCGATCGGGGATGCCGGTGACGCCGGATGCCTGTGGCTGGGCCTGGACGGCGACCGGCACCGGTGGACGCTGCAGCTGGTGCTCACGCCCGGCCCGGGAGGCCGGGGCATCGAAGGGGGCTGGGGGGCCGCCGCCAGCGAGGCGTTCATCACCGCGCTGGAGCGCCTGAGACCCGCTGAGCCAGGGGGCGGGGATCAGGATTGTTGATCGTTGGCGGATTCCCCAGCCGCCCCCCCGGTTTTGCACCGTTTCTCCCCAGGCCGGCGGCGGTCGCCGCTGGCCAGCGGCCCCGGATGGGGAGAAGCGGCTGGCGGCGCCGCCGCCGCTTGACAGGGGAAGGCAACCATTCCTGAGCGGCCGGAGTGGCCCCGGGGACGCCCCGAAGCCCCTGCGGTGGCTGGTGTCTCAGGCTGGGACGGGGGGCGCCGGGCCGCCGCCGGCGGCGTTTGACGTGGCCCCTCGGGTGTGGAGAACTGGCTCACGCCCTGCCCGCCATCCGCGATGCCCCGCCCGAGAACACTGCCACTGGATGGGGCCGAGTCTCTGGTGAGCCTGCGGGCGGAGGTGCCCGCGCCGCTGCTGGAGGCCATGCGGGAGTTCATCGAGCAGCACCCCAACTGGGACCAGTACCGGCTGTTCCAGGCTGCCCTGGCGGGGTTTCTCGTGCAGAACGGGATCCGCAACCGCGGGGTGACCCGCTGCTACCTGGCCAACCTGTTTCCCGGCCACCAGGCCTTCTCGGCGCCGGCGGCCTGAGGCCGGGCCCGCGTCAGGAGGTCCAGGTCTCAGGCGTCCGGCTCCACCCCCAGCAGGCGGAACAGTCGGGCGGCACTGGCGTCGCTCACCGGCAGGATCGAGAGGCGATTGCCCCGGCGCACCACCGCCAGGTCCTCGACACTGAACTGCTCCCGCAGGGCGTCCAGGCTCAGCATCGCCGGAAAGGTGGCGCGGTAGGCGAGGCGGACGCAGTCCCAGCGCGGAGCCTCCGGCTTCGAGGCCGGGTCGAAGTACTTGGAGGCGGCATCGAACTGGCTGGGATCCACCAGCCCCGTCTCGATCACCTCCATCAGGCCGACGATGCCGGGGGGGCTGGTGTTGGAGTGGTAGAAGAAGGCGCGGTCACCGATCTGCATGGCGCGCATGAAGTTGCGGGCCTGGTAGTTGCGGATGCCGTCCCAGAGGGTGCTGCCCTCCGCCTGCAGGTGGTGGATGCCGTAGACATCCGGCTCGCTCTTCATCAACCACCAGGCCATGGAGCGTCCGCCTCAGCTGTCGGTGTCGAGGGCCAGCACCAGCCGGCGGAAGTGGTCGCCGCGGGCCTCGAAACTGGTGTACTGGTCGAAGCTGGCACAGGCCGGGGAGAGCAGCACCCCCCGGCAGCCGAGGGCGGGGGCCAGCGTCGCGGCAAGGGCCACCGCACCCTCCAGGTCCTGCTCCTGCTTCACCACGCCGCCGTAGCCACTGGACTCCAGCAGGCCGGCGAACTCCTGCCGTGCCGCGCCGTAGAGCACCACCGCCGCGGCCCGCTGCCGCAGCTGCTCCAGCCAGGCCCCGGCCTCCCCCTGCTTCGACTGGCCACCGGCCAGCACCACCAAAGGACCCTCCAGGGCCCGCAGGGCCACCTCGGCGGCGTCGTAGTTGGTGGCCTTGCTGTCGTTGAACCAGGTGATGCCCTTGAGGCTGCGGAGGCGTTCGAGCCGGTGGGGGACACCGGGGAAACAGCGGCAGGCGGCCTCCATCACCGCCGGCTCCAGGCCGGCGTGGAGCCCGACCGCCACGGCCAGCAGCAGGTTCTGGCGGTTGTGGGCACCGGGCATGGCCAGGGCGGAGGCCGGGAACAGGGGGCCCTGGCGGCCCCGCACCTGATCGTCCCCGTCGATCCAGAGCACCGGATCAAGCCCCGCCGGCAGCGCCTCCCGGGGGCCGGCGGTGATCCACTCGGCCTGGTCCCAGCTGTCGGCGTGGTGGCGCAGGTCGGGATCGTCGGCGTTGAGGATGCGGACGCGGGAGCGCTCCAGCAGACTCCGCTTGATGGCCCGGTAGGCGGCCAGGGTGCCGTGGCGCTCCAGGTGGTCGGGGGTGAGGGTGGTCCAGACGCCGATCGCCGGCGCCACGGCGGGGGCGGCCTCGATCTGGTAACTGCTCAGCTCCACCACCAGCCAGTCCGGGCGGGGCCCCTGCTCCAGACGCCGCTGCAGCACCACCTCGGCGGCGGAGATGCCGACGTTGCCGCAGAGGGGCGCGTCCCGGCCGGCCTGCTGCAGCAGGTGCTGCACCAGGCAGGTGACGGTGGTCTTGCCGTTGGTGCCGGTGATGCCGATCCAGGGCACGTCGCGGCTGGCCTGCCAGGCGGGCACGATTTCCCCCTGCACCTGCACCCCCCGGGTGCGGAGCGCTTCCAGCACCGGGTGGTTCCAGGGGATGCCCGGGCTGACCACCACGGCCGCCGGCGGCAGCGGCAGGTCCTGGAACGCCTCGAGGCTCAGGGGCACGCCGAGCCGCACCGCGAGGGCCTCGCTCTCCAGCTGATCCGCCAGGGCCCGGTGCTCCGGCGTGTCAGCGCTTTCGATCACCACAACCGTCTCGCCACGGGCCTGCAGCAGACGGGCGGCCCCCAGACCGGACCGGCCCAGACCCACCACCACCGTGCAGGAGGGAGGGGCAACGGCCTCGGCGGGACTCACGCTGGCAGGCTCATGTTCGGGATCGGGTGAGGGTAGCAGTGAAGAGATCACTGCACCCAACCGGATTCAGATGCAGGACCTCAGCAATCTTCAATGGACGCAATCTATGGGCGATACTGGAATCGAACCAGTGACTCCTACCGTGTCAAGGTAGTGCTCTACCTCTGAGCTAATCGCCCGAGCTCGGAATCACCGAAGTGGCACCGAATTCAGATCCTTTCGAATCAATTCCGGTTCATGACCCTGACCATCCCAGGTGATCGAGAAGGCTGGTCATCCCCGGGACAAAAACTTCACCTGATGCCGGACTGTCACAGGCGAACTGTAACGGGAGGACGATCAGGATCCGGTTTTCACCCAGGGTTTTCCTACTCGCCGGCCTTCCCTCCTGTCAACTTGCGCCGGCCGGCCCTCAATGGCGCTCCAGCCGGATCCGGAAGCGCTCCCGCTTGGTGGGTTCGATCGCCAGCACCTCCAGCTCCCCCCGCCCCTCCAGCTGGACCCGCGCCCCCACCGCCAGGGGCTGGCTGGGGCTGCTGACCAGCTTCCAGTCGAGGCGGACGGCCCCCTGCCGGATCAGGGTGGCCATGCGGTTGCGGGACAGCCCGAAACCGGCCGACGCCAGGGCATCCAGCCGCAGGGAGGCCTCCACCGTCGTGAGCTGGCGGGGCAACCGGCGGGCCGGCAGCTGCAGCGCCTCGATGGGCCGGGCCTCGAACCGCACCGGCACCGTGCGCACCAGGCCCTCGGTGCCGTCCAGTCGCCGGGCCAGGGACTCGCTGACGATCGCCTGGGCGCCCCGATCGCCCCGCAGCCACAGGTCCCCCCGCTCCTGGGGCATGGCCCCGGAGCGGGCCAGCCCCTCGGCCATGTCGGCCGCCGAGGCGGGATCGAACAGGAAGTTGCCGCTGATCTCCAGCCCCAGCAGGGCGGGGGCCGCCGGCTCCTGTCCGGTTCGTGCCAGCAGCAGGCAGCGGCGCTCGGCGCCGGGGTGGCCACCCTCACTGGCGAGGCTCAGCTCGCTGAGGGTGCCGAGCCGGTCCTCGGCCTCCTCCCGCACCGCCGCCTCGAGAAAACCGCTGACCTGGGGCTCCCAGGTGCGCAGGGCCGTCTCCGCCAGGGTGAAGAGCGCCCCGAGCGTCTCCGGGTGGCGACTCCCCTCCAGCAGGTCCCGTCGTGGAAGCATGGGCCCTCCGGCCTCAGGTGTCGTCCAGCCGCACGACCGCCGTCGGTCGCGCCAGCTGGATGGTGGTCCAGGGGATCTCCCGGCCGACGGGGGCCTCCAGCAGCAGCAGCCAGCAGCCCTCATCGAGCCGGTTGCGCAGGATGCGGATGCGGTCGTCCTCCTCCGAACTGACGCTGGCGGCGGCGGCGAAGCTGCCCATCCAGCCGGAGCCCATGCCCAGCAGGCCGCCGATCAGGGGCTCGCCGTAGGCGCCGGCGAAGCTGAAGGTGTGCAGATCCGTGATCTGGGTGAAGGTGAGCCCGGCCAGGAACCCGAAGGGCAGCAGCCAGCGGACCATCGACTGTTGCCGCCGCCGCCGGGCCGTGGCCGGATCCAGCCGCTCAACCTCCGACATGGTCGCCTCACCGCTGCCGATCGCCAGCACGCGGGTCGGGGCCGGTTGCAGCGCCAGCAAGCGATCCCGCAACGCATGCAGGCGGTCACGGTCGTCCAGCACGACCACCACACTCAGGGACATGGGCTCCTCTCCGCACCGCTCTCTACACTGCACCTCCGGCCTGCCCCCCTGGGGGCGCACCCCCCGCCCTCCCCACCGCTGCCGGACATGACGAAGGTTCTGGTCTCCGATCCCATCGACCAGGCGGGGATCGACATCCTCTCCCAGGTCGCCCAGGTGGACGTGCGCACGGGTCTGAGCCCGGAGCAGCTGGTGGGGTGCATCGGTGACTACGAGGGGCTGATGATCCGCTCCGGCACCCAGGTGACCGCCGAGGTGATCGAGGCGGCAAGCCGTCTGCGCATCATCGGCCGGGCCGGTGTGGGCGTCGACAACGTCGATGTGCCCGCCGCCACCCGCCGCGGCGTGATCGTCGTCAATTCCCCGGAGGGCAACACGATCGCCGCCGCCGAGCACGCCCTGGCGCTGATGCTCTCCCTGTCGCGGCACGTGCCCCACGCCCACGCCAGCACCATCGCCGGCGGCTGGGACCGCAAGACCTACGTGGGCAACGAGCTCTACAAGAAGACCCTCGGCGTGGTGGGCCTCGGCAAGATCGGCTCCCATGTGGCCCGCGTCGCCCGGGCCCTGGGCATGGACGTGGCCGCCTACGACCCGTTCATCTCCGCCGAGCGCGCCCAGCTGCTGCAGGTGCGGCTGCTGCCCCTGCCCCAGCTGTTCGCCGAAGCCGACTACGTCAGCCTGCACCTGCCCCGCACCCCGGACACCGAGAACCTGGTCAACGCGGCGCTGCTGGCCACGATGAAGCCCACCGCCCGCCTGGTGAACTGCGCCCGCGGCGGCATCATCGACGAGCAGGCCCTGGCCGATGCGGTCGAGAACCGCGTCATCGCCGGCGCCGCCCTCGACGTCTACGCCAAGGAGCCGCTGGCGGCCGATTCCCCCCTGCGGCTGGTCAAGGAACGGCTGATCCTCACCCCTCACCTGGGCGCCTCCACCGAGGAGGCCCAGGAGAACGTGGCCATCGACGTGGCCGAGCAGATCCGGGATGTGCTCCTGGGTCTTCCGGCCCGCAGCGCCGTCAACATCCCCGGCCTGACCCCCGAGGTGATGGAGCTGCTCAAGCCCCATCTGCAGCTGGCGGAAACCCTGGGCCTGCTGCTCAGCCAGCTGGCCGGCGGCCAGATCAGCGAGCTGGAGGTGCGGCTGCAGGGTGAATTCGCCTCCCACCCCGCCCAGCCCCTGGTGGTGGCGGCCCTCAAGGGCATCCTCTCGGCCGCCCTGGGCGACAGCATCAACTACGTCAACGCCACCCTGGAGGCCAAGGAGCGCGGCATCCACGTGCTTGAGGTGAAGGACGACGCCAGCCGCGACTTCGCCGGCGGGTCGCTGCAGCTCAGCTCCCGCAGCCCGCGGGGCAACCACAGCGTCACCGGGGCGGTGTTCACCGACGGCGAACTGCGCATCACCACCATCGACGAATTCCCAGTGAACGTGACCCCCAGCCGTCACATGCTCTTCACCCGCCACCGGGACATGCCCGGCATCATCGGCCAGCTGGGCTCCCTGCTTGGCGAGCACAACGTCAACATCGCCTCGATGCAGGTGGGCCGCCGCATCGTCCGGGGCGACGCCGTGATGGTGCTGAGCCTCGACGATCCGATCCCCCCCAGCCTGCTGGCGGTGATCCACGGCATCAACGGCATCCAGGCCGCCCACCCGGTCACCCTCTGATGGGCCTGGTCTGGTGGCGGCTGGAGATGGCCGCCCCGGCCGAACTGGAGGAGTCCCTGCTCTGGAAGCTGCCGCTCCTGGGGGTGGCGCGGGTGGCGCTCCAGCACCCCCCAGAGGCGCCGCAGCAGCGTCAGCTGCTGGCCTGGCTGCCGGAGAGCGACTGGCCCGCCGACCAGCGCCAGGAGCTGGAGAGGGCCCTGGCCCCGCTGGGGGAACCCTTTGACCTGCCGCTGCCGCCGATCCAATGGAAGCGCCAGGCCGATGAGGACTGGAGCCTGAGCTGGAAGAGCCACTGGCGGCCCGATCCGGTGGGGGAGCGGCTGCTGGTGCTGCCGGCCTGGCTGGAGGTGCCGCCCGAGCAGGCCGGGCGGCTGGTGATCCGCATCGATCCGGGCAGCGCCTTCGGCACCGGCAGCCACCCCACCACCCGCCTCTGCCTGGAGGGCCTGGAGGGCCTCGCCGGTGAGCGGGAGCAGGCGGGGCTGGGGGCGGGCCTGGAGGGGCTGCGGGTGGCCGATCTGGGCTGCGGCAGCGGCATCCTGGGCCTGGCCGCCCTGCGGCTGGGGGCGGCGAGCGTGGCCGCCGCCGACACCGACCCCCTGGCGGAGCGGGCGACCCGACAGAACGCGGCCCTGAACGGCCTGGACGGCACCCGCGGCCTCACGGTGACCACCGGGTCGGCCGAGGCCCTGGTGGCGCTGCTGGACGGCCGTCGGGCGGATCTGCTGCTGTGCAACATCCTGGCGCCGGTGATCGAAGCCCTGATTCCCTGGTTCGAGCACCTGCTGAGTCCCGGCGGCGTGGGCCTGCTCAGCGGCCTGCTGGTGGATCAGGCCCCAGGCCTGGAGCGGGATCTGGCGGCGGCGGGCTGGCGTGTGGAAGGGCGGGTGGAACAGGACCGCTGGGGCCTGCTGCGGATCCGTTCGGCATCGGATGTTGCATAAGGCACGCTGATCTGTGTCCTGGCTTTGATTGGGCTTCCCGGCCTGCGAGCCCAAGATCGCCGGGAAAGCCCCCTGTCGGATGTAGGAAGGGCGGGTCCTACAGGCCCTGGCTGCCGGGTGTCTGTGAGCTCCAATCTCTTCCATGGCTTCCTACAAGGTCACCCTCGTCAATGAGAGCGAGGGCCTGAACAAGACCATCGAGGTTCCTGACGACCAGTACATCCTCGACGCCGCCGAAGAGCAGGGCATCGACCTGCCCTACTCCTGCCGCGCCGGCGCCTGCTCCACCTGCGCCGGCAAGCTCACCTCCGGCACCGTCGACCAGTCGGATCAGAGCTTCCTCGACGACGACCAGATCGAGGCCGGCTTCGTCCTCACCTGCGTCGCCTACCCCACCTCCGACTGCACCATCAAGACCCACACCGAAGAAGAGCTCTACTGAGCTCCTCGCCGGGCGGTCCGGTTGGATTGCCCCTTGAACCCCGCGTTCTTCTCCGCCACCCTCAGGGGTGGCTTTTTCATGGCACTTCAGGTGGACACCGTGCTGGCCTCCGGCAGCGAACATCCCAGCCCCGGCGGCCAGTACAGCTACCGGGTCCTGGGACCCTGCTGCCGCCTGTTCGATCGGGAGGAGCTGCCCTGGCCCTGCTGCCGCCTGGCCTGGCGCAGCAAGGAACCCAGCTGGCGTCGCGTCGGCCGCCGCTTCGTGCCCGACCTGGCCGCCCGCCGCTGCCCCTCCTACGCCGTGGAACTGCTGCAGCCGGGGGCCCGCCCCACGCGCACCGTGATCACCCTGTTCCCCCAGCGCCTGGCCCCCGCCCTGCAGGAGTGGTGGTACAGCAAGCTGCCCGCGTCGCTGGAGGCGGGCAACCTGGCCCCACCCCCACCGCCACCTCTCCCGGCCCCGGCCCCCTGAGCCGCCCGCGTCCAGCCACAAAAAAACCGGCCGGCCCAGGGCCGGCCGGCAACGGTGGGCCGGTCGATCAGAAGTAGATCTTGCCGCCGCCCCACTGGACGCCCTGGACCTTCGGGGCCACCAGGATGTAGCCGGCGATCAGACGCAGGTCCTCGTCGTCCAGATCGCGCATCTTCACGAACACGTCGCTGCTGCGCAGGCTGGGGTGCACGTCCGCGATGCTGTACTCCCCGTCGTAGGAGGTGGGGTCCTTCATGTAGTCGACCAGGGCCTCCACCGAATCCCGGGCCGGCGTGGCCAGGGCGAGGGTCTCGGGATCGAGCCCCACGTTCTGGTTGGTCTTGGTGATGCCACCGGCATGGCAGGTGCCGCAGCTTTCGTTGAAGAGCTTGCGGCCGGTCTTGACCTCCTTCTCGCTGAAGGTCACCAGGGTGCCGTCGGGGGAGACCGGCACGGTGAGGTCCTCGGCGCTCCACTGGGCCGCGGCCGCGGGGCCCGCGAAACAGACCAGCAGGGCCAGGGGAAGGATCAGCAGCGTCCGGACCACGGCACCGACGGCGCTGCGAAGGCGGGCGGTGCGAAGGGCGGCTGACAGCGGGGCGGCTGAGCGAAGGAGGGGGGCCATGGGAGAAGCCGGCGGAATGGCGGTCGGACCGCAACTGAGACCTTGTATCACGGGCGACGGGTCCCCCGGAACGGAATCACGCGAACTGTTGCAGGCTCAGCCCGCCGTCCCCACCGAGAGGCTGAGGAAGTCCTTCGCCACCAGCGTCTCGGGGAAGATCGCCCGGGCCTCGGCCACCAGATCATCGGGGGTCATGGGATTGCCCGCCACGTAGCGGGGGCTGAGGTGGGTGAGGACCAGCTGCTTGACCCCCGCCTCCAGGGCGGTCTGGGCGGCCATCGTGCTGGTGGAGTGCTGGCGGGCGATGGCCAGCTCCGCCTCGCCGTGGGAGAAGGTGGCTTCGTGGATCAGCAGGTCGGCGCCGCGGGCCAGGGCCACCGCCGCCTCGCTGAACACGGTGTCGGTGCAGTAAACGACGCTGCAGCCGGGCCGGGGCGGCCCGCACAGGGCCTCGCCGCGGATCACCCGGCCGTCGTCGAGGGTGACGCTGCGGCCGGCCTTGAGCTCGGCGTAGACCGGACCGGGGGGAATGCCCAGGGCCCGGGCCCGCTCCACGTCGAAGCGGCCGGGCCGCGGCTTCTGGTCCACCCGGTAGGCGTAGGCCGGCACCCGGTGGGTGAGGGCCGTGCAGCGCACCGTGATGTCGTCGTCGTCGAGCACCAGGGTGCCGCGGGCGGCGGCCTCCTTCACCCGGTGGGTGCGCAGGGGATAGCCGATGCGGGTCGAGGAGGTGCGCATCACGCCCTCCAGGTAATCGCGCAGCGGGTCCGGTCCGTAGAGGTCGATGCCCCCGCAGCTGCCCGCCAGCCCCAGGCTGGCCAGCAGCCCCGGCAGACCGAAGACGTGGTCGCCGTGCATGTGGGTGACGAAGATCCGGCGCAACTGGGACACCCGCAGGTCGCTGCGCAGGAACTGGTGCTGGGTGCCCTCGCCGCAGTCGAACAGCCACAGCTCGGCCCGCTGCGGCAGCCGCAGGGCCACGGCGGAGACGTTGCGGGCGCGGGTGGGAACTCCGGAGCTGGTTCCCAGGAAGGTGACCTGCACACCCTGGCTGCCTCAGAGCGCATGCTGCCACGCCGCCGGCCGGTGCGCTGTCTGGCGCCGTGGCATCGACAGGATGACCCGTCCAGAATGAGCCGTTGTCGCTCGCGCACCCTCGTGACCCTCCTCCGTTTCGGATGGCGCGCCGGCCTCTCGCTGGCCCTGCTTCCCGCCGCCGTCGCAGCAGCGGTCCCCACGGAGGCGCGGGCGCCGGCCCCCGTGGTGCGGGTGCTGCTGCGGGAGGCCCCCACCCTGGAGCTGGAGGCCGGCAGCACCGTGCTGCGCCTCGGCGACGCCACCGGGCGCACCCTGGCGGAGCTGGCCCCGGGGGCGCGGCTGCAGCTGGTGCGCAGCGGCCCGGCCCTGGAGGCCAGGCTGGAGGGGCCCACCGGCCCGCCCCGGCGGGTGGCGCTGCCCTCAGGCCAGGCCTGGATCGATCCGGCGCCGGGGCGGGGGAGCAGCGGAGAGGCCCTGCTGACCCTGCAGCAGCGCCGCTACCGCGGCCGGCTGCTGGTGCGCGCCGAGGGCGATCGCCTGCAGGCCATCAACCTGATCGATGTCGAGAGTTACCTGCCCAGCGTGGTCGGCAGTGAGATGCCGGCCAGCTGGCCGCTGGCGGCCCTGCGGGCCCAGGCGGTGGCGGCCCGCACCTATGCCCTGCGCCAGCGCCGTCCGGCGGAGCCCTTCGACCTCAAGGCCACCGTGGCCAGCCAGGTCTACAAGGGGGTGGAGGCGGAAACCGACTCCACCCGCGAAGCGGTGCGCAGCACCCGCTCCCAGGTGCTGGTGCACGGCTCCTCCCTGATCAACGCCGTCTTCCACAGCAGCAGTGGCGGCCTCACGGAGAACAGCGGCGAGATCTGGCGCCAGCAGCTGCCCTACCTGGTGAGCGTGCCCGATTACGACCAGTCCAGCCCGGTGCATGTCTGGCAACTGCGCGTCGAGCCCGACAAGCTGACCCGGGCCTTCCGGGAGATCGACGGAGCCTTCCGCATCGAGGTGCTCTCCACCACCAGCTCCGGCCGCATCCGCCAGGCCCGGGTGACGGGCCCCGGTGGCTCGCTGCTTCTCTCCGGCGCCGAGCTGCGCCAGCGGCTGGGCCTGCGGAGCACCCTGGCCCGGTTCGACTTCGAGGCGCCCCGGGCCGCCCCCTTCCCGCCGCCGCTCCCGTCCCTGCAGGGCGTCTTCACCGCCGAGGGGATCCGCTCCCTGGCCTCCGGCCTGGTGCAGGCCCCCTGGCAGACCCCCCGGCCGCCGGCGGCGCCGACCCTGCTGGTGAGCGGCCGGGGCTACGGCCACGGGGTGGGCATGAGCCAGTGGGGCGCCTACGCCCTGGCCCTGCGCGGCGAGGACTACCGGCAGATCCTCCAGCACTACTACCAGGGGGCCCGGATCCAGCCCTATTCCTCCCTTTGAGGCCCAACGCCATCGGCGCCCCGGCCGCCGCCTCCATCGCGCCGGTCGTGCTGGCCGATGCGGCGGCGGTGGCGGAGCGGGTGGCGGCGCTGCTGCTGGCCGATCGGCTGCGGCCGACCCTGCCCCTGGGTCTGGCCACCGGCCGCACCATGGAGCCCGTCTATGCCGCCCTGGCCCAGCGGCTGGGGTGCCTGGAGCCCGCCCTGGCCACCAGGGTGCGCGCGGACTGGAGCAGCTTCAACCTGGATGAGTACGTGGGGCTGGGGCCCCAGGATCCCCCCTCCTTCGCCGCCACCATGGCCCGCCAGCTGGTGGAGCCCCTCGGCCTGGACCCGGAGCGGGTGCGGCTCCCCGATGGGCGGGCCGGCGATCCCGAGGCCGAGGCCCGTCGCTACGGCGCGGCGGTGAGCGGCGCCGGCGGCATCGGCCTGCAGCTGCTGGGCCTGGGCCTCAACGGCCACGTGGGCTTCAACGAACCCCCCGCGGACGCGGCGGTGGCCTGCCGCTGCGTGACGCTCAGCGACCCCACCCGCCGCCAGAACGCCGGCGCCTTCGGCGGCGATCCGAACGCCGTCCCGCAGCGGGCCATCACCCTGGGGATGGCCGAGATCCTCGCGGCCCGCCGGGTGCTGCTGGTGGTGACCGGCGGGGCGAAGGCGGCGATCCTGCGCCGCGCCCTGGGGGAGCCCCCCACGCCGGAACTGCCCGCCAGCTGGCTGCAGCACCATCCCGCCCTCACGGTGATCGCCGACTCCGGGGCCATGGGCTGAACGTCTGCCGGGGCAAAGGCCGGGACGGCCGCCTCAGCCGGGCAGGGCCGCCTCCATCAGGGCCTCATCCGCTTCCAGGTTGCTGGTGACGCTGCGCACGTCATCCAGATCTTCGAGCACATCCAGCATGCGCAGGCAGGCGGCCAGCAGCGTGCCGTCCTCGAGGCGGCAGGGCAGGGAGGCGATCCAGCGGTGCTCCCAGCCGGCCAGCGGCAGCTGCAGGTCCCGGAGCCCGTCCTGAAGGGCTTCGAGGTCGGCAAAGGCGCCGAACACTTCCACGCCCTCGGCATCGATCTCGTAGCCCGCCGCCGCCGGCCCTCCCCGCTCCTCAAGGGCCAGCAGGTCCTCCAGCAGGCGCTCCTCATCGGCGCCGGGCAGGGCCAGCCGCACCACGGACCGCTGCTCGAACAGGTAGCTGACGCAGCCGGTCTCGCCGAGGTTGCCGCCGTGCTTGCCGAAGGCCAGCCGCAGGTCGGCGGCGGTGCGGTTGCGGTTGTCGGTGAGGGCCTCGATCAGCACGGCCACGCCCCCCGGTCCGTAGCCCTCGTAGCGCACCGCCTCGAACAGGTCGGCGCCGCCACCCCCCTGGCCGCTGCCCTTGGCCACGGCCCGCTCGATGTTGGCGTTGGGGAGCCCGGCCACCTTGGCCTTCTCGATGGCGGTACGCAGCTGGAAGTTGCCGGCCGGATCCGCACCGCCGCGGGCCGCCACGGTGATCTCCCGCCCCAGTCGCGTGAACAGCGCCCCCCGCCGGGCGTCCACCACCGCCTTGGTGCGCTTGATCTGGGCCCATTTGCTGTGGCCGGCCATCGCGAAGTCGCAGGGGGGTCAACCGGCGGCGTCGAACACCAGCCGGGGCAGGAGCAGGCCCTTGCCATCGGCCCGGGCGATGCCCGCAAGATTGCCATCCGGGGTGAGCACGGCGACGGGCCCCTCAGGCAACTGCTCCACCGTACGGGGCAGGGACCGGCCGCAGCGCCACGGCGACAGCTGGGCCGGATCGAGGCGCTGGCGCGGCAGGTCCACCAGCACATCCAGGGGGTCCAGCAGCGGCGGCAGGGGGCCGCTCGCCAGCCGCTCCATGGTGATGGCCTGGTGCAGACCGAAGCCGAGGGCGGCGGTGCGGCGCAGGCTGGCCAGGGCGCCGCCGCAGCCGAGGGCGTCCCCCAGGTCCCGCGCCAGGGCCCGCACGTAGGTGCCGGCGGAACAGCGCACCTCCAGCTCCAGGCGGCCGCGCTCGGCGTCCCAGCCCAGCAGGTCGAGGCCGTGGATCCGCACCGGCCGCGCCGCCAGCGCCACTTGCTCCCCCGCCCGGACCCGGGCGTAGGCCCGCTGGCCCTCCACATGCACCGCGGAGACCTGGGGAGGCACCTGGAGGATCTCGCCCCGGAAGCGCTCCAGGGCCCGCTCCAGGTCCTCGGGGCCGAGGGGCGGCACGGCCGTGCGTTCCAGCACCTCCCCCTCGAGGTCGTCGGTGCCGGTGCGCACGCCCAGCTGGACGGTGCCGCGGTAGGTCTTGTCGCCGGGCAGGTAGGGCAGCAACCGGGTGGCGGGGCCGAGGGCGATCGGCAGCACCCCGGTGACCGCCGGATCGAGGGTGCCGCCATGGCCCACCCGCCGCAGGCCGTAGGCCCGCCGCACCCGGGCGACGCCGTCGTGGGAGGTCAGGCCGGCGGGCTTGTCGAGCACCAGGAAGCCGCAGCCGTGGCGCGACGGCGGGGATGGCGGCAGCCTGGAAGGACCTTCTCCCATGCTCAGGCGCCGATGACGCTGCAGGACCGGCGCGAGGTCACCTTTCTGGTGCTGGCCGGCATCTTCCTGGGGACCATGGGCATGCTCAACATCCTGGGGCTGACCCGGTTCCTCCACCTGGGCAGCATCGGGTCGTTCCCGATCATCGTGGCGGTGGGGGCCCTGCCGTACCCCGTCACGTTCCTGTGCACCGACCTGATCAGCGAGATCTGGGGCGAACGGCGCGCCTCCCAGGTGGTGTGGGTGGGTCTGATGCTCAACGGCTGGATCGTCCTGGTGCTCTGGCTCGGTGGCATCCTGCCGGGCCTGGACGGATTCGGTGGGGTGGTGGGCCTGCCGGCCGACACCCACGCCGAGGGGGTGCCGGTGTTCTTCGAGGTGCGCCGGCTGGCCTTCGGCGCCGTGGGGGCCTCGATGGCCGCCTACATGGCCGCCCAGTTCACCGACGTGCGCCTGTTCCATTTCTGGAAGCGCTTCAGCAACGGCAAGGCCCTGTGGCTGCGGAACAACGGCTCGACCCTGATCAGCCAGGTGGTGGACACCTCGGCGGTGGTGCTGATCAGCCACTACGCCGCCCACGTGCTGCCGATCCGGCCGGACGAGCCGGTGCTCCCCCAGCTGGGCGTGTTCATCGCCAGCGGCTACGTGTTCAAGCTGGTGGCGGCCCTGGCCGACACCCTGCCCTTCTACCTGCTGGTGGGCTGGCTCCGGCGCTATCTGGAGGTGCCGGGGGACGGCGCTGAACTGGCGGACGCCCCCCTGCCGGGGGCCTAGGCGCCGACGGCGATGTTGATGCGCTTGCGGTTGCGCAGGCCGCGCTTGATGGATTCGAAGCTGACGACGCCGTCCACCAGTGCGAACAGGGTGTCGTCGGAACCGCGGCCCACATTGACGCCCGGGATCACCGAGGTGCCGCGCTGGCGGATCAGGATCGAGCCGGCGCTGACGGTCTCACCGCCATAGCGCTTGACGCCGAGGCGCTTCGAGTTGGAGTCGCGGCCGTTGCGGGTGGAGCCTGTGCCTTTCTTGTGGGCCATGGGAACGGGGAGACGGGTGAACGGGAGGGGGGAGGAAGAGGCTGGGGCCCGATCAGACGATCGACTTGCCGCCGACCTTGATCGACTGGACCATCACCCGGGTGAGTTCCTGGCGGTGGCCGTTCTTGCGGCGGGTCTTCTTCTTGGGACGCATCTTGTAGACGATGATCTTCTGGCCGCGGCGATGGGCCATCACCTTGAGCTCCACCGTGGCTCCAGCCACGTAGGGCTGGCCGAGGGTGGTGCCGGAGGCGTCCTTGACCAGGAGCACGTTCTCCAGGGTCACGGTGCTGTCGACTTCGGCGTTGAGGCGGTCGAGATCGACGTAGCGATCCGGCTGGAGCCAGAACTGCTGGCCGGACGCCTCGACGATGGCGTAGGCGCCGGTGGCGTCGCCCTGGGCACCGGCAGCGGGCGCGCTCAGGGGTTCCTTCTGGGAGGCTTGGGTCATCGCTCAGGGGGCGTGGCCAGGCTGGCGGCTGGAAGCCACCATTGGGCCTGGGCGCACGGAATCGAAAGACAGAACTAAGATCCTCCCGTCCGGGCCTCCCTTCCGTCAAGAATCAGCCCGGTCAGGGGAGCTCCCCGCCGCAGCGGTCGATGCCCCAGCCGGTTCTCAACATCCTCTCTCTCATCCAGACCCCGGCCCTGGCCGAGGCCTGCGGCCAGTGGCTCAGGGGCGGTCGCTACCAGCTGGTGCCGTTGGATCCCGCCGCCGGACCCCTGGAGCAGCTGGAGCAGCGCCGCGAGGACTTCGACGGCATCCTGCTGGAGGAGGGCGCCGTCGATGGCAGCTTCTTCGGCAGCCTGCACGACCAGGGCCTGGAGCTGCCGGCCGTGCTGATCGGCCCGGTGGACGGCGAGGTGAAGTTCCACGAGGCGGAGGTCCGCCTGCCCCCCGACCAGCTGGAGCAACTGAGCTACAGCCTGGACGCGGCCGTCTCCCGGTTCCTGCGCAGCAACACCCTGCCGGCCGACAGCGAAGTCAAGGCGGCGACGCACGACGGCTGGAAACTGCCGAACCGGCTCAACGGACGGCTCGGGTACCTGGGGGTCTATTACAAGCGGGATCCCTCCCGCTTCCTGCGCAACCTGGAGGACGGGGAACGGAACGAGCTGCTGGACTCCCTGCGGCGCACCTACCGGGACCTGCTGATCAGCTACTTCAAGAACCCCGCCGCAGCCAATCAGGCGATTGAAAGCTTCGTGAACACGGCCTTCTTCGCCGATCTGCCGATCACCAAGATGGTCGAGATCCACGTGAATCTGATTGAGGAGTTTCGCAAACTGCTGATGCTCAAGGGACAGAAGAACGATTTCCTCCAGGACTACCGTCTGGCCCTGCTCGATGTCATGGCGCACCTCTGCGAAATGTATCGACGCTCCATCCCTCCCGACCTGCCGATCGTGCCCGCCGCCGCCGAATCCTCCAGCCCCACCACCTGAGCCCCAGCCATGACCTTCCGCAAGACTTACATCCTCAAGCTCTACGTGGCCGGCAACACGCCCAATTCGATGCGGGCCCTCAAGACACTGCGCGACATCCTCGAGTCGGAGTTCCGAGGCGTCTATGCCCTGAAGGTGATCGACGTGCTCAAGAATCCCCAGCTGGCGGAAGAGGACAAGATCCTGGCCACCCCGACCCTGGCCAAGATTCTTCCCCCACCGGTGCGCCGGATCATCGGCGATCTCTCCGACCGGGAGCGGGTGCTGATCGGCCTCGATCTCCTCTACGAAGAGCTCACCGAGGATTTCCAGCTCGACGTCGACGATCTCGAAGCCGGCGGTGTGCCCTCCACACCGGAATCCTCCTGAGCCCCGATCAAGGCCCGACTCAGGCCCGCTGCCACCCTCCCCGCCTGCGCTCCCAGGCTCGACCCCGATTCCCTTCCGACCCCACGCCCCTCTTCCATCTCTTCGATGCAGGATCCCAACGACCACGCCGCCGCTGCCAATCGGATGCAGATGCAGAAACTTCCGACGGGGATCGAAGGTTTCGATGACATCTGCCATGGCGGGCTGCCGATCGGCCGATCGACCCTGATCAGCGGGACATCAGGAACCGGCAAGACCGTCTTCTCCCTGAATTTTCTCTGCAACGGCATCCGTCAGTTCAACGAACACGGCATTTTCGTCACCTTTGAGGAATCCCCCCTCGACATCCTGCGCAACGCCTCCAGCTTCGGCTGGAATCTGCAGGAGATGGTCGAGCAGAACAAGCTGTTCGTTCTCGATGCCTCCCCGGATCCCGATGGCCAGGAGGTGTCCGGCAGCTTCGATCTCTCCGGCCTGATCGAGCGGATTCACTATGCGATCCGCAAATACAAGGCGCGGCGCGTGGCGATCGACTCCATCACCGCCGTCTTCCAGCAGTACGACGCCATCTCCGTGGTGCGGCGCGAGATCTTCCGGTTGATCGCCAGGCTCAAGGAGATCGGTGTCACCACGGTGATGACCACCGAACGGGTCGATGAGTATGGGGCCATCGCCCGCTACGGCGTCGAGGAATTCGTCTCCGACAACGTGGTGATCCTGCGCAACGTGCTGGAGGGTGAGCGGCGGCGGCGCACGGTGGAGGTGCTCAAGCTGCGCGGCACCACCCACATGAAGGGGGAATTCCCCTTCACCATGGGCAGCCACGGCATCAGTGTCTTCCCGCTGGGGGCGATGCGCCTCACCCAGCGTTCTTCCAACGTGCGCCTCAGCTCCGGCGTGCCCCGGCTCGATGAGATGTGCGGGGGTGGCTTCTTCAAGGACTCCATCATCCTGGCGACCGGCGCCACCGGCACCGGCAAGACCCTGCTGGTCAGCAAGTTCGTGGAGGATGCCTGCCGCAGCAAGGAGCGGGCGATCCTGTTCGCCTACGAGGAATCCCGCTCCCAGCTGCTGCGCAACGCCACCAGCTGGGGCATTGATTTCGAGCAGATGGAGCAGGACGGCCTGCTCAAGATCATCTGCGCCTATCCGGAATCCACGGGCCTCGAGGATCACCTGCAGATCATCAAGACCGAGATCAGCCAGTTCAAGCCGTCCCGGATGGCGATCGATTCCCTCTCCGCCCTGGCTCGGGGTGTCAGCCACAACGCCTTCCGGCAATTTGTGATCGGGGTGACGGGCTATGCCAAACAGGAGGAGATCGCTGGATTCTTCACCAATACGTCCGAAGAATTCATGGGAAGCCATTCGATCACCGATTCCCACATCTCCACCATCACCGACACCATTCTGCTGCTGCAGTATGTGGAAATCCGCGGCGAAATGGCCCGGGCTCTGAACGTGTTCAAGATGCGCGGTTCCTGGCACGACAAGGGCATCCGGGAATTCGTGATCACCGGCAACGGGCCGGAAATCAAGGATTCCTTCGCCAACTTCGAGCGCATCATCAGTGGGGTGCCCCATCGCATCACCACCGACGAACGGGCCGATCTGGGCCGGATCATGCGCAGCATGGACGGGGAGAGCTGAGCCGCCGCATCAGCCCCCCCATCTTCAGCTGTGCAGCGCCCGCTGGTTGGAGCGGTGGAAGCGGGCCATCAGCAGGGGCCCCAGCACGCTTCTGAAATGGCGCGTGATCTGTTCACGGCGCTGGTTCAGGACCGGTGCGGCATGGTTGGCCTCGACCAGGGACGGCGGGGCTCCGATCGCCTGCAGGAAGCGGGGCAGCAACCCTTCCGCTCCCACTGCCCGGTCATAGTCGAGGAGCTGCAGCGGCGAATCCGAAAGGCCTCGCCACCTGCGAACAAAGGCACGTTGATCGCAGAACTTGGAATAACTCCTTCCCCACAGAAGAAAAGGGAGGGCGAAACCGGGATAGCCCAGGCGGGCCCGCAGCCCGGATCGCTTCAGCTCGCAGTACAACGACTCCAGATAATCGTCCACACGACGCAGAAACATCAGCCAACTCACGGTATGTCCCTCCGCAAGGAGGCTTGCCTCCAGCCGTCTCAATCGATCGGGCCGCACGACCAGCAGACTGAGATCCTCGCAACTGATGACCGCCCGGGGCAGCGGACAGCGCCGCAGCTCCTGCACGAGCTCGTCCAGTCCGCCGTGGGCCGGATTCCAGCGCTTGTCTTCGAGCAGCTCGAAAGCAAGCTGATGGTGACCGGACTCCGGGGAATAGGTTCCCGCTGTCGGGACGTAGATGCCCACGGCCTCAAGATCTGCCGCCCGCCGCCTGAGGAAGGCCTGGATGGATGTGCTCCCCGTCTTGTGGTCACCAATATGGAGGAACAGATGCATCGACGGGAGATGGCGCCGGGGGCCCGATCCTACGCGTCATGCCGAGGGTCGCTCAGCCATTGATGACACGCCGATTGCCGCGCTGGAAGCGGGCCATCAACAGCGGCCTCAGGAACCTCCGGTAGCGGCGTGTGACGTGCTCCATCCGGCTGTTGAGTCGGGACTGTTCGGAGACTGCGGTGGCGATGAGGGCCTCAGGAGCACCGAGGATGGTCAGGAAACAGGGCAGAACACCCTGCCTGGCCAGGGCCTGGTCGTAGTCGCGCAGCAGCAGCCGGGAGGCCGACAGCTGGCGCCAGCGGCGGGCAAAGGCCACAAAATCGAAGTAGTGGACGGAACCGCCGAATCGCTGCGTCTGTCGATATTTTCCCCAGGCCAGGATGGAGAGAACGAAGCCCGGGTAGCCGAAGCGGGGGCGCACCCCACAGCCCCAGAGGGTGGTGTAGAGGGATTCCGAATAGTCGTCGACGCGGCGCAGGAACACCACCCAGGTCAACGTATGTCCCTCCCGCCGGAGGGTCGATTCCAGACGACGCAGCGCGTCCGGCTTCTCCACAAGACAGCAGAAATCTTCGCTGCTGATGACAGCTTTCCTCAGGGTCGGAGAGCTGTCGGCCAGACGCAACTCGTCGACGAGTTCCTGCAAGCCTCCGAGGGTGGGATCGTAGCGACTGTCACCGGCCAGCTGGAAGGCCAGATTGTGATGGCCGGAGCTGTCACAGAGGGTGCCGGCCGAGGGAACCAGGAGGCCGGAGTCGGCGAGCTCACGGGCCCAGGTCCTCAGACAGGCCTGCAGGGATGTGGTTCCTGTCTTGTGGGTTCCGATATGGACGAAGACATGCATTCTCTGTGGGAGAGGCCGGAATGGCCAGCGCGAGCCTACGCGGGGATTCTTCGGTCCGCTTCGATGTCGGCCAGGGAGGCCGAGCGCTCCGCCTGGACCCGGAGTTCATCACCGTCGGCCTCCTCCAGGGGCAGGTCGAACCAGAAGGTGGTGCCCACGCCGGGCTCGCTGGCCATCCGGGCCTGGCTGCCGTGCTTCTCGAGGATGCCCCGCACGATCGAGAGTCCCAGCCCGGTGCCGGCCTCGGTATGCACGGCGTTCTCGACCCGGAAGAAGCGCTCGAAGATCCGCGCCTGGTCGGCCTCGGAGATGCCGCAGCCGGTGTCGGCGATCTCCACCCGCAACCGCGGCAGCCGCGAGGTGAGGGTGCAGGAGGGATGGGCCTCCGGTCCGCCGGCGGGATCCAGCGGGCAGTGGTCGGGCCAGGGATAGGCGCGCAGCAGCAGCTGGCCGCCGCTGCGGGTGAACTTGAGGGCGTTGCCCACCAGGTTGTCGAACACCTGCAGCAGCAGATCCCAGTTGCCCCGCACCCGGGGCAGGTGCTGATCCCCGCTGAAGAGCAGCATCACCCCCTTCTCCTCGGCGTTGAGCCGGTAGGTGCGCAGGGTCTGCTCGATCGCCGGCGCCAGGTCCATGGGCTCCAGCTGCCAGACCCGGTCGGACTCCAGCCGGGACAGGTCGAGCACGTCGGTGACCAGGCGGGAGAGCCGGTCGGTCTCGGCATTGGCGATGCTCAGGAACTCCTTCTGCTGCTCGGCGCTGAGCAGGTCGCCCATGTCATGGAGCGTCTCCACATAGCTCTTGATGTTGCACAGGGGGGTGCGCAGCTCGTGGGACACGTTGCTGATGAAGCGGCTCTGGGCGGCGTTCAGCTCCACCTCCCGGGTGAGGTCCTGAATCGTCATGGCGATGCCCTTGAGGGTTTCGCCGCTGGCATCCCGCACCGACTGGAGCACGATGCGCAGGGTGCGGGGGGGGTCCCCGAAGCTGCAGCGCACCTCGGTGGTGTCCCGCTCGCTGCTGATCAGGCTGGCGAGGGGAACGTGCAGCTCCATCGCCAGCCGGTCCGGCAGCTCGGCTTCCAGGTCGCTGCCCTCCAGGTTGCGGCCCTCCCAGCGGAACAGCCGGCGGGCGGTGGGGTTGGCCAGCACGATCCGGCCCTCGGCATCGAGCAGCACGGCGCCGTCGGCCATGGTGGCGATCAGGGACTGCTGCTTCACCTGGGCGGCGGTGAGCTCCTCGATGTTGGCGGCCTTGTAGACCTCGAGCTGGGAGGCCATCGTGTTGAACCCGTTGAGCAGCTCCCCCAGCTCACCCCCCACCGGCAGGGCGATGCGGGTCTCGAAGTTGCCCCCGGCGATCGATCGCACCCCCCGCAGCAGCTCCTTCACCGGCTGGGTGATGGTGAGGGCGTTGAACACCGAACCCAGGATCACCAGCACCCAGATGGAGATGAACACCGCCACCGTCACCTCCCGGGTGAGGGCGGCGCTGGCCAGGAGTGTCTCGTTGGGGTTGATGCCCAGGGCCACCACCCCGAGATAGCGGCCGTCGCTCACCATCGGCACGAACACGTCGGTGACCTGGCCGTCCGGGGTGAGGTGCTGGCGGATCAGGGGGTTGTCGGGGCGGCGCTGGATGTCGGCCGGCAGCTCCAGGCGGCGGCTGAGCACCCGCTCCCCCATGCCGGTGCTGCCGCCCATCGGGATGCCGAGGTAGATCACCCCGTCGGAATCGGCGAAGAAGATGTAGCGGAGGCTGCGGCTGGACTGCCAGAAGCGTTCGGCCACCGAAGCCAGTTCGCGGTCGTTGCCCTCCGCCACCAGGGGGGTGACGTTGGCCGACAGCAGCAGACCGAGATCCCGGGCGAAGCGGGTGTCGCTCATCCGGGCATCGCGCTGGATGCCATTCAGGGCCAGGAAGGTGATGCCCGTCATCAGCAGGCTCACCACGAGGGTGGCGACCGCCAGCAGCTTGGTCTGGAGGCTGAACTCGGCCCACCAGCGCTGCAGGCGCGCCCGCCAGAGGCTGAAGGAGCCGGCGGCCTCGGTGCCGCCCAGGGTGGGGCCGGAAGCGGAGGGGGTCATGGCAGGGCCGGGCGTCGCGTCCGCACCTGGTGGCCGATGTCGCGGCGGTAGACCATGCCCTCGAATCCCACCCGTCCCAGACCGTCGTAGGCCCGCTCGAAGGCGGTGTCGAAGTCGTCGGCCTGGGCCACCACCGCCAGCACCCGGCCGCCCGCCGTGACCACGGGGCCCGCCTCGCTGCGGCGGCTGCCGGCATGGAACAGCTGCAGGTCAGGGGCGTCCCCCAGGTCGCCGTCGATCGGATCACCGCGACGCACTTCGCCGGGATAGCCCGCGGCGGCGGCGATCACGCAGGCGCTGCAGCGCGGTTCGATCGTCAGCGGGGGGGCCTGCTCGAGGCGGCCGGTGGCGCAGGCCAGCAACACCTGGGCCAGTTCCGGACCGAGCAGGGGCATCAGGGTCTCGCACTCCGGATCCCCGAAGCGGCAGTTGAACTCGATCACCCGCAGGCCCTCCTCGGTGAGCATCAGGCCGGCGAAGATCACGCCGCGGTAGTCGATGCCCCGGGCCCGCAGGGCCGCCAGGATCGGCTCCAGCACCCGCTGGCGCACCTGCTCCATGCCCGCCGCATCCAGCAGTCGGGCGGGGGCGTAGGCCCCCATGCCGCCGGTGTTGGGACCGGTGTCCCCCTCGCCGATGCGCTTGTGGTCCTGGGCCGGTGGCAGCAGCACCATGGAGCGGCCGTCGGTGAGGGCGAACACCGACACCTCCGGCCCGTGCAGGCGCTCCTCCAGCACCAGGGAGGGGGCGGCGGCTTCCCCGGGGGCGGCGCTCTGGAAGCGGCCGGCGAACACCTCCTCGATGGCCTCCCGGCACTGCTCAAGGCTGTCGGCCACCGTCACGCCCTTGCCGGCGGCCAGGCCATCGGCCTTCACCACCAGGGGACGGCCATGGCGTTCGAGGGCCTCCAGGGCCTGCTGGCGATCCGTCGCCGCCCAGTAGCCGGCCGTGGGCACGCCCGCTTCCTGCATCAGATCCTTGGCCCAGCGCTTGCTGGCCTCCAGCAGGGCCCCGTCGGCACCGGGGCCGAAGACCGCCAGCCCCTCCGACCGCAGCCGGTCCGCCAGGCCGGCGGCCAGGGGCGCTTCCGGGCCCACCACCACCAGGTCGATGGCGTGGGCGCGGCAGGCCGCCGCCAGGGCGCCATGGTCGCTCTCGGCGATGGGCAGCTGGCCGCAGCCCGCCAGGGCGGTGGTGCCGCCGTTGCCGGGGGCCACCAGCACCTGCTCCACCCCGGGGCAGCGCGCCAGGGCCCAGCCCAGGGCGTTCTCGCGGCCACCGCCACCCACCACCAGGATCCGGGCCGGCACCGGGGACGGGGGGGAAGGGTCGGTCACGGTCAACGGGGCCACGGGGCGGAGGGGACGCGGAAGGGGGGTGGATCGGGGAGGAGAGCTCCCCTAGGTTGTGCGCCGGCGCGGGTGCTGCACCGGTCGCCCTCACCAGCCTTGCTGCCACTCCCCTTTGCCATTCTCCCCGACCGCCGCCTCGACCGCCGTCCCGCCCAGCGGATCCGGACCCAGCCCCGTCCCGCCGGCGCGCCGGCCGATCCGCGGCGTGTCCGTTCTGGGTGTCCTCGGTGCCCTGGCCCTGCTGGGGGCGGCGACGGGACTCCGGCCGGCTGCCGCCCTTGCTGAGGCCACCGCCCCGGCGGAGGCGGCGGCCCCCGGCCCGGCTGCTTCGCCACCGGCCGCTCTCGAGGGCAGCCCCGGCGGGCCGGGGGAGGCCGCAGCCGAAGCCACGGAGCCGCCGCCGCTGCTCTCCGACGCCGCCTTCGCCGACCTGCTCCGCGATGGGGATCTCGAGCAGCTCGACGCGGCCTGCCGGCAGAGCGCCGAGGCCGACCAGCTCGAGCGCCTGCGGCAGCTGCAGCAGCGCCTGCTGACGCTCCATCCGGCCCCCCAGCCCCTGGAGGTGGTGCTGGCGAACGCCGATGTGCTGCTCAGCTGCCGGGCGCCCAGCGAGGCCATGGACGTGCTCAACCGCTTCGGACCGGCCGCCGGAGCGGAGCGGGTGCAGTGGCTGCAGCTGCAGTGGCGGGCCGCCGCCGCCGGGCTGGACCACCGCCGGGCGGCCCTGGCCCTGGAGCGCCTGAGGAAGGAAAGCGGCACCTCCCTCGAGGCCATCGCCCTGCCGCTGCAGCGCCGGGAGGATGGCACCGTCATCAGCCGTCCGGCCCTGGAGCTGCTGGCCCTGCACCTGGAATCGCGGGGCTTCCCCCGGGTCGGCGGCGAACTGCTGGTGCGGGCCCGCCAGGGCGGCCTGGCGGGGGCCCTGCGCCTGCAGCAGGCGGTGGGGATGCTGGCGGAGCTGCCGGCGGCCCAGCGGGAGGCCCTGCTGGAGGCGGCCCTGGAGCAGGCGGCGGCGGCGGGCGCCTGGGGGCTGGTGGCGGAGCTGCTGGACACCCAGGCCGCCCTGCCGTCGGATCGGGCCGTGGCCCGCCGCCTGCGGCTCAGCGGCCGCATCGACGACGCCTACGGCGAATGGCGCTGGCGGCGCGAAGATCCCGCGGCGGCGCCGCGCACCCGCCAGCTGGAGATCCGGCTGCGCTCCCCCCGGGATCCGGGCGGCCACGCCGCCGATCTGCCGGTGCCGGCGACGGAACCGGGCCCGACTCCTGCCCCAGCCCAGACCCAGACGCCGACCCCTGCCACATGACCCTCTCCCCTGCCACCGGCCCCCTCCTTTACGAAGGCAAGGCGAAGCGGGTGTACGCCACCGACCGGGACGACGTGGTGGCGGTCGAGTACAAGGACGACGCCACGGCCTTCAATGCCCTCAAGAAGGCCCAGCTGCTGGGCAAGGGGGCCCTGAACTGCCGCATCTCGGCCCTGCTGTTCGAACATCTGGACGGGCTGGGGGTGCCCACCCACTACCTGGGACTGCACGGTGAGCACTGGATGATGGTGCGTCCGGTGCGGGTGGTGCCGGTGGAAGTGGTGGTGCGGAACATCGCCGCCGGTTCCCTCTGCCGCCAGATGCCGATGGCGGAGGGCACTCCCCTGGAGCCGCCCCTCCTGGACCTGTACTACAAGGACGACGCCCTGGGGGATCCGCTGCTCAGCGAAGCGCGGCTGGAGCGCCTGCAGCTGCTCACACCCGACCAACTGGAGGCAGTCCGGAAACTGGCCTTCCGGGTCAACGATGCCCTGCGCGATCTCTTTGCCCGGGTGGAGCTCGAACTGGTGGATTTCAAGATCGAACTGGGGTTCACCGCCGACGACACCCTGGTGGTGGCAGACGAGATCAGCCCCGACACCTGCCGCCTCTGGAAACGGGCGGTGAGCGATGCGCAGGAGCGGATCCTGGACAAGGATCGATTCCGACAGGACCTCGGCGGCGTTGTCGAGGCCTACGGGGAGGTCCTCAAACGGGTCCAAGGGGTCTGTCCCGAACCACGGGTCTACGGGTAAGGTCAGCGGGATTTTGCGGCCTGGCCGCACTGCAGACGACATCCATGATTGGCGTTCGCCTCGGCAGGCCCCACATCCTTCGAAGCGTCACGCCCAGGGCGGCGACCGCCTCCCTTCCTCTCCTGGTGGCCCTGCTGCTGGCCGGAGGCCAGGCCCGGGCCGCCGAAAGTCCCCCCGGCCAGGGCCAGACCCCCGTCGGCTCCCAGGCCCAGCCCCCCACCGGCACCGTGGCCCAGGCCGGCGCCGATCCCTTCGCTGACCCGCCGGAGGCCACCCCGCCGGCCGGGGCGACCCCGGTGACGCCCGCCCCCGGCGCCACCCCCGCCAGCCCGGCCCCCGCTCCGGCACCTGCACCCACCGCCACCCCCGGGGCGACCCCCGGCCCGCCCGCCGCCAGCGACGATCGGCCCGGCAGGCCTTCCCTGGCGCCGGCCCCCGCCCCCTCCGCCTCGGCCGAACCCCGGGTGCTGATCAGTGAGGTGGTGATCGAGGGCCTGGCCGACCATCCCGAGGCTGAGCGGCTGGAGCTGGCGGCCTATGGCGCCATGGTGGTGACCCCCGGCAACAGCATCACCCGCAGCGAGCTGGAAAGGGACCTGCAGGCCATCTACGCCACCGGCTGGTTCTCCGACGTGCGGATCCAGCCCCAGGACGGCCCCCTGGGGGTGCGGCTGGTGGTCTCGGTGGTGCCCAACCCGGTGCTCACCAAGGTGAGCCTGGATCCGGCCGACGCCAAGGTGCCGGAGACCGTGGTGCAGGAGACCTTCGCCGGTGATTACGGCAAGACCCTCAACCTGGTGACCCTGCAGGGCCGCATGCAGGAGCTGCAGAAGTGGTACGCCGATCAGGGCTTCTCCCTGGCCCGCGTCACCGGCCCCTCCCGGATCGGCCCCGACGGCGACGTGCAGCTGCTGGTCCGCCAGGGCACGGTGAAGGGCGTGGAGGTCCAGTTCCTCAACAAGGAGGGCTCGGCCACCAACGACAAGGGCCAGCCCATCAAGGGCAAGACCAAGGAGTGGGTGATCACCCGGGAGATCTCCATCAAGACCGGTGAGATCTTCAACCGCCGCAATCTGGAGGACGACCTCAAGCGCCTCTACGGCACCGGCCTGTTCAGCGACGTCAAGGTGACCCTGCGCCCCGAACCGGAGGATCCCGGCTCGGTGGTGATCGTGCTGGGGGTGGTGGAGCAGTCGACCGGGTCTCTGTCGGGGGGTCTGGGCTACAGCCAGAGCCAGGGGGTCTTCGGCCAGATCCAGGTGCAGGACAGCAACCTGTTCGGCCGGGCCTGGGACCTCTCCACCAGCTTCACGTACGGCCAGTTCGGCGGCCTGGCCGACATCTCCTTCAGCGACCCCTGGATCAAGGGGGACAAGTACCGGACCGCCTTCCGCTTCAAGGCCTTCGTGAGCCGGGACGCCCCCCAGGTGTTCCAGAGCCAGAACAACGGCAACTTCTTCACCGTCTCCGACTTCTACCAGGCCCCGGGCACCGAGGTCGCCTACAACATCTTCTCGCCCTTCAACCCCCTCCTCGAGGCCTTCCCGTCGGTGACGGCGGCCCGGATCGCCGCCGAGACCAGCGGCCAGAACCTCAGCTGGTTCCAGTTCGACGGCAACAGCGTGCTGATCCAGCGCGTCGGCGCCAACGTCCAGTTCGTGCGTCCCCTCAACGGCGGCAACCCCTTCAAGCGGGCACCGTGGACCGTGCTGCTGGGGCTGACCGGCCAGGTGGCGACGCCGATGGACTTCTCGGGCACCTCCCGGCGCTTCGCTCTGGCCACCCCGAACGAGGCCACCTCGCTGCTGGCCGCACCCACCAGCTCGATCATCTGCGTGGCCTACAACTGCGCCGCCCGCAACCAGCTGGTGGGCCTGCGGCTGGCGGCGACGATGAGCACCCTCAACGATCCCCGCAACCCCACCCAGGGCAACTTCCTCAGCATCGGCACCGAACAGTTCTTCTCGGTGGGCCCCGATTCCCCCACCTTCAACCGGATCCGGGGCAGCTTCACCCACTACATCCCGGTGCGCTGGCTGAAGTTCTACAAGGGCTGCCGGCCCAAGGCCGGCGAGACCGAGGACTGCAAGCAGGCCCTGGCCTTCCAGGTGTCCGCCGGCACGGTGATCGGCGACCTGCCGCCCTATGAGGCCTTCTGCCTGGGTGGCGGCAACTCGGTGCGGGGCTACTTCGACTGCGATCTGGGCGTCGGCCGCAGCTTCGGCGAAGCCACGATCGAATATCGCTTCCCCCTGTTCAGCATCGTCAGCGGCGAGCTGTTCATCGACGGCGGCACCACCTTCGGCAGCCAGGCGAAGGTGCCGGGCAACCTCGGCGGCCTGCTCAACAAGCCGGGCTCCGGCTTCTCGATCGGCACCGGCCTGATCGTCACCACCCCCGTCGGCCCGCTGCGCCTGGAGGTGGCCAGCCAGGACTTCACCGGCGAGTGGCGCTTCAACCTCGGCGTGGGCTGGAAGTTCTAGTGACCAGCTGGCCCAGCGACTATCGCCAGGCCTGGACCCTGCGCTCCAGCGTGGAGCGCTCCGGGGTCGGGCTGCACAGCGGCGCCGTCTCCCGGGTCCGGCTCGGCCCGTCGGAGCGGCCCGGCTACTGGCTGGGCTGGCTGGACGCCCCGGAACTCCCGATGCAGCGCCTCGGCCCCGCCCAGGTCAGCGACACCCGCCTGTGCACCTGCCTGCAGGTGGGTGAGCGCCACCTGGCGACGGTGGAGCACCTGCTGGCGGCCCTGGCCGGCACCGGGGTGAGCCAGGCGGAACTGTGGGTGGAAGGGGAGGAGATCCCCCTGCTCGACGGCTCCGGCCTGCCCTGGGTGGAGGCGATCGCCGAGGCGGGCCTCCGCGACCGGGGCGAGCGCCTCGAGCCCCCGTTGCCGCCGCTGCCCCTCACCCTCGGCCAGGGGCTGGGGTTCGTGGCGGCCCTGCCCAACGACCGGCTGCGTCTGGCGGCGGCGATCGAGTTTCCCCAGGCGGCCATCGGCCGCCAGCTCTATGCCCTCGATCTCACGCCGGAGAGTTTTGTGGCCGAGATTGCCCCGGCCCGCACCTTCGGCTTCCGGGAGCAGGTGGAGCAGCTGCTGGCCGCGGGCCTGATCCGGGGTGGTGCCCTCGACAATGCCCTGGTCTGTGATGGGGACGACTGGGTGAACCCGCCCCTGCGCTTCGCCGACGAACCGGTGCGCCATAAGCTGCTGGACCTGCTGGGAGATCTGGCGTTGGTGGGCCTGCCGAGGGCCCACGTCTTTGCCTACCGCGGTTCCCATGGCCTGCACACCGCCATGGCCGCGGCCCTTGCGTCCCAGGCGCCCCGCCTGCCCGTACCCGTACCGACCCACTGAATCCTTGACCGTTCTTCCCTCCGCCGCTCCCGAGGCCGCCCCGGCCCCATCCCCCGCCACGCCCGCTGGCCCCGCTGCGGACACGACCCGGGCCGTGGTGCTCAGCAGCGAACAGATCCTCAACCTGCTCCCCCACCGCTACCCCTTCGCCCTGGTGGATCGGGTGGTGGAGTACGTCCCCGGCCAGCGGGCGGTGGCCCTGAAGAACGTCACCTTCAACGAGCCCCAGTTCCAGGGCCATTTCCCCGGCCGCCCCCTGATGCCGGGCGTGCTGATCGTCGAGGCCATGGCCCAGGTGGGGGGCCTGATCGTCACCCAGATGCCCGATCTGCCCAAGGGCCTGTTCGTCTTCGCCGGCATCGACGGCGTCCGCTTCCGCCGACCCGTCGTGCCCGGCGACCAGCTGCTGATCACCTGCGAGCTGCTCAGCCTCAAGCGCAAGCGCTTCGGCAAGGTGCACGCCACCGCCACGGTCGATGGCGAGCGCGTCTGCTCCGGCGAGCTGATGTTCTCGCTCGTGGACTGACGCGATGTCGAGCACAGCCATGACGACATCCGTCCACCCCACGGCCCTGGTCGATCCGAGGGCCCTGCTGGCCCCCGGGGTGGAGATCGGCCCCTATGCGGTGATCGGTCCGGAGGTGGAGATCGGCGAGGGCAGCCGCATCGGTCCCCATGTGGTGATCGACGGGCGGGTGCGGATGGGCAAGGGCAACCGGATCTTCCCGGGGGCCTGCATCGGCCTCGAACCCCAGGACCTCAAGTACGGCGGTGCCCCCACCGAAGTGGTGATGGGCGATGAGAACACGATCCGGGAGTGCGTCACCATCAACCGCGCCACGGCTGAAGGGGAGCGGACCGTGCTGGGCAACGGCAACCTGCTGATGGCCTACAGCCACATCGGCCACAACTGCCAGCTCTCCGACCGCATCGTCATCGCCAACGGGGTGGCGGTGGCGGGCCACGTGGTGATCGGTGAGCGGGCCGTGATCGGCGGCGTGCTCGGCATCCACCAGTTCGTCCACATCGGCAGCCTGGCGATGGTGGGCGGCATGAGCCGCATCGACCGCGACGTCCCCCCGTTCATGACGGTGGAGGGCCACCCCGGCCGCATCCGGGGACTGAACCGGGTCGGGCTGCGCCGCAGCGGCATGGCCCAGCTCGACGACGGCGCCCAGTTCCGCCAGCTCCAGGATCTCTGGACCCTCATCTACCGCAGCGATCTGGTGCTGGCCGCCGCCCTGCGCAAGGCCCGGGAGCGGCCACTGCTGGCCGCGGCCGACGAGCTGTGCGCCTTCCTGGAGGCCTCGGTGGGGCCGGGCCGGCGCGGACCGCTGCCGGCCCAGCGCTGATGGTGCGACTGCTGGTCAGCACCGGGGAAGTCTCCGGTGATCTGCAGGGATCCCTGCTGGTCCAGGCCCTGCACGAGGAGGCCGCCCGCCGGTCGCTGCCCCTGGACGTGGTGGCCCTCGGCGGCAGCCGCATGGAACGGGCCGGGGCACGGCTGCTGGCGGACACCACCAAGCTCGGGGCCATCGGCCTGTGGGAACCGATCCCCCTGGTCATTCCCACCCTCAAGCTGCAGGCAAGGGTGCGGCGCTGGCTGAAGCAGCACCCCCCCGACGCCGTGGTGCTGATCGACTACATGGGGGCGAACGTGAACCTGGGCCTGCGCCTGCGGCGGCTGTACCCCGATGTGCCCATCACCTATTACATCGCCCCCCAGGAGTGGGCCTTCCGCCTCGGCGACGGTGGCACCACCCGGCTGATCGGCTTCACCGACCGCATCCTGGCGATCTTCCCGGAGGAGGCCAGCTTCTACGCCGATCGGGGCGCCCAGGTCACCTGGGTGGGCCACCCCCTGATCGACACCCTGCAGCAGCGGCCGTCGCGCCAGGAGGCCCGCCAACAGCTGGGCCTGCCGGCGGAGGCGCCGGTGCTGCTGCTGCTGCCCGCCTCGCGGCGGCAGGAGCTGCGCTACGTCCTGCCGCCCATGGCCGCCGCGGTCGCCCTGCTGCAGCGGCGCCATCCAGATCTGCAGGTGCTGCTCCCCGCCGGCCTGCCGGGGTTCGAGGCGTCCTTGCAGCACGCCATGGAGGCCGCCGGGGCCACCGCCGTGCGGGTGATCCCCGCCGGTGAGGCCGACGGGCTGCGGCCGCTCCTGTGTGCCGCCGCCGATGCCGCCCTGACCAAATCCGGCACCGCCAACCTGGAGCTGGCCCTGCGGGGCGTGCCCCAGGTGGCCGGCTACCGGGTCAGCCGGCCCACGGCCTTCCTGGCCAAGCATGTGATCCACTTCAACGTGGAGCACATCTCGCCGGTGAACCTGGTGCTCGGCGAACGGCTCGTACCGGAGCTGCTGCAGGACGCCTTCACACCGGAGGCCATCGTCGCGGCCCTGCTGCCCCTGTTCGATCCGGCCTCCGGGGCGCGGGAACGGGTGCTGGAGGGCTACGTTCGTCTCAGGCAGAAGCTCGGTGAGCCGGGCGTCACCCGCCGGGCCGCGACGGCGATTCTGGAACCCTTCCCGGGACACCCCCCATGCGACTGATCGCCCTGCTGCTTGGCCTGCTGCTGGCCCTCGGCGGGCCGGTGGCCCCGGCCCTGGCGGCCACCGAGGAGGCCGTGCTGGCCGGCGGCTGTTTCTGGTGCCTGGAACATGATCTGGAGGTGCTCCCCGGGGTCCTCGACGTGGAGAGCGGCTACAGCGGCGGCAAGGGGGCCAACCCCACCTACCGGCAGGTCTCCGCCGGGGGAACCGGCCACCAGGAGGCGGTCCGGGTGCGCTTCGACAACACCGAGATCCGCTACGACACCCTGCTGCGGGCCTACTGGCGCAACATCGATCCCCTCGACGGCGGCGGCCAGTTCTGCGACCGCGGTGATTCCTACCGGCCCGTGATCTTCACCACCAGCGCCAACCAGGCCGTGGAGGCCCGCAACAGCCTGGTGGCGGCCGCCCGGGAACTGGGCAAGCCGGCGGCGGCGATCAAGGTGGCGATCCGGCCCCTGGCGAAGTTCTGGCCGGCGGAGGGCTACCACCAGAACTACGCCAAGCGCAATGGCGTCCGGTACAACTACTACCGCTGGTCCTGCGGCCGCGACCGGCGCCTGGACGCCGTCTGGGGCCGGCGGGCCCGCACCAGCCAGCGCTGGAAGGGCGGCTGAGCCCATCGCCGCTGCCCCTCCGCCTGGCTCCTCAGGCGGGGCTGCATCGGTTGTGCTGCCGATCACACGCCGGGGAAACCGCACGGCGCCTCCCCCCTGTTCCGGCCGAGAAAATGCCTTAGCGTTTGACCCATCACCGAAGGGCCTCTGTATGTATCTGCTGACCATCCGGGACGGTCTGCAGACGCGCCACATCGGGCCCTACGCGAGCCCCAGGCAGGCGTCCGACGACCTCGACAAGCTGCAGGCCACCTGCGGCGACAAGGCCACCTGGCAGATCCACCGTCTCGAATCCCCCGCCGAACTGCACGCCCACATCCCCGGCAGGGGTGACACCGAACCGGTGGCGGTCTGAGAGATGGCTCAGGCCCGGGGCGGGGTGCGGGGATAGCCGCGCAGCAGGCCGCTCTCGACCATCAGCCCCACACCGGCGTTGATCAGGATCAGGCCGAGGGCCCCGTACCAGACCCAGGGGCCGGCCTCCGGCAGGGACTGGCCCTGGTCGGCCGCCGCCGCCAGGGCCGACCAGGTCTGGATGCCCTTGCGGATCACCCCCTCCCCGAACAGACAGAGTCCGGCGGGAAGGAGGAGCACACCCAGCTGGGCCTTCACGTACCAGCGGATCTTGTGAACGGCCATGGGGCGATGCGTTGTCTGGTCTGGAAGCAAACCTAGGCCGCAGACTCCGGCCGCCAGAGCCGCCGGGGACGGCGGCCTCGCCGTTCAGGCCGCGGCGCCGGCCACCAGCCAGGCCACCAGGGTGCGCACCCCGAAGCCGGTGGCCCCCGACGGATCCAGCCCCCTCGCCTTGTCGCTCCAGACGGTGCCGGCGATGTCGAGGTGGGCCCAGGGCAGCCCCCGGGTGACGAAGTCCTGCAGGAAGAGGGCGGCGGTGATCGAGCCCCCGGGCCGCGGCCCGGTGTTCTTCATGTCGGCGACGTGGCTCTTGAGCCCCTTCCTGTAGGAGCCGCGCAGGGGCATGCGCCAGAGGGCCTCGCCACCGGCCGTGCCGGCGGTGATCAGGGCCTCGGCCAGGCCGTCACTGGGGGACCAGAGTCCGGCGATCTCCTCGCCCAGGGCGATCACGCAGGCGCCGGTGAGGGTGGCGAGATCGACGATGGCATCGGGCTCCAGGCCGCAGGCGTAGACGAGGGCATCGGCCAGGGTGAGACGCCCCTCCGCGTCGGTGTTGTTGATCTCGATCGTCTTGCCGTTGGAGGCGGTGAGCACGTCGCCCGGGTGGATGGCGCCGCCGCTGATCATGTTTTCGCAGCTGGCCACGATCACGTGCACCTCCAGGCCGGCGGGGCGGATCTCAGCGATGGCGCGGGCCGCCCCCAGCACGGCGGCGCTGCCGCCCATGTCGTACTTCATCATCTCGATCTGGGAGCCGGCGGTCTTGAGGTTGTAGCCGCCGGAATCGAAGGTGAGCCCCTTGCCCACCAGCACCACCCGCCGGGTCACCGGCTCGGCGGACCGGTAGGTGAGATGGATGAATTTGGGGGGCAGGTCGGAGCCCTGGGCCACCCCCAGGAAGGCGCCCATGCCGAGGGCTTCGCAGTCGGCCCGCTCCAGCACCTTGAGCTCGAGACCGAAGGCGTCGGCGATGGCGGCGGCCTCATCGGCCAGCGACTGGGGGGTGGCCTTGTTGGGCGGGGCCGCCACCAGCCGCCGGGCCAGTTCCACACCGCTGCAGGTGGCCGCCACATGGGCCAGGCCCGCCGCAGCACTCTCCGCCAACCCCAGCAGGGTCACCTGGTGGGGCAGGGAGCGGGGCTCGGTTTCGCTCTTGAAGCGCTGGTCGTCATAGAGGCCGAGCCGCACCGCTTCCGCCATGGCCGCCGCCGCCGCCGCCGGCTCAAGCCCCTCCAGGGGGAACCAGAGGCCGAGCTCTTCGGCGCCGGCGCCGGCGGCCGTGCGGGCCGCACCGGCTGCGGCCTGGCGCAGGGCCTCGAGCCCGAACTCGGCCGGTTCCCCCAGACCCACCAGGATCAGCGTGGCCGGGCTGCCGCCGGGCCGCTCCAGGGTGAGGGTCTGGCCCGTCTTGGCCTCGAAGCGGCGACGCTGCAGCCAACCCTCAAGGGCTTCCCCCACCAGATCCTCAGCGGGGCCGCGACCAGCGCCGGCGCCGCCGGCGAACAGTCCCACCACCAGGGTGTCCCCCGTCCAGATCTCCGTGAGGGGCCGGGGGGCGTTCCGGTCGACGGCAAGACAGCGAAACTCCATGGACCCAGCGCAGGCGGCCCGTGATCGTAGCCAGCACCGCCCTGGCGTTCAGGCGGGGTCGGCCGTGAACGGGGTGGCCCAGCGGTCCCGGGTCTCCTTGTTGAAGGGGGGCAGCCAGCGGCGGATCAGGGCCTGCTCCAGGGCCCGGCGGGGGGCGACCGCCGCCGGCACGTCCGACCAGAAGCGGATGCTCGGCCGCGCCTCCAGGTCCGCCCGGGCCAGGGCCTCGCCGTAGGCCGCCAGGTAGTCCTTGCAGTCGTGGTCGCCCTTCCAGCGCTGGTCGGCCCGGCCCGTCTCACCGACGTAGAGCAGCAGGGGCAGCGCCAGCTGCGGCGGGCGATCCATCACCAGGTAGAGGGCCGCCCCCCGCTGGGGAAGCCGGGGCCAGCGCCAGAAGGACAGGCTCTGGGGGCTGAGGCTGAGGGGATCGAAGCGCCGCGCCTGCTCGAGGGGATCGCCGGGGTCGGCGGTACCGGGGAACAGCTGGCCCTGCTGGGGGGGGGCGGCGTCAGCGGCGGCGGCGAACAGCGGCGCCTGGTGGTCGGCGAGACGGGCCTGCCAGGCCAGCAGCTGCTCCCGCCACAGCGGCAGGGACGGGGGCGGCGACGCGCCGGCCACCGCGGCCGCCGGAAACAGTTCCCCCTGGCGGCTCATCGGGCCCGCCTCCGGGCCGGGGGCAGCACCGGGCCCGGGGCGGCGTCATAGCGGAACCGGCCGATCCAGCCCTCCACCTGCCCGGGGGAGAGCTCCAGGCGGTGCTGGAGATCGGCCAGATCCCGGAAGGGCTCCCGGGCCCGCTCCTGCAGCAGCCAGCGGCAGCGCTCCGGCCCCAGGCCGAGCCGCTCCTCCAGCAGCCGCACGGACGCCTGGTTGATCGCCAGCGGCGGCGGCGGCACAGGCCGGGGATGGCGACGGCGACGGAAGCGCAGCACCGGCAGCCAGGTGCTCACGAGGGCGGGGGGAACCTGCAGGGCCGCCGCCAGATCCCCGGGGCCGGACCACTGCTGACCCTCGCCCTGGAGGCGGACCAGCCGGTCCACCAGTCCAGGGGGGCAGCCGGGCAGCCGCAGCCAGTCGCCGGCCTCGGCGAGATTGACCTCGAGACTCCAGCCCAGGGCGGCCGCCTGGCGCACCTCGGCCCCATCCCGGAACCGCAGGGCCGGGTTAAGGGCCAGCTTGAGGGCGAGCAGCTCCCGTTCGACGGCCTCCTCGGCCCCCAACCCGGCATCACCGGTCCCCACCGGGGGGGCCTCGGGCCGTGGCGGGAGCGGCGGCAGCTGGCCGGTGGCCTCGAGTAGGTGGCGGGCCAGGGGATCCAGCCAGTGGCGTCCTGCCATGGAGGCCCGAGCGCTCGCAGGTCGGGCCTGAAGCTAGCGGGTGCCTCCGGGTCGGGGCCAGTCGACCAGGCCCAGCTGCAGGCCGATGACCACCGCCTGGATGCGCCCCCGGACCCGCAGCTTGAGCAGCACGTTGCGCACGTGGGTCTTGACGGTGTCGACCGAGACCATCAGTTCCCCGGCGATCTCATGGTTCGTCAGACCGCGCACCACCCGCTCGAGCACCTGCCGCTCCCGGGGGCTGAGCGGCTCGGCGGCATCGCCGCCGGGCTCCTGGTCCGCCAGTGCCGCCCCCACCAGGCAACGGTCGAGGTAGAGGCCACCGCCGAGCACGGTGTGCAGGGCCTGCAGGCCGGAACCATGGAGCAGGCGCGACTCCGCCACGATGCCGTCGCAGCCCGCCTGCAGGGCCCTGCGGATCCGGGCGAGGCGGTGCTCCTGGGACACCACCAGCAGGGTGCGGATCTCGGGGTGGCGCTCCTTGATCTGCACCACCAGGTCCACGCCGCATCCCTCCTCCAGCCGGTCGCTGACCAACACCAGCGCGGGCCGATGGCGGCGCACCTGGGCCAGCCCTTCGGACGCCGTGGTGGCGGCCCCCAGAATCCGGGCGGGCGTGCCCATGAGCAGGGTGATCTGGGCCCGGCTGCCCAGGCACAGCACCAGCCGGACCCCGTTCAGCAGCGCCAGTCCCCGGCTGAGGTCGTCACGCACCTGGGGCAGCAGGGGGGTGAGGTCCACGGGCGCAGGTGCGGGGACACCCCCAGAGACGGGGGGTTGGTCATCTTCACCAGGGGATGGGCCGGAATTCGGTATCCGGCGTGGCGGGCCGGGGGAAGCGATACGTGGATCCGCACTCCCCAGGCCTGCCCGGGCTCTGCAGAATCGACCTTTCCCGCCGTCCGGAGCACCCTCCCCATGGCTTTCTTCGACTCCGAGATCGTCCAGGACGAGGCGAAGCGGCTGTTCAGCGATTACCAGCAGCTGATGCAGCTGGGCAGTGAGTACGGCAAGTTCGACCGCGAGGGCAAGAAGCTCTACATCGAGCGGATGGAGGAGATGATGGAGCGCTATCAGGTGTTCATGAAGCGCTTCGAACTGTCCGAGGATTTCCAGGCCAAGCTGACCGTTGAACAGCTGCGCACCCAGCTCGGCCAGTTCGGCCTTACTCCCGAGAAGATGTTCGACCAGATGACCCTCACCCTCGAGCGCATGAAGAGCCAGCTCGACGCGGCGGGCTGATCCGGCGTGCGGGACGTCATCGTCGTCGGAGCGGGGTTGGCCGGGCTGGTGGCCGCCAGGGATCTGCGCAGGTCCGGCCTGTCGGTGCGGGTGATCGAGGCGGCGCCGGCCGTGGGAGGCCGCATGGTGCGGGCGCCCCTGACGCTGGCCGGCAACGGGCCCTCCGGGGCCCGACCTCCCGCCTGGATCGACCTGGGCGGCCAGTGGCTGGGCGCCACCCACGGCCGCTTCCGCTCCCTGCTCGAGGAGCAGGGCCTGCGCCGGTTCCCTTCCCCCCACGACGGTGAGACCGTCCTCTGCTTCGGGTCCCATCGCTGCACCTTCAGCGGCTTCTTCCAGGGGTTTCCGGAGGGGCAGCCGCCCTCGGTGCCCACCCACGACTGGGACGATGCGATGCAGGCCCTCGGGCGCTTCCAGGAGCTGGTGGCGTCCCTGCCGGAGGGCCATCCCCATCACCATCCCGATGCCGCCGCCCTCGACCGGCTGAGCTTCCAGGACTGGATCGAGGCCCACACCCACACCCCCTTCGCCGCCTGGTACTTCGCCTACTTCTGCCGGGCCGTCGGTTTTCTCGGGCCGGCGGAGCCGGACCAGGTGTCGCTGCTGCATGTGGCCTGGGGCCAGCGCACGGCGCCCCAGGGCGACCACCCCGAGGAGGAGCTGATCCACGGCGGTGCCGGCCAGCTGCCGGCCTTGCTGGCCGAAGGCCTGGGGGACGCGGTGCTGCTCGGCGAACCCGTGCGTGAGATCCATCAGTCCGAGGACCCCTCCGGCCCCGGTGCGGAGGGCGCCATCACGGTGACCACCGACAGGGCCAGCCACCAGGCCCGGGCGGTGATCGTGGCCATGCCGCCGGCGATGGCCGCCGCGATCCGCTTCACCCCCGGGCTGCCGGCCGATCGGCTCGCCCTCCAGGAGGGCATGGCCATGGGCCGCTGCACCAAGGTGCTGGTCGCCTACGGGAGCCCCTGGTGGCGGCAGGCCGGACTGGCGGGCATCGGCATCGGCGATCGCCCCTGGGTGGAGCTCTGCGCCGACAGCTCCGATCCTGAAACCGGGCTGGGGGTGATCGCCGCCTTCGTGGCGGGCCGCCGGCAGGAGCGCTGGTCAGCCCTGGACGCGGAGCAGCGCCGGGCGGCAGTGCTGGAGGATCTGGCCGCCTACTTCGGCCCGGTGGCGCTGGAACCGCTGGACTACGTGGAGAAGGACTGGCCGCGGGAGCCCTACGTGGGCGGGGCCTTTGCCGGCTGGATGCCCCCCGGGCTGTGGACCCGCAGCGGCGATGCCCTGCTGCGGCCCCACGGCCGGGTGTTCTGGGCCGGCACGGAGGTGGCGGAACGCTGGCCGGGCTTCTTCGAGGGTGCGGTGACCAGCGGCGAGCGGGCCGCCGCCGATGTGGTGGCCCTGCTGGGCTGAGCGAGCGGAGCACCACGGCTGCCTACCATCCCCCCCAGGCAGGCGGCTGGCGTCGATGGGGGAAGCGGAGCACGGGGATCAGGCGGCACATCAGGCGGAACCGCCTGGAGCGCCGCTGCCGGTGCCGCCCCTGGCGGACGCCCTGGCCCGGGGCATGGCCGACCTGTTCCCCGCCGGCCGGGAGCCCGACCCGGATCAGCGGCTCGAGGCCCGGCTGGCGGAGGCGGAACGCCAGGGCCGGCCCCTGCGGGTGAAGCTGGGCATCGATCCCACCGGCAGCGACATCCACCTGGGCCACAGCCTGCTGTTCCGCAAGCTGCGGGCCTTCCAGAACGCCGGCCACACGGCGGTGCTGATCATCGGCGACTTCACGGCCCGCATCGGCGATCCGACCGGCAAGAGCAGCACCCGCGTGCAGCTCAACGCGGCGGCGGTGGAGGCCAATGCCGCCACCTACCTGGCCCAGCTGGGCCAGGGCCAGCCCCCCGAGCGCTCCCTGCTCGACTTCGAAACCCCCGGCCGGCTGGAGGTGCGGCGCAACTCCGAGTGGCTCGCCGGCCTGGCGCTGCCCCAGGTGATCGAGCTGCTGGGCATCAGCACCGTGGGCCAGATGCTGGCCAAGGAGGACTTCGCCAACCGCTACGGCTCGGGCACCCCCATCAGCCTGCACGAATTCCTCTATCCCCTGCTGCAGGGCTACGACTCGGTGGCCGTCGCGGCCGACCTGGAACTGGGCGGCACCGACCAGAAGTTCAACGTGGCCATGGGGCGCGACATGCAGCGCCATTTCGGCCAGCGACCCCAGTTCGGGCTGCTGCTGCCGATCCTGCCCGGCCTCGACGGGGTGCAGAAGATGAGCAAGAGCCTGGGCAACACGGTAGGGCTGATGGAGGACCCCCTCTCGATGTACTCCAAGCTCGAGAAGGTGCCGGACGCGGTGGTGGAGGACTACCTCACCCTGCTCACCGATCTCGACACCGCCGCCCTGCCCGCCAACCCCCGGGAGCGCCAGAAGGCCATGGCCCTGGAGGTCACCGCCAGCCGCCACGGGCGCGAGGCGGCGCTGCAGGCCCAGGCCGATGCGGCCGCTCTGGTGACCGCCGGCGCCGGGGGGACGGGGGACGGACCCCAGGCGGACAGCGTCCCCGAGGCCTCCCTGGCCGGGCTGGCCTTCCCCCTCAAGGCGTTCTATCTGCTCAGTGCCCTGAAGGTCTGCGCCAGCAGCAGCGAGGGGCGGCGGCAGATCCAGGGGGGCGGCGTCAAGCTCGACGGCGAGAAGCTCAGCGACCCCAACCAGGAGTTCGCCAGCGCCGCGGAACTGGCCGGCAAGGTGCTGCAGCTCGGTAAGAAGACCTTCCGGCGGCTGGTGGCCTGATGGCGGACGCCGAACACACCGTCACGACCGCGGAGCCCACCCTGGCCCCGGCCGAGCGAATCATCCTGGCCCTCGATCGCCCCGACGCCGACGCGGCCCTGGCCCTGGCGGCGGCGGTTCCGGAGCTCCGCTGGGTGAAGGTGGGCCTGGAGCTGTTCACCGCCGCCGGACCCGCCGTGGTGCGGGAGCTGCGGCAGCGGCGCCTGCGGGTGTTCCTGGATCTCAAGTTCCACGACATCCCCGCCACCATGGCCGGCGCCTGCCGCAGCGCCGCCCGGCTGGGGGCCGAACTGATCACCGTGCATGCCTGCGCCGGCAGCGAGGCCCTCGCCGCCGCCCAGGCCGCGGCCGAGGAAGGGGCCGCCGAGGAGGGCCTGCCTCCCCCCACCCTGCTGGCGGTGACCGTGCTCACCAGCTGGGAACCCGACCGTTTCCGCCGCGAACTGGCCGTCGAGACGCCGGTGGAAGCCTATGCCGGCCAGCTGGCGCAGCTGGCGGCGGCCGCGGGCGTCACCGGAGCCGTGTGCTCCCCCCATGAGGTGGCCCGGCTGCGGGCGGCCCATCCCTGGCCCTTCACCCTGGTGACCCCGGGGATCCGCCCCGCCGGCAGCGACAAGGCCGACCAGCGGCGGGTGATGGCACCGGCGGAGGCGGTGGCCGCCGGGGCGACCCAGCTGGTGATCGGGCGCCCGATCAGCGGCGCCACCGACCCGGCAGCGGCCTTCGCGGCCTGCTGCGCCGAACTGGGCTGAGGCGGAGGACTAGGGCTCCAAGGGAGCCGCCTTGCCGTAAAGCCAGCCCTGGCCCCGCAGCCAGCCCTGGGAGGTGAGCAGGCGGGCCTCCTCGATGGTTTCCACCCCCTCGGCCACCGTGTCGAGCTCCAGGCCTTCGGCCACCCCCACCAGCGCCTGGGACAGCCGCAGGCTCTTGGTGTCCTTCGCCCGCATGGCGCAGGTGAAGGAGCGATCCAGCTTCAGCCCGGCGATGGGCAGGTCGCGGAGATGGCTGATCGAGGAGTAGCCGGTGCCGAAATCATCCACGTACCAGCGGATCCCACGGCCGGCGAGCTGCTCCATCTGCTGCCGGATCCGCTCGGTGACGCTGAGCAGGGCCGTCTCGGTGACCTCCAGGTGCAGCCGGTCGGGGCTCACCCCGGCGGCTTCGAGGGCTTCCGCCACCAGCTGGGGGTGGTCGGGCTGGGCGAGGCTGGCCGCCGACACGTTCACCGCCATGGTGAGGCCTTCGGGCAGCCGGGAGAGGGCCGCAAGGGCCTGACGCAGCACCAGCTGATCGATCCGCACGATCAGACCGCGGCGTTCGGCGCAGGGAAGGAATTCGACCGGAGGGACCTCAAGGCCATCGGGCCGCACCCAGCGGGCCAGGGCCTCGTAGCCGGTGACCTCCCCGGTGGCGAAGGAGACGATCGGCATGAACCAGGCGGCGAACTCCTCCATCACCAGCCCCCGCTGGATCTCGGCCGCGAACAGCAGGCGCGTGTGGGCCTCGGTGGCCAGGGCGTCGTCGAGCAGGGCGAAGCAGTTGCGGCCCCGGGCCTTGGCCTGACGCATGGCGAGGCTGGCGTCCCGCAGCAGCTCGTCGGGGAGGGCACCGGCGGCGGAGGTGGCGATGCCGATGCTGACGGTGGGATCGATGGGCTGGCCCCCGATGGTGATCGCCGCCCGGCAGGCCCTCAGGATCCGTTCGGCCAGGGAGGCCGCCTCGGCCATGGAGGTCAGATCGCTCAGCAGCACGATGAATTCGTCGCCGGTGCCCCGGCCCACCTGATCGGGATCGCCGACCTCCCGGACAATGCGCGCCGCCAGGAAGGCGAGCAGCTGGTCGCCGCCGGCATGGGTGAGGGCATCGTTCACCGGGGTGAGTCCATCGACACCGATGCTCAGGACCGCCAGGGTCGATCCGGTTCCCGCCTGGCGCTCGAGGGCCGTGCGGATCCGGGCCAGGGCGACACTGCGAACCGCCAGGCCGGTGACGACGTCGTGGACGTCGCGGAGCGAGAGGAGCCAGGCGCTGCCGTTCCCCTCCGCGGCTGGATGGACGCTGCCCCCCATCCAGCACCAGCTGTCGTCGGCGCGGCGGATCCGCAGTTCGCTGCCGAGGCGGCCCCGCTCCTGCAGGTTCAGACCCGCCCGCAGGGCCCGGCCGCGGTCGTCGGGGTGCACGAAGGCCATGGCCGGCCGGCCGAGCAGGGTGGGGGCCGGCCAGCCGAGCAGGGCTTCGACCGACGCGGAGACCCAGAGGATCCGGTGATCGGCGTCCACCTCGATCACCAGATCGAAGACATGGCTGGCCAGCAGGTGATAGCGCCGGTCGAGCTCCAGCCATTGCCGCTGCAGGGGCGTCGGCTCCGTCGCCCCACGCCAGAGGCAGCAGAGCAGCCCATTGGCGGGGAAGAGGCGCAGGGGGCCCGACGGCCCATGGCCATCCCCGCAGCCGGGTACCTCCACATCGATGGTGCTCCCCGCTTCGAATGCGCGGACACAGCGATCGAACGGGCCGTGGCCGTGGAGGGGCGGAAGCAGATCTAGCAGATGGCTCCCCAGCATCCGGCTCTGGGTGCGGCCATGGAGCACGCAGGCCGGTCCATTGGCATAGGCGCAGACGAAGTCGGTGATGCGGCCCTCGCCATCCCGCTCAGGCACCAGGAGGAGAAAGGGATCCGGCAGGGCGTCAAGGATGGGCTGACGGCCGGGTGAGGCGCCCGGCGCCAGGGAGCGCCTGAGCTGGGGAGACTCGCAGTTGCCGGACGTATCGTTGATCACTTTTTTGCGATTACGGTCGCGGGAAACCGGATGCAGGAAGTGAAATGTGTCTGAAAATCCCATCGGAATCGCTCACCATCTCCATGGGGAGTGATGCGGATCTGCGACAGAAGTGGGGTGGTTAGGAAGCACTTCTGCCGAAAATCTCCAGGGATCACTCAAAAAATGCTAATCGAGATTCCTCCATAAGGCAGCGCATCCGCTGCACCCTTCGCCGGGAGGAAGGGATCGATCCATGCCAGATGTTGGTCCATCGCGATGCTTGGGCACGCCAGGATCGGCGCCGATCAGTCCTCGGCCCGCTCCAGCTGCCGGGCCGCCCAGCGCCCGAAACGGCCGGAGGCGGCCAGCTGCTGGCGGAGTCGCTCCATCTCGGCGCGCCGCTGCTGCCGTCGCTGCTCCTCGCTGGGCACCCGGTCCTCGAAGGGCACCCGCGAGCGCGCCGCCAGCCAGGCCCCCAGCTGGCGCAGGGAGGTGGGACCCGTGGCGTCGTCGTCGATCCGCAGGGGCGGATCGGGGGGCCGGATGGCCTGCAGCCGGTAGGAGCGGTCGCCGTCGGAGTCGACCCGCTCGATCAGCTCCAGGGCCCGCGCTTCCCCCAGGGTGCGCAGGCGGTTGCCGAAACGGCGCTGCAGCACCAGCAGCCGCGGCTCCAGCCGCCATTCCCGGCGCCCCAGGGCCAGCCACAGCTGACCCCAGCCGCCGGCCAGGGCCAGCAGGGCCAGCGGAATCCCCAGGGCCCAGAACCCCGGCCAGGCGGTGCCGCCACGGATCAGCAGGGCCAGCAGGCCCCACAGCACCAGGTTGACCAGGCCCATCACCAGGCGCTGCTGCCGGCGCAGGGCCGGATCGGGCACCAGCAGCGGACTGCCGAAGGTGGGGGTGAGCTCCCGCCAGCCCTCCGGCAGCACGGCCAGTGCCGGGGCCCGGTCCCGGGCCGGGGCCGGGGCGTCGGCCAGCGGCCGCAACCCCAGGAGCCGGTTGAGCTGGTCGGCGGCCTCCTGGCGCTGGCGCGGGCTGCCGAGGCGGGTGATCTCCAGCGGGCGGCCGGCCCGTTCGGCCATCAGGGGACCACCCCAGGCGCCGGCCTGGGCCACATGGAAGCGCCGGATCTCATGGCGGGGCAGCGGCCGGCGGCGACGGAAGGGCCCGCGCTGGGCCTGGCGCACGAGGCTGCCATCCGGCCCGAGCACCAGCCGGTCCTCCGACCAGAGAGCGCCCAGCACCTCCCGCAGGGCGACGGCACCACCGAAACTCCACAGGCTGAGCCACACCAGCAGAAACAGCAGCGCCGGCAGGGCCCACTGGCCGGAGGCCAGCCCGCCCGTCAGCAGCCGCCACAGGACCCAGAGGGCGAAGATCTCCCCCGCCAGCCAGCCGCAGAGCCAGAACGACAGGAAGGCCGCCACGAAGAAGCGGCCCGGTCCCTGGGGGCGGAAACGGAAGCTGGTGGCGCCGCTGCCGTCCTTCACCGCCACTCCGCCCACGGCCGCTGGGCCCATGCTGGCGACGCTTCGCCGCTTGGGCATCCTCCCGAAAAGGGGAAGCCCCCGGCTCCTTGGCAGGAGTCGGGGGCGATCGGATCAGCGGTGGCGAGGCCTCAGCCGACGAACTCGCGGCTGGGGGCGGAGACGCCGGCGGGGGCGGTGCCCTTCAGGTAGGCCAGCATCGTGTCGGCGTCCGAGCACTCGAAGGGGTCGGTGGGGCAGTTGTCCTCGAGGCCCGGCTCCACGAACATCTTCTCGATCGTGCCGTCGTTGACGAGCATCGAGTAGCGCCAGGAGCGGGCACCGAAGCCGAGGTTGTCCTTCTCGACCAGCATGCCCATCTTGCGGCTGAACTCACCGTTGCCGTCGGGCAGCAGGAACACCTTGTCGGCGCCCACCTGCTTGCCCCACTGGAACATCACGAAGGCATCGTTGACCGAGATGCAGACGATGCTGTCCACACCCAGGCCCTGGAACTCCTCGTACAGGGCCTCGTAACGGGGCAGGTGGTTGGAGGAGCAGGTGGGGGTGAAGGCACCGGGGAGGGAGAACACCACCACCTTCTTGCCCTTGAAGATGTCGTCGGTGGTGAGGTCCTGCCAGCGGAAGGGGTTGGGGCCGGGCACGGACTCATCGCGCACACGGGTCTTGAAGACGACGCTGGGGACCTTTTCGATGGCAGCCATGTGAATGTGTGAAGAACGACTTGACGACGCGCCGCCCGGAGCAGCGATCGCAGAGAGCTTAACTCGCAATCGGTCCGCCTTAGGGGGGAAACCGGCTGAGTGTTTCTGCTCATCACCGCGGCCGGGCCACCCCGTCGACCGGCCTACAGTCCGCCTCGCCTGCCCCCGGCCCCGCGCCCCAGCCATGACCCTCTCGATGTTCGAGGCGGCCGTTCCGCCCCTGGCCCGCAGCCTGACCAACCTCAGCGGCATCCTGGCCAAGGCGGCCGCCCACGCTGAAGCCAAAGGGATCGATCCGGCCGTGCTGCTGCAGGCCCGCCTCTACCCCGACATGTTCCCCCTGGTGCGCCAGGTGCAGATCGCCACCGACATCGCCCGCCGCGGCCTGGCCCGCCTCGCCGGGGTGGAGAGCACCGCGATGGCGGACGACGAGGCCAGCTTCGCCGACCTGATCGGCCGCATCGAGACGACCCTCGCCAGCCTCGCGGCCTTCTCCAGCGATCAGATCGACAGCACCGAGACCAAGCCGATCGAACTGCCGATCCGCGGTGAAACCCTCCACTTCAGCGGCCAGAGCTTCCTGCTGCTGTTCGTGCTGCCCAACGTCTATTTCCACGTCACCACCGCCTACGACATCCTGCGCCACAACGGCGTGGAACTCGGCAAGCGGGATTTCCTCGGCGAGCCCTGAGGCTCCTGGAGCCAGGCACTGGCCCCAGGCCCGTCAGTCGAGCGGTGGCGGGGGCCGCCGCAGGGCCGCCGGATCGAGGCCCTCCCGCAGGGCCAGCACGATCCCGGCCCCCTCGGCGTAGCTGGCGGCCGGGATCACCGGCAGCCCCAGGGCCTCGCCGCTCACCTGCAGCAGGCAGGGGTTCCCCTCCACGGCAATCACGGGCACGCCCCGCCCGGCGCAGGCCAGCACCGCCTCCCCCCCCAGGGCCCCCGCCGGCGCCACCACTGCCCCAAGATCGGCGCCGTGCAGCAGCCCGTGGCCGCTGGCCGGCTCCGGCCGCAGCGAGGGGGCCCGACTCAGCCCCACGAGCACGCAGGGCAGGAAGGTGTGGCCCAGCTCCTCCGCCGCCGCCCGCGGATCCAGCCCAGGGTCGGGCGGCAGGGGCGCCAGGGCGGGGGCATGGGCACAGGGCACCCCCAGGTGGCGCACCAGCAGGTGGCTGATCACCGCCTCCGCCCCGGCCAGGGCATCCACCCCCGCGCCGTGGCGGTAGGCCGCCAGGGCGTCGCTGCCGGGCTCATCGGGGAAGCGGGCCACCACGGCGATGGCCGTGGCCCCGGCGTCCCGTAGCGCTTCACCGGCCCGCAGCAGCGCCTCAGGCCGGCCCAGGCTGCCCCAGCTGCTGCCGCTGGGGCCGATCGTGAGGCTCACCTCCAGGGGGCCATCGCTGCTGAGCACCGGGCCGATCGTCAGCCCCAGGCTGGCGCGGCAGGCCTCAATCACCTGGCGGTGGCGCAGCAGCAGCTCGGCTTCGATGCCCGCATCCAGCAGCACACCCACCCGTTGGCTGGGCACCGGAGCCAGGGCCAGCTCGCCGGCGGCGAAGCGGTCGAGGCTCCAGCCCTCCACGTAATGCAGGCGCCGGTCGCTCCAGTAGAGGGAGGCGGCGTTCATCACGTTGGGGTGGGTGATCAGGCAGCCGCTGGCCGCCGCCAGCAGCCGGGCCGCCGGCAGGCCGTCACCGGCGAAACCGCCCACGGCGCAGCCCACCCCGGTGGGGATCACCAGCAGGGTGGGCAGGGGTGGGGCCGCCGCGCTCAAGGGCCGGCAGCGGGGGCCGGCGACGGGCCCACCACGATCCCCTCCAGCCGCAGGCCGCGGTGGGGATCCACCGCCGTGATCGCCCAGCGCAGGGGCTCGGCGCCCTCACCGGCCAGGCGGCGGGCCTCCCGGGCCAGCCCCTGCCGCAGCTGGGGCAGCAGCGGACCAGGGGAGGCCTGCAACCACAGCTCCAGGGGCACCAGGGCGCTCATTGCTGGAACTGACCGAACTGGGCCTCATAGAGGGCGTCCTCCTGGCCGGCCAGCAGGTCGAGGTCGGAGAGGGGATAGGAGACGCACAGCAGGGCATAGCCCTTCGCCTGCAGCTCGGCCTTCACCCCCATGGCGTCGGGCTGGTGCACGGTGCCGCTGTGCAGCAGGGCGGCGCAGGTGGTGCAGACGCCCGAGCAGCAGGAGCTGGGCAGGGGCACCTCGGCCGCCTCGGCGGCGCTCAGCACCGTCTGGTCGCTGCGGCAGGGAAAGCGGTACGCGGTGCCATCCAGGCTGGCGCTGACCTGGAAGACGGGAGGCTCCGGCGTGGTGGCTGGGGTGGTCGCTGGGGTGGTCTCGGACACGGCGGGGGATCGGGGAGGGGCGGCGTTGGCGGGGTGGCGTGGGGTGGCGTGGGGTGGGCGGCTCAGGCTCCCGGGTCCCCCCCATCCTCCCCGATCGCCAGCCAGCGACCGGGGTGGGGGGCGAGGTACTCGCCCGGATCGGCCGCGGTCGCCGGGGCCGTGAGCACGAAGTCGATGCTGAGGGAGAAGCGGGTGTCGTCGGGATCTTCGTTGGGCAGCACCGCATGGTCGACGCTGGAGGGGAACAGCAGCAGCAGCCCCGCCCGGGGCGCCACGTCGTGCCAGGGCCGGTTGAGGGCGGCATCGGCCCCGATCGGGCCGTCCTGGCCCACCGCCAGACCCGGCACCAGCTCGTTCACCTGCCGGGGGGCGAACAGGCGCAGGCAGCCGCTGCGGCCGCTGCCGTCGCCGTTGAGGTAGTAGATGGCGCTGAGGTGGGCGTTGGGATGGTGGTGGCGCCCCACCTGCTCGCCGGCCTCGCTGATCACCGGCCAGCTGCGCTGCACGTGCAGGGACAGGCGCCGGCGGTCGAACCCGAGCGCCGCCAGATACGCCCAGGCATGGAGTGCCAGCCGGCCGATCAGGGGGGCGAACAGGGGGTCGCGGTGCAGCTCCCCGGCACCGCGCACATCGCCGGTCCAGGCCACCCCCTCCTCGCTGGGGTCCCGCTCCCGCAGCTCCAGGGCCCGCTGCAGCAGCAGGGCGGTGTCGAGGGGATCGGGCGCCAGCTGAACCCGGCCCAGGGCCATGGGGAACAGGGGCTCGATCGCCAGGGCGGGGGCCCCAGCCATGGGGAAGACGGGGGCGGCGGCATCGGGCATGGGCGGCAGGCGACCGGTCCCCGGAATGCTGCCGGACGGGTCCGCCGAAGATGGACGGCAGGCGGCAGACATGACCATCGGTTGGTGCGATGGGGAGAGAGGCTGGTTCACTCCTCCGACCCGTGATCTCAGCCGCGAACGCAGAACGTCCAATGGGATCTTGGTGTCCGGTGGTCCCATCGGAAGGCCACGGAAGTGTCCATCCGGAGAACCACCTCAGGTAGCCTCTGGGCCATGAAGGAAAGGCTGAATCTGGCCGGCTCACCGTTTCCGATTCTTCGCCGGCTGGATTGATGGCCCTCCCCGCCGACCCATCCTGGGCTGCCCCGGCCCTGCTTGCAGGGTTCATCGCCGCCCTGGGCTATGGGGGCAGAACGGCCATCGAAGTGGTGCTTCAGCTGCGGGGAACCGCACAGAAACGCCGGAGTCGGCTGGCGGAGCTCTACGCGCTGTTGCGCGCCGGCGACGCGGCCTATGCAGCCCAGCGGAAACTGCTGAAGCGGCTGGCCGCCCAACTGAAGAGTCGTCTACCGGAGACAGCCGCCCTGGAGCCTGGATACGAACGGTTGTTTGCGGAGACGTTCGCGGCCATGAATGAGGAGGAACGGCAGCTGCATGGATTGATACGGGCGATGACGATGCACACGATCCGGCCCCTGAATCAATCCCTGCTGGAGTGGCTGCGCTCCGACCGCTACTTCCGGGCCGCCCCACCGTCCCACCGCCGTTTGGGACAACTGGCCTTGTTTCTGACGCAGCTGGAGGCCCATCTGGTGATCTGGGCAGCCAAGTATGAAGCCTGGATCCCCGACCATCCGGACCATGCGCTGGTGTTCCTCGCCGATGAGGACCACCATGGCGTGGCTTTCCCCAAGGGTGGGGCGGCCATCCTTGCCAGGGTGCTGCGTCATCCCCATCCTTCCCATGCTCCACCGCCTCGCCGATGATCTCTGGGTGGCCGAACAGGCGCAGACGTACGTCGGCCTGAGCATCGGCACCCGGATGAGCGTCATCCGCCTGGAGCCCGGCAACCGGCTGGTGATCCTCTCGCCGATTCAGCCAACCCCCGCCCTCGAAGAGGGCCTGGCCGCCATCGGTGTGGTCACCGACATCGTGGCGCCCAACGCGTTTCACCATCTCCATCTCGAGGCCTTCCGCCAGCGCTTTCCCCGGGCGACCGTCTGGGGTCCGCCCGGCCTGAAACAGAAGTGCCCCCATCTGGAGCTGGATGGTCTGCTCAGCGCCGAAGAGCCCTCCCCCTGGCCGGGATTGCTCCTGTCCAGCCTCAGCGGGCTCCACACCCTGACGCCCAGTGGCCCAGCGCCGCTGCACGAGGTGGCCTTCTGCCACACCCCCAGCAGGACGCTCATCCTGACGGACAGTGCCTTCCACTTCGATGCCTCCGCCGCCTGGCTCACCCGCTGCCTCACGCGCATCGGCGGCGGGTACGGTCGCCTGGAGCCCTCCGTACTCGAGCGCCTGGCCACCACCGACCGCGCCTCGCTGCGCAGGGCCATGCAGGCCGTCCTGCGCTGGGACTTCGACCGGGTGATTGTCGCCCACGGCGCCGTGGTTGAAACGGGCGGCAAGGAGGCCCTCACCAGGGCCTACAGCTCCTTTCTCGGAACCCCCCTGCCATGAAAGCCGTTGTCGCCGAACGCTACGGGCCGCCGGAGGTGCTCCAGATCCGGGAGCTCGCCACACCCACTCCGAAGGACGATGAGATCCTGATCCGGATCCTTGTCACCACGGTCAGCTCGGCGGACTGGCGGATTCGCAGCCAGACGGTGCCGGCGGGTTTCGGGCTGATCATGCGACTGGTGTTCGGCCTGCGGAAACCCCGCCAGCCCGTCCTCGGCTCCGAGCTGGCCGGCGTCGTCGCCGCGGTGGGTGCGCGGGTGAGCCGATTCCGGGTGGGCGAGCGGGTCTTCGCCTTCAGCGACACCCGCCTGGGCTGCCATGCCGAGTACCTCTGCCTGCCCCAGGACGGCCTGGTGGTGGCCACCCCGCCCGCCCTCTCCGACGAAACGGCTGCGGCGCTGTGCTTCGGCGGCACGACGGCCCTGGATTTCCTGCGCCGGGCCAGGGTGCGACCCGGCGAGAGGCTGCTGGTGAACGGGGCCTCCGGGGCGGTGGGCACGGCCGTTGTCCAGCTGGCCCGCCGCGCCGGGGCTGAGGTCACCGGGGTGTGCAGCACGGCGAACCTCGATCTGGTGCGCCGCCTCGGGGCGGCCCATGTCATCGACCACACCCGGGACGACTTCAGCCGGAACGGCATCACCTACGACGTGATTGTCGACACGGTCGGCAATGCCCCGTTCGCGCGCTGCCGGCGCTCACTGAAGCCGGGTGGAAGACTGTTGCTGGTGCTGGCCGGACTGCCCGACATGCTGCGGGGGGTGTGGGTGTCGCTGACGAGCGACAGAAGCGTCATCGCCGGACCCGCGACCGTGAAGGTGGACGATCTGCACCATCTTGCCGCCCTGGCGGAAGCGGGAGCGTTCCAACCGGTGATCGACCGGATCTATTCCTTCGAGCAGATCGTGGCGGCCCATCGGTATGTCGACACGGGACGAAAGAAGGGTAATGTGATCATCGATCTACGCGGCCAGAGTTAGTCTTCGATGGCGAAGTCCGAGGCTTTTGCGCGCATCAAGGAGCAGGTTCTCACGGTGGTCGCGTCGATTCCCGAATCGAAGCTCACCACTTACCAATCCATCGGCGAGCATCTGGCGGTGATGCCCCGGCATGTCGCCTACATCCTCAGCCAGCTGGAGGACGGCGCCAAGCTGGAAGTCCCCTGGTACCGGGTCGTGTCAGCGGATGGAAGTCTGGGCGTGACCAAACGGGATCCCAACGGCGACACCCAGGCCGAGCTGCTCCAGCGGGAAGGGATCGGCGTGGTGGGCCATGCGGTCGGTCCCCCGCTGGCGTCCGTGATGGTCCCGGCCGCGGCGTTGGGCTATGGAATCCCCAGGCAGGAACGCCCGGCCGTGACTCGCCGTGCACCGAAACAGATGCGAGGTCACTGACACAGGTGTAGCGTGAAGACAACAGAAACACACCGACCGCCGTTGCAGGCGCTTCGTGCCGTTCTGCTCATCTGGGAAGGAAGAGGATATGAACGCTTCCGTAGGGAAGGGAAATGGCTCCAATGGCGCGCGCTCAGCGGCCCATCCCGTGGCGACCTGCACCCCCTCCGGCCTGTCGTTGCCGTTGGAGCAGGCCCTGACGGAGCGGATGAAGGAACTCCACTGCCTCCAGCAGATCGAATCCATCATCAGCACGAGCCAGGGCCCGATCGACGCCATGCTCGAGCAGATCGTGGCGACCATCCCGGAGGCCTGGCTGCATTCGGGCAGCGCCGTCGCCAGAATCCGTCGCGGCGACCGCTGCTATCAGACGGGCGATCTCGAGCGCTGCCCGTCGGTGCAGTCCGCGGAGATCTGGGTCAGGGACACCCTCCACGGCTCGGTGAGCGTGGGCTACAGCGACCGTTTCGAGGCGGCCGGCGAGGGCCCCTTCCTGGCGGAGGAGCGGCTGCTGCTCGACACGATCGCCACCCGTCTCGGCAGCCTCATCGCCAGGGAGCTGGCGGAGGCCGGATGGGTCGACACCCTCAGACAGCAGGAGCTCCTCTACCGGCAGCTGCTCTCGGTGCTGGGGGGGATGGCGGAGATGCGGGACCCCTACACCGCCGGTCACCAGAAGCGGGTGGCCAACCTGGCGGTCGCCATCGGGGCGGATCTGGGACTTTCGCCCAAGGAACTGGAAGGCGTGCGGCTGGCGGCGTCCGTGCATGACATCGGCAAGATCACGGTGCCGGCGGAGATTCTCTGCAAGCCCACCAAGCTCAGCCGCCACGAGTACGACCTGATCAAGGAACATGTCGAGGCCGGCCACGAGATCCTCAAGGACGTGGCCTTCCCCTGGCCGATTGCCCGCATCGTCCTCGAACACCACGAGCGGATGGACGGCAGCGGCTACCCGAACGGCCTGGCCGGCGACCAGCTGCTCCTGGAATCCCGCATCGTGGCGGTGGCCGACGTGGTGGAGTCCATGTGTGCCCATCGCCCGTACCGGGCCGGGCTGGGATCCGACGCCGCCCTCAGGGAGATCGAAACCAACCGCGGTCGCCTCTACGACTCCGCCGTCGTGGATGCCTGTCTGCGGGTCTTCCGCGACAAGGGCTACCGCTGCGGCTCCTGACCCCGGAGGCCCACGCCACGCCATGACGTACCACCCCCTCCGTCTGCCGCCGGGAGTGGATCTGCGCAGGGAACTCGAACAACGGGCCCAGGCGGATCCGGAGCTCTGCGGCTTCGTCGTCTGCGGGATCGGCAGCCTGGAGAGTCCGGTGCTGCGCTTCGCTGATCAGGACGCAGGCATCGTGCTGGCCGGTCCGCAGGAGGTGATCCTGCTGGCAGGCAGCCTCAGCAGGGATGGCGCCCACCTGCACCTGGTGGTGGCGGATGCCGAGGGCCGCACGACGGGCGGCCATCTCTGCCACGGAAGCCGCGTGCGAACGACCATGGAACTGCTGCTGGCCCGGACGCAAGGCTGGCAGCTGGGCCGGGAGCGGGATCCCGCCACCGGCCACCTGGAGCTGCGGGTCAGCCCATCGCCGCCGCGCCACCCACCACTTCCAGAATCTCCTGGGTGATGGCGGCCTGGCGGGCCTTGTTGTAGTCGAGGGTGAGGGTCTTGGCGAGCGCCTTGGCGTTGTCGCTGGCGTTGTTCATGGCCGTCATCCGGCTGGCCAGTTCGCTGGCGGCGGCTTCCTGGAGGGAGCGCAGCAGCTGGTTGGCCAGGTAGAGGGGCAGCAGGGCATTGAGCAGCTGCTCCGGGCTCTGCTCGAACACGAAGTCCGGCTGGAGGGCCGGCTCGGCGTTCTCCACCTTGCCGGTCTCCACCCCGAGGCGGCCGTCACGGGTGATGAGACGGAAGATCTCATCGTCGGAGCTGGCGATGCCCTGGGGATCGAGGGGCAGCAGGGTCTGCACGACCGGCTGGGAACTCACCAGGTTGATGAAGCGGGTGAAGACGATCTCCACGCGGTCGGTGCTGGCGGAGAGGAACTCAGCGAGCACTTCGTTGGCGATTTCGTTCGCTTCCTGGGAGGTGGGCACCTGCTCAAGACCGGTGAAGGTGGCCCGGATCGGGTAGGAGCGGTTGGTGAAGTAGGTGATGGCCTTGCGGCCCATCAGCACCATGTCCACTGTGAAGCCCTGGCCCTTGAGCTCGGCGAAGCGCTGCTCGGCCCGGCGGATGACATTGGCGTTGTAGCCACCGCAGAGACCCCGGTCCCCGGTGACCACCAGCAGGGTGATGGTGCCCACCGGACGGCGCTCGGCCAGCAGGGGCGAGTCGGCCCCCTCGAAGCCCATGCGGGACTCGAGGTTCTGGAGCACCCGGGCCAGGCGGTCGGCGAAGGGGCGGGTGCGCAGCACCTGCTCCTGGGCACGGCGCACCTTGGCGGCGGCCACCAGCCGCATGGCTTCGGTGATCTTGCGTGTGTTCTTGACCGAACTGATCCGGTCACGGATTGCCTTGAGATTGGCCATGGGTGGTGGCTCCTCAGGCGGCGGCCAGCATCGAGGAGGTGACCTCGACGATGGCGTCCTTGAGCATGGCCTCGGACTCGTCGCTCAGCACCTTCTCGGTCTGCACCTTGTTGATGTACTCGGGCTTGTTGCTCTTGAGGTACTCACGCAGTTCGCGGGCGAACTGGGGAACCAGCTCCACGGGCACGTCGTCGATCAGACCCTTGACGCCCGCATACACCACAGCCACCTGCTCGGCCAGGATCAGGGGGCTGAACTGGGGCTGCTTGAGCAGTTCGCGTAGACGCTTGCCCCGGGCCAGCTGGGCCTGGGTGGCGGCGTCAAGGTCGGAGGCGAACTGGGAGAAGGCAGCCAGTTCGTCGAACTGGGCCAGTTCCAGCTTCAGGGTGCCGGCGATCTTCTTGATGGCCTTGGTCTGGGCGGCGCCGCCCACCCGGCTCACGGAGATGCCCACGTTGATGGCGGGACGGAGGCCGGAGTTGAACAGGTCGGAGCTCAGGAACACCTGACCATCGGTGATCGAGATCACGTTGGTGGGGATGTAGGCCGAGACGTCGCCGGCCTGGGTCTCGATGATCGGCAGGGCGGTCATGCTGCCCTTGCCCATGGCGTCGGACAGCTTGGCGGCCCGCTCCAGCAGGCGGCTGTGGCAGTAGAAGACGTCGCCGGGGTAGGCCTCACGACCGGGGGGACGGCGCAGCAGCAGCGACATCTGGCGGTAGGCCTGGGCCTGCTTGGTGAGGTCGTCGTACACCACCAGAGTGGCCTTGCCCTTGTACATGAAGGACTCGGCGATGGCCGCGCCGGTGTACGGGGCCAGGTACTGGAGGGCCGCCGCTTCCGAGGCGCTGGCCGCCACCACCACGGTGTAGTCGAGGGCGCCGCGCTCACGGAGCACTTCCACCACGTTGGCCACCGAGGCGTTCTTCTGGCCGATGGCCACGTAGACGCAGACGACGTCCTCACCCTTCTGGTTCAGGATCGTGTCGATGCAGATGGCGGTCTTGCCGGTCTGGCGGTCGCCGATGATCAGCTCGCGCTGGCCGCGGCCGATGGGGATCATGGCGTCGATGGCCGTGATGCCGGTCTGCATCGGCTCATGCACCGACTTGCGCTGGATGATGCCGGGCGCCATCGACTCGATCAGGCGGGTCTCGGTGGTGGCGATCTCACCCTTGCCGTCGATCGGCTGACCCAGGGCGTTCACCACCCGGCCCAGCATGGCGTCGCCCACCGGCACGGCGGCGATGCGGCCGGTGGCCTTGACGGTGCTGCCCTCCTGGATGCCCAGGCCCTCGCCCATCAGCACGACGCCGACGTTGTCGTCCTCCAGGTTCAGCGCCAGGCCCTCGGTGCCGTCCTCGAACAGCACCAGCTCACCGGCCATCACCTGCTCCAGGCCGTAGACCCGGGCGATGCCATCACCGATCTGCAGGACGGTGCCGACGTTGCTGACAGAGACCGACTTGTCGTAGTCGGCGATCTGCTTCTTGAGGATGGCGCTGATCTCGTCGGGGCGGATGGAAACCATGGGTGGGAGTCCCCGGAGGGGAGGCGATGAAGTGAGGAGAGGAGGGGAGGGGGGATGCGTCAGCTCACGTTGGCGAGCGACAGACCGAGGCGCCGAACCTGGCCGGCGAGGCTGGCGTCGATCACCCGGGAACCGACACTGAGGACGAACCCGCCGATCAGGGCGGGATCCACCGCAAGGCTGATCTCCACCTTGTCGGTGCCGGCCACGGCCTTGGCCTTCTCGGCGAGCAGCGCCTGCTGCTCCTCGCTGAGGGGGCTCGCCGAGGTCACGGTGGCCAGGGCGATCTGGTTCTGCTCGCGGTAGAGCTCCAGGAGCCGCTCCAGAACGGCATCGAGGAAGCCGATGCGCTGGCGGTCGGTCAGGAGCTTGAGCAGGTTGAGGAAGGAGGGGGAGATGCTGCCGCCGAAGAGTTGCTCGAGCGCCGCCTTCTTGCCCTCGACCTCAAGCACGGGGGAGGCCATCGCCTCACGCAGGTCGCTGGAGTCGTGCCAGAGGGCGAGGATCGCCCGGGCCTGATCGATCACTGCCTCGGTGTCACCGTTGGCGTCGCACACCTGCAGGAAGGCGTCGGCGTAGGGGGTGGTGATGGTGTTGAGCAGAGGCATCAGGCGTTCCCCATCGATTGAATGGACTGGTCGATCAGCCGGGCTTGGGCGCTGGCGTCGAGGCGGCCGGGCAGGCTCACCAGGGCCTTGGCGATGGCCATCTCCGCCGCCTCGCGCTGCAGCAGACGGCTGACGCGGGAGATCTCCGAATCGACGTCGGACTGGGAGTCCTGCTTGAGGCGAGCCATCTCCTCGACGGTGCGCTTCTCGCTGTCGAAGCGGATGGCCTCGGCCCGGGCCTTGCCGTCGGCGCGGATCTTCTCGGCACGGGTGCGGGCCTCACCCAGGCTGCTCTGAGCCTCGGCCAGGGAGGCGGTGGCCGCCTTCAGGCGCTCCTCGGCATCCTTGAGTTCGGCCAGGATCCGCTCGCGGCGGCGCTCCAGGATCCCGCCGAGGAATCCCCTCAGGAACCAGGTCAGCCCGGCGATGACGATCGCCAGGTTGATGATGTTGGTCTCGAAGATGTCGAGGTTGAGGCCGAAGCTGCCGTGGCTGGCCAGTAGCGGAGAGATCATCATGAGGCGGTCAGGAGACGGTCGACGATGAGGTCGGCGAGCCTGTCGGCATCGGCCTCAAGAACGCTCAGGGCTTCGGCGCGCTGAGCATCGATCTTGCTGCGGGCACTTTCGCGGCTGGCGATCGCTTCGGCCTGTGCCACCGCTAGGGCCTCCCGGTAGAGACGGTCGGAATCCTGCTCCGCCTCGAGGATCACCTTCTGGGCCTCAAGGCGGGCCCCCTTCAGCTGCTCCTTGAGGTCAGCCTCGAGGCGCTCGGCTTGGGCCAGCTTCTCCTTGGCCTGGGTCCGGCTGGTGGCGATGTAGCCCTCACGGTCCTCGACGGCCTTGCCGACCGGTCGGAAGAACAGGCTGTTGAGAATGAAGGTGAGGATCACCACCTGCAGCGCCATGAGCGGCAGGGTGGCGTCGAGGTCGAACAGACCTCCCTCGGGCGACCCTGCGGTCGCACCTGCCTCGGCGAGCAGAAGCCAGCTGGTCATGGGGCAATAAGGCGGGCGGTGGTGCAGGCGTGGACGGAGCCGGGGGTGGAGAAGGGCCGCAACGGACGGGCGGCCCTGTCATCCCCACGACGGCCTCCGATCAGGAGAAGGGGTTGGCGAACAGCAGCACCAGGGCGACCACCAGGCCGTAGATGGTGAGCGATTCCATGAAGGCCAGGGAGAGCAGCAGGGTGCCGCGGATCTTGCCTTCGGCTTCGGGCTGGCGGGCGATGCCTTCGACGGCGCCGCCGGAAGCGGTGCCCTGGCCGATGCCAGGACCGATGGAGCCGAGACCGACGGCAAGACCAGCAGCCACGACGGACGCAGCGGAAGTAAGGGAATCCATGGTGGGGTTAGAAATGTGGGGCGCCGGGGAAGCGCGGAAGGAACCTTGTCGAGAACCCTGCGCCGGGGACACCTGGGAAGGCGGGCCCGGATCGAGCCGGACCTGCGCGCAGAGAGTTTGCCAGACCGAGGGAACGGGCCGGCGAGCGGGAGACCTAGTGGTGCTCCTCGTGGACGGCCTCACCGATGTAGTAGGCCGCCAGGGTGGCGAAGATCAGGGCCTGGATGGCGCTGGTGAACAGGCCGAGGAACATCACCGGCAGGGGCACCACCAGGGGCACCAGGAAGGCCAGCACCGCCACCACCAGTTCGTCGGCAAGGATGTTGCCGAACAGACGGAAGGAGAGCGAGAGCGGCTTGGTGAAGTCCTCGACGATCTTGAAGGGGAGCATGATCGGCGTGGGTTCCACGTAGTACTCGAAGTACCGGAAACCCTTGCGGCTCAGGCCCGCATAGAAGTAGGCCAGGGACACCAGCAGCGCTAGGGCGATGGTGGTGTTGATGTCGGCGGTGGGGGCGCCCAGTTCACCGTTGGGCAGATGGACCAGCTTCCAGGGGATCAGGGCCCCGCCCCAGTTGCTCACGAAGATGAACAGGAACAGGGTGCCGATGAAGGGGAGCCAGTCGCGGTAGGCCTTCTCGCCGATGTATTCGCGGGCGATGTCGCGCAGGTAATCCCAGAGGAACTCCAGCAGGTTCTGCACGCCCCGGGGGTCGCGCTCCAGGCGGCGCGTGCCCACCACCACCGCGGCGAGAAGGGCACCGATCACGACCCAGGAGCTCAGGAAGACCTGGCCGTGGATCTTGTAATTGCCGAGCTGCCAGTAGAGGTGCTGGCCGACCTCGAGGGCGGCGAAGGGAAGGGCGAGGGGCAACGGAGCCATCGGGGATAGGACCTGGCGGAACGTCGGGTGCCGCAAGGCGGCTGAAGTGGGCCGCCGGAGCGGCTGAAGCGGTATCAGGTGTCGAGGACGGCCTGAACGATCAGGGCGGGCTTGTAGAGGAGAAAGCCCAGGACGGCGGGCAGGATCTCAAGGACGGGGAGCCTGGCGGCCGCGACCACCAGCACCACGGGCACCAGCAGCTGGGCCTTGCCCACCCCCTTGGTTTCGACGCCGAAGCGGGTCACGCTGCGGGCCAGGAGGCGGAGGTACAGGAGTCCCGCCAGGGCTCCCACCAGCAGGCTGAAAGCGGTGGGGAGGTCGAACCACAGGGCCGTGAGGGGCACCGCCAGGGCGGTGGCACAGACCGTGGAAAGAAGCATCCGGCGCTGCAGCCGCAGGTAACCGTCCATGCCGTTGTTCACCGTCGCCGGAGCGGCGGGGAGTTCAGGCTGGGGGAGAGGCTCGTTGGCCGGATGGACTGCGACCTCTTCGGTCGACGTCTCCGCGGGGGGGACGGCATCCGGGGAGGGGGTCAGGGCAGCCTGCAACCGACGAGGCTCCGTCTTGGCGTGCGGACTTTATCACTCGGCCCGTTCAGGCTTTAAGCAACAGAAGCACCCGCTCCGCCAGCAGCCGCCGCGCCGCCGCCACCCGCTCGGCGGGGCCCTGGGCCAGGGGCAGCGCCCCGATCGGCGTGCCGGCGGGGGCCGCCTCCAGGGCCTCCATCAGGGCCAGCTCCTCCTCCGTGAGGGTCAGGGGACGCAGGTCGGGGCCCAGCAGCGCCGTGGAGGGCCAGCCCCACAGGCAGCGGTTGCACTCGCCCCCGGCCGCCAGCAGGGCCGCGTCGCTCAACGCCTGCGGCGCCGTGTCGCTCCAGGCCGCCGCCTCCGGTGCCCCGTCGCCCTCCTGGCGGCGCAGGAAGAACTCGAAGTGGCTGATGTCGGGATCGAGGCTCTCCACCAGGGCCCACTGCTGCCGCGCCGGCAGCGCCCGGGCCCGCTCCAGCAGTTCCCCCTGCAGCAGCCGGGCCGGATCCCAGACCTCGGGATTGGAGAAACCGGCGAAGCGGATCCCGGGCTGGTCAACGAAGCGGAACAGGCGCTCGAGGTCGTAGCTGGTCTCCTGGGGGTGGAGGTACATGTCGGCGAAATTGGCATCGGCGGCGGTGTCGAGGGCCCAGCGCTGCTCGTGGTGCCGCCGCAGGCGGTTGGTCTCGGGCAGGGTGGCGAACAGCTCCCGGCCCAGCCGCAGACCCGCTGGTCCGGTGCCCACCCCCATCAGGGCCAGGGCCCGCTGGGTGCGGTGGATCTCCCAGCGGCCGCCGTCGGCATAGAGAAAGAGGTGCAGCAGCCCCCCCGGCCGCAGCAGGGGCACCAGGGCCCGCAGGCCCTCCTCGGGCCGGTCGAGGTGGTGCAGCACCCCCACCGAGTTGATGTAGTCGAAGGGTCCCTCCCCCGCCAGATCGAGCAGGCTGCGCTGCTCGATGCGCAGCTCCTCCACCCGGGCGGCGGCCCCGGAGCGGGCGGTGCGCTCCCGTGCCACCGCCAGGGCGCCGGCGCTGATGTCCACCGCCAGCACGGTGGCCCCCGGGTTGAGGTGGCAGAGGTAGTCGGTGCTCACCCCCGTGCCGCAGCCGGCGTCGAGGATCCGCCAGGGCCGCGGCCGCGGCGGCAGGGGCCCGTCCACGGCCGCCACCACGCTGTCCACGCACCAGCGCCAGTTGTATCCCGGCGGCGGACCGTCCTGGAGGGGGTCCCCCGGGTAGGGGAAGCGGTCGTAGAAGGCGCTCACCACCGGCGTCGCGGCGTCCAGCGGGGCCTCCGGGGGGTGATCCATCAATGCCTTGGTGCGGGTTCCGGCAGCATTCCACGGCGCCGGCCGCCGTTCAGCGTGAGCGCCTCAGAAGGCTGCAAACATTTGTTCATCCCGCCCCGGGGGGCCAGGGGGCCAGCCGTAACGTGACCCAGCCCGGCTCGCTCTCGTTCATGACCGTGACCGCCAGCAGCGGCAGCACCAGGGTCGCCCCCCAGCGCTACGACACCCTGCCGCTCTCCAGCGTCCGGAAAGCGGAGCAGCAGGACCGTTTCCCCGACGGCGGCGAACTGGACGCCCTGACCACCTTCTTCCGCAGCGGCCAGATCCGCGTCGAAGCCGCCCGACGGATCTCCGCCAACGCCGACGCGATCGTGGCCCGGGCCGCCAACCGGATCTTCACCGGCGGCACGCCCCTCTCCTATCTCGACGCCCCCCTCAGCACCCCCAGCGCCGGAGCGGGCGATGGGGTCGCCCTCGCCGCCGACCAGGCCGCGTTCCAGCGGTCGGTGCGCACCTTCGCCCAGGGCTCCGGCGGCAGTGGTCTGCTCGGCCGCATCCTTGAGGGTGTCCAGGCCGACGCCGACGTGCGGGTCGTGCTGCCCAGCGGCTTCAACCCCATCTCGGTGGCGATCTACGGCAACGCCCGCATGCGCAAGTCGCTGCGGGACATGGCCTGGTTCCTCCGCTACGTGGGCTATGCCGTGATCGCCGGCGATCCCAGCATCCTGGCGGTGAACACCCGCGGCCTGCGCGACTTGCTCGAGAAGGCCTGCTCCCTGGCCGCCACCAACGTGGCCCTGCAGGAGATGCGCGCCGCCGCGGCCGGTCTGTTCAAGGGGGAGCCGGACTCCCGCCAGCTGGTGATCGACTGCTTCAACGTGCTCCTCAAGGAGCTCGAGATCCCCACCCCCTCCACCCGGGCCCGCCTGGGCAGCCCGGTCAACCAGGGCCTGCAGCTGCCGGCGATCTATGCCCTCGCCGCCGAAGGCGCCCAGCGCTTCGTGATGAAGCCGGGCCTCTCCGGTGCCGAAAAGGCCGAGGTCATCCGTGCCGCCTACCGCCAGGTGTTCGAGCGGGACATCGTCAAGGGCTACTCCCAGGTGGTCTGCCCGGTGGAGGCCACCCAGGTGCGCCAGGGCCAGCTCTCGATGCGGGAGTTCATCCGCGCCCTCGGCCGCAGCAAGGTCTACCGGCGCCAGTTCTATGGCCGCTTCTCCAACAGCCGGGTGGTGGAGCTCGCCTTCCGCCACTTCCTCGGCCGTGGTGTGAGCTCGATCGAAGAGTTCCGCCAGTACTTCGCCATCGTCAGCTCCAAGGGGCTGAACGGCCTCGTCGATGCCCTGGTCAACGGGATGGAGTACGCCCGGGTCTTCGGTGAGGAGACGGTCCCGTACCTCCGCGACATCGGCGAAGAGGCCCAGGAGAGCGCCGGCTGGGGCTCCAACCGCAACCTCTTCCGCTTCAGTGCGCCGTTCGAGGGGGCGCCCCAGTACATCACCCTCTACGCCTCCTACCGCCAGCCCCTCGCCGACCAGCACCCCTACGGCGGCGGCAACGATCCCCTGGCCCTCACCTACGGGGCGATCTTCCCGTCCAGCACGGCGTCGGTGGCCACCCGCCCGGCCCCCTTCAGCTACGACACCCGCCGGATCCTGATCGGCAACGGCATGGCCCAGCCCGGGCCCATGGACAGCGCCCAGTTCCGTAAGGCCACCCCGCGCCGGGTGGGGCCGAAGGTGGTGCGCCTGCGCCAGATCGCCACCGGCGGCAGCTCCACCCCCCGCCGGGGGGGCCAGCCCAGCATCCGCGGCACCGAATCCAGCACCCAGGCCGTCATCAATGCGGTCTACGTGCAGGTGCTGGGCACCGCCGGCTACGCCGGTGAGCGCAACAAGGTCGAGGAGATCAAGCTCGAGAACGGCGACATCAGCCTGCGGGAGTTCGTGCGCCAGGTGGCCCGCTCCAACGCCTTCCGGCGCCGTTACTGGAGCGGCCTCTACATCACCAAGGCCATCGAGGTGATGCACCGCCGCATCCTCGGCCGGCCCACCTTCGGCCGCTGGGAGATCAGCGCCTACTTCGACACCGCCGCCCGCAAGGGCTTCTACGGCGTCGTCGACGCCATGATCGAAGGCCGCGAGTACAACGACTGCTTCGGCGAGGACACCGTTCCCTACGAGCGCTTCATCACCCCTGCCGATCGCAACGCCCGCCGCGTCCCGGGCCTGGTGCGCACCCTGGAGACGGTCGCCGACATCACCCCCCTGCAGCGGCCCACCGTGCCGGTGGCCCAGGAGATCCGCACCGTCGGCGATCTCGTCCCCCGCAACCTCCCCGCCCGGCCCAAGGTGCGTGGGCAGTGGAAGGCAGAGGTGGCCGGTGGCCAGGGAGCCACGGCCGCCACGGGTGCACCCAGCGGTCCCGGAACCCTCCGGCAGCCCCCTGCCCCTACCCGCAGCTGGAGCCAGTCCCCCTGGCAGCCCGGTGGTGGCGCCGCCCCCGTCTGGCGCAGCGGCGTCCCCAGCTCCGGTTCCGGAAACGGCTTCGTGGCCCCGTCCAGCCTCGGCATCGCCGGCGGCTGGAAGGCCCTGGTGGGCACCAACCTGCTGAGCGGTGCCGCCACCGCCCCCGACGGCGCCATGGCCAAGGCCCTGCGGCCGGGCGCCCCCCAGGGCTTCCGTCGCCGTCAGAGCCTGTCGAGGCCCGTGCAGCTGCTCCGCGATCCCAGCGAGACCCAGGTGCAGGAAGTGGTGCAGGCGGTCTACCGCCAGCTCCTCAACCGGGTGCCCTTCGCGGCCGAACGCCAGATGGATCCCGAATCCCAGCTGCGCGACGGTCAGCTCTCGGTGGCCGAGTTCGTGGCCCAGATCGCCGGCAGCGATCTGTTCCAGCAGCGGCTCCAGCGGATGGCCCCCCTGCGGGCCGCCTCGGCCGCCTACCTGGCCCTCCTCGGCCGGGCCGCCATGCCGGCGGAAGTGAGCCGGTTCCTGGCCACCCGCGCCACCGCCGGCCAGCAGGCCGCCGTCGCCGAACTGCTCAACGCCAGGGAGTACGCCACGGCCTTCGGCCAGGACACCGTGCCCTACCTGCGCGGCCTCGGCACCGAGGATGGCGTCCCCCTGACGACCGTGAACCGCACCGCCTCCCTCTACGGCGGCAACGCCGGGCTCACCCCCTCGCTGAAGGGCGCGATCTGATCAGCCCCCGGGCCATAATGGGCGCCCGCTGAGGGGTGCCCATCGGCGCATCCGATGATCCCCCGGGTCTGACCCGGGGGGTTTCTTTTGGTCCGTCTCTACAACGAGACGAAGAGATTGGGCTGTCGATGCACCTGCGGTACCGGGGACGGCAAGCTGAAAAGATGAACAATTGCTGCGCCTGGACGGTGATAACAACTCCGGCCAAAGCCGTTGCAAGCCAAGGGATCTCGCGAGCCGATCCGCCGTGAAGAACTGTTACCGGCTGCCATGGGAGCGACGGCCCTTGCCACAGAATGATGCGACGGTCGGCCAAGCCGATCACCACTAACCCACCGGATACCGGTCTCCTTCACGGTGACCGCTTGTTTCGAGGCAGAACTGCATGAGCATCGTCTCCAACTCGATCATCAACGCGGACGCCGAAGCCCGCTACCTCAGCCCTGGCGAACTTGACCAGATCAAGTCGTTCGTGGCAGGGGGTCAGCGTCGTCTGCGCGTCGCCCAGGTCCTGGCTGAAAGCCGGGAGCGCATCGTGAAGCAGGCCGGAGGCCAGCTTTTCCAGAAGCGCCCCGATCTCGTCTCCCCCGGCGGCAACGCCTACGGAGAGGAGATGACGGCTTCCTGCCTGCGCGACATGGACTACTACCTCCGCCTGGTCACCTACGGCGTGGTCGCCGGGGATGTGACCCCGATCGAAGAGATCGGCGTCATCGGGGCCCGCGAGATGTATCGCGCCCTCGGCACCCCCCTCGAAGCCATGGCGGAAGCCGTGCGCGAGATGAAGACCGCAGCCACGGGTCTCCTCACCGGCTCCGATGCCGAAGAGGCCGGCTTCTACTTCGACTACGTGGTCGGCGCCCTCTCCTGAGGTTTCACCTCCCTATCGTCCAAAGCCATCAAACCCAGGATCCATGCAAGACGCCATCACCAACGTCATCAACCAGGCCGACGTCCAGGGGCTCTATCTCGACGGCAGCTCCATGGGCCGCCTCGAGCAGTACTTCGCCAGCGGTGAGCTGCGGGTGCGTGCCGCCGCCACGATCAGCGCCAACGCTTCGGCCATCATCAAGGAAGCCGTCGCCAAGGCCCTGCTCTACTCGGACATCACCCGTCCGGGCGGCAACATGTACACCACCCGCCGTTACGCGGCCTGCATCCGCGACCTCGACTACTACCTGCGCTACGCCACCTACGCCATGCTGGCCGGTGACACGTCGATTCTCGACGAGCGCGTGCTGAACGGCCTCAAGGAGACCTACAACTCCCTGGGTGTGCCCATCGGCGCCACGGTGCAGTCGATCCAGGCCATGAAGGAAGCCACCGCCTCCCTCGTCGGTCCCGATGCCGGTCGTGAGATGGGCGTCTACTTCGACTACATCAGCTCCGGCCTGGGCAACTGATCCCCAGCAACGCTCCCACCACGGCACGTTTTCCGAGGATCACTCCATGCGCCTGTTCAAGATCACGGCCTGCATTCCCTGCCCCGAGAAGGCGCGCAGCCAGAGGGAGCTGCAGAACACCTACTTCACCAAGTGGGTGCCCTATTCCAGCTGGTTCGCCGAGCAGCAGCGGATCATGAAGCAGGGCGGCAGGATCCTGAAGGTGGAACTGGCCACCGGCCGTCGTCAGCAGAACTGCGGCAATTGAGGACGCCCACGGCGCTCCCACCCATCCGCCCGGCCCATGGCCGGGCTTTTTTGTGGCCGTCGAGCGGCCCGGGCGGCCCCGGCAGCGGCAGCGACGCAGGCGGCGAAATGTTCACCGCGACTCGACAAACCCACCCCGGTCACGGCTGAATGGGCCATTCCCGGAACCCTCCCGCGGCCTTGTCCACCCCTGCCCCCCGCCTGCTCCCCGGCCGTCCCGGCGCCGGCCTGCTGCCGCTGCCCTGGCAGCAGTGGCCGGCGGAGGCCCGCCTGCTGCTGGGCCTGGTGGCCCTCTGGAGCCTGGTGGGCCTGCTGGTGCTCACCTCAGCCAGCTGGTGGGTGGCGGAGCGGGAGATGGGGGACGGGGCGTACTACGTCAAGCGCCAGGCCATCTGGCTGGTGGCCAGCTGGGGGCTGCTGTGGCTGGCCATGCGCACGACGATGCGGCGCTGGCTGCACCTGGCGGCGCCGGCCCTGCTGGTGGGGGCCCTGATGGTGGCCGCCACCCTGGTGGTGGGCACCACCGTCAACGGGGCCAGCCGCTGGCTGGTGCTCGGCCCGGTGCAGCTGCAGCCCTCGGAGCTGATCAAGCCCTTCATCGTGCTGCAGGGGGCGGTGATCTTCTCCCACTGGCGCCGCATCGCCCTCGACCAGAAACTGCTCTGGATCGGCATCTTCGGGGTGGTGATCCTGCTGATCCTCAAGCAGCCCAACCTCAGCACCGCCGCCCTGCTGGGCCTGCTGCTGTGGCTGATGGCCCTGGCCGGCGGCCTGCCCCTGACGCTGCTGCTGGGGGCCGCCGGCGGCGGGATCGTGCTGGGCAGCATCAGCATCATGATCAACCCCTACCAGCTCGATCGGGTCACCTCCTTCCTCAACCCCTGGCGCGTCGCCCAGGGGGACGGCTACCAGCTGGTGCAGAGCCTGCTGGCCATCGGTTCGGGGGGCGTGCTCGGCTCGGGCTTCGGGCTCTCCACCCAGAAGCTCCAGTACCTGCCCATCCAGACCACCGACTTCATCTTTGCCGTCTTCGCCGAGGAGTTCGGTTACGTCGGCTCGGTGATGCTGCTGCTGTTCCTGATGATCTTCGGCTTCGTGGGCCTGCGGGTGGCCCTGGCCTGCCGCAGCAACCAGCACCGGCTGGTGGCCATCGGCTGCACCACCCTGCTGGTGGGCCAGTCGATCCTCAACATCGCCGTGGCCAGCGGCTCGATGCCCACCACCGGCCTGCCCCTGCCGATGATCAGCTACGGGGGCAACTCCCTGCTCAGCAGCCTGTTCCTGGCGGGCCTGCTGCTGCGCTGCTCCCTGGAGTCCTCCGGGCTCGAACCGGTCCGGCCCCGCCGCCGGGCCCCCCGGCCTGCCCCGATAGGCTGAGCCCTGCTGACAATCTGAATCGGCCATGTTCAGCCCCGGGCTGCCGTTCGCCGACTGGGCCCGCAGCAGCGAACTGCTGCTCCAGGGCTCCCTGGCCCACCCCGGCCCCCTGACCCTGGCGGTGGTGTTCAGCGGCGGCCTGCTCACCAGCCTCGGCCCCTGCTCCCTCTCGCTGCTGCCCGTCACCCTGGCCTACCTGGCCGGCTTCGGCGCTGAGGACCAGGGCCGTGCCCCCTGGCAGCGCAGCGCCAGCTTCGCGGCCGGCATCGTGGCGGCCCTGGTGCTGCTCGGCCTGGCCAGTGGCCTGATGGGTCGCCTCTACGGCCGCATTCCCGGCCAGCTGCCGCTGCTGGTGGCCGTCGTGGCCGTGGTGATGGGCCTCAACCTGCTGGGCCTGCTGCGGCTGCCGTTGCCGGCCGGGCCCGACCCCGAGCGCTGGCGGCGGCGGGTGCCGGCGCCGCTGGCCCCGCTGGCGGCCGGCCTGGCCTTCGGCCTGGCCGCCACCCCCTGCACCACCCCGGTGCTGGCCGTGCTGCTGGCCTGGATGGCCCAGGCCGGCAAGCCCCTGGTGGGCATGGCGCTGCTCACCAGCTTCGGTGCCGGCCAGGTGATGCCCCTGCTGCTGGCCGGCACGGTGGCCGCCTCCCTGCCCGGACTGCTGCAGCTGCGCCGCCTGGGCCAGTGGGTGCCGGCGATCAGCGGCGTGGTGCTGCTCGCCAGCGGCAGCCTCACCCTGCTGTCGGTGCTGCCATGAGCGGCACGGCAGCCTCGCCCTGGCGCCCCCTGCAGCGCCTGGCCGCCTGGATCTCCGACCTGCGCCTGGCGATCGGCCTGCTGCTGGTCATCGCCATCGCCAGCGGCATCGGCACGGCCATTCCCCAGAAGGAGGAGGCCGGCTTCTACCACCAGCTCTACGACCCCACCCCCTGGCTGGGGGTGCTGGACGGCGACGGGGTGCTGCGCCTTCAGCTGGATCATGTGTATTCCAGTGGCTGGTTCCTGGCCCTGCTGGCCTGGCTGGGCCTGTCGCTGATCCTGTGCAGCTGGCGCCGCCAGTGGCCCGCCCTGCAGGCCTCGCTGCGCTGGATCGACTACCGCAGCCCCCGCCAGCTCAGCAAGCTGAGCGTGGCCGAAACCCTCGTCACCGCTCATCCCGTCGCCGGCCTGGAGCGGCTGGAGGCCGATCTGCGCGGCGCGGGCTGGCAGATCCAGCGCCAGGACGACCGCCTGGCGGCCCGCCGGGGGGTGCTCGGCCGGGTGGGTCCCCTGCTGGTCCATGCCGGCATGGTGGTGCTGATGGTGGGGGCCGCCTGGGGCGCCCTGGGGGGCCAGCGGCTGGAGCGCTTCCTGGCCCCGGGCCGGGAGCTGGAACTGCTTGACAGCCGCGGCAGCACCCAGGTGACCCTGGCCCTCGACGACTTCCGCATCCAGCGGGATCCCGCCGGCCGCCCGGAGCAGTTCTCCTCCAGCCTGCGGCTGATCTCCCCCAGCGACGACGCCCCCACCTCCGAAGCCGCCATCAGCGTCAACCACCCCCTGCGCTACCGGGGCATGACGCTGTATCAGGCCGACTGGTCCCTGGCCACGATCAGCCTGCAGCTGGGCCGCAGTCCGGTGCTGGAGCTGCCCCTGCAGACCTTCCCCCAGCTGGGCGACCAGCTCTGGGGGCTGGTGCTGCCCACCCGCCCCGATGGCACCGAGCCGGTGCTGCTGAGCCTCACCAGCGAACAGGGGCCGGTGCAGGTGTTCGGCCCCGATGGTGTGGCCCTGGCCCAGCTGGTGCCGGGCGGCGAGGCCCAGGAGGTGAAGGGGCTGCCGATCCGGGTGGCGAGCGTGCTGCCGGCCAGCGGCATCCTGTTCAAACGGGACCCCGGTGTGCCGCTCGTGTACACCGGCTTCGCCATCGCCCTGGCGGGCGGTGCCCTGAGCCTGGTGGCCACCCGCCAGCTGTGGGCCATCGCCGATGGGCCCGGCGGCCGGCTGCACGTGGCGGGCCTCTGCAACCGCAACCTCACGGCCTTCGCCGCCGAGCTGCCGGCGCTGCTGCAGCGGCTGGAACCCCAGCCCTGACTCAGCAGGGCCGGCGCTCGCCGTGGCTGACGCGCACCACGGTGTGCACGTTGCCGCGGGGATTGAAATCGGCCTCCAGCTGCATCCAGAGGGGATCGCAGGCGGCCACGAGGTCGTCAAGGATCCGGTTGGCCGCCTCCTCGTGGGAGATGGAGCGGTGGCGGTAGCTGTTGATGTAGAGCTTGAGCGCCTTGAGCTCCAGCACCCGGGGGCCGGGCTGGTACAGCAGCCGCAGGACGGCGAAATCGGGGTAGCCGGAGAAGGGGCAGGTGCAGGTGAACTCCGGCAGTTCGATGGACACCTCGTAGGCGCGACCCTCGCGGGGGTTGGCGAAGCAGACCAGCTGGGCCTCGGCGATGGCCCGCTCCCCGTACAGGGGGGTCACGGTCTGGGGCTGGTCGGCGACACCGGAAGCCATGGTGAGCAGGACAGGGAGACGGATTTTGACCGTACAGGAGCTGACCCATGGCGCGGAGGCCAGGCCAGGAGCCGCGGCCGCCCGTCAGCGGCCCGGAGCGGGCGTAGCAACCGTTACGACGACCCCGGCAAGGCTCGGCGGTAATGGAGCCGTCCCCCCTTCAGGCGGGGACTCTGAGAGACTCCAACCGTCGCCTTCCTGACCGCAGCACAGCCATGAAGAAAATCGAGGCCATCATCCGCCCCTTCAAGCTCGAGGACGTGAAGATCGCCCTTGTCAATGCGGGCATCGTCGGCATGACCGTGAGCGAGGTGCGCGGATTCGGCCGGCAGAAGGGGCAGGTGGAGCGCTATCGCGGTTCCGAATTCACGGTCGAATTCCTGCAGAAACTCAAGCTCGAGATCGTCGTCGACGACGACCGGGTGGCCACCGTGGTCCAGGCGGTGCAGGATGCCGCCCGCACCGGCGAGATCGGTGACGGCAAGATCTTCATCAGCACCGTGGATTCGGTGATCCGGATCCGCACCGGCGACCTCGACAGCGGCGCCATCTGAGCCCCCGCGCCTTCCCCCCCTGACCCTGGCCGCGGTCCCCTCAGGAGCCGGCCGGGGTCTCCTTCGTTGGCCTGTCCCTGGCCAGGGTGCCCGTCACCAGCGCCGCGATCCTGCCGGACCAGTCCGCGCCCTCCGCGGCGGCGGCTTCGCTGGCTGCGGCCGGCACCAGCCAGAGCAGGTATTCGTGGTTGCCGGCGGGCCCGGTGAGGGGCGAGGCCACCAGCCCCGCCGGGTGCCAGTCCAGTTCCTTCGCGGCGGCGATCACGCCGGCGATGGCGTCGGCATGGGCCGCCGGATCCCGCACCACGCCCCCCTTGCCCACCCGCTGGCGCCCCACCTCGAACTGGGGCTTGACCAGCAGCACCGCCTCCCCCGCCCTCAGCAGCAGGGCCCGCAGGGCCGGCAGCACCCGGGTGAGGGAAATGAACGACACATCGGCCACGGCCAGGTCGGGCCAGGCATCGCCCTCGCCGTAGAGCAGCTCCGGGGTGAGGTGGCGCAGGTTGGTGCGCTCCCGCAGCACCACCCGTTCATCGGTGCGCAGGCTCCAGGCGGTCTGGCCGTAGCCCACATCGATGCCGTACACCCGCACGGCCCCGTGCTGCAGCAGGCAGTCGGTGAAGCCGCCGGTGGAGATGCCGCCATCGAGGCACACCCGGCCCCGCACCTGGATCGGCAGGGCCGCCAGGGCCCCTTCCAGCTTCTCGCCCCCCCGGGAGACGAACCGGGGGGGCTGCTCCACCTCCAGGGGCAGGGTCTCGGCCACCTCGGTGCCGGGTTTGTCGAGCACCTCGCCGCCGCCGCGCACCCGGCCGGCGCGGATCAGCTGCTGGGCCTGCTGGCGGCTGGCCACCAGGCCGAGATCCACCAGCCGGCGATCGAGCCGCTGCTTACGGGCCATCCTGCATTTCGGCCATGGGTCCTGCCGCTCCACCGGCATGTTGTCACCGAACAGCGATCCAAACCGAACAAAAACCGATGGGCAGACGGTTCGGGGCGGAACAGTCGCAGGATGGCCCCAGTCTTCCCCCGGTTCCCTGCCATGGCTGGCCCAGGATCCACTGCTGCCCCGGGATCCAAGGCGTCCCCCGGCTCCAACGTGGTCGAGCTGCTCCATCCGGGAAGCTTCGTGCGGCTGCGGGACCATCCGGAGGATCTGCCCCCCTTCCAGCTGATCCGGCGCCGCGGCACCCGCTGCTGGGTGCGGCAGCAGGCCTGGGGGTCGATGGTGCACCTGGAGCTGCCCTACCGGCGCCTCACCGCCGCCGCCTGAGCCGGTGGGGGCGGCTCGATAGGTTGGGGGATCGTTCACCACCGCCCGGCCCTTGATCGAGCGTTACACCCTGCCCGAAATGGGCCGCCTCTGGAGCGAGGAAGCGAAGTTCCAGAGCTGGCTCGAGGTGGAGATCGCCGCCACCGCCGCCAACGTGGAGCTGGGCCGGGTGCCCGCCGAGGCGCTGGCCACCATCCGCGAGAAGGCGGCCTTCGAGGTGCCCCGCATCCTGGAGATCGAGGCGGAGGTGCGCCACGACGTCATCGCCTTCCTCACCAACGTCAACGAGCACGTCGGTGATGCGGGCCGCTACATCCACGTGGGCATGACCAGCTCCGACGTGCTGGACACCGGCCTGGCCCTGCAACTGAAGGCCTCGGTGGCCCTGCTGCGCACCGAGCTCGATGGCCTCGCCGATGCCCTGCGCCGGCTGGCCCGGGCCCACAAGGACACGGTGATGATCGGCCGCTCCCACGCCATCCACGGCGAGCCGATCACCTTCGGCTTCAAGGTGGCCGGCTGGCTGGCCGAAACCGAGCGCAACCGGGAACGGCTGGAGCGGCTGGAGCGGGTGGTGGCCGTGGGCCAGATCAGCGGCGCCATGGGCACCTACGCCAACACCGATCCGCAGGTGGAGGCGATCACCTGCCGGCTGCTGGGCCTGGAGCCCGACACCGCCAGTACCCAGGTGATCGGCCGCGACCGCCATGCCGAGTACGTCCAGACCCTGGCCCTGGTGGGCACCTCCCTGGAGCGTTTCTCCACCGAGATCCGCAACCTGCAGCGCTCCGACGTGCTGGAGGTGGAGGAGAACTTCGCCAAGGGCCAGAAGGGCAGCTCGGCCATGCCCCACAAGCGCAACCCGATCCGCAGCGAACGCATCAGCGGCCTGGCCCGGGTGCTGCGCAGCTACACCGTGGCGGCGCTGGAGAACGTGGCCCTCTGGCACGAGCGCGACATCAGCCACAGCTCGGTGGAGCGGATGATGCTGCCCGACTGCTCGGTCACCCTGCACTTCATGCTGCGGGAGATGACCGCCGTGGTGGAGGGGCTGGGGGTGTACCCGGAGAACATGGCCCGCAACATGAATGTCTACGGCGGCGTCGTGTTCAGCCAGCGGGTGCTGCTGGCCCTGGTGGAGGCGGGGCTGAGCCGGGAGGAGGCCTACCGGATCGTGCAGCGCCACGCCCACGCGGCCTGGAACACCGAGGGGGGCGACTTCCGCGCCAACCTGGCGGGGGACCCCGAGGTGAGCGCCCACCTCAGCGGTGAGCAACTGGCAGAGTGCTTCTCCACCGAGCTGCACCAGGCGAATCTCGGGGTGATCTGGGAGCGGCTGGGGATCTGAGACGCGCGGGCGGCGAGCAGGTGGGGTATTGGCTGGCGACTGCCAACAGCCAATACCGGCTGCGTATTGGCAGATTTGCCAATAACGATCCTTCACCGCCAGCCCCGGCGGCCGCCCCCTAAGCCGCCGGCGGCCGCTCCGTCGCCGGATCCAGTTTGCCGTTGCCGCTGGCCAGCAGATCCTCGATCTCGCAGACCGGGAAGCGGTTGATGGCCTTGAGGGCCAGCCGGGAGTTGCGACGCAGCTGCTCGCTGATCGCCTCGCAATAGGGAATCTGGGCCAGCAGATCGACGGTGCGGCGCAGGATCCGCACCACGTCGCCCTCATCGAGGGAGGTGTTGGCGATCACGTCGTTCCAGCTGGCGCCCCGGGCCCAGGCATGGACCAGGCCGGTGAGTTCCGGCTCCCACCACACCGGCACCACCACCGAGGCCCGCTCCTGCTGGCGCTGCAGCTCGCGCCGCAGGCTGCGCAGGTCGTGGAGGGCCTCCTCGGAGGCCGGTGGCGGCGGGTAGCCGCACCAGAGGTCGGGCCGGTTCACCTCGGTGGAGATGGCCTCCAGCACCGCCGCCAGCTCGGCCGGATCGAGGGCATCGAGGTGGCCGCTCATCAGGGCCAGCCCCAGCCAGAGCTCGTTGTCGCCCCGCAGGGCGGCCACGGTGCGGCCCACCTCGGTGGGCTCCAGCCCCTCCTCACCGTCGAGGGCGCCGAAGAAACGCAGGATGTCGATCAGGGAGAGGAAGGTGTCCCAGTGGCGGTTGGCCCGGTGGTGCAGCAGCCGCTGCCGCTCGCCGATCTCCTCCTGGAGTTCCTCCATGCGGCGGCGGTGCTTCTTGAGGTGCTTGCGGTCGCCCCAGCGGTGGGCGGGGTGGGCCTCCAGCTCCTGCTCCAGCCGCTGCACCAGCTCACCCTGCTGGCGCACCTCGCCGGCCAGGTCGTAGCGGGGGGTGTGCATGTCGTGGCGGCGCGCCATCGAGGACACCGCCAGGGCCAGGCCGCCGCTGGCGTTGTCGCCGTGGCGCAGCTCGTTGGCGTGGTGCAGCTCCGGCGGCTCCAGCTGGTCGACCTGCAGGCAGCTGAGCTCGGCGTGCAGGGTCACCACCGCGTGGCAGGGCAGCAGGATCCAGACGTTCTCGTCGGTGAGGCAGAGCAGCAGCGGGAACTGGCCGGAGCCCGGCACCTTGGCCACGATCACCGCCGGGGTGACCCGGCTGCGCAGGGCCGGCGCCTTGACGCTCACCAGGGTGCCCTCGCTGGCGAACTGCAGCGCCAGGGTGAGCTCATGGGCCAGGGTCTCCTCGGCCTGTTGCTGCAGGATCCGGTGCAGGCGCCGCTCCTCCCGCAGGCGGCCGCGCAGCTTCTCGTAGTCCTCGAAGTCGTCCCAGGGCACCTCGCCGCCGCTGGATTCGAGCGTGGCCAGCTGGGCCATCAGCTCGGTGATGCGGGCTTCGTCCTCGGCCAGGTCCAGCCCCGCCAGGTAGCGGCCGAAGCTGCGCTCCACCAGCTCCCGGGCCTTGGCCAGGTCGTAGCGCTGCAGCAGGTTGAGCACCATGCCGTAGCTGGGGGTGAACTGGCTCACCAGCGGATCGGCCGGGCTGGTGGCCAGCGCCCCGGCCTCGCGCACCCCTTCGAAGCGGCTCTGCACCGTGACCACATAGCCCTGGGTGTCGAGGCCGCGGCGGCCGGCGCGGCCCGCCATCTGCAGGAACTCGCTGCCCATCAGGGGCCGGTGGCCCCGCTCGGTGCGTTTGGAGAGGGCCGAGATCACGGTGGTGCGGGCCGGCATGTTGATGCCGGCGGCCAGGGTCTCGGTGGCGAACACCACCTTGATCAGCCCCTGCTGGAACAGCTCCTCGATCAGTTCCTTCCAGGCCGGCAGCACGCCGGCGTGGTGGGCGGCGATGCCGCGCAGCAGGGCGTCGGCATGGCCGCCCTCCCGCACCGCCTCGGGGGTCACCGCCATGAAGGCGTCGAGCCGCTGGCGGATCCGCGCCTGCTCCTGGGGATCCACCAGGCACACCTTGGCCAGGTCGCGGACGGAGCGGTCGCAGTTGCGGCGGCTGAAGATGAAGTAGATGGCCGGCAGCATCTCCCGCTCCGCCATCTGGGCCACCACGAAGCCGATCGGCGGCGCTTCCGGCTGGGGCGGCCGCGGTTCCTTCGGTCCCTTGCGGCGGGTGGATTTCGGAGGGCGCCAGACCTTGCAGTTGGGGTGCAGGCCGGTGCCCTCGTCGTTGAGCAGGGGGTGCAGACCCTTGGCGCTGCAGAAGCTGAAGGCCAGGGGGACCGGGCGGAAGTCGCTGTGGATCAGCCGGGTGGGGCCATGCACCCGCTCGATCCAGTCCGTCAGTTGCCCGGCATTGGCCACCGTGGCCGAGAGGGCCACCAGCTGCACCCGCGACGGGCAGTGGATGATCGATTCCTCCCAGACCGTGCCCCGCTGGGTGTCGTTCATGTAGTGGCACTCGTCGAGCACCACGGCCTCCACATCGGCCAGGGGGTCGTCGTCGAGGTGGTCGATCTCCGCGTAGAGCATGTTGCGGAAGATCTCGGTGGTCATCACCACCACCTGGGCCTCCCGGTTCAGGCTCAGGTCGCCGGTGAGCAGACCCACCCGCTCGTGGCCGAACTGCTCGCGGAAATCGCGCAGCTTCTGGTTGGAGAGGGCCTTGAGGGGTGTGGTGTAGAAGACCTTCTGGCCATGGGCCAGGGCCCGGTGGATGGCGTACTCGCCCACCAGGGTCTTGCCGGAGCCGGTGGGGGCGCTCACCACCACGGAGTGGCCCTGGTTCAGGGCGTCGATCGCCTCCAGCTGGAAGCCGTCGAGGGGGAAGGGGAACAGCTCCTCCAGCGACGGCACGCCACCGGTGGTGGTGTCAGCGGAGCCGACGGTGGGGCTGGAGGGCATCGGGGGATCCTATGGCGCGGCCGCCCCGGGGCGCGCGGCTCAGGCGCCGTGGGAGCCGGTGCGGGAGAAGAGGTTGAGCACCAGCGCGCCGGCCCGTGGGCTCGGCCGGCGGCCCTGATGGGGGCGATCACGCTGAAAGGCCCCGAGACGGTGGGCTGGGTGCGGAGCCGCGACGCCGCAGGCGGACGTTCGCGCGAGCTGCGGCCGCGCTCCGAAATCGACGTTCTCAGCGGGCAGGTGAATCAGGTCACGCCGGTGGCGCCACAACCGGTGGTGGAGGGGTGATCGCTCCACCGAAGCCCTGGCCCTTGGGGTGGGGGCGGAACAGCTCTGGCTGCGCCCGCCGCTTTGGGACGGGCGGATCGACCTGCCCGAGCCGGACGGCGCAGAGCTACTGCTGGTGATCGCGGAGTATGAGGAGTACGCCGTCGATGGTCCAGCCCCGCGCCACAGCATGACCAGCACCAAAACCGGCCGCAAGCTTGTGGTTGTGGAGCATGTGTCTATCGCTTGAAGGCACACCTGAGCTGTTTTGATCGGGCAGTGGCCTGGTGAAGTTGCTGGGTTTATTGACAGAATGAACGCTGCCCCTGAGTGGCAGGCAAAGAGTATGCGGTGGCACTACACAGAGACGGAGGATGCCAGTCCACTGCATCGGCTTGTTAAGCAGCGGACGCTCAACTGCGTATCAGTTCACAGATGATCTTCGCTCCAAGCGACTTGCATCGAGGTTCAAGAGCGATGATCTCAGACTTTTTGCAGTTGTGAACTACCAAAAACAACGGGATGGCATGTGGGTTGTGGCTTTGCGGTTTATCTGAGGAGATCTCTACTATAGATCTCCCCAGATTTACTGCAACGGCCATGCGCTCAAGGGACTGGTATGACATGAAATGGTGGCCTCTCGCGTCTCGGGAAAGGCTCTTGACACTGTAGTGCGAACCAAGTCCCACCTTTCCAGCATGAGCCAGATCGGATTCAACTTCAATGAAGGCAACAGGCTTGCCACCGGAACACACGGCAAGGTCAATCGCACGAGATTTCGCTGGTGCGGGGTTGCCTAGGTTATCAAGCCATGCGTCACCTGCGACCGGGTATTCGCGAAGGACCTGCCAACCGCGGTTCCGAAGACGCTCGTCAAGTTTGGCATGTATGTGTCTCCCCTGTTTCGCGCCCATTTCCTTCAGAAACTCGGCGAGCGTAGAGCGGATTTCGATCTCAATCTCTTTGACATCGGGAGTAGTGGACATAGAATGTGACTGCAGGTTGGAGTAGGGAACGGAAACATAGCCTAACGCTCATGATCAACGGCGGCCGTAGCCCATTGGTCTTGCGATCAACAAGCATCACCCAGCCCGCTGATTTTTGATGTTAGAGTGCAGTTTATCAGTATAGAGAGATCGAAAGATTAAAGGCAAAGAGAGCCATGCCAAAATCAGTTTGCTCTCTGAATCGATTGGTTCTTCATCGCCAAGCCTCTTGCAGCCTTCTTGCTTGAAACGACGAACTTTCCTGCAAGGGCATCTTTCGCAAGGTCGTCGATAAACATCTTGCTGCGATATATCGCATCCAGGGTTCCTATGTAGACAAGGTGGGTACCACTTAGCGAAGGATCAGACCGATCCGGTGGAACCAGCATCTTGCTTCGGACTATAGATGTAATCGTATAGCGACGTATGTTAAAGCAGATTCTCTCTATCTTAGCCGTAATTGCTCCCGGCTTGGCGGTACAGACATCCTCAAAAGGTAGGTCAACGCCAGTTTCTGGGTCACAGGTGGTCAGCACAAGGCATCTGTCGGTAGGCACAACATCTCCTCCTCCTTGCCTGCCCTGCTGATCACCAGGAGTCGCATCATAGATGGCGTCTTCTCGACCAAAGGTGATTTTGTGTGGGAGATTTTGGGAGTTGTTAAACAACCAGAGTGGCATAAGGGGTCTAAGGTGTTGGGGTAAAGGATATCAGAATTTGAGAATAGCGCATAGCGCATATGCCTGCTGCAGGCAGGTCTTTTCATTTTTAGAGTTTTCAGTTGACGCTCCAACGCTCAAGATCAGCGGCGGGCAGCAGCCCACTGAGCTCATCAAGCATTTATGAGACCCCTTCCGCTGGATCTTGATGTTGGACTGCCGTGGGATTCCAACTTCCGTTTGGCCTTTGGCTACCCAATTAAGATTAATGTGGGAGTCTGCCCTTATCAAATAGATGCTCGACAACACGGTAGTACTCGGCGGCTACTTCGGAATACTCGCGCGGCCTCGTAGGTCCGCCAACCCTCTCGAACAGTTCCATTTCCAAGTCCGTGCGTCGGAGGGCCAACTCTATCGCTTTAGACAGAATTATTTCCCTACGGCGAGCACGACGTTCAAGCATTTGACCGATCAGCACACTTATCGACGAGACGACGGCTCCAACCGCTGCGGACGTAACAACTGTAACGACGATGTTGATAGTATTTGCGTTCTGCACTGCAGTGCCAAGCATGTTCAGCAAGTATTGTACTTATGGCGCGGCCCAACCGAATGGCAACTGATAGAGAGCGCGCTTTCAGCAGGAATGCCGCGAGGTGGAGTATTCGTTTCTAGGGTCGGTACAACGTGCCCCTGAGTGGTATGCAGAAAGTTATCGCCTTCGTAGCAGACTCGACCGAGGCCTGATCACTCTAGGGGCTTGATCGAAGGTGTCACATCTCAACAAGCAGTGTGTGCGAACCTTCGCCTCGCCAGTAGAGCTCAGACAACCACTGCTTCACTTCCCACACTGGTGCTCAGTTTCAGGTTCATAGTCGAGAAGACTCTGAGGAAGGTGTAATGGATCGGGAAATGCTCTCCTGGCACTTCCTGGCGATGTTTCTCACTGGAAATGTCTGAGATCGGGCCGCATTGGACATTCTTTACGACTAGGCGATGTAGCCCCGAGCTATCTAGTCTCAACCTTCATTTACCGTTGGTGACAACAGGCCGGACGTCACCAGGATTGCCAGAGCATGAAACCTCTGATTCTGGCTTGAACAATTGGTCAAGGCATCTGAACACGATGTACCTCATACCAGTGGGCGAAAAGCTCTGTCTGGTTGACTTCAACCGTGTTTCACCTGTCGCTGCCCGACTACGGAGACGTGACGCTGCCTTGCTGGCTCCCAGCAAACAAGACACATCCTTCGAACCGCGCTTTAGCTGGTAGGTGCTGCATTCGGCATTCCATCCCCGTCAGCGATGCTCGCAAGGGTCCTTACCTCCTCACGAAACGTCGTGGCAACCTCGGCAACAATGTACTGCAGTCTCTCCAAACTTGAGCTCCCAACGTCCCACTGCCGGTCGGCGAAACTGTAGATGCCAGAGGCGTCAATATGGCCTGTGGACCAAACTTCCATCGCGCCGGTCACCTCGCCATGCATGACCACGCCTCCCCCCTCCATCCGTGAAGCGTCTAGAACGACTGGCCGAGAGCGCTTGCCACGCGACCCAGGCATTCGCTCATCGTAGTGTTCAAAGTCGTCACGCCCACTTCGATAGTGCTCAAGAATTTCAAGGTGCTTTCGCCTGACGATTGCTGTCTGACGGATCATTTGCGGTTTGCAAATGACATTGATCATGTCGAGCACCGTATCCCACACGATGAAGTACATGTGGACATCAGGGAACACCGGACAGGGAGGTGCGCCATCGGGCATGGATGTGCGGTACAGCTCAAGGGTGTGAGCCACGCGATTGTACTGTAATACTGCGAACTGTGAATAGCGCTGCAGACGCGGAAATGCGACCAAGGCATGCGAGAGTCCGGGTTCTATGTCCATCGCGCGGAGGATGTAGAACGCATCCGGCCAAGCCACCTCTGAGCCCGGCGTACCTGCGCCAGCTTCATTGCTACTCGGATTCATGTCGATTCATCAAATCAGATCCTGCTAATTCCCAGGTTATAATGCCGAGTACCGCACCAGATGCTATCTCGCTCGCCGGCAGTCCGGGAACTCGGCCTGGATAGACGCGCCCCTGAGCAGCAAGATGTAATCGCCTTCTGAGCAGATTCGGCGTCGGCCTATCGGCTCTAGGGGCCTGTTCGAAGATTTCGCTTCTCAGCAGGCATCGTCTGCAGACCTTCGCCTCACCATCAGACCTCAGACAACCACTGCTACACTTCTTGAAATTGCGCTCAGGTTCAGGTTCATAGCCATGAAGACCTTGAGGTTTGTGCAATGACTCAGGTAATGCTGTCGAGCAACTTCTTGGTAATAGCCCTTCCTGGAGAGGCCTGGGACCTGGCCGCATCGGTCATCCCTCGCGTCCAGGCGATGACGCCCAAGACTATCTCACCTCATGCTTCGTTTCCGTTAGATTCAACAAACTTGAAGTCACCAGAATTGCCAGAGATTGAGGTCTTTGATACTGGCATAAACCATGGATTGAGGCATCTGACTGTGACGACCCTCATTCCAGTGGCATAATAGCTCTGCCTGGCGGCCTTCTACCATGCTTCACCTGTACCTGCCTGGCGACAGAGACGCAAAGCTGCCTTGCTGGTTCCCCTCAAGGACGACACATCCTTCGAACGCTGCCCCTGAGTGGCAGGCAGGAAGAGTGGGGTGGCGGAGCTAAAAGGTGGTGGTGGCCTGTCCACTCGAGGGGCTTGTTAGCCTTCACCTTCGCCATAAGCACCCTTTCCAAGATTGCACTTGCTGCAGAGAGTCTGGAGATTCGCCAAGGTCGTTTCACCGCCCTTGCTCCAAGGCGTGACATGGTCAACGTGAAGTTCGACGCCGGCCTTCGTCGCTGGACTCGCGCCGCACGAGCAGCACGCGAATCGGTCCCGCTGAAGAACCTGGAATCGAAGACGATGCGATGGGTCGCGGGATGTGCGGCGAGCACCCTTCGACGGCAGAGAGAAATCGGTCGTCTGTAAGTCTCCAGAGTCGTTGGCGTTTCCATATGAAACGAAGCTTTCAAGTGCAGCATTCCATGTCTGAAACCGCCTCAAGTACGGTGATTGCGATATTCGTGATGGTTGGAGTGCGAGCTCACGTCGCCGTGGTTGGCGGCCGTAGTGTTGCCAGAGCGTGAGGATGTTCTCGTAGAGATCCTCGTCTCCTATATCGAGCACGTTGGAGATGCTCAACCCAGCGGCCTTTAATGCCTCATTCCATGAACCAAAGCGGCGCGTAGCCGTCGAATCGTCATATAGCCCGACGAGACGGTACTCTTTTTGGGCGACCGTTGTTTTCCCGAGGTTGGACGCTACGCGACGTAGGTCTTCCAGAAGCTCGGCGTCGGACACCGGCTGACCGGAAACTCGCGACAGTTCGAAAGCCTTCTCCTGCATTCTCGTATCAGACCCTTGCCAGGCTAACGTTCGAGTTAACCGGCCCGCGGAGGCAAGCGCCGTAAGCCTGGTACGCGATGATGCACCATGTGCCGCAGACCAGGCTTGCGGTGCTTGCCGTAGCGGGTCCGGTTGAACGAGGGGTTAGGCAGCTCCGCGCTGCAACTGCAAGGCATGGCTAGGTCTCCCACGTAACTTCCGCGGCGAGATACTCACCGATTACCATTCGGATGCTGATGATTCCAGCTTGATCCGATGCGAGGTAACGGTACCTCTGCTGCTGAACTTCAATCCAGTCATTCAAGATGATCTGCTGACGGGTTTCTTCACCAGACGGAGAAACCATCTTTATCTCTGCCACTTTGAGGCGCTGCATTCCACGCGAACCAATCTCCCCGATGAGTGTCACTACTTCTGGCGCATCAAACTCTTCTCGCTGCTCTTGATTGAGGAGGTGAAGCGGCTGCCACCAGACGGATGCGGGTTGGTGACGACACTCCTGGGCAAGCTCGTACGCGGCGTGTCCCATGGCGAGCTTTGCCAGTACACGCTCAACGCGCGCAGCCTCGGGACTGAACGAGGTACCAGACTGAGTTGCGGTCCTAGCTGCTTCAATCCGGCTTCGTAGTGCGGGTGAACGTTCCAGAATCTTGGCGACACTGGTTCGTCGTACCTTGCTGGGGTCAGCAGCGCCAGCGATCACTGCCTCAATCAAGCAGGCTAGGTACTCCTCGTCTTTGGAGAAGCCGTTATTGCATGGGTAGCACGCGCCAATGACGGAAAGGTTCTCTGGGTAGGGCGCGTCAAGGAAGACTTTCGAGGGAACGTGTTCTCGCGTGCCTTCTCCGCCCCCGCAGTAGATGCAGCCAAGCAGGAGCCTAGCGTCGGCAAGATTCTGAATTTGATCCACTGCGACGATCTGAGTCGATGTGTGTCTGAGCTGCCTAACTCGTCATTAGACGGTTCCGGTAACCACGCCCGAGTCGCGCGTCCTTTCCGTGAACCACAGGTGCACCCCGAACATCAGTACGAGCAAAACACAATCAGCCCATAAGGTATCCACCCCAGACATGAAGTGATCGCCCCTGGTTCTCGGACACGGGAACCACCTGTATCCCGGGCTACACCCGTGCGGTGCACGTCTTCATCTCCCGGTCAAGCTCTGCCAAGGGTTCAGAGACGGCCAGACCGCACCTCCACCCACCCCCCATCCCAGACTGCCCCCTGTCATTGGTATCGGGCCGCCCTGATCCCTCCTCCCCCCACCACGGAGAGCGGCGACCCCACCGCCCCCCAGCCCCCCTGGCGCCAGCAGCTGCGCGACGCCCTCTCGGCCCTGCCCGCCGTCCGCAGCCGCGCCCTGCGCACCCTTGAACCCACCGCCGCCACGGCCAGCCTGCAGCCCTCACCCGCCGGCGACGCGCTCCCCCTGCTGGATCTGGCCAGCAACGACTACCTCGGCCTCAGCCGCCATCCCGCCGTGCTCGCGGCCGCCGCGGCCGAACTGGCCGCCAGTGGCCTGGGTGCCGGCGCCTCCCGCCTGGTCACCGGCACCCGGCCCATCCACCAGCAGCTGGAGGCGGCCCTGGGCGTCTGGCTCGGCCGCGAGCGGGTGCTGCTCTTTCCCAGCGGCTTCCAGGCCAACCTCGCCGCCGTATCGGCCCTGGCGGATCGCCACACCCTGGTGCTGGCCGATCGGCTCATCCACCACTCCCTGCTGGTGGGCGTGCGCGCCAGCGGAGCCCGCCTGCAGCGCTTCGCCCACAACGACACCTCAGACCTGGAACGCCGCCTGCTGGCCGCCCGGCGCGAGCGGCCCGATGGCCGGCTGCTCGTGCTCTGCGAAAGCCTCTACAGCATGGAGGGCACCAGCGCGCCCGTCGCCGCCCTGGCGGCCCTCTGCCTCCGTCACGACGCGCCCCTGCTGGTGGATGAGGCCCATGCCCTCGGCGTGCTCGGCCCCGGCGGCCGCGGCCTCGCCCATGGCATCGGCTCCGTGGCGATCCTGAGCGGCACCTTCGGCAAGGCCTTCGGCAGCGGCGGCGCCTTCCTCGCCGCCGACGCCCTGGTGGGCGACTGGCTGCTGCAGAGCAGCGGCGCCTTCCGCTACACCACCGCCCTCGCCCCCCCTCTGGCGGCCGGCGCCCTGGCGGCCCTGCGCCACCTGGAGGCCGCACCGTCCACGGGGCTGGGCCTGGCGGAGCGGGCGGCCCGCTGGCGCGACGCCATCGAAGCCGCGGGCTGGCCCCGGCCCCCCGGCGAGGGGCCGATCCTGGCGCTGCTCCTCGGCACCGACGCCGAGGCCCTCGCGGCCCAGCGTCGGCTGGAGGCGGCCGGCCTGCTCACCGTGGCGATCCGGCCGCCCACCGTGCCGGAAGGCACCGCCAGGCTGCGGCTGGTGCTGCGCCAGGATCTCCCCACCGGCTCCCTCGAGCGGCTGCTGGCCGCGCTCGGGCCCGGCCCCCTCGCCCCCCGCCATGCCCTCGCCCCCTGAGGCCGCCCCGGCTCCATCCCTGCAGGTGATCGCCATGCACGGCTGGGCCGGCGACGGCCTGGGCTGGGACCTGCTGCGCCAGGCCCTCGCCGCGACGGACTGGCACTGGCAGTGCGGCGAACGGGGTTACGGCGGCCGCACGCCCGAGCGTCCCCAGTGGGCCCCCGGCGGCCGGCGGCTGCTGATCGGCCATTCGATGGGGCCCCACCTGCTGCCCCCCTCGCTGCTGGCCCAGGCCGAGGCTGTGGTAATGCTGGCCAGCTTCGCCCGCTTCCTGCCCCCGGGCCGCGAAGGCCGCCGGCTGCGGACCGCCCTCGCCGGCATGGCGGCCCAGCTCGCCGAAGGGCCAGACGAGTCCGACACGGCCCGCCGCGCCCAGCGGATGCTGCAGGCCTTCCTGGAGAAGGCGGCCTCCCCTGATCCGCCCGAGCTCCTGCCCCACGGCCCCGCCAGCCAGCCGGTGGGGCCCGAGGGCCGGCGGCGGCTGCGCGACGACCTGGAGCGTCTGGCGGCCTGCGTCGATCTGCCGCCCGGCTTCCCAACGGACGTGCCGGTGCTGATCGTGGAGGGCGGCGCCGATCGGATCGTGGGGCCCGAGGCGCGCGCCCTGCTGCGCGAACGCCTGCCCCACGCCGAGGTGCTCAGCTTCGAGGGGGCGGGCCACTGCCTGCTGCAGGCGCCCCTGCCGGCGGAGCTGCGCCGCTGGATCACCGGCGCCCTCGGCCCATGACCGCCTTCCCCCTGCAGGTGGTCGGGGCCTTCGGCCGCCACGCCGCCGACTACGAGGGCCAGGCCGGCCTGCAGCGGGGCATCGCCTGGCGGCTCGCCCGCCTCTGCCGCGACCTGCCGGCCCCACCGCCCGAGGCCCCCCGGGCCGATCTGGGCGCCGGCAGCGGCCTGCTCAGCCGCGCCCTCCTGCACCACTGCCCCGGCCTCGCCAGCCGTCCCCTGCTGCAGCTCGATCTCTGCCCCGAGTTGCTCGCCCGCAATCCCCTGGCCACCGCCGGCCCGGCGCCGCTGGTCTGGGACCTCAACGGCGGCCTGCCCGCCGCCCTGGAGCCGGCGGGGCTGCTGGTGTCGAGCTTCGCGCTGCAGTGGCTGGAGGCGCCGGCCCGGGAACTGGAGCGCTGGGGGCGCGCCCTGGCCCCGGGCGGCTGGCTGGCGCTGGCGGTGCCCGTGCGCGGCAGCTTTCCCCAGTGGCGCCAGGCCGCCGCCGCCGCCGGGGTGCCCTGCACGGCCCTGGAGCTGCCCGACGCCGACGCGCTGATCGGCGCCCTGGCCAGCGCCGGCCTGGCCACCACCCTCCAGCAACGCCTGCGCTTCAGCCGCCCGGCCGGCAGCGGCCTGGCCACCCTGCGGCGTCTTCGCGATCTGGGCGCGGGCAGCAGCCGCACCGCGACGCTGAGCCCCGCCCAGCTGCGCCGCCTGCTGCGCCACTGGCCCTGCGGTGGGGCAATGTCGTGGGACGTTCTGCTGCTGGTGGGCCGGAGGATCGCATGAGGCTGGTGGTCTGCGGCACCGACACCGACGTGGGCAAGACGGTGGTGAGCGCCCTGCTGGTGCAGGGGCTGGGGGCGCATTACTGGAAACCGGTGCAGAGCGGGATGGAGGGGGGCGGCGACACCGGCCGGGTCCAGCAGCTGCTGGGGCTGCCCCCGGAACGGGTGTGGCCGGAGGCCTACCGCCTCACCGCCCCCGTCTCCCCCCACTGGGCGGCCGAGCGGGACGGGATCAGCATCGATCCGACCCGGCTGGCCCTGCCGGCCTGGGATGGCCCCTTGGTGGTGGAGACGGCGGGGGGGCTGTTGGTGCCCCTGCGGCGCAACTGGCTGCAGATCGAGCAGGTCGCCGTCTGGGGTCTGCCGGTGCTGCTGGTGGCCCGCAGCGGCCTGGGCACCCTCAACCACACCCTGCTCTCCCTTGAGGCCCTGGAGCGGCGCTCGATCCCCGTGCTCGGGCTGGTGCTCAACGGCGACCCCCACCCCGACAATCCCCGCACCCTGGAAGCCCTCGGCGGCGTGCCGGTGCTGGCGGAGCTGCCGCCCCTCGATCCCCTCGACCGGGAAGGCCTGCAGCGGCAATGGCAGCGCAGTGGCCTGGCCCGTAGCCTGCAGCCATGAGCCGCAAGCATCTGCTCGTGACAGCTGCCGTGGCCGCGCTCTGTGCGGGCATCCTGGTGCTGTTCACCGACATCGAGACCAGCGTCACCCGCTGGGTGAACTGCGGGCCGATCGCCACCGAGGGCGAACGCCGTTCGGAGGTCTGCCGCTGAGCCCCACCGTGACCGGACCCGGCTGGCATCCCCACCTCTGGCACCCCTTCACCCAGGTGGCCACCGCCGACCCGCCCCTGCGGGTGGTGCGCGGCGAAGGCGCCCTGCTCGAACTGGAGGACGGCCGCCGGCTGATCGATGCCATCAGCAGCTGGTGGGTGACCCTGCACGGCCACGCCGAGCCCGCCATCGCCGAGGCCCTGGCCCGCCAGGCCCGCACCCTCGAGCAGGTGGGCTTCTCCGATTTCCGCCACCCGGCCGCCGAGCAGCTGGCCGAGGGCCTGGCCGCCTGCAGCGGGCTGGAGCGGCTGTTCTTCTCCGACAACGGCTCCACGGCGGTGGAGGTGGCCCTCAAGATCGCCTGGCAGTGGTGGCGCAACCGGGGCGAACCCCGCCGGCAGCTGATCGCCTTCGATGGGGCCTATCACGGCGACACCTTCGGCGCCATGGCGGTGGGGGAACGGTCCCTGTTCTCGGAGGCGTTCGAGCCGCTGCTGTTCGCCGTGGCCCGGGCCCCCTGGCCCGCCACCTGGTGGGGCGACGACGGGGTGGAGGCGCGGGAGGCGGCGGCCCTGGAGCGGCTGGAGCAGCTGCTGGAAACGCCCACCGCGGCGGTGATCCTCGAACCCTTGCTGCAGGGGGCCGGCGGCATGGCCCTGGTGCGGGAGGAGTTCCTGCGCCAGGTGGAGGCGCTGGTGCGCGCCAGCGGCGCCCTCCTGATCGCCGACGAAGTCATGACCGGCTTCGGCCGCAGCGGCCACCTGTTCGCCTGCCAGCGGGCCGGCATTCACCCGGACCTGATGGCCCTCTCCAAGGGGCTCACGGGCGGCTTCCTGCCCATGGGCGTCACCCTGGCCCGCGAGGCCATCTTCGAGGGCTTCATCGGCACCACCCCCGGGCTGACCCTCTTCCACGGCCACAGCTTCACCGCCAACCCCCTCGGTTGCGCCGCCGCCCTGGCCAGCCTTGCGATGCTTCAGGAGCGGCCGGAGCGCCACCAGGGCTTCGAGGCGCGCCACCGTCCCCACCTGGAGGCCCTGGCACGCCACCCCCTGGTGCGGCGGCCCCGGCTGCTGGGCAGCGTCGCCGCCTTCGAGGTGGCCACCGACGCCCCCGGCTACCTCAATCCCGTCGGCCAGCGGCTGCAGCGGCTGGCCCTGGCCCGGGGGGTGTTCCTGCGGCCCCTGGGGCAGGTGGCCTACCTGCTGCCGCCGCTGTGCATCGACGACAACCAGCTGGCCCGGTGCTACGCGGTTATTGGGGAAGCCCTCTCGAGCCTCTGAGCCGGCGCTCAGCGCTCAGGGTCCCGCCAGGATCGCCGCCTCCACGTCGGCCCGCGACAGTCCGTAGGGGAACTGGCGCGCCGTGGTGCGGCCCTCCTGGTGCCAGCTCACCCGCAGCTCCTCCACCTCCATCTCGATCCGGGCGCTCCACTCAGGGCGATGCAGGTCCCAGTGGGCCACGTTGCTGCGCGACTGGCTGGCGCCGAGCTGGCGCAGCCAGTCCTCCAGGGCGGGCAGGGGGTGGTTGTAGAGGGGTGTGGGGGCGGGGGGCAGGGTCGCCATCGGATCGGCTGGGGAAGGAAGGGTCAGGCGGCGGGCGGCTGGGGGAGCGGGGGCGCCTCGGACGCCGGAGCCAGCGGGGCCGGGGGCACTGGCTCCAGGGGGGCCGGGGGCGCCGACTCCGCCTCCAGCTCCGACCACCAGCTGGGCCAGGCCATCAGTTCGGCGCCCCGCGCCCAGGCCACCCCGAGTCCCAGCACCAGGCTGAGCACCAGGGCCACGGCCAGCAGCAGCAGGGCGAACCACTCGCCGCCGGACAGGGCCCGGCGCACCGGCACAGCCCGGACGACGGGCGCCGCGGGCGGCCGCAGCGGCACCGGGGGGGCCGGCTGGGCCAGGGCGGCGTCGTAGAGCCGTCGGGAAGCCGGGTCGCTCAGCACGGCATAGGCCTGACGCAGCTGCCGGAAGGCCACTTCGGCCTCGCCCGCCGGCAGGGCGGTGGTGTCCGGGTGGTAGCGCTTGCTGAGGCCCCGGAACGCCTGGCGCAGCTCCTGATCGGTGGCGTTGGGCTGCAGCTGCAGCACCTGGTAGTGGGTGGGGGTGGAGGGCTTGGCTGTGGAGGACATGGTCCCTGCGGCGGCGATGGCAGCCTGCCCGGCGTGAGGGATCCTAGGGAGAAGCACCACTGCCGTAGCGGATGGCCGCCAGCCCCGAACCCAGCGCCCCTGCCGATGCCGGCCTCTGGCAGGCGCTCGGCTGGACCCCTACCGACGACCAGCTGGCGGCGCTGGTGGCCCTGCAGGAGCAGCTGCGGCTGTGGAACGGCCGGGTCAACCTCACCCGGCTGGTGGAGGGCGACGATTTCTGGATCGCCCAGGTGTTCGACAGCCTCTGGCCCTGGGTGCCCCTGCTCACGGCCCCGGGCGGCGTTCCGGACGGCCTGGAGCTCATCGACGTGGGGACCGGCGGCGGTTTCCCCGGGCTGGCCCTGGCGATCGCCCTGCCCACGGCCCGCATCACCCTGGTGGATTCGGTGGGCCGCAAGCTGGAGGCGGTGCGGGCCATGGCCCGCAGCCTGGGGCTGGACGAAGGCAGGCTGCGGCTGCGCTGCGAACGGGTCGAGCGCACCGGGCGCGCCCGGGACTGCCGGGGACGCTTCGATCGCGCCATGGCCCGCGCCGTGGCCAGCGCGCCGGTGGTGGCCGAGTACCTGGTGCCCCTGCTGAAGCCCGACGGCCTGGCCCTCCTCTACCGGGGCCAGTGGGGCGCCGACGACCAGCGGGATCTGGAGGCGGCCGTCGGCGTGCTGCGGGCGTCGGTGGATCCGGTGCAGCGCCGCGACCTGCCGGCGGGCCGGGGTGTGCGCCACGGCCTCTGGCTGCGGCCGGCCGGCCCCTGTCCGGCCGCCTACCCCCGGGCCGTGGGCGTGCCCCAGAAAACACCGATCGCGCCGGGGGCCCAGGCCAGCGCCCCAGGCGCCTAGGCCACCTGCAGCCGCTTGACGGCCTCGCCCCCCAGCCGCTGCCGCAGACGCCGCAGCAGGTCGGGGATCTCGGCGGCCCAGGGGCTGGCCTGCAGCACCGCCAGCAGCTCGGCCTCGCTGACGCTGCCATCGAGGGCGTCGGCGTTCTCGCCCGGAAACCAGTGGCTGCCCTGGCCCAGCAGGCCGTAGCGGGCGCGGCCGTAGGCCTCCAGATCCCAGGCCTCCAGCAGGTTGTGCAGCCAGAGCAGCACCGGCAGGTTGATCCGGCCGGGGGTGTCCTCCCAGGCCGGCAGACCCCGGTCCCAGCTGGCCAGCCAGTCGTCGCCGAGGGCCCGGCGGCGGGCCTGCTCGAGGCGCTCCAGGATCGGCGGCAGCAGCTCCCCGGCCCTGGGCAGCAGCGCCACCGCCTCCAGGTGCAGATCCAGATCCTGGGGCGAGGCGGCCCCGACGCTGATGGTGTGGATGCCGGGGGCCGACAGGCAGAACAGGTCGTTGAAGACGATCGGATGCAGGGGCGCGCAGAGCTCGCACAGGCGCTGGGAGGGGCTGTGCAGGTGGCCCCCCTTGTCGGTGGGGCTGATCACGAACACCCCCATGTCATGGGCGGTGGCGGCCTCGATCGCCGCCCGGTTGTCCTGGCGGATGAAGTACCAGTGCAGGTTGATGTAGTCGAACTGGTCGCTGGCGATCGCCTCCAGGATCAGGGGCAGCGGCGCATGGGTGGAGAAGCCCACGTGGCCGATCCGGCCCGCCTCCTGCCAGCGGCGGGCCACTGCCAGGCAGCCGCCGGGCCGCAGGGTCTGATCGAGCAGCTCCGGGGTGTTGAGGCCGTGGATGGCCAGCAGGTCGACCCGGCCCCCACCCCCGCCCGGGCCCCCCTCGCCGTCCAGGCCCAGCCGCTCGAAGCTGGTGCGCAGGTCGGCCTCGAAGGCCGCCGGATCTTCGGCCGGGGGCACCTTGGTCTGGAGGATCCGCCGGGGATCCGGCAGCCGTGGCAGCAGCCAGCCCAGCTGCCGTTCCGAGGTGCCGTAGTGGCGGGCGGTCTCGATGTGGTGCAGCCCCGCCGCCCTGGCGGCCCGCAGGGTGGCCTCGAGATTGGCCTGGCTGCCGGCCTCCACCGCCTCAGGCGGCAGGTCGCTCCAGCTCTGCTGGAAGCGCATCCCCCCCAGGGAGAGCACCGGCATGGCCAGTCCCGTGCGGCCGAAACGCCGGCTGGGGATGGTCACGGCGACGGCGGGACGGCGCGGGGCAGGGTGCGGCGACGGCGCCCGTGGGAGGGGAGCCCCAGGGGCTGGATCTCCTGCTCGTCGAGCTGGGCCCTCAGGGCCGGCAGCTGCTCGTAGGGCACCCAGTGGATGCAGTCCACCGGACAGGTGTCAATCGCCTCCTGGATCCGCTCGGTGCTGTCACCGTCCTGGCGCAGGGCCCGGGAGCGGCCCCAGTCGGGTTCCACCACGAAGGTATTGCCGGCCACGTGAGCGCAGTAGCGGCAGCCGATGCAGACGGCCTCATCGACCCATACGGCCTGCTGGCGCAGGGCCCCGCCCAGGACGGGCTCCCGACCCGTCGCCGCCGACTCCGGAGCCACCGCGGTGCGGAAGGCGAGGGCGGGGTCGAGGCCGGTGGCGGGACCCGTCACGCTCACGGAATCAGGCGTCCCAGCGGGTCACCACCAGTTCGATGCTGCCGTCCAGGTGGCTGGTCTGCTCGCTCACCTGGAAGCCCTCCTCGGCCGTGCTGGCCAGGATGGAGCGCAGGGCATAGCGCTGGGTGAGCTTGGCCAGGAAGCGCTCCACCGGGATGGGCTGCTTCCAGAGCTCCAGGTCGGTGACGAGCTCGTAGCTGCCGCTGTCGGGGTTGAAGCGGAAGCCGATGTCGACGCCGTCGGCCTGGGGGATGGCGAGATCGGCGGTCACCGTCTGGCCGCGGTAGCCGCGCACCTGGCAGGAGCCCTCGGCCGGGGGGTGGCCCAGGTCGCGGAGGGCGTCCACCAGGGCCTGGCGATCGCGCAGCTCGGTCTTGACGGTGCTGAAGTGCGACATGGGACGGAAGGGGAGGGGGAGCGGGGGCTCAGGGCCCGTGGTGCTGGACGACCACCAGGGGGTCCTGGAGAACGAGGGGGGGCGTCTGGAACGCTTCCGAGGTGCTGCGTCGTTGCTGCACGCTGCCCAGTCGGGCCTCGATCCGCTCCGTGAGCCGGGAGCACCCCTCGCCCTGCACGCCCTCCACGAGTTCCTCCACGCGCCCGTCGGGGCGAATGCGGAAGCGGATGGTGCGTTCGGCCATCCCGGATGGGCTGCACAGGTGAGACCGGGATCTTAACCGCGATTTCCGGAGCTCGCGGCCGTCGCACGGCCCTGGTTGATGCCCTTCAGCTGATCAGTCCCTCGTCCACCAGGGTCTGCAGCCGTTCCAGCACGTCCGGCTGCTCCAGCTGCTCGAGGGCCATCCGGGCTTCGTCCCGCACGGTGGGATCGCCGTCGTGGAGCATCGTGTGCAGCAGGGACTCCACCACGTCCCGCTGGCGCGGCTCCACCAGGTCGGTGTAGAGGCGCCCCAGCGACCAGGCGCAGTTGCTGCGCACCGCCGGCTCGCTGTCGATGCGGAGGCTCAGCAGCAGCTGGGCGGCGGCGGGGTCGGCCTTGGCCACACCGGTGGCGCCCGCATCGGCCAGGGAACTGGCCGCCCACAGCCGCACCGCGGCGATGTCGAGCTCCAGGGCCCGGATCAGCGGGTTGAGCACCGGGGCCTCGGGATAGTTGCCGAGGCTCCAGGCCACCGCCTTGCGCACATAGCCGTTGTCGTCGGCCGCCAGCAGGCCCAGCAGGGGCTCCACCGCCAGGGGGTGGGGGTTGCGGCCGAGGGCGTAGACGGCGCTCATCCGCACGATCGGGCAGCCGGCCTTCAGCAGCGGCAGCAGCAGGGGGATGGCGCGGGGGTCGCGGTGCTCACAGAAGATGCGCAGGCCCTGCAGGCGCTCCTCCCGTCCCCCCTTGAGCAGCTCGATGCCGAGGTCGCACTCGGCGGCCACGTCGGAGCTGGAGGGGGCGACGCTGTCGATCTCATCGAGGGGATCGCCCAGGAGCTCCTGCGCCAGTTCCCGGGCCAGCACCTCCGGATCGAGGGCCAGCGCGTGGGTGGTTTCGGGAAAGGGCAGGCCGTCGTCCGGCATGGAGCCATCCAGGTGAGGGCATCGTAAAAGCCGGTTGGCCGCCCGATCCGCCCAGCGGCCCCGGATCAGCCCAGCGGCACTGGATCAGCCCAGCGGGGCAGGGGCGGCCATGTCGCCGGGCAGCCAGATCCGGGCACTGACGGCGAACAGGGCCAGGGCGAACAGCAGCACGATGGCCACCGGCAGCAGCGTGGAGCGCAGGAAGGACATGGGGGGAACGGGACGGCGGGGCTGGCTGCATTGTGGTCCGACCAGCCGCCCCTAGGGTTCGGCGATCCGCGAGCGGCCATGGCCAGCCCTGCCTCCAGCAGTGTCCGCCCCTGGCGTCGCCTCCTGGCGGTGGCCGCCGAGGGGGTCGCCAGCGGCACCCCCTACATGGTGGGCACCAAGCTGCTGCAGGGCTGGCTCACCGCCAGCCAGATCCCTCTCGGCCTGATCGGCCTGCTCGGCCTGGCGGAGCTGCCCTACACCCTGAAGATGGTCTGGGCGCCAGCCCTCGACCGCTGGCCCCTGCCCTGGCCGGACCGCCGCCGCGGCTGGCTGCTGGTGCTGCAGCTCACCCTGGTGGCGGTGATCGGCGCCATGGCCCTGCTGCGGCCCTCCACCGATCCGGCCAGCCTCACCGCGATCGGGGTGATGGCGGTGCTGCTGGCGGTGGTCAGCGCCACCCAGGACATCGCCGTGGATGCCTACCGCACCGACCTGCTGCCCGATCTGGAGCGGGGTGCCGGGGCGGCCGCCTCCAACCTGGGCTACCGCACGGCGATGCTGGCCGTGGGGGCCGGCGGCTTCATCCTGGCCGGCCGCTTCGACTGGCCCCTGGCCTTCCTGTTCTCGGCCCTGCTGATGCTCGTGGTGGTGCCCTTCACCCTCACGGCGCCGCGGCTGGAGCCCCTGGCCGTGCCGGTGAGCAGCCTGCGCCAGGCGCTGCTGGGGCCGGCGCGGGAGTTCCTGCACCGCAGCGGCGGCCCACGGGCCGTGGCCCTGCTCACCCTGGTGCTGCTCTACCGCTGGCCCGACGGGCTGCTGGGGCTGATGGCGGTACCGTTCCTGATCCAGAAGGGCTTCAGCCCGGAGGTGGTGGGGTCGGTGCTGGCGGGCTGGGGCATCGGCGCCACCATCGTCGGCACGGTGCTCGGGGGCCTGCTGTTCGGCCGGCTGGGCATGAACCGCTCCCTGTGGCTGTTCGCCCTGGTGGGGGCGGCGGGCAACCTGGCCTACTGGGGCCTGGCCCGCTTCGACGGCGGCATGCCGGCTCTGCTGACGGCGGTGGCCCTGGAGAACATCGGCGGCGGCATGGTGGGCGCCGCCTTCGTGGCGCTGCTGATGAGCCTCTGCAACCCCCGCTTCTCCGCCACCCAGTACGCCCTGCTCTCGGGCGTCTATGCCCTGAGCCGCTCCCTGCTGGCCGCCCCGGCCGGGCTGGTGGCCGAACGGCTGGGCTGGCCGGGCTTCTTCCTGGCCACCACCGCCGCGGCCCTGCCGGCCTTCCTGCTGATGCTGCGGCTCACCCCCTGGAACGGCCAGGGGGTCCGCGGCGCCTACGAGGCGGGGCGCGACGGCGGCTGAGGGCTTTCCCCCGGGGCCTCCCCGGAGGGATCGGGCCCAAGGAACCCCTGCAGCAGCGGCAGGTAGCGGGGGGAGCCCTCCACCGCGTTGTGCCCCTCCACCGGCAGCACCACCAGGGACGCCACCCCGGGCCGGAAGCTGGCCAGCAGGGCGTCGGTGTTGGCGCGGGGGATCACTTCGTCCCGTTCGGCGGCGATCAGCAGGGTGGGCGCCCCGATCCGGGGAGCCGTCGCGGCGGAGCGGTACTTGTCCTGCAGCAGCAGCCCCACCGGCACCAGGGGATAGTGGCGGGCCGCCACCGCCTCGATGCTGTCGAACGGCGTCACCAGCACCAGCCGGTCGACGGGCCGATGGGCCGCCAGGTGCACCGCCACGGCGCTGCCCAGGCTGCGGCCGACCACGGCGATCTGCCCGTGGTCGGCCCGCACCCGGTCGAAGAGGGCGAGGGCATCGGCGAACAGGGCCCGCTCCGAGGGCTGGCCGCTGCTGCCGCCGTAGCCCCGGTAGTGCAGCAGGTACAGGGCGTGGTCCGGGAACGCCGCCTCCAGCCGGGGCAGCTGCCACGCCACGTCCTCGGCATTGCCGCCGAAGTACAGCAGCGCCTTCGGGCCGGGGCGTTGGCGGACCGTCACCAGCACCCGGCCCCCCGGCGGGCCGCCTGTGATCGGCAGGGCCAGCAGCTCGCCGGGCGCATCGGCGGCGCGGGGCTGGGGGACATAGAGCAGGGAGCGCTGGCGCAGGAACAGCAGGCCGCACAGGGCTCCGTAGGCCAGGGCGCCGGCCAGGACGAACGTCAGGGCCGGGACAGCACGCGGCGGGATCGACATGGCGATCACCCCGCCGGGGCGTCCATCAGCCGGCGGCGCAGCTGGCCGCAGGCGGCGTCCTGGTCGAGGCCGCGGCTGGCCCGCACGCTCACGGCGATGTGGCGCCGCTGCAGCTGGCTGCGGAAGGCCTCCACCGCCTCCGGGGCGGGGCGCCGGAAGTCCTCCTCGGCGATCGGGTTGTAGGCGATCAGGTTGACGTGGCTCTGGAAGCCCCGCAGCAGGCGGGCCAGGGCATCGGCCTGGCGGGGGTGGTCGTTGACGCCCCCCAGCAGGATGTATTCGAAGCTCACCCGCCGGCCGGTGATCGCCACGTAGTGGCGGCAGTCGTCCAGCAGGGCCTCCAGGGGGTAGGCGTGGGCGGTGGGGATCAGCTCCTCCCGCAGGCGCTGGTCGGGGGCATGGAGGCTCACGGCCAGGGTGAACTGGGCCCGGCCGAGCCGCTCGAGGGCCCGTTCGGCCAGGGTGGGCAGGGTGCGGGGCACCCCCACCGTGCTGACGGTGATCTGGCGCTGGGCCATGCCCAGGTCGGTGCAGAGGCAGGCGATGGCCTCCAGCACCGCGTCGGTGTTCAGCAGGGGTTCGCCCATGCCCATGAACACCACATGGCTGGGCCGGCGGTCCATGGCCTCGCGGATGCTGAGCACCTGGTCGACGATCTCGTGAACCGCCAGGGAGCGCTGCAGCCCCCCCTTGCCGGTGGCGCAGAAACGGCAGGCCATGGGGCAGCCCACCTGGCTGCTGACGCAGACCGTGAGCCGGTCGCCGCTGGGGATGCCGACGGTCTCGAGGCTGAGGCCATCGGCGGTGGCCAGCAGCAGCTTGGTGGTGCCGTCCCGGGCGTCGCTGCGGTGCAGCAGGGCCGAGCGACCGATGCCGGCGCCGGCCGCCGCCAGCCCCTCGCGCCAGGCCTTGGGCAGCACCGTGATCGCCTCAAGGCTGCGGGCCCCGCGGCTGTAGATCCAGTCGTGCAGCTGCCGACCCCGGAAGGCCGGCTGGCCCTGGTCTCCGGCCCAGGCCTCCAGGGCCGCCTGGCCCATCCCCAGCAGCGGGGCAGGCCCGGCCATCAGGGCCAGATCAGCAGGCCGTGGCCCAGCTTCCACTCCACCGCCAGCAGGGCGATGAAACCGAGCATGGCCACCCGGCCGTTGAGGCGCTCGGTGTGGGTGTGGAAGCCGAAGCGCGGCAGCCGCCGCACCGGAATGGGGGTGGGCCTGGAGGGGGCCGCAGGGGTGGCGACGGCGGGATCAGTCATCGCTGAGCAGCCCCTCCTCCTGCAGGCCCTCCAGGGCCGCCGGATCGGCGATCAGCTCCTCCTCCAGGCCCTCCTCGGCGGTGGGACGGGCGAAGGCGGCGAAGCCGCTGGCGGCCGCCTCGATGCCGTGGCGGCTGCGGGTGGCCTCCAGATCCTCCTCGGAGGGGTCATCCAGCACGGCGGCGGTGGCCGCCGGGGCCGGCATCTCGACGGTGTAGTCGGGACGCAGGTTCTGGTTGCGGCGGTAGCCGGCGGCCTCCTCCTCGAGGATGTCGGGGTGGGGTCCGGCCTCGGCGCGCAGCTCCTCCTCGAAGCCCCCGAAACCGGTGCCGGCGGGGATCAGGCGGCCGATGATCACGTTCTCCTTGAGGCCCCGCAGCCAGTCGCTCTTGCCCTCGATGGCCGCTTCGGTCAGCACCCGGGTGGTCTCCTGGAAGGAGGCCGCCGAGATGAAGGAGTCGGTGTTCAGCGAGGCCTTGGTGATGCCCAGCAGCACGGGGGTGAACTCGGCGGGAGCGCCGCCGGTGACGCCCATGGCGGAATTCACCTGCTCCACCTGACGCAGCTCGATCAGCTCACCGGGCAGCAGCGTGGTGTCGCCGGCGTCCTCGATGCGGACCTTGCTGGTCATCTGGCGCACGATCACCTCGATGTGCTTGTCGCTGATCGAGACCCCCTGCGATTTGTAGACGTTCTGCACCTCCGTCACCATGCGGAACTGCAGCTTGGAGATCGCCTCCTGGGCCGCCTCCATGGTGGGCTTGCGGCTGCGCAGGTCCTCGAAGAAGCAGTCGAGCAGCTCGTGGGGGTTGATGGGCCCGTCGGTGAGCATCTCGCCGGCGCTCACCTGCTGGCCATCGGAGACCATCACGTTGCGGCCCAGCAGGATCGGGTACTCGGTGATGACGTCGTCGGACTCGATCACCGACACGGTGATCGAGTCGTCGTCCTCGCCCTGCTTGATCTGCACGGTGCCGCTCTTGCGGCAGAGCACCGCCGATTCCCGCGGGCGGCGGGCCTCCAGCAGTTCCTCGATCCGGGGCAGACCCTGGACGATGTCGCCGGTCTTCTGGCGCTCGAACACCAGCAGGGCCAGGCCGTCACCGCGCTGGACCAGTTCCCCGTCACGGACGTGGAGCACCGAATCGGGCGACACCATGTAGGGACGGCCGAGGCGGATGGTGAGGGTCTTGCCGTCGATGGCCTCCACCTGCCCGCAGCAGGGGGAGATCACCCCGTCGGCGAGCACATCGCCATCGACGATGCGATCGCCCACCGACACCGTCGGGACGGCCGCACCGAGATCCAGGCTGCGGGTGTCGTCGGCCCGCTCGACGATCAGGCGGCGGATCGGTTCGCCGGGAACGGGATCGGGCAGCTGGACCACCCCATCCTCCTTGCAGAGGATCTGGGTGGTGGCGACCACGTCGCCCCGCTTGACGGTCATGCCGTCCTCCACCTGCAGCTCGGTGTGGGTGGAGCCGTGGCTGGCGTCGGAGAGGGTGTCGCGGCGGACCAGCAGGGTTTCCAGGATCACCAGCTGCAGGCGCTCGATGGTCTTGGCCCGCTTGTCGGCGACCGCCTCCACATCCACCGTCATCTGGGGGGTGGTGTCGAAGGTTTCCAGGATCAGCTGGGTGCGCAGCAGTTCCACGCCTTCCACCGACTTGATCAGCTCGCCGTCCTTGAAGGTGAGGCGCTGGGTGGCCTTCAGGCCGAGGGACGGACCGCCGGTCTGCTTGACCGTGGACAGCTCGGGCAGGTGGGCGGCATCGGGGATGGCGTACTCCTCGACGGGCCGCAGCAGCAGGGCGCCGCCCTCGGGGGTGTCGACCTTCTCGACGAACTTCATCGCCTCGGCCTTGAGGCCGGGGGCGATCTCCTCGCCGGGGTTGACCATCTTGCCGTCCTCGCCGTAGCGGGCCAGCACCTTGGCGTCGGAGACCAGGTGCAGCTCACCGGAGCGCACGATGATCTCCCGCAGGATGTCGTTCTTCTGGGTGACGGTGACGATGCCCGCGGTCTGGCTGAAGATGTCCTTCACCACCTCGGTGCCGGCCTCGATCCACTGGCCGTCCTCGATCATCAGCAGGGAGATGTCCTTGTTGATCTCGTGGGTTTCCTGGGGGATCCACAGCAGGGTGCCGCCCTTGCTCACCTCGAAGCCGTGCTTGGCGGAGCGGGCCTTCTTGATCGAAAGGCCGGGGGCGAACTTCACCATGCCGCCGGTCTGGGTGCGGAAGCGGTCGTCGGTGAGTTCGGCGATCACCTCTCCGGCGCCGATCTTGGTGCCGGGCTGGGTCTTGACCAGATAGCGGGTGTTGTCCTTGCCCTCCAGGTGCCAGCTCTCGCCGGTGTGGCTGGATTCACCCACCAGCTTGCAGTCCTTGAGGGTGAGGCTGGCGGTGACGATCTGCACCTCGCGGGAATCGCCGGTGGACTCCCGCAGCCGCACGGCGCCGCCGTACTCGCTCTGCAGGCGGCTCTCGGCCAGCACGTCGCCGGTGGTCACCGGCTTGTCGGTCTCGACGACGGGCAGGGCGTTGGGCGGCAGGTTGTAGACGTCGCCGCTGAACACCCAGAGGCGGCCGAGACGCTGGGCTTTGTGGGTGATGTTGCCCTGGCGGTCGGTGACCTCCCGGGGCTGGATCACGTCCTCGAAGCGCACCTGGCCGGCCAGATCGCAGATGACATCCTTGGTGGCCTTCTCGACGCTCTTCTTCACCGCCGAGCCCGAGGAGATCTGGGCCAGGATGATGTCGTGGGCGACGGGATCGCCATCGGCGACGAACAGGATCGAGCCGTTGGTGATGTCGATCTTCTGCACCTTGCCCTTGCCCGAGGGCTTGAGGGTGAGGGTGAAATCGGTTTCGGCCAGCTTGGCCTCGACGCCATGGGGGGTGCGGTGGTCGCGCACCCGGGCCTTGGGCCCGAATTCCACCACGCCGTCCACCAGGGAGCGCACCACGCCGGTCTCGGCCGTGGACACACCACCGGTGTGGAAGGTGCGCATGGTGAGCTGGGTGCCCGGTTCACCGATCGACTGGGCGGCGATGATGCCCACCGCCTCACCCAGGTCGACCAGTTCGTTGTGGGCCAGGGCCCAGCCGTAGCACTTGCGGCACACCGAACGGGAGGCCTCGCAGGTGAGGGGCGAGCGCACCATCACGGTGGCGATCGCCGCCTTCTCGATGGCGGCCGAGATCGCCGGGTCGATCTCACCGTTGCGGTCGACGATGACGACACCGTCGCTGTCGACGACGGGCTGGGCGGCCAGACGGCCCACCAGCTTGGTGCCGAAGCGGCCCCGCTCATCGGCGTTGATGGGGATGAAGCGGTGGGTGCCGCAGTCCTCCTCCCGCACGATCACGTCCTGGGCCACGTCCACCAGACGGCGGGTGAGGTAGCCGGAGTCGGCGGTGCGCAGGGCGGTGTCCACCAGGCCCTTGCGGGCGCCGTAGGAGGAGATCACATACTCGGTGACCGTGAGGCCCTCACGGAAGTTGGTGCGGATCGGCAGGTCGATGATCTCCCCCTGGGGGTTGGCCATCAGGCCGCGCATGCCCACCAGCTGACGCACCTGGGACATGTTCCCCCGGGCGCCGGAGTTGGCCATCATCCACACCGAGTTGAGTGGATCGTTGTCGTTGAAGTTGCGGCGCACGGCCGCCACCAGCCGCTCGTTGGTCTCGGTCCAGGTGTCGATCACCTTGGTGTGGCGCTCCACCTCGGTGATCTCACCGAGCCGGTAGCGCTCCTCGGTGGCCGTGATCTGCTCCTCGGCCTCCTCCAGCAGGACGGCCTTGTCGCCGGGGATGCGCAGGTCGTCGACCGAGATCGACACCGCCGCCTGGGTGGCGTAGTGGAAGCCCAGATCCTTCAGCTCGTCGGCCATCGCCGCGGTGGCGGCGGTGCCGTGGTGCTTGTAGGCCCAGGACACCAGATTCCGCAGCGCCTTCTTGTCGATGATCCGGTTGCGGAACGGGGGCGCCTGCTTGCTCAGGGCGGAGGCCGCAGCTGCCGCGGCGGCGGTGGCGGCCGCCAGGTCGGCGGCGGCCTTGGCGCTCTTCTTGCTGATCTTCTTGGCGGGGGTGGCGGTCATGGCGGCGCGCGATGGAGAAGGCTGGAGGGAATCGGAAGACACGGGGCGCGGGGCTCGGCCCGGCCAGTGGAACTCAGGACGCGGCCACGGCGTCGATGATCGTGTGGTTGATGACGACCCGACCCACGGTGGTCAGCAGGTAGCGGCTGATCAGGGCGCCGTCCTCATCGAAGCGGTCGCGGCGGAACTTCCACTGCTCGACGCGGGTGCCATCGGTGAGGGTGTCGGTGGCGACGGGCTCGCTGTCCTCGTCGTCACTTTCCACCTCGCCGTTGAAGCGCACCCAGACCCAGTCGTGCAGGCTGAGGTGCTTCTCCTCGAAGGCGGCGATCACGTCCTCGAGGTCGGCGAAGGTGCGGGAACGGTCGCCGAAGGCGGGCTGCGCCTTGTCCCGGTCGACGGCGGTGAGGTAATAGGCGCCAAGCACCATGTCCTGGGAGGGGGTGATGATCGGCTCGCCGGTGGCGGGGGAGAGCACGTTGTTGCTCGCCAGCATCAGCATGCGGGCCTCCGTCTGGGCCTCGATCGCCAGGGGCACGTGCACGGCCATCTGGTCACCGTCGAAGTCGGCGTTGAAGGCCGGGCAGACCAGGGGATGGAGCTGGATGGCGCGGCCATCCACCAGCTTGGGTTCGAAGGCCTGGATGCCGAGGCGGTGCAGGGTCGGGGCCCGGTTGAGCAGGATCGGGTGCCCTTCGATCACCTCCTGCAGCACCTGCATCACCTCGTCGTCGGCGCGCTGGATCAGCTTCTTGGCCGCCTTGATGTTGTTGACGATGTTCTGGCGGATCAGGCGATGGATCACGAACGGCTGGAACAGCTCGATCGCCATCTCCTTGGGCAGGCCGCACTGGTGCATCTTCAGCTTGGGGCCCACCACAATCACGGAGCGGCCGGAGTAGTCGACCCTTTTGCCGAGCAGGTTCTGGCGGAAGCGGCCCTGCTTGCCCTCGATGATGTCGCTGAGCGACTTGAGGGCCCGGTTGTTGGCCCCCACCACGGTGCGTCCGCGGCGGCCGTTGTCGATCAGGGCATCGACGGCCTCCTGCAGCATCCGCTTCTCGTTGCGGACGATGATCTCGGGGGCGAGGATCTCCTGGAGGCGCGCCAGGCGGTTGTTGCGGTTGATCACCCGCCGGTAGAGGTCGTTGAGATCGCTGGTGGCGAAACGGCCGCCGTCCAGCTGCACCATGGGGCGCAGATCGGGGGGGATCACCGGAATCACATCGAGCACCATCCACTCGGGGCGGGCGTTGGTGGCGATGAAGTTGTCAATCACCCGCAGGCGCTTGATCAGCTTGGCCCGCTTCTGGCCCTTGGAGTTGTTGATGTCCTCGCGGAGCTGCTCGGCCTCCTTCTCGAGGTCGAGGTCCTCCAGCAGCTGCTTGAGGGCCTCGGCGCCGATGCCCACCATGGGCTCGTTCTCGATCTCGGAATCCTCGGCGAAGATCTGGTCCTCGATCTCCAGCCACTCGTCTTCGGTGAGCAGCTGCTTGTAGGTGAGGTCCTTGTGGTCACCCTTGTCGAGCACCACGTAGCAGTTGAAGTAGACGATCTGCTCCACGTCCCGCAGGGGCATGTCGAGCAGGATCGCCACATAGCTGGGGATGCCCTTGAGGTACCAGACGTGGCTCACCGGCGCCGCCAGCTTGATGAAGCCCATGCGGTGGCGCCGCACCCGGCTCTCGGTGACTTCCACACCGCAGCGCTCACAGACGATGCCACGGTGCCGCACCCGCTTGTACTTGCCGCAGTGGCATTCCCAGTCCTTGGAGGGGCCGAAGATCTTCTCGCAGAAGAGCCCGTCCATCTCGGGCTTGAGGGTGCGGTAGTTGATCGTTTCCGGCTTGGTGACCTCACCCACCACCTGTCCGTTGGGCAGCGTCCGCTGCCCCCACTGCATGATCCGCTCGGGGGAAGCGAGCGTGATCTTCACGTAGTCGAAGTGGTTTTCGGTGCGGAGGTTGCTGTTGGACATGGCGGAGACGCAGGGTGATCGAGAGAGACGGAGAAATCAGAGCCGGTGAATCAAGCGATCAGTCATCGTCGTAATCCGCGACACCGAGGGATTCGTAGGTGGGACGGCTGGGGGTGCTGCGGCGCGGGTTGACGTCCTGCATCAGGTCGACCTCCTCGCCGGCGTCGGTGTAGACGGCGATGTCGAGGCCGAGGGACTGCAGCTCCCGCATCAGCACCTTGAACGACTCCGGCGTGCCCGGCCGGGGGATGGGCTTGCCCTTGACGATGGCGTTGAGGGCCTCGTTGCGGCCCTGCATGTCGTCGGACTTGACGGTGAGCAGCTCCTGCAGGGTGTAGGCGGCGCCGTAGGCCTCCAGGGCCCACACCTCCATCTCCCCGAGCCGCTGGCCGCCCTGCTGCGCCTTGCCGCCCAGGGGCTGCTGGGTGACGAGGGAGTAGGGGCCGGTGGAGCGGGCGTGGATCTTGTCGTCCACCAGGTGCACCAGCTTGAGGATGTGGGCGTAGCCCACGGTCACCGGCTGGTCGAAGGGTTCGCCGCTGCGGCCGTCGATCAGCTGGATCTTGCCGGGGTTGGCGGGGTTGTAGACCCAGTCCTTGCCGGGCAGCTTGGCGGCTTCCTCGAGGTAGGCCTGCACCGTCTGCTTCGACTTCTCGGGGCCGTACATCTCATCGAACGGCACCACCTTGACGCGGCAGTCGAGGTGGGAGGAGGCCCAGCCCATCAGGCACTCGAACACCTGGCCCACGTTCATGCGGCTCGGCACCCCCAGGGGGTTGAGCACGATGTCGATGGGCGTGCCATCGGGCAGGTAGGGCATGTCCTCGCGGGGAAGGATGCGGCTGATGATGCCCTTGTTGCCGTGGCGGCCGGCCATCTTGTCGCCCACCTGGATCTTGCGGCGCTGGGCCACGTAGACCCGCACCACCATGTTCGCGCCCGGCGGCAGTTCGTCGCCCTGCTCGCGGGTGTAGATGCGCACGTCGACCACCCGGCCCCGTTCGGTGCTGGGCACCCGCAGGGAGTTGTCGCGCACGTCGCGGGCCTTCTCACCGAAGATGGCGCGCAGCAGCTTCTCCTCGGGCGGCTGATCCGACTCACCCTTGGGGGTCACCTTGCCCACCAGGATGTCGCCGGATTCGACATAGGCGCCGATGCGGATGATGCCCATCTCATCGAGGTGGCCCAGGCTCTCCTCGGCCACGTTCGGGATTTCCCGGGTGATCTCCTCGGGTCCGAGCTTGGTCTGGCGGGCTTCGATCTCGTACTTCTCGATGTGCACCGAGGTGTAGAGGTCGTCCTGAACGAGCCGGTCGCTCACCAGGATGGCGTCCTCGTAGTTGTAGCCCTCCCAGGGCATGTAGGCGATCAGCACGTTCTGGCCGAGGGCGATCTCACCGCCTTCGCAGGCGGAGCCGTTGGCCAGCACCTGGCCGGCGATCACCGGATCGCCCTGGCGGACGATCGGCCGCTGGTTGAGGCAGGTGTCCTGGTTGGAGCGCTGGTACTTCTGCAGGAAGTGGGTGTGGTCGCGGCCCTGCTCGTCACGGATGACGATGGCGGTGGCATCGACGAAGGAGACGGTGCCGTTCACCTTGGTGATGGGCACCATGCCGGAGTCGCGGGCCACCTGGGTTTCCAGACCGGTGCCGACCAGGGGCCGCTCGGGGCGCAGCAGAGGCACGGCCTGGCGCTGCATGTTGGAGCCCATCAGGGCCCGGTTGGCGTCGTCGTGCTCGAGGAAGGGGATCAGGGAGGTGGCCACCGAGATCACCTGCACCGGCGACAGCTGGACGTAGTCCACCTGCTCGGGGGGAACCTTCTCGAAGTCCTGGCGGTAGCGCACCGGCACCAGATCGACGGTGATGCGTCCGGTGGCGTCGGTGGGAACGTCACCCGGGGCCACCCGACACTCGTCCTCGAGGTCGGCGGAGAGGTAGAGGGGATCGCCCTGCTTGAGGACGATGCCGTTCTCGACGCGCCAGAAGGGGGTTTCGATGAAGCCGTATTCGTTCACCCGGGCGTGGGTGGCGAGGGAACCGATCAGGCCGGCGTTGGGGCCTTCCGGGGTCTCGATCGGGCAGATGCGGCCGTAGTGGGAGGGGTGGATGTCGCGCACGGCGAAGCCGGCCCGCTCCCGGGTGAGACCGCCGGGGCCGAGGGCGCTGATGCGGCGCTTGTGGGTCAGCTCGGCCAGGGGATTGGTCTGGTCCATGAACTGGCTCAGCTGGCTGGAGCCGAAGAACTCCTTGACCGCCGCCACCAGGGGCTTGGGGTTCACCAGCTGGGCGGGGGTGAGCGATTCGGTTTCGCCGACGGTCATCCGTTCCTTGATGATCCGCTCCAGGCGGTTGAGGCCCACGCGCACCTGGTTCTGCAGCAGCTCACCCACCGAACGCACCCGGCGGTTGCCCAGGTGGTCGATGTCGTCGAGGCAGGCGCCGCCCACGTCGAGCTCCAGGTTGATCAGGTAGTCGATCGTGGAGAGCACGTCCTCGGCGGTGAGGGTGCGCACCGCATCGGGGATGGTGAGACGCAGCTTCTTGTTGATCTTGTAGCGGCCCACCCGGCCCAGGTCGTAGCGCTTGGGATCGAAGAAGCGGCTGTGCAGCAGCTGCTGGCCGCCGCTCACCGAGGGGGGCTCACCGGGGCGCAGCTTCTTGTAGAGCTCCAGCAGGGCCTGGTCTTCCGAGGAGATGCCCTCCTCGTTGGAGGCCTCGATCGACTTCTGGTAATACTCCGGGTGCCGCAGCTTGTCGAGCACGTCGTTGTCGGACAGGCCGATGGCCCGCATCAGCACGTGGGCGTTGATCTTGCGGGTCTTGTCGACGCGAACGTGCAGCAGGTCGTTCTTGTCGGTCTCGAACTTGAGCCAGGCGCCCCGGTTGGGGATCAGGCTGGCGTTGAAGGTCTTGCGGCCGTTCTTGTCCTGCTCGTCCTTGAAGTAGACGCCGGGGCTGCGGACGATCTGGTTGACGATCACCCGCTCAGCGCCGTTGATGATGAAGGTGCCGCGCTCGGTCATCAGGGGAAGTTCCCCGATGAAGACCTCCTGCTCCTTGATCTCGCCGGTCTCCTTGTTGACCAGGCGGCAGGTGACGTACATCTGGGATGCGAAGGTCGCATCGCGACGCTTGGCCTCTTCGACGTCGTGGCGGGGGCGTTTCAGGCGATACTGGTCGCCGATGAAGTGCAGCTCCAGCTTGCCGGTGTAGTCGGTGATCGGGGAGAAGCTGTCCAGCTCCTCGATCAGGCCCTTCTCCAGGAACCATTTGAAGCTCGCCCGCTGTACCTCCACGAGATCGGGAAGGTAAGTGACGGTCTTGGCGACCTGGATCGCGCTGCTCATGCGGTGAACCTGCAGGAACGAGGGGGGTGGGGCGGACCTGGACGGGGTAAGGAAGGGGATCGCGGCGTGACCTGCCTGGGCTGCCCGGGGGGACGGGCCATGCCAACAGGCGCTCAGCCGAACCGACCGCCCCTGAAGCAGGGACGAACGATCCGGCGGGGGCGCTTACAGGGCTCGCTGCGGGTTTGCCGACTCAATTGATGCCGTCTTAGACAAAAGGAGCGCTTCCGCTTCCAGGCCAATAAGACATCATACAACCTGGAGGGGCAGCCGGAAAAGACGCGCCGCGTTGGCGGTGGTCGTCGCCGCCACCTCTGCGAGCGTCTCGCCACGGAGCTCGGCCACCCGGGCCGCCACCGAAGCCACGTAGGCCGGCTCGTTGCGCTTGCCGCGGCGGGGCACCGGCGCCAGGAAGGGGCAGTCGGTCTCGACGAGGTAGCGGTCGGCCGGCACCAGCCGGGCGCAGGCGTGGATGGGCTCGGCCCTGGGGAAGGTGACCGTGCCGCTGAAGCTGATGAACAGGCCGAGCTCAAGGAAGCCGGCCATCTCCTCGGGGGTGCCCCCCCAGCAGTGCATGACGCCACGGGGGCAGCGGCCCTCACGCTCGCGCCGGCGCAGCTCGGCGAGCATCGGTTCGGCCGCGTCCCGGCAGTGGATGATCACCGGCAGATCCAGGGTCACCGCCAGATCCAGCTGGGGCCCCAGGGCAGCCAGCTGCTCGTCGAGGTTGGTCGCCTTGAACAGGTCGAGGCCCAGCTCGCCGATCGCCACCACCCGGTCGTCGGCGCGGGCCGCCGTCTCGAGCGTGGCGGCGGTGTCGCCGTGCCAGTGCTGAGTGTCGAGGGGATGGACCCCGACGGCATAGCGCAGTTCGGGGAAGCGATCAGCCAGGGCCCGGATCGCCGGAATCTCCGCCGGCTCCACGCAGGCATGGACCAGGGCCTTCACCCCGGCCTCACGCCAGCGGTCGGCCACGGCATCGAGATCCGCCTCGAAATTGCGGAACACGATGTGGCAGTGGCTGTCGACCAGGGGTGGGGCGGCCTCGGGGCTCACGGCCATGGGGGGCGTCAGGCGCCGGTGCTGCCGGCGGCGGTGGGCTCGAGCACCTGCTTCACCGCCACGCTGAGGCGGGACTTCTGGTTGGCGCCGGTGTTGCGGTGCACCACGCCCACCTTCACGGCCTTGTCGATCTTGCTGAAGGCGGCGTTCATGCTGGACTGGACGGCAGCCCTGGCCTCCTCGCCCGGCTGCTGGCCGTAGGCGCTGCAGGCGGTGAGGCAGCGCTTCATCAGGGTGCGCAGGGCGGACTTGTAGGTGCGGTTGCGCAGGCGATTGCGTTCGGCAATCTCGATGCGCTTCTTCGAAGACTTGTTATTGGCCACAGGCGTAGGGGCGCTGACTCAGCAAACGCGGATCCTACCCCGTAGGCCCTGGCCGGTTCCAGGCCCTAGCGTCGGCGCAGCCCATCGCCTCCGGCACCGTCCCGTGGTCGCTTCCACCCCAACCGGCAGCAGCCCTGCCGGCAGCACCCCCGTCCCTGCCGCCGCCCCTGCCGCCGCCCCTGCCGCCAGCCTTGACGCCGGCGGGGAACGGCCGGCGCTGCGGATCACCTGCCTGCGGGACGGCGCGCGGGCCGGCGAACGGCTCGAAGCGATCGCCGCCCGCACCGAGGGCGGCCGCATGCGCGAGGAGGAGGCGCGGGTGGCGGCGATCCTGGCCGAGGTGCGCCAGCGCGGCGACGCGGCCCTGCTCGACTTCAGCGAACGCTTTGACGGCCTGCGGCCCGATCCCCTGCGGGTGCCCCCCGAGCGGCTGGCCCAGGCCTGGCACGACTGCCCCGAACCCCTGCGCCGGGCCCTGGACCTGGCCCACGACCGGATCCTGGCGTTCCACCGCCGCCAGATGCCGGAGGATCTGGCCGTGACCGGCCCCCATGGCGAGCGGCTGGGGCGCCGCTGGCGCCCGGTGCAGCGGGCGGGGATCTACGTCCCCGGTGGCCGGGCCTCCTACCCGAGCACGGTGCTGATGAATGCGATTCCCGCCCGGGTGGCGGGCGTGGAGCGGCTGGTGATGGTCACCCCGCCCGGCCCCGGCGGCGAGCCCAATGCCACCGTGCTGGCCGCCGCCCACCGGGCCGGGGTGGAGGAGGTGTTCCGGGTGGGGGGCGCCCAGGCGATCGCGGCCCTGGCCTACGGCACCGAAACGGTCCCGGCCGTCGATGTGATCAGCGGCCCCGGCAACCTCTACGTGACCCTGGCCAAGAAGGCGGTCTACGGAACGGTGGGCATCGACTCCCTGGCCGGCCCCAGCGAGGTGCTGGTGATCGCCGACCTCACCGCCCGGCCCGCCCAGGTGGCCGCCGACCTGATGGCCCAGGCGGAGCACGATCCCCTCGCCGCGGCGATCCTGATCACCACCAGCGAGGCGCTGGCCGCCGCCGTGCCGGCCGCCATCGAAGCCCAGCTGGAGCGGCACCCGCGGGCCGCCATCACCCTGCAGGCCCTCAACGACTGGGGGCTGATCGTGGTCTGCGACGACCTGGCCAAAGCGGCGGCCCTCAGCGACCGGTTCGCCCCGGAGCACCTCGAGCTGCTGGTGGCCGATCCCGAATCCCTGGCGGACCGGATCACCCATGCCGGCGCCATCTTCCTCGGCCCCTGGTCGCCCGAGGCGGTGGGTGACTACCTGGCCGGCCCCAACCACACCCTGCCCACCTCCGGCACCGCCCGCTTCGCCGGCGCCCTCAGCGTCGAGACCTTCCTGCGCCACACCAGCCTGATCCACTTCAACCGGGCGGCCCTGGAGGCCACCGGGCCGGCCGTGGTCACCCTGGCCGAGAGCGAGGGACTGCACAGCCACGCGGAATCGGTGCGCCAGCGGCTCGGGACCCCCGACAGCTGAGCGCAGTGGCCCTCATCCGCCTGCGGCGGACGGGAGAGACCAGCCGGGCAGGTCCTCCGCCGGCATCGGCCGGGCGATGGCGAATCCCTGGGCCAGCTCACAGCCCATCGCCCGCAGCACCTGCAGGTGCTCCGCCGTCTCCACGCCTTCGGCCACGCAGGTGCGGCCAAAGGCGTGGGCCAGATCCACCACGGCCTTGACGATGGCCCGATCGGCCGGATCCACCAGCATCCTGGCCACGAACGAGCGGTCGATCTTGATCGTGGCGATCGGCAGCCTCCGCAGGTAGGTGAGCGAGGAGTAGCCGGTGCCGAAGTCGTCGAGGGCAAAGCTCACACCCAGATCGCGGCAGCGGGCGATGTTCTGGGCCACCAGCTCCAGATCCTCCAGGGCGGCGGTTTCCAGCACCTCCAGCCTCAGGGCCGAGCCGGGCAGTTCGGGATGGAGGGCCAGGGCCGCGCGGATCCGCTCCGCGAAGCCTGGATCGCGCAGCTCCCGGGCCGACATGTTGACGCTCACGGCCACACAGGGCCCGGCCCGCATCCAGGCCGAGCAGTGGCGCAGGGCCTGCTCCAGCACCCAGTCACCGAGGCGGGTGATCTCCGGTTGATCCTCGATCCAGCCCAGCCAGGCCTCCGGCGCCAGCAAGCCCTGCTGGGGGTGCTGCCAACGCACCAGGGCTTCGGCGAAGCGCAGCTGCCCGGTGGCCAGGTCGATCACCGGCTGCACGAACAGGCGCAGCTGCTGCGCCTCGATGGCCTGGCGCACCCTCTCCAGCCGGGAGCGCTGCAGCGACTGGCGCCGTTCCAGCTCCACGTCGAAGTGGTGCATCCGCCCCGGGCCAGCCCGTTTGGCGGCGTACATGGCCTGGTCGGCCTGGCGCAGCAGGGTATCCGGATCGGCATCGTCGGGGGGCACCAGCCGGAAGCCGATGCTGGTGCTCAAGGCCACGCAGAGCGTCTCGCCAAGGTGGGTGGGCTGGGCCACGGCGCTGAGCAGCCGTTCACCCAGCGATTCCAGCTCGGCCAGGCTGCTGAGGCCGGGCAGGATCACCACGAATTCGTCCCCGCCCAGCCGGCCCACCGTGTCGCCCGGTCGCAGGCAACGGCAGAGGCGCTCGGCCACAGCCACCAGCAGCTCGTCGCCCACGGCATGGCCGTGGCTGTCGTTGACGGGCTTGAAGTTGTCGAGGTCGAGGTAGCCCACCGCCAGGTGGGTGCCGTTGCGCCTGGCCCGCTCCAGCTCCTCGCCCAGACGCTGACTCAGCAGGGAGCGATTGGGCAGGCGGGTGAGCGGATCCTCGTAGGCCAATTGACGCAATTGCTCGTCAATCAGCCGCCGTTCGAATCCCTGGGCGAAGCCGCTCACCACGATGGAGAGCACCGCCACCTCCTGGTCGCTCCAGCGGCGGCAGCCGCGGATGTGGTCGAAGCCCGCGAACCCCTCCAACTGGCCCCGCCGCACCAGGGGGAGGACCAGCAGGGACTGGATGCCCTGGGCGCTGAGATGGGCCCGCTCGGCATCGGCCCCAGCGGGGAGATCGAGCAGCGACTCGAGATTGACCGCCCGCCCGGACCGCATTTCCCCCATCAACCAGCCGATGGACACCTCCGACACGTGCTGGAGCTGGTGCATCTGCGGTTCCACCCCCGGCGCGCACCACTCATGGGTGTTGCTGGCGAATCCCGGATAGCGCGTCAGGGAGAACACATAGGCCCGATCCACGTCGAACAGGCCGCCGATGGACGCCAGGGTGCGATCAATGGTGGCGTCCAGTTCACTCGTGGGCTCGACGATGAACGCCTCAGCCGTCTGCGCCAGCAGCTGGAGCAGCAGCTTGCTGAGGTCGCCGTGGGGCACCGTTTCCCCAGCCCACAGAGGATCCCCCCATTCTGGGGGCCAGGCGGCGGGTAGCCCAGCAGAGCAGCTCAGCGCCTCGCCAGGTCGCGCACCCCGGCCGCACCGTCCACGACCTCACCCACCAGCACCTGGTCGGCCAGGTTCACGAACAGGCCGTTCTCAAGCACACCAGGGATGTTGTTGATCGTCGCCTCCAGGGCGGCCGGGTCGCCGATGCCCCCGTCGAAGGCCACATCCAGCACCAGATTGCCCTGGTCGGTGACGACCGGACCGGCCTTGCGCACGGCCATGCGCAGCTCCACGCGGCTGCCCATGGCCGTGAGTTCATCGCGCACCTGGCGCCAGGCCCCGGGCAGCACCTCCACCGGCAGCAGGAAGCCCAGGTTGAGGCGTTCCACCAGCTTGGTGGCATCCACCACCACCACGAAGCGGTCGGCCCGGCGGGCCACCAGCTTCTCCTGCACGTGGCAGGCCCCGCCCCCCTTGATCAGCTGGAAGCCGGGGTCCACCTCATCGGCGCCGTCGATGGCCAGATCGATGCGCTGCACGGCGTTCAGCGTCTGCAGGGGAATGCCCAGCTCGGCGGCCAGCACCTCCCCCTGGAAGGAGGTGGTGACCCCGACGATGCCGCTGAGCTCACCCTGCTGGAGCTTGTGGCCGAGGGCCCGGATCATCAGCGCCGCCGTGGAGCCCGAGCCCAGCCCCACCACCATGCCGTCACGGATCTGGTCCACCGCCGCCGTGGCCACGGCCTCCTTCATGCGGTCCTGGAGATCGGACATGGGGTCTGCCGGAAATGGCGCAGACCGTAGCAAGGGGGACCGTCCTGGCCCCCCCCGGGGCCCTACCCCGCCTGGGGCAGGGCCGCCGGCCGGATCGAGAGCTGCAGCTCCCGCTGGCCCCGCACCACCTTCAGCGGCAGGGGCTGGCCCACTTCGGCCCGTTCCACCTGCTGGAGCAGGGCCGAGGGGGTGTTCACCGGCTGGTCGGCGATGGCCACCACCAGGTCGCCGCGATGGAGCCCGGCCGCCTCCGCCGGACTTTCCGGCAGCACCCGCTGCACCAGGGCGCCATCCCGCTCGGGGAGCTGCAGCAGGGCATCGGGATCCCGGTTGTTGTCACGGGCCATGCGGGCCGTGAGCGGCACCAGCTGGAGGCCCAGGTAGGGGTGGACCACCGTGCCGCCGTCCCCGAGCTGGTCGGCCACCTTCCGGGCCAGGTTGATGGGGATGGCGAAGCCCAGCCCGGCGCCGGGCCCCGAGCGCACCAGGGTGTTGATGCCGATCACCTCACCGGCGGCGTTGATCAGGGGACCACCGGAGTTGCCCGGGTTGATGGCCGCGTCCGTCTGGATCAGGTCGAGGCGCTTGTCGGCGAAGCCGAGGCTGTTGATGTCGCGATGCAGGCTGCTGACGATGCCCAGGGTGACCGTGCGCTCGAGGCCATAGGGGCTGCCCAGGGCGATGGCCCAGTCGCCCACCTCCAGGGCTTCGGAATCCCCCAGGGGAGCGGCGCTCAGGGGTGCTTTGCCGCTGACGTGCACCACCGCCAGGTCGGTCACCGGGTCGGTGCCCACCACGGTGCCGTCCAGCTGGCGGCCATCGGCCAGGGTGACGGTGACCCGGTCGACGCTCTCCACCACATGGGCGTTGGTGAGCACCAGGGCGCGGCGCCCATCGATCACCACCCCCGAGCCCTGGCCGCGCTCCCGCGTGCTGCCGGAGGGATCGCCGAACAGATCCCGCAGCAGGGGATCCAGCAGGGCCGGATCGAACGGGGGCCGGGCCACGTTGCGCTCGGTGTCGATCCGCACCACTGCCGGTCCCACCCGCCGGGCGGCGTCGGCCACGAAGCTGTGGGGGGTCAGGGCCGGGGGGGCCTCCTCGAGCGCGGCCGCCGGCAGGGGAAGGGCCGCGAACGCCAGCAGCAGGGCCACCGCCATCAGGCCCTGCAGCCGCCGGATCAGGGAAGACAGGGGGAAGGGGCGTTGCATCAGGGGAGGCTAGGACCGTCGACCGGTGCCCAGCGCAGCAACCGCTGCCGCAGCACGCCGTCCGACCCCAGCGCCAACCAGCGCCCGCCGGGGTCGGACGAGCGGCCCAGGGGGCAGGGCTGCACCGGCCCGAAGCTGCGCAGGGTGGAGGGACAGCCCAACAGGGGCACCGCCGGCCTCCCCGGGAGCCCCGCCTGCCAGTGCTGGTGGATGTGGCCGCAGACCAGGCCCCGCAGGGCGACCGGCGGCCGCAGCAGATCCAGCAGGGCTTCGCCGTCCCGCAGCCGGATCGCGTCCATGGTGGCATCGCCGATCGGCAGCGGCGGATGGTGCACCGCCACCACTAGGGGGAGCTCGCCATCCGCCGATCCGGCGGCCAGCTGGCGCCGCGCCCAGGCCAGCTGGGTCGGGCCCAGTTCACCGGCGGTGTCGCCGCTGCGGTGGCTGTCGAGCAGCAGCAGTTGGCCGTTGCCGCAGCGGATCAGGGCCGGGGCGACCACGGCGCGGCGCCCCAGGGCGGCCCGCAGCAGGGCCGGGTGGTCGTGGTTGCCCGCCAGCAGGGCCACCGGCAGCGGGATCTCCTGCAGCAGGTCCCCGAGGCGGGCGTAACCGCCCCAGCTCTCGTCATCGCAGAGATCGCCGCTGATCAGCACCAGATCGGGGCTCTCCCCGGCGCTGCGCAGCTGGCCCAGGGCCTCGTGGAGCCCGTGGCGGAGCAGGGCCAGCGCCGGCCGGCCGTGGCAGCGACCATCGGGATCGGCGAGCAGATGGGGATCGCTGAGTTGAAGAATTCGCATCGGAGACGGCTCCGGCCGGCCTGGAGCGGGACCGCTCGACCTGAATCGGCTTAACTTTGCCCCCAGTCCTCCCCGAGGCCATGGCCCCGATCCCCCCCGGCACGCGGCAGCGCTGCACCCTCTGCAAGGTGGAGATCCAGGGGATGGCCGGAGGCAACGACCTGGTCCACTTCAGCCAGGGGGCACCGGGCAGCCGCGCCAAGCTCTGGGCCCGGGTGTGTCAGTACCTGCGCACACCGGAGCAGTGCGGCCAGTGCCTCAATCAGGACCTCAGCCTGCGGGGTGAGGTCACCGCCAACGACTACTACGCGGAAGCCCCGATGCTGGAGATGCCCAGCCCGCCGGAGGCCAATCCTCTAGGGTGACGACGTGCCCGCCGGGGCTCACCCTTGTTCCGCATGGCCTTTCCCCTGAGGGGTGGAAGCCGGGCGGTTGGGGGCAGTGAACACTGCAGCGCGCGGCGGGCCATCCCGCCAGCGGGAGTCCTCTCCCCACGCCGCCCGTCCTTGCCCCATCCCCTCACTGACGACCTGGAGACGCTGGCGCGGCCGGTGGTCGCTGCGGCGCACCTTGAGGTGCAGTCCGTCGAGATGCTGGCCCACCGCATCCCCCTGACGGTCGTCGTGCGGGTGCAGCGGGCCGATGGCACCGATGTCAACCTCGATGAGTGCGCCGCCGTGAGCGGTCCCCTCGCCGAGGCCATCGAGGCCTCCGGCCTGCTGACGATGGCCTACGTGCTGGAGGTGAGCAGCCCCGGCATCGGGGAGGATCTCCACTCCGACCGGGATTTCGTCAGCTTCCGGGGCTTTCCGGTGGAGGTGCTCCGCCGGGACGCCGACGGTGCAGAAGTGCGGCGAATGGGCCTCCTGCTCGGCCGCGATGCCGAGGTGGTGCAGCTCAACGAGCGCGGCCGCATCCTGCGCATTCCCCGCGACGACGTACTGCGGGTGCGGCTCACCCAGGCGCCTCCCGATTCCTGAACCGCTCCGGTTCACCCCCCGTTCCCTACCTGCCCCCACGCCCCCGAGTCCATGGCCCTGGTTCTGCTCCCCGGTCTCAACAACCTGATCGAGGACATCAGCGACGAGAAGAAGCTGGCTCCCCAGGTGGTGGAGGCGGCCCTGCGGGAGGCGCTGCTGAAGGGCTACGAGCGTTATCGCCGCACCCTTTACCTGGGCATCAGCGAGGACCCCTTCGAAGAGGACTACTTCAGCAACTTCGACGTGGCGCTCGATCTGGAGGAGGAGGGCTATCGGGTGCTGGCCAGCAAGATCATCGTTGAGGAGGTGGAGAGCGACGACCACCAGATCGCCATCGAAGAGGTGCGCCAGGTGGCGGAGGACGCCCAGATCGGCGACACGGTGGTGCTGGATGTGACCCCGGAGAAGGACGACTTCGGCCGCATGGCCGCCGCCACCACCAAGCAGGTGCTGGCCCAGAAACTGCGGGACCAGCAGCGCCGCATGATCCAGGAGGAATTCGCCGACCTGGAGGATCCGGTGCTCACCGCCCGGGTGATCCGTTTCGAGCGCCAGAGCGTGATCATGGCCGTCAGCAGTGGCCTGGGCCGGCCGGAGGTGGAGGCGGAACTGCCCCGCCGCGACCAGCTGCCCAACGACAACTACCGCGCCAATGCCACCTTCAAGGTGTTCCTCAAGGAGGTGAGTGAGGTGCCCAGGCGCGGCCCCCAGCTGTTCGTCTCCCGGGCCAATGCGGGCCTGGTGGTCTACCTGTTCGAGAACGAGGTGCCCGAGATCCAGGAGGGCTCGGTGCGGATCGTCGCCGTGGCCAGGGAAGCCAATCCGCCCTCCCGCGCCGTCGGCCCCCGCACCAAGGTGGCGGTCGACAGCGTGGAGCGGGAAGTGGATCCGGTGGGGGCCTGCATCGGCGCCCGCGGCTCCCGCATCCAGCAGGTGGTGAATGAACTGCGGGGCGAGAAGATCGACGTGATCCGCTGGTCGCCGGATCCGGCCCAGTATCTGGCCAACTCCCTCAGCCCGGCGCGGGTGGAGATGGTCCGCCTGGTGGACCCCGAAGGGCACCACGCCCACGTGCTCGTCCCCCCCGACCAGCTCAGCCTGGCCATCGGCCGGGAGGGCCAGAACGTGCGCCTGGCCGCCAGGCTCACCGGCTGGAAGATCGACATCAAGAACGCCCAGGAGTACGACCAGGTCAGCGAGGACCAGACGGTGGCGGCCCTGATCGCCCAGCGGCAGGAGGAGGAGGCCCTGCAGGCCGAGGCCGAGGCCCGGCTGCAGGCCGAACAGGCCACCCGCGCCGAGGAGGACGCCCGTCTGCGGGAGCTCTACCCCCTGCCGGAGGACGAGGAGATCGATGGGGAGAGTGATGGCGAGGAGGACGGCGGGGAGGTCGCCCCAGCCGAAGCCGAAGCCGACGATCAGCTGGAGCCCCCGCTCGAGGAGGCCCCCGAAGAGGCCCCTGGTGAGGACGTCCGGTGACGTCGCCCGCCGGGCGGCCGGTGCTGCGGCGCTGCGTATCCTGCCGCCGCCTGTGCGACCGCACCCAGCTCTGGCGTGTGGTGCGCCAGGCCGACGGGACGGTGAGCCTGGACGGGGGCATGGGCCGATCGGCCTATCTGTGCCCGCAACCGAGCTGCCTGGAGGAAGCCCGCCGTCGTCGCCGCCTCCAGCGCGGCCTGCGCTGCGCCGTCAGCGACACCATCCTCGCCAGCCTCGAGGCACGTCTCGAGCGATCGCCCCCGCGACCTCTGAGGCAAGATGAACCATGGTCGCCACGTGCGTGCGGCCCCGGGGCCCTTTCGGCCCCACCGTACGGAGACCTTTCTGAATGACCAGCAGCGGCAAAGTGAGAATCTACGAGCTGTCAAAGGACCTGGGCCTGGACAACAAGGACGTGCTCGATGCCGCCGAGAAGCTCTCCATTGCGGCGAAGAGCCACAGCAGTTCCATCAGTGATGACGAGGCCTCCAGGATCCGTTCGCTGATCGGTGTGAACGTCGCCAGCCCGACCCCCGCACGCCCCGAATCGCCCACCCGGCCCGAACCGGCGGCGCCGGCGCCCCCCGCCAAGGCGATCCTGGCGGTCAAGAAGGCCGCTCCGGCTCCGGTGAGCAGCCCCCGCAGCGGAGCGGCGCCGGTCGCTCCGGCCGCCGCCGCTCCGCCGGCTCCCCCCGCCAGCCGTCCCCCCGCCCCCCGCCCCGTGGCGGCGGCCTCGGCCCCAGCTCCGGCCCGGCCCGAGCCCCCGGCGGCACGGCCCAGACCCGCCGGGGCGCCGGCCCCGGTGCCGGCGCGTCCGCGACCCGTCGAAGCCGGCAAACCGGCCGGCCGGCCGCCCACGATCGTGGGCAAACCCGCCGCCGCCGCTGCACCGGCCGCCACCCCCACGGCGAAGCCGGCCGCCCCCGGCGCCCCGGCCCGTCCTGCGCCCGCGGCCCCTGCCCGACCGGCCGCCGCGGCCCCGCCGACCAAACCCCTGGCGGCACCCAAGCCAACCGGTCCGGCCCCGGTGAACCGTGCCTCCCAGCCCCCGGTCCGGGTCGGTTCGCCCCAGCGTCCCGGTGCCCCGGCCCCGGCACGGCCCGCCCAAGCCGGCACGCCCACCCGGCCGCCCGCCACCAGGCCCCAGCTCGTCGGCCGTCCCCAGCCCGGCCAGGGCGGCCCCACCAGCAGCCGGCCCGCCCCTCCCTCGGCCCGACCCCAGCGACCCGGAGCTCCCGCCCCGATCCGGCCCGGCAGCGCCGGCGCCCGGGCCGGCTCGGCCCCGGGCCGGCCCGGCCCCACCCCGCTGGAACTGGTCGGCAAGCCGATCCGCCGCGACTCGGCCGGCCCCGGCACCTCGTCGGCGGGCCGTCCGGCGGCCCCCGGCCGCCCGGGCATCCCCGCGGGGATGCGCAAGCCGATGGCCCCCGGCGAGCTGATGCAGCTCCAGAAGCCCACCGGTCGCCCCACCGCACCGCCGCCGCGCCGTCCCGACCGCAGCGAAGGCAGCAGCGAGGCCGGTGGTGAGACCGAAGGCGTGACGCGCCCCACCGCCACCCCGCCGGCAGCCCCCCGCCGCCCCGGCTTCCGCCCGCCCACCCCGGCCGGCGCCCGCGCCCCCGGCGCCCGGCGCCCCGACTGGGACGACAGCGCCAAGCTCGAGGCCCTGCGCAGCCGCACGCCCCAGAAGCAGCGCCAGAAGGTGCACATCATCGGCGAGAACGATGATGCCCTCACCGCCGAGACCGGCGGCTACGCCGGCGAGCAGGAGGCCATGGTGCTCCAGGCCAGCCTGGCGCGGCCGGCCAAGCCCCGCTCCGCTCCCGGCACCGCGGCCAAGCCCACCGTGGCGGTGCGCAAACGCAAGAAGGAGACCACCCGCCAGCGTCAGCGGCGCCGCGCCATGGAGCTGCGGGCCTCCCGCGAGGCCAAGGCCCAGCGGCCCGAGATGCTGATCGTGCCGGAGGGCAACCTCACGGTGCAGGAGCTGGCCGACCGCCTTGGGGTGGAGAGCTCCGAGATCATCAAATCCCTCTTCTTCAAGGGGATCAGCGCCACCGTCACCCAGACCCTCGACCTGCACACGATCGAGACGGTGGCCGAGGAGTTCGGCGTGCCCGTCCTCGAAGACGACGTCGAGGCCGCGGCCAAGAAGACCGTGGAGATGATCGAGGAGAGCGACAGGGCCCACCTGATCCGGCGCCCGCCCGTGGTGACCGTGATGGGCCACGTCGACCACGGCAAGACGAGCCTGCTCGACGCCATCCGCAAGACCCGCGTGGCGGCCGGGGAAGCCGGCGGCATCACCCAGCACATCGGTGCCTACCAGGTCGACGTGCCCCACGGCGACGAGCACCGCAAGATCACCTTCCTGGACACCCCGGGCCACGAGGCGTTCACCGCCATGCGGGCCCGCGGCACCAAGGTCACCGACGTGGCGGTGCTGGTGGTGGCCGCCGACGACGGCGTCCGCCCCCAGACCCTGGAGGCGATCAGCCACGCCCGCGCCGCCGAGGTGCCGATCGTGGTGGCGATCAACAAGATCGACAAGGAAGGGGCCCAGCCCGACCGGGTCAAGCAGGAGCTCTCCGGCCTCGACCTGGTGGCCGAGGACTGGGGCGGCAACACCGTCATGGTCCCCGTGAGCGCCATCAAGGGGGAGAACATCGACAAGCTGCTGGAGATGATCCTGCTGGTCACCGAAGTGGAGGACCTGCAGGCCAACCCCGACCGGATGGCCCGCGGCACGGTGATCGAGGCCCACCTCGACAAGGCCAAGGGTCCGGTGGCCACCCTGCTGATCCAGAACGGCACCCTCAAGGCCGGCGACGTGCTGGCGGCCGGTCCGATCCTCGGCAAGGTGCGGGCCATGGTCGACGACACCGGCAAGCGGGTGAAGCAGGCCGGCCCGTCGAGCGCCGTGGAGGCCCTGGGCTTCAGCGAGGTGCCCACGGCCGGCGACGAGTTCGAGGTCTACGCCGATGAGAAGAGCGCCCGGGCGGTGGTCGGCGACCGGGCCACCGAGGCCCGGGCCACCCGCCTGGCCCAGCAGATGGCCTCCCGGCGGGTGTCCCTGGCCTCGATGTCGGGCCAGGCCAGCGAAGGCGAGCTCAAGGAGCTCAACCTGATCCTCAAGGCCGATGTGCAGGGCAGCGTCGAGGCGATCCTCGGGTCCCTCGAGCAACTGCCCCAGGAGGAGGTTCAGGTGCGGGTGCTGCTCTCGGCACCGGGCGAGATCACCGAAACGGACGTCGACCTGGCGGCCGCGTCGGGCGCCGTGATCGTGGGCTTCAACACCTCGATGGCCTCCGGTGCCAAGCGCGCCGCCGATGCCACCGGCGTGGACGTGCGCGATTACGACGTCATCTACAAGCTGCTCGAGGACATCCAGATGGCCATGGAGGGCCTGCTGGAGCCCGAGATGGTGGAGGAGAGCCTGGGCGAGGCGGAGGTGCGGGCCGTGTTCACGATCGGCAAGAGCGCCGTGGCCGGCTGTTATGTCACCAGCGGCAAGCTGCAGCGCAACTGCCGCATCCGTGTCCATCGCGGCAAGGAGCTCGTCTACGAAGGCGACCTCGATTCCCTGCGGCGCAACAAGGACGACGTCAAGGAGGTGGCCACCGGCTTCGAGTGCGGCATCGGCTGCGACCGGTTCACCGGCTGGCAGGACAAGGATCGGGTCGAGGCCTTCAAGCTGGTCACCCAGCGCCGGACCCTCAGCACCTGATCCCGTGACGCCCCGCAGCGAGCCGCTGCTCTGGCTCCAGCTGATCGCCCTCGGGGTCCTGCCGCTCGAGGCGCTGCTGCTGCTGCTGGTGCTCGCCGGCAGCGACCCGGGCCCCCTGCCGGGTCTGGAGCGGCTGCTCTGCTGGGCCATCGGTGCCCTGGCCCCTGCGGTGCTGCTGGTGCGCCGACCCGCCGATGTCTGGTCGCTGCTGCTGCTGCAGACCCCGCTGCGGGGTCGCCGGGAACTGCAGCGGCGGCTCAGCCGGCTGCAGGTGGCCCCTGGGCTGGCCCTGGCCACCGCCGGCGGCGCCACCCTTGCCCTGCCCCTGCTGTGGTGGATCGATCGCCAGGCCGCCGTGGCCGCGCCCCTCACCCCCTTCGCCTCCTGCCCGCGCCTGGTGGCCCTGCTGCTGGCGGCCCTGGTGCTGCTGGTGATGCTGTGGCAGTGGCAGCAGCTGATCCAGTCCCTGTGGCTGCTGACCCGCAGCCCAGCGGTCGTGGCCGCTACCCGTCCCCTCGGCCTGGAGGAACTGGAGCAGCAGCGCCTCTGCCTGGGGCTGCCCCTGCTGCTGCCCGATCCCCTGAAGCTGGCCGAGCCGGTGGCGACCCCCCCGGCGGCGCCGCCACCGGCAGCAGCGGCGCCAGCCCCCGAACCCTCAGCCGTCGAGGCGGTTGCGGTCGAACCAGAGCAGGCCCCCGAACAGGGCGACGGCGCCGACCTGGATGAGGAGATCCCCTGAGGCCACCTCCGAGCCGGCGGAGGCCCGCAGGGCCATGGTGGCCAGGCCAAGCCCGGCCGACGCCACCAGGGCGAACCACAGGGCCCGCCGGAGCCCCCGCCAGGGGGTTCTCGCTTCCGTGAGAAGGCGCTGGCGGAGGGCCGGATCCAGGGATCTGTTCGGGTCGGATCCCATGGAATGCGGCTCAGCGGATGGTGTTCCGACGAATGCTAATTTCTTGGCCGATGCCGGTGTAGCTCAGGGGTAGAGCAACTGATTCGTAATCAGTAGGTCGTCGGTTCAAATCCGATCACCGGCTTTTTTCACCACACCGCCGTTGGCCGCCATCCGTCGCCGGGCCTCCCTGGCCCCGGCGTCCTGTGGCCGCACCCGTGCATCCCTGAACGGCCATGGTTGATCTGAACGCCCGCCATGAAGCTCTGCTGGAGAGCCACCACGGGGCCCTGAGTCAGGCCGCCGAATGCCTGCTGGAGGCGACCTCATGGTCGCTGGCGACGCCGGCCCTGATGCTGCGGACGGCCGTGCCGGCCGCAAGCCAGGTGGTGGCGGTGGGGGACCTGGGCCGCTGGATCCCACATCTGGGTCCGGATCTGGATGCCTTCGTGCGTCTGCGGCGCCAGGGGGTCGACGTGGGCGAGGCCTATGCCCGATGCCGTGCCACCGACGGGGAGGCGTTCCTGGGCGCCTGGGGGAGCCTTCGGGGGGAGCGACCGCTGGTCAGCCACGACGACCTCAACCAATTCGCCGTGCTGTCCCAGCAGGGATTCAGCCGATCCCCCCGCAATCTGCTGGTGGTGGTGAACTGGGGCGAGCGGGTGACGGCATTCCTGGTGGCCTGCGAGCGCCAGAGGAGACGGACGCCCCCCGTCGGGCCGGGCTGAACGGGTCAGTCGTCGTCGTCGGTGGATCCGGCAGGGATCAGGCGGATCTGCTTGCGGCCCAGCTTGATCTCGAATTCATCGCCGGGCTGCAGATCGAGCATGGCGGTGTAGGCCTTGCCCACCAGAAGATTGCCGTTGCCCTGCACGGTGGCCACATAGCTGAGTTTGCGACCGCCTTTGGAGGCACCCTTGCCACCGCCTTCGCCCAGGCTGACGCCCTTGGCTTCCAGCAGGGCCTCGTAAAAGGCGGTGAAATTCAGACGTTCTGCCCCGTCCTTCTTGGTGCTGACGTAGCCGCAACCACGCACCAGATCGGATTTCGAGACATCGCCCAGTTCCTTGACCTTGGCCAGGAGATCAGATCCGGTGAGCATCGGAAGCAGAAAAGACCTTTCGACTCACACTATAAAGCTTTCGTCGCTTGTTGTCATTGGAGGATCTGCCGATAAGCCCAGCTGTGAAAACCAGCCGATGAAGCTCTGCCCATGGCGTTCTGCTGAGGGCGGCGTGCCGATTGTTGCCACGAACCAACGGGAACCTGAAGCGGCTTCGGGAGACAAGATCCAGAGGCCCTCACCGCGACGGGAGGCAACGGCTCAGCACAGGGCGATGGGCCACGCCACCTTGACCACGTCAAAGTCGTCACCACCCAGGCGATTGAGTTCACCGGCGGCACGCTGGGCTGCCTCGTGGGTATGGAACAGATAGGCCGAGGTTGGTTCGCTCACATCTCCGAGGCCCTGGTCGTCGGGACGGATGGAGACGTAGGAACCATTCGAGAGACGCTGCAGCACGTAGCGCTCCGCCTGGGTGCATTCCAGGGGGCGGGCCGGATCGATCCCGGGTGCCCAGCAATGCATCACAACCCCCGCGAGTGACCCCTCTGAACTACTCCAGTGGACCCGCTGGCCGCGAGGGAGCGCCACATGTCGTTGCAACGGGGCCCCGACGCCGCGGTTCATGTCTCATTGCCGCCGAAGTCGTCGTCGTACCCCTCGTAGGGCTCGAACTCACTCCAGCCCGGACTGGCGTTCTGCAGCAGCCCGTAGCGGGCGTCCACATCATTCATCAGCGTGTTGCCGGTGGGCACCGTGTCGCAGGTGATCGACCCATCGGCGGCGGTGACGCAATTCTCGAACTGCACATTCGCCAGTGCCGTGCCCCCTCCCCCCGCCAGGACGAGCAGCAGGAGGCCGGCCAGGGAACCCGCCCGGAGTCCGCGGCAGGGCCGCGAAGCATCGCTGGACTGCAGAGCGTCGGCCATCACCGGAGGGGGCATCTGCTGGGATGATGGCACCGCTTCAACAGACACACCCATGTACACCGACTGGACCGCCGTGATCCTGCTGCTGCTCACGGCGGCACCCCTGGCCGTGGTTGTGGCCACCGCCGCCTTTTTCATCTGGCGGAAGAAACGGACCTCGAAGTGACCATTCGGAAGACCACCCCATCGCCCCCGATGGCCGGGGAGCGGCCCTGGCCAAGGCAGTCGAGGCAGGTGCGGTAACGCTGATCATCGATGCGCAGCAGACCGCTGCCACCGCACTGGGGACATCGGCTCTGACCAAGGGACGGGCCCTTCGATCCGGAGGCAGGAACCGGGACAGCCATGGCCGGTTCGCAGGGGTTTGTTCTCATCTCCTCACTGTGCCTGGCCCAGACCCCCTGGATCCCGAAATCTTCCTTAAGCATTCGAGCCCTTCTCCCGGCGCAGGCAATCCTCCAGGCCGTCCAGGGTCAGGTGGTCCGCCAGCTCCCGGGCACTGAGCCGGCTGCCCGGCGGCACCAGGCCGAGGCTGGCGGCCAGCTCCCCGATCACCCCGGGGGCATCCAGGCCCCGGCGGCGCAGGCCGGCCAGCCCCTCGGCCCCCTCCCGCTTGCTCAGCCGCTCCCCCTGGCCATCCCGCCACAGGGGCACGTGGGCATAGGCCGGCGGGTCGGCGCCGAGGGCGGCCATCACGGCCACCTGGGCCCCGGTCGAGGGCCAGAGATCCTCCCCCCGCACCACCTCGCTGATGCCCATCAGCAGCTCATCCACAGCTGTAGCCAGGTGGTAGGCCACCACCCCGTCGGCCCGGCGCAGCACCACGTCCCCCACCGCGGCGGGGCCGTCCTGGCCGCCAGCGGGCCCGCAGCGCTCCTGCCAGCGCAGGGCGCCGGGCTCCAGGCGCAGTCGCCAGCTGGGCAGCCGCCCGGCCTGGGGGCCCCAGTCGGGCGGGCGGTTCCGGCAATACCCCGGATAGACCGCCAGCGCTCCGTGGGGGGCGGAGACATCGGCCAGCAGCCGCCGGCTGCAGCGGCAGGGGTAGAGACGCCCGGCCTGGCGCAGGGCGGAGAGAACGGTGGCGTAGATGCCGCGCTGGGCGCTCTGGCGGGCCACGGGTCCATCCCAGGGCAGACCCAGCCAGCGCAGGTCCGCCAGGATTGCGTCCTCGGCACCCGGCCGGTTGCGGGGCCCGTCGAGGTCATCGATGCGCAACAGCCAGGCACCACCCCTCAGCCGGGCTTCGAGCCAGCCGAGCAGGGCGGTGCGGAGGTTGCCCCGATGGAGGGGGCCGGTGGGGGAGGGGGCAAAACGTGTCCGGTAGCCCCGCCGCCGCAGGTCCAGACCCGAGGCGAGGCGTTCCTGGAGATGGAGGGGCAGCCGCAGGGGAGGTCCGGACGCCCCTGCGGCCGCCGCCATGGCCGGAGCGTGGCGGCTGGGGATCAGCCCTGGACCTTGTCCTTGAAGAGCTTGCCGGCGGTGAAGGCGGGCACGCGCTTGGCGGGGATCTTGATCTTCTCGCCGGTCTTGGGATTCAGACCCTGACGGGCGGACCGCTCACGGGGCTCGAAGGAGCCGAAACCGAGGATGGACACCTTCTTGCCCTCGACCACCGAATCGACGATGGTTTCGATGGCGGCATCGACCACGAGGGAGACGTCGGTCTTGGTGAGCTCCGTGCGGGCAGCCACGATGTTGACGAGATCAGCTTTGTTCATTGTTCGGGGGAAGCCTCCGGGTAGGTGGCGATGGCGGGGTTCGGGACGTCGAGTGATGGAGGCGAATCGGAAGTCCCCGACCGCCCGGTGCGTTCAGCGCGCCAATCGTATGGGTGTTGCGGCAGGGCCGCAACAGGAGAAGTCCACTCATGACAGCGGTTTGGGGTCCATGGAGTCCGCAGCGGGGCGTTCCGTGGTAAGGGCGCCAATCTCCAGCCGCCCGGGGGCGGCTGGAGCGCGAGGGCCTCCAGATCCAGGGCCGCCAGCAGGGCGGCGCCCTGCTCCACCAGCTTCTCCCCCCTCAGCGCCCCCAGTCCGGCGCCGCTGGCGATCCAGCCGGGAGAGCCGGGCGGCAGCCAGCCGCGCAGGCGCTCGATGCTGCGCATCTGCCGCCCCCAATGGAAGGTGCTCCGCTGCCGCAGGGGCGCGACGCGGGCCGGCGCCACCGGAACCAGGAGCCGGCCGCAGAACAGCCCGCCCCGGCCGTCCCCCGCCGCCGGGGCGACCTGCACCACGCAGGCACCGGGGGAAGGCCCCGGCGTCCAGAGCAGCCGCACATCCGGCTCCAGCCGGTGCTCGGCGGCGAAGGTGTGCAGCGGATCCACACCGGGCAGGAGGTAGGCCTCCTGTTCCTGGACGAGCACCGGCCAGCCCAGGGCCTGCTGCAGGCGGCGGCAGCGGCCGTGGCCGCCGCGGCCCGTGAGCACGATCCAGGCCCCGTGGGCACCGCTCTCCGCACTCCGCCGGCGGGGGCGGCCGGCCAGGAACCGCAGGTTGGCCCGGGTGTAGGCGGGGCAGTCGATCAGCAGGTCGGCGCCGGCGGCCTCCAGCAGCCAGGCACTCCCCCCCTGGCTCTCCCGGCTGGGGGCGAACAGCCACAGCCCCGGCCGGACCGGCAGGGGCGGGCGGCCCTCCTCGGACGGCAGCAGGGAGGCTGGGGTGGCGGTCATCGCCCCATTGAACCCCCGGCGGCAGCTTCCGGAGGCCCGGCGTAGCCTGGTCGCAACCCAGGCCAGTGATTTGTCGGCGACCCGGATCGGACATCCCTGGCCACTGGGGGCCTCCGTCACCCGCCGGGGCGTCAATTTCTCCGTGGTGGCCCCCCTGGCCACCCGCATCGAGCTGCTGATCTTCGCGGACGGCTCCGCCCGGGAGCCCCTGGAGGTGATCGAACTCGACCCCGGCCACCGCTCCGGTGAACACTGGCACGTGGAGGTGGAAGGCCTCGGCATGGGCTGCTGTTACGGCTACCGGGTGTTCGGCCCGATCCAGCCCGGCAGCCATGGCTTCAATCCCTCCAAGGTGCTGCTCGATCCCTGCGCCAGGGCGATCACCGGGTGGGACGTCTACCAGCGGGGCGCCGCCGTCGGCGCCGTCCCCAACGCCTTCGCTTGCCTCAAGGGGGTGGTCACCGAGCGGGACCGCTTCGACTTCGACGCCGCCCCCCGGCCCCGCCATTCCTGGCAGAAGAGCGTCATCTACGAGCTGCACGTGGGCGGCTTCACCCGCGGGGCGGGCTGCCCGGTGGCGGCGGAACGCCAGGGGACCCTCCTGGGGCTGATCGACACCCTTCCCTACCTGCAGGCGATGGGGGTGACGGCGATCGAGCTGCTGCCGGTGATGGCCTTCGACCCCCAGGACGCCCCCGCCGGGCGGTTCAACCACTGGGGCTACAGCCCCGTGAGCTGGATGGCGCCCCATCCGGCCTACCTGGTCGACGGCGACCCGCTGCAGGGGCGCCACGAGGTGCGCCAGCTGGTCACCGCCTGCCACCAGGCCGGCCTGGAGGTGCTCCTGGATGTGGTCTACAACCACACCAGCGAGGGCAACCAGGAGGGGCCCACCCTGAGCTGGCGGGGGTTCGGCGACGCCCTCTACTACCACCAGACCGCCCGGGGCGACTACCTCGACGTCAGCGGCTGCGGCAACACCATCGCCGCCAACCGCCCCCTGGTACGGCGCCTGATCCTGGAGTCCCTGCGCTGCTGGAGCACGGAGCTGGGCATCGATGGCTTCCGCTTCGACCTCGGCATCGCCCTGACCCGGGGGGAGGGCCTGGCCCCCCTCGATGCGCCTCCCCTGTTCGAGGAGATGGAGGCGGATCCGGATCTCAGCGACCTGAAGGTGGTGAGTGAACCCTGGGACTGCGGCGGCCTCTACCGGCTGGCTGACTTCCCGGCCCGGCGGGTGGCCAGCTGGAACGGCCGCTTCCGCGACGACGTGCGCCGCTTCTGGAAGGGGGACGACCGCACCACCTGGAACCTGAGTCAGCGCCTGTCAGGCAATCCGGATCTGTTCAACGGCCAGCCCTCTCCGGTGGGGCGCACGATCAACTTCCTCACCGCCCACGACGGCTTCACCCTGGCGGACCTGGTCAGCTTCGACCGCAAGCACAACCTGGCCAACGGCGAGAACGACCGCGACGGCGACAACCACAACAACAGCTGGAACCACGGCGTCGAGGGCCCCTGCAGCGATGCCGGCGTCAACGGCCTGCGGGACCGGCAGCTGCGCAACCTGCTGGCCACCCTGCTGCTGGCTCCCGGGGTGCCGATGCTGCTGATGGGCGATGAGGTGCGCCGCAGCCAGGGCGGCAACAACAACACCTGGTGCCAGAACAACCCGCTGGGGTGGATGCACTGGCAGCCGGACCCCGGCGACATGGCCCTGCGCCGCTTCCTGCGGCGCCTGATCCAGCTGCGCCAGCGGCTCGCCCCCCTGCTCAACCAGGAGCTGCCCCTGGCCCCGGCCCCTGCCGGCCCGTCCCGGGGCGCCGGCAGCCTGCCCCTCTGGCGGGAGTGGCACGGCCTTGAGCTGGGCAAGCCCGACTGGGCCAGCTGGTCCCACTGCCTGGCCTGGAGCCTGCATGACGCCAGCCTCGGCCCCCTGCTGTGGTGCGGCATGAACGCCTACTACCAGCCGATGCAGTTCCAGCTGCCGGCCCAGGCCGCCGGCTGGCGGCGGGTCATCGACACGGCCATCCCGGGGGACCATGACCTGCCGGCGAAAGCCGATGCCTGGCTGCTGCCGACGGCGCCCCTGGAGAGCCGCAGCCTGATGCTGCTGGTGGCGACTCCGCTGCTCGAGGAGCCTGGGGAGGGGGCGGTGGCAGCTCCGGCGGAGGAGCAAGCGGGCGGCGGGAATCGAACCCGCATCATCAGCTTGGAAGGCTGAGGTTTTACCACTAAACTACGCCCGCAGCAGTACAGGGGTACTGGCGACCGGTTCTTCGGAACGGGTTCCCAAAAACCGGCTGCAGCATTATGACCTGCACCGGACGGCCACAACCCGACGACCACCTCCGGAGCCCCTCCAGGTTTGACCACCCCCACGCCGTCCATCCAGCCACCGGCAGCGCCGCACCTGCCGTCGGGTGTGGTGGACACGGCGGACCTTCCCGCCGGTGAGCGCCGCCGGGTGCTCCTGGCCTACGGCATGGGGGACGCCGGCACCGGCATGGCCGCCTCCCTGATCGGCTTCTACCTCTTCATCTTCTACACCTCGGCGGCGGGGCTGCCGGCCTGGATGGCCGGGCTGGTGCTGATGACGGCCCGGCTCTGGGATGCCATCAACGACCCGATCGTGGGCTGGCTCAGCGACAAGACCCGCTCCTCCTGGGGGCCCCGGCTGCCCTGGATCCTGGGCAGCGCCGTTCCGCTCGGCTTCGCCATGGCCCTGATGTGGTGGCTGCCGCCGGGGGGGCTCTGGGTCCGGTTCGCCGTGTTCGTGGCCATCTCGATGGTGGCCAACACCCTTTACACCTGCGTCAACCTTCCCTACTCCGCCCTGGCGGCGGAGCTCACCACCAGCGTCAACCTGCGCACCCGCCTCAACAGCGCCCGCTTCACCGGCTCGATCATCGCCGGCCTGGTGGGGATCGTCCTGGGGGGCGTGCTGCTGAAGGATCACCAGAACCCCGACAGCTACCTGCAGGTGGGGATCTTCTCAGGGGTGCTGATCACCTGCTCCACCCTGCTCTGCGGCTGGGGCATCGCCCCGGCGGCGCGGAACTGCCAGCGGCCCACCAGCCAGCGTGGCACCACCCGGAGGCTCCTGGCCAGGGTGGGCAGCAACGGACGCTTCCAGATGGTGCTGGGGCTCTACCTGCTGCTCTGGTGCGCCCTGCAGATCATGCAGACGGCGGCGCTGATCTTCCTGCCGGTGGTGATGCGGCTGCCGGAGGGCTGGAGCAACTGGATCCTGCTGCCCTTCCAGATCAGCACCCTGGTGGGGCTCCAGCTCTGGACCGCCGTCGCCCGTCAGCGTGGTCGCCTCACCGCCCTGCACTGGGGCACCGCCCTCTGGATCGCCGCCTGTGTGATGGCGATGCTGCTGGTGCCCCTCGATGCCGCCATGGGCCCCACCGCCTCCACCACCAACCTGGTGCGTCTCACCGCCTTGGTGGTGACGATCCTGATCGTCGGACTGGGGGCCTCCACCGCCTACCTGATCCCCTGGGCGCTGCTGCCGGACGCCATCGATGCCGATCCGGAGAAGCCCGCCGGGCTCTACAGCGCCTGGATGGTGTTCACCCAGAAGATCTGCATCAGCCTGGCCCTGTTCTTCTTCGGCAACCTGATGAGCCTGAGCGGCTACCAGGCGGCCAAGGGCATCCTGCAGCCGGACAGCGCCCTGCTGGCGATCCGGATGTGCATGGGCCTGATCCCGGCGCTGCTGGTGGTGCTGGGCCTGGTGGTGATGCGGCGCTGGCCGGAGCGGGGCCCCGAGCCGGAGACCCTGACGGCCTCCGCGCCATGAAGCCGCCCCGCTGGCTGCAGCGGCTGGGAGCCAGCCTGATGATCGGCGGTCAGGCGGTGAGTGCCATCGCCCGTGGCCGCATCGGCATGGTCGACCTGGTGCAGGAACTGCTGGAGGCCGGGCCGGGCAGCTTCCTGATCGTGCTGATCACCGCCCTGGCGGCCGGCACCGTGTTCAACATCCAGGTGGCGGCCGAGCTCTCCAAACAGGGGGCCAGCGCCGCCGTGGGCGGGCTGCTGGCCCTGGGCCTCTCGCGGGAGATCGCCCCCCTGCTCACGGCGACCCTGCTCACCGGCAAGGTGGCCACCGCCTATGCCGCCCAGCTGGGCACCATGAAGGTGACCGAGCAGATCGACGCCATCACGATGCTGCGCACCGACCCGGTGGAGTACCTGGTGGTGCCGCGGGTGCTGGCCATGGTGGTGATGGCGCCGGTGCAGTGCCTGCTGTTCTTCTGGATGGCGATCTGGTCGGGCCAGGTGAGCAGCACCCTCCTGTACAGCATTCCTCCGAGCGTCTTCTGGAACTCGGTGCGGGTCTGGATGGAACCCGACGACCTGCCCTCGATGCTGCTCAAGGCCGTGGTGTTCGGCCTGATGATCGCTGTGATCGCCTGCGGCTGGGGGCTCACCACCCGGGGGGGGCCCAAGGAAGTGGGGGCCAGCACCACCGGCGCGGTGGTCATGATTCTTGTCAGCGTTGCCTTGGTGGACGTGCTGCTCACCCAGTTGCTTTTCGGCCAATGACCTCCGCCCCCTCCCCCCCTCCAGCCGGCGACGGCGCCGCCGGCACGGACGCGGTGGTCCTCCGCCCCCGGGCCTGGGTGCCGCTCGGGCTTCTGGGTCTGGCGGTCGCCACCGTTGAGCTGCGGCCCCTGTGGAGCCCCGCGCTCTGGCCGGCCCTGGCCATGGGGCTCATGGGGTTGTTCCTGCTGCTGCAGACGGCCCTGCTGCGGCTGCGCTTCGCGGCCGACGCCCTGCTGGTGTCCCGCGGCGAGACCGTGATCCGACGCTTCCCCTACGACGCCTGGATCGGCTGGCGGGTCTGGTGGCCGGCCTTTCCGGTGCTGTTCTATTTCCGGGAGGAGAAGAGCGTTCACCTGCTGCCGATGCTGTTCGACGCCACGGCCCTGCGGGAGGAGCTGGAGCGGCGCCTGCCGCCTGCCCCTTCCCCTGAGCCCCCCGCCGCCTTGCCTCCCCGCCTGCCATGAGCGACCAACCCGAACCGCCCGCCCTCACCCCGCCGGAGCCCGCCCCCGGGACCACCGCGGCCCCTGGTGCCCCTGACACCGCTGGGCTGATGGAGCTGGCCCTGACGGACCTGCGGGACCGGCGTGCCGCACTCCTGGGGGAGATCGGCGAACTGGAGAGCCGCCGGGAGCAGATCCGCCAGGAGATCGCCGGCAGCTTCGCCGGCCAGTCGGATGCGATCGCCCGGCGTCTCAAGGGCTTCCAGGACTACCTGGTGGGGGCCCTGCAGGATCTGGCCGCCGCCGCCGAGCAGATGGAGCTGGTGGTGCAGCCGCTGGTGGTGCAGCCCTCCCCCCTCGACCAGGCAACGACCGGAACCGAGGCCGGCGGGGCTGCGCCCGTCACCACGGCCCCGGCCGCCGCGGGCCTGTTCAGCGACGATGCGGACCTGATCCGGGAGCGGCTGGAGCAGTTCGGCGGCCAGCCCGATTTCTACGCCGATCCCTGGAAACTGCGCCGGACCCTGGAGGGCACCGCCGCCACCCGGCTGGAGGACTGGTTCCTCTCCCAGGGCGGCCGGGGCGCCCAGCCCAGCGGCGGCAGCCGCAGCCGCAATGCCCTGGCGGCGGCGGCGGCGATCGCGATCCTGGGGGAGCTCTACGGCGAGCGCTTCCAGACCCTGGTGCTGGCCAGCCAGCCGGAGCGGCTCGGGGAATGGCGACGGGGGCTGCAGGACTGCCTGGGGCTGAGCCGCGACGATTTCGGCCCCGCCAGCGGCATCGTGCTGTTCGAGCGCCCCGATGCCCTGATCGAGCGGGCCGACCGACTCGAGGAGCGGGGGGAGCTGCCCTTCATCGTGATCGACGCGGCCGAGCAGGTGATCGAGATTCCGATCCTGCAGTTCCCCCTCTGGCTGGCCTTCGCCGCCGGCCCCGGGGAGATCGACGCCGAAGCCGATCTCTACTGACCCTCCAGCCCTCACCTGCCATGGCCTTCCTCCCCGATCTGCTCGTGCTGCCGGCGGGCTACCTGCTGGGCTCCATTCCCTTCGGCTGGCTGGCGGGCCACTGGCTCGCCGGCGTCGACCTGCGCCAGGAAGGCTCCGGCTCCACCGGCGCCACCAACGTGCTGCGGGTGCTGGGCAAGGGGCCGGCCCTGGTGGTGTTCCTGCTCGACGTGCTCAAGGGAACGGCCGCCGTGCTGCTGGCCAAGGCGGTGCTCCAGCCCCTCGGCTTCAGCGCTGCGAGCGACTGGTGGGTGGTGGCGGCGGGCCTGGCGGCCCTGGCCGGCCACATCTGGCCGCTCTGGCTGGGCTGGAAAGGGGGCAAGGCCGTCGCCACCGGCCTGGGGATGCTGCTGGGCCTCACCTGGCCCGTGGGCCTGGCCTGCTTCGGCATCTTCCTCACCACCCTGAGTGTCACCCGCATCGTGTCGCTCTCCAGCGTGGTGGCGGCCCTGTCGCTGCCCCTGCTGATGCTGGGCTCCTTCGGCGCCGACGGGCTGCGGCCGGCCTACCTGAGCCTGGCCCTGCTCACCACGGCGCTGGTGCTCTGGCGGCACCGCAGCAACCTGCAGCGGCTGATGGCCGGCACCGAACCGCGCCTCGGGGCCGGTCGCAGCTGAAGGGAACCGGGACGCGAGGCGAACCGGTGGGAGTCACCCCAGCTGGCGGCTGCGCTCCGCCGCGGCCAGCACAGCCTCGATCAGGGCCGAGCGCAGGCCGGCCCGCTCCAGTTGCCGCAGCCCGGCGGCGGTGGTGCCGGCGGGGCTGGTCACCATGTCCTTGAGCTGGCCGGGGTGGAGCTCCTGCCCCTGCAGCAGCGCCGCCGTGCCCGCCATGGTGCGGTGGGCCAGGTGCATGGCCAGCGGTCGGGGCAGCCCCCCCGCCACCGCCCCGTCGGCCATCGATTCGGCCACCAGGGCCAGGAAGGCGGGACCGGAGGAGGTGAGGGCCAGGAAGGGATCGAGCTGGGGCTCCGGCAGGTCGAGCACCTCCCCCACCTGGGCGAACAACCGGCGCACCTGCTCGCGCCGGGCCTCACCGATGCCCTCGCCCCAGCTCAGGCCCGTGAGTCCGGCCCGCACCAGGGCCGGGGTGTTGGGCACGGCGCGCACGCAGGCCCGTCCCGGGAAGAGGGCCTGCAGCCGCGCCAGGGTCACCCCCGCCAGCACGGAGATCAGCAGCGGCTCGCCGCCGGAGGGTGCCGCCGCCAGGGCCTCTGGCAGGGCTGCGGCCGCCGCGGGGGCCACCGCTTCGATCTGCTGGGGTTTCACCGCCAGCAGCACCACCGGCGCGGCCCAGGCCTGGGCGGCATCGGTGGAGACCTGAACCCGGAGTTCACCGGCCAGCCGCCGGGCGGAAGCCTCGCTGGCCACCACCGCCCGGACGGCAGAGCGTTCAAGCAGGCCGGCATCGAGAAGCGGCAGCAGCAGGGCCCGGGCCATGCGGCCCAGGCCCACCACCCCGAGGGTGTCAGACCATGGCATCCGAACGGCCCCAGGCGGGGCTGGGGGCGGCCTCCTGCTGGTCGTCGACCGGGCCGGTGCGCCCGGAGACCACCGTGGGCGAGGCGGCTTCCTCACCGCCGGCGGTGGTGACGGTGACGCAGCTGGGGGCGAACAGGAAGATGCTCTCGCCCACCCGTTCCTGGTGACCGTCGATGGCGAAGGTGCCGCCGGCGACGAAATCCACGGCCCGCTGCGCCTGGTCCGGCTCCATCATCGTGAGGTTGAGGATGACGGTCTTGCGCTCCCGGAGGGCCTGAATTGCCCGGGGCATCTCGTCGAAGCTGCGCGGCTCCATCAGGCACACCTCGGCCACGGCGCTGGTGATGCCGGGCATGCCGATGACGTTGGTCCCGGCGAAGGGATCATCGCTGGAGAAATCGGTGCTCAGAGCCAGGGCTCCGGTGTTTCTGCCGGCCGTCGAAGTGCTCGAGGCGGTGGTGGTGTCGCCGGGGTCGTAGTCGAGTTCGTCGTCGAAGTCGCCATCGAGATAGTCGTCACCGGAGACGACGGCACGCAGGCGGGAGAACAACGACACGGAGTCGACCTCGGGAAGGATGCTTGGCCTTGAATAGCGTCCCACATCCGAGCCGGCAAGATCCCAACGCCCTTTCATGGCTGGATTGGGCGACTTCCGAACAGAACACTGCCCAGGCGCACCCAGGTGCTGCCGGCCGCCACCGCTTCGCGCCAGTCGCCGCTCATCCCCATCGAACAGTCCGGCAGCCCCAGGGCATCGGCCAGGGCACGGCACTCCCGGAACAGCTCCAGCCGCTCCCCGGGGGTGAGCCCCAGGGGGGCGATGGTCATCAGACCGAGGCAGCGCAGGGGCGCCAGCCGTCCCAGGTCGACCCCCAGGGCCCGCACCTCGTCCGGCTCGAAGCCGGTCTTGGCCGGGTCGGGGCGGAACTTGACCTGCAGCAGGATCCCCGGGGCCAGGGCCTCTTCGGCGGCGATGCGCTGCAGCCGCCCGGCCAGGGCCAGGCTGTCGACGGAATGGATGGTGCCGAAGCGGCGCAGCACGGCCCGCGCCTTGTTGGCCTGGAGCCGGCCGATGAAGTGCCAGTCGAGGTCCGGCAGGTCGGCCAGGGTCTCCTGCTTGGCGATGGCCTCCTGCAGCCGGCTCTCCCCGAAGCTCCGCTGGCCGAGAGCCGCGGCCTGGCGCACCAGGTCCGCCGGATGGCCCTTGGACACCGCCAGCAGGCGGGTGGAGGGTGGCAACGCCGCCTGCAATGTGCCCAGCCGCTCCGCCAGGGTGGAACCGAACGCCTCCGCCGCCCCGGGCGACGCCGCCGCCATCAGATGAAGGTCTGGTCGAAGAGCTGACGCCAGCGGGCCTGGGCCTCCGGCCCTTCGCGGCGGCAGCGGGCCAGGTTCTGCTCGGCGAAGTGGCGGGCGTCCATCAGGGGAATCACCTCGAAATGGGCACCCCGCTCCTGGAGGGTGACCAGAAAGAAGATGCGCTGGGCGTAGAGAGTGGCATAGAGATCGCGGCTCTCGGCCACCGGCGCTACCCGATAGAGCATCCCGAAGGTCGGGTGGTTCAGATAGCGCTCCGTGCTCACGACTCCCTGCAGGCTGCGGCCATTAAAGGGCACCGACTTTCCAGCGCAGCGCCAGCAGGGCCGCCAGGGCCAGCACCGCCGCCAGGCTGGCGCCGGAGGGGGTGGCGGCCGGCTGGTGCAGGCGGTCGGGGGGAAGCCACATGCCGCCGCGCGCCATCAGGGCCTCGGCCCCCTGCTCGGAGCGCAGCAGCACGTTGGCCAGCAGCCGCTCCCCCACCGCCAGCACCAGGCCGAGACTGGCCTTCCAGCCCAGGCGACGCAAATTCACCGCCCGGGTGGCGATGGAGCGCAGCAGGTTCTGGAGCTCCTCCTGCACCAGGGGCAGGAAGCGCAGGGACAGCAGCAGGGTGAAGCCCAGGCGTTCCACGGGCCAGCCCAGGATCCGCAGGGGGCCCAGCCACCAGGCGATGGCCCAGACCAGCTCCTCTGGGGGGGTGGAGAGCAGCAGCAGGTTGGCGCTGTGGATGACGGTGAACAGCAGGGTGGCGCCGTTGATGCCGAGTTCGGCGGAGCGGCGGGTGACCACCAGGGGGCCCAGCTCAACGGGGCCAGCCATCACGGGGCCCCAGCGCACCAGCTCCCAGGAGAGGCCCGCCCGCGACGCAGACGGGGCACCCGGGGGACCGGGCACCAGCCGCAGCTCCCCCGGTGGGCGCTGCAGGCTGGCCGGCGGGCTCCCTGCGGCCGGCAGCAGGGCGGCCAGCAGGCCCACCAGCAGGGCCAGGGCGATCAGCAGCGGCAGGCTCTGCCGCCAGAGGCGCCACGGCAGGCCGCTGACGGCGGTGATCAGCAGCAGCAGCCCCACCAGGGCCAGCCGCCAGAGGGGCCCCGCCAGGATCGGCGTCACCAGGAACGCCACCGTCCACACCAGCTTCACCCGGGGATCGAGCCGCTTCAGCCAGCTGCCTCGGCCACCGGTCTCGCCGCCCTCGCCGTCATCGACGTACTGACCGATCGGCAGCTGCCGTAACCAGTCCATTCAGGCCAGGCCCCCCTGGATCACCCCCGCCATCGCCATCAATCTCAGCCGCCCCGGCTCTGGTGGCGGGCCTGCTCCTTCTCGGCGTCCCGCTGCTGCTTGCCGCGCCAGAAGAGCCGTACCGGCGATCCCTCGAAGCCCAGGGCCTCGCGGATCTGGCGCTCGACGTAGCGGCGGTAGGTGTCGCCGAACAGCTTGGGGTCGTTGACGAACAGGGTGAAGCTGGGCGGGCGTGTCGCCACCTGGGTGCCGTAGTAGAGGCGGCCCTGGCGGCCGCCCCGGGTGGTGGGGGGGGAGCGCCAGCGCAGGGCCTCCTGCAGCACCTCGTTCACCACCGAGGTGCTCACCCGGCGGCGGTGCTGCTCCACCGCCACGGCGGCGATGGCGAAGATGCTCTCCACCCGCTGGCCGGTGACGGCGGAGGTGAACAGCATCGGCGCCCAGTCAAGGAAGTAGAGCTTGGCGCGCAGCTCCTTCTCCATGGCGCTCATGGTGTGGCTGTCCTTCTCGATCAGGTCCCACTTGTTGACGACCACGGCACAGGCGCGGCCGTCCTCCTCGATGCGGCCCGCCAGGCGCTGGTCCTGCTCGGTGACCCCATCGAGGGCATCGATCACGAGGATGCAGACGTCGCTGCGCTCGATCGCCTTGAAGCTGCGGGTGATGCCGAAGTACTCCGGGCCGTAGTCGACGCTGCGGCGCCGGCGGATGCCGGCGGTGTCGAGCAGCTTCCAGGTGTGGCCCTCCCGCTCGATCGTGGTGTCGATCGTGTCGCGGGTGGTGCCGCGGATCGGACTGACGATGGCCCGGTTCTCGCCGCAGATGGCATTCAGCAGGCTGGACTTGCCCACGTTGGGACGGCCGATGATCGCCAACTGGATCGGCTCGGCCTCATCGCTCTCGGTGGTGGCCGGCAGGAAGCTGATCACCCGGTCGAGCAGATCGCCCGTGCCGGCGCCATGGATGGCGGAGATCGGGTGGGGCTCGCCCAGGCCCAGCCCCCAGAAGTCGGCCGCCATGGCCAGGCCCTGATCGGGCGACTCGCACTTGTTCACCCCCAGCAGCACGGGGACGTTGTGGCCCCGCAGCCACTCGGCGATCGATTCATCGGCGGCGGTGACCCCCTGCTGGCCATCAACGATGACCACCGCCACCGACGCCTCGGCCAGGGCCAGGTTGGCCTGCTCCCGGATCTCGGGCAGGAATTCGCTGTCGTCATCGAACACCAGGCCGCCGGTGTCCACCACCCGGAAGGTGCGGTCACCCCAGAAGCCCTCCTGGTATGTGCGGTCCCGGGTCACACCGGGCTGGTCGTGGACGATGGCCTCACGGCTGCGGCAGAGCCGGTTGACCAGCGTGGACTTGCCCACATTGGGGCGTCCGATCACGGCGACGACGGGGAGCGCCAATCTGACTTATTCCTTACGACGGATGCGTTACCTAGACCCTACAGAGCCACCGACGCCCCAGCCCACCGCCGCCTCAACCCACCGGGGGATCGCCGGGATGGCCGGCCACCGGATCCTCGGGCGGATCCAGGAGCTCCGGAAGCGGGCCCGCTTCCGGCAGAGGTTCGCCCCGCTCGGCCAGATTGGCCAGCAACCAGTTCACCGCCGTGGCCCGCCGGGTGCGGCGGGGATAGAGGCCACCGATGCGGTACCCGGCGAAGCCCAGCTGCTCCTTGAGCAACTGCTTGTGTTCGGGGGCGACCGAGCGGGTGAGCCGCACGCTCGCGGGCCGCTCGGCGATCAGCTCCGGTGCCTCGGGAAAGGCCTCGGCCCAGGCCGGCGGGGTGTCGGGCCCGGCCTGCCAGCGCCCATCGGCGTCGGGGCGATAGCCCAGCCGCTCCCAGATGAGCCGGCAAACGAAGCGATCGCTCGTGCGGTCCTCCAGCACCACCTCCAGCAGGGCGCGGCTGAGGGGAAACGGTCCTGGGGCACCATCGGGCTTCAAGGGGGCAGCGGCGGCAGCGTCCAAAGCGGCGTCTGGCATCCGAGAGTGACCCCAGCATGCCCAGCCCCGCCCCCCATCCCTGCCCCACCGGCCCCCTGCAGCTGGCGGGCAACGGCACCGACAGGCTGCTCACCTGCCGGGTGCTGCAATCGCCCCTGGCGGGGGTGAGCGACGGCATCTTCCGCGCCCTGGTGCGCCGCTGGGCCCCCGATGCGCTCCTGTTCACGGAGATGGTGAATGCCACGGCGCTGGAGCTGGGCCACGGCGGCGCCAAGATGGCGGCCCTCGACCAGGATCCCGGCCCCGTCGGGGTGCAGCTGTTCGACCACCGGCCCGACGCCATGGCCGAGGCGGCCCGCCGGGCCGAGGCGGCCGGGGCCTGGCTGATCGACATCAACATGGGCTGCCCGGTGCGCAAGATCGCCCGCAAGGGCGGCGGCAGCGGCCTGCTGCGCCAGCCCGATCTGGCCCTGCGGATCGTGGCGGCGGTGGCGGCGGCGGTGCGGGTGCCGGTGACGGTGAAGACCCGGCTGGGCTGGTGCGGGTCCAGCGCCGATCCGGTGGGCTTCGCCCTCGCCCTGCAGAACGCCGGTGCCCGTGCCCTCACCCTGCACGGCCGCACCCGGGAGCAGGGCTTCTCCGGCCGGGCCGACTGGGACGCGATCGGGCGGGTGAAAGCGGCCGTGCGGATTCCGCTGATCGCCAACGGCGACATCACCGGCCCGGAAGACGCCCTGCGCTGCCTGGCGATCACTGGCGCCGACGGGGTGATGGTGGGGCGGGGCACCCTGGGGCGCCCCTGGCTGGTGGGGCGCATCGCCGCGGCCCTCGCCGGCCGGCCCCTGCCGCCGGAGCCTGACGCACACGCCCGCATCGCCCTGGCCCGGGAGCACCTGGAGGCCCTGGTGGCCGCCCGCGGCGATCAGGGGCTGCTGATCGCCCGCAAGCATCTGGGCTGGACCTGCCAGGGCTTCGCCGGCGCCGCCCGGCTGCGGCGCGACCTGATGGTGGCCCCCAGCCTGGAGGGCGCCCTGGGTCTGCTGCAACGGGCGGAGGCGGAGGTGGAGTTCAGTGACCCAGAGCCATGCCCAGCAGGTCCCGGCTGCCGCTGATGGCCTGCACCGCCAGCAGCAGGGCGGTGAGGAAGGCGGCCGAGACGTGGAGCCTCCGCATCCGGGGGGAGCGGAGGGTCTCGGGGGCGGCCGCCATGGCGAACAGCAGCAGGCCGCAGAGCATCACGCCGCTCCAGTAGTGGGACCCCCACACGACCCCGTCGAAGGGGCTGCGGCCCAGGTGCCACAGGGCCGGCTGGCTGCCCAGGGTCAGCAGCCCCAGCCAGCAGATCAGGGCGAAACCGGCCCGCAGCCAGGGGCCCTTCACCCGCCACAGGGCCAGACAGCTCACCAGGCACCCCAGCCCGGCCAGCAGCAGCGCCAGCCCGGCCCCGGCGTCGCCCGTTGCACCCCCCCGGGCATAGGTGGCCGCCATGGCGATCAGCACCGCCACCACCACCCCCGAGGTCACCCAGCGGCCGTGGTCGGTGTGCTCCACCCCCACCGTCGGCGGCAGGGGGTTGATGTCGAGGCGACGCTCCCGCGCCAGGATTCCGAGCCGGATGGTGGCGCCCACCACCGGGTACACAAACAGGATGATCAGCACCGGGTGCAGCAGGGCGAACCAGTCGGTGACGGTCATCCCGGTGGCGGTCATCCCGGCGGCAGGCATCGGCAAGGGCGGGGCAAAACGCGAACGGTCATGGAAGCACCGCCGGCCACCCCTGCCGGATGAGCAGCAGGGAGAAGTAGGGAACCTCGGCGGCGGGCACCTCGGCCGCCGGGCAAAGCCGCTGGTCGGGCCAGCCCACCCGCTGGGCGAACAACGCGTCCGCCAGCAGACCCCGCTCGGCCAGCAGCGGGCGCACCCAGGGCCAGCGGCCCCCCAGCTTGAGCAGGGCCAGCACCCAGCCAGCGGCGGCCGCCTGGGCCAGCAGGTCCTCCAGCTGGCCGGGCTCCTCCGGGGTGGGGCGGATCAGCAGCCCCTCCTGCTGCAGGGCCAGGGGCCAGGCCCCGGCGGCGGCGGCCGCCGCCACGGCGCTGATGCCCGGGATCAGGCGCACCGGCAGGGCGGGATGGCGATCCCGCAGCGCCAGCAGCACGTAGCTGCTGCTGGCGAACAGGGACACGTCGCCCTCGCAGAGCAGCACCACCGACCGCCCCTGGGCCACCTCGGCCGCCAGCCGGTCGGCGGCGGCCTGCCAGGCCTGCCGACGTGGCTCCGCCGCCGCCACCATCGGGAACACCAGGGGCAGGCGCCGCTGGCCGGCGCCGATCCAGGGGCCGGCCACGGCGGCCGCCATCCCCTCAGCCCCTTCGCGGGCGACCGGGTAGGCGATGGTGGCGGCGGCTTCGATCGCCCGCACCGCCGCCACGGTGAGCAGGTCGGGATCACCGGGTCCCACACCCACCAGGGTGAGGCCGGCGGTGGATGCAGGGTCGGTGATGGGGCTGAGGTCAGCGTCGGGTCTTTCTAGGCTGCAGATCCCCAGACCGTCCTGGAGCGCCCCGATGACCCACCTGGTGATCCGTTCCGCCGCCGGCGACGGCCACGCCGCCCCCCTGCTGCGCAGCAGCGACGCCGAAGTGATCGCCCGGGAACTCGGGGCCCGGGGCGTGCGCTTCGAGCGCTGGGCCACGCCGGCCTCCCTGGCGGCGGACGCCGACCAGGCCGCGATCCTGGCTGCCTATGCCGCCGAGATCGCCCGGGTGCATGCCGAGGGGGGCTACCGCACCGTGGATGCGATCCGGCTCGGCCCGGACCATCCTGACCGGGAGGCCCTGCGGGCCAAGTTCCTCTCCGAGCACACCCACGCCGAAGACGAGGTGCGCTTCTTCGTGGAAGGCCGCGGGCTCTTCTGCCTGCACATTGAAGGCGAGGTGCTCCAGGTGGTGTGCGAGCAGGGCGACTGGATCGGGGTGCCGGCCGGCACCCGCCACTGGTTCGACACCGGGGCGCGTCCGTCCTTCTGCGCCCTGCGCTTCTTCGACAACAGCGATGGCTGGGTGGCCAGCTTCACCGGCGATCCAATCGCGTCCAGCTTCCCGCTGCTGGAGGAAATCCTGGCCGCGGCCTGATCACCCGCCTCAGCTGTGCATGCGCGGTTGCGGATGGAGACAGGCCAGGATCCCCGCCTCGCTCTCGGCCAGGGCCGTGAGCCGATCGGTCACCACTGGCCGGGGCCAGCGCCGCTCGCAGAGCACCCAGTAGAGGCCGAAATGGCGCGCCTCGCTGGCCAGCAGGTCGGCGTAGAGGTCCCGTAGCTCCGGATCGGGACTGTGGGCGGCCAGCAGGGCCATCCGCTCGTGGCTGCGGGCCTCGATCAGACCCGCCACCAGGAAGCTGTCGAGCATCCGCTCGGGCTCGGCGCGGCGCACCAGGGCGGCCAGGGCGGCGCCGTAGGGCGGGGCGGCCAGGGCCCGCAGGCCGAGGCCGCGCCGTTCCAGCAGGGCCTGAACCCGCTCGAAGTGCTCCAGTTCCTCCCGGGCCAGGGGGCTGAGCACGGCCGCCAGCTCCCCGTCGGACGGGTAGCGGAACATCAGCTGCAGGGCGGCGCCGGCCGCCTTGCGCTCGCAATGGGCGTGGTCGATCAGCAGCAGCTCCGGGTGGGCCAGGGCCTGCTCCAGCCAGGCGGCGCTGCTGGGGGCCGCCAGCCACCGCACCCGGGCCGCCGCCGCCACCGGGGCCTCGGCCGCCACCGGCAGGGAGGCGCCGCTCATGCCGAGGCCCGCAGATGGGCCACCAGGCCCTCGAGGGCGAGGCGGTAGCTGGTGGCGCCGAAGCCGCAGATGACCCCCAGGGCCCGGTCCGCCAGCAGGGAACGATGGCGGAAGGGCTCGCGGGCGTGGGTGTTGCTCAGGTGCACCTCCACGAAGGGCAGGGCCACCGCCAGCAGGGCATCACGGATCGCCACCGAGGTGTGGGTGTAGGCGGCGGCGTTGATCAGGATCCCGTCGCTGGCCGGGCTGCCGGCCTGCCCTCCGGCCTGCTGGATGCGGTCCACCAGGGCCCCCTCGTGGTTGCTCTGAAAGCAGGTGAGCTTCACCCCCAGCGCCGCGGCCTGCTGCTCCAGGGCGGCATCGATGGCCGCCAGGGTGCTGCTGCCGTAGAGGCCCGGCTCCCGCTGGCCGAGCAGGTTGAGGTTGGGGCCATGGAGCACGAGCAGGCGCATCGGGGAGGGGAGAGGGCGGGAAGAGCAGGGCGGAGGCGGGAAGGTCGGCTGGTAAGTTCTGAGGGTGTGGTTCGGGTCGGTGCCCGAGTGGTTAATGGGGGCGGACTGTAAATCCGCTGGCTCTGCCTACGTTGGTTCAAATCCAACCCGGCCCACCTTCCACATGCCCTTGTAGCTCAGCGGTAGAGCACTCCCTTGGTAAGGGAGAGGTCACGAGTTCAAGTCTCGTCAAGGGCTTTCACCCCCAGCCCCTCCCCCTCCCCGCAGGTGCTCAGGCGGCGCTGGGATTCCATTCGCGGTGGACCGGGAGCATGCCCGAGAATGCGGGACCTCCGCCGCCCGGACGGTCTGATTGCCGCCCCTGTTGTCCCCCGTCTGCCTCAGCGTTCCCGCGCTCCTGTCTCCGGCCCTGATCACCCAGTCGTCTCTGTTCGGGATCGGCATCGCCTTCAGCCCCCTGCACATCGCGGTGGTCACCCTGCTGCTGCTGGGCCGTGACCCCCTGAAGCGCGCCATGGCCTACGTGGCGGGCTGGGCAGCCGCCAACGCCCTGGCCATCGTGCTGCTGATGGTGCTGGGGGAAACCTTCGCCATCAGCCTCAGCCACGGCGAGCGGGAGCAGGTGCTGATCGACCTGCTCGGGGCCGGCGCCCTCGTGGGCCTGGGTCTGTACCAGCTCACGCCCCAGGCCAACATCGGCGAGGAGGGGATGGCCCTGCGGCTGATGAACCAGCTGCCCGACTTCAGCACCTTCACCCTGGTGCTGATCGGTGCCACCAGCGCCCTGCTCACCCCGGAGAACCTGGTCTTCTATCTCAAGGAGGCCGGCCTGTTGCTGCTCAACGATCCCGGCCTCACCGCAGATGCGGAGGTGACGGGCCTGTTCACCCTGATGGCCAGCTCCCTGCTGCTGCTGCCGCCCCTGGCCTGGCTGGTGAGCGGCGGGGCGATCCGCGAGCCGATCATGCGCCTGGAGGATTGGCTGCAGCACAAGGCCGAGTGGCTGGTGGGGGTCCTCGCCCTGGTGCTCGGGGCCTACCTGCTGTTCGAAGGGCTGCACGGCCTCAACCTGCTGAGCGTGGCCGGGTGAGCGCCGGCGGCCGTTAGCGTCGTTTCATTCCCTTGGTCAGCATCCCGTTGCTCCCCGCCGTGCGCCGGACCTGCCTGGCGATCGGCCTCGGCCTCGCCCTGGCCCTGTTGCCCCCTGGAGCTCGCCTGCTGGCCGCCACGGTCTGCGTGCTGACCCCCAGGCTGGCGCTCAATGCCCGGGGGGAGGCCGTGGCCGCCGTCCCGATCGGAGCCCCCACGATCCTGAGCACCGAAAGCCTTGAGGAGGTGCGGATCGAGCGGGCCGGTGAGCTGCTCTGGCAGCGGCAGGCCCTCCCGGGCGAGGCCATCGACGGGCCGATCGCCTGGCCCCTGGCGCCGATCCGCCCGGGCCAGCAGTTGCAGCTGCTGCTGCGGCCCCAGGGCGTCCGCAGGGACGACTTCGCCATCATCCTGCTGGAGGGTGATCCAGCCGAGCGTATGGAGCGGGCCCAACGGGAGCTCGATGGCCTGGGCAGTGATCCGCTCGCCTGGTGGGCCTCCATCCAGCGCAACTTCGACCGGGGCGACCTCAGCCTGGGCCTGGCCCTGCTTTACGCCTTTGAAGGCCCCGCCTCCCCACGGCTCGACAACCTGCGGCGGGCCGTGTTCCAGGCCGGCTGCGGCGCCCCCTGAGGCCCACCCGTACGGCCGGGGCCGCGGCGGGGAAGGATTTGCCAGCCTGGGCGGAAAGGGCCCCACCCCATGTCCCCACCGGCCGCTCCCGCCAGCCCCGGCGCCAGTCCCTCCCCCCTGACGGTGCCGGTGGCCACGATGCGCGCCCTGGTGGAGGGGGGCATCACCCGGCCCCTGGCCTGGCGGCTGGAGCAGCTGCAGCGGCTGGGCCGCCTGCTGGAGTCGGCGGAGCCGGCGATGCTGGACGCCCTGGCCAGCGACCTGGGCCGCTCCGCCATGGAAGGGGGCTTCGAGTTGGCGGCCCTGCGCCAGGAGCTGCGCCACACCCGCCGCCACCTGGCCGGCTGGATGCGTCCCCGCCGCCGCCCCCTGCCCCTGTGGGCCTGGCCCGGCCAGGGCTCGGTGCGCACCGAACCCCTGGGCTGCGTCCTGATCATCGGCGCCTGGAACTATCCCTTCGAGCTCTGCCTCCACCCCCTGCTCCATGCCCTGGCCGCGGGCAACACGGCCGTGGTCAAGCCCTCCGAACTGAGCCCCGCCGCGGCGGCCCTGCTGGCGGAGCTGCTCGGCCGCCACTTCGAGCCCACGGTGGTCCAGGTGGTGTGCGGCGACGGGGCCGTGGCCGCCCGGCTGCTGGAGCGGGAGCGTTTCGACCACATCCTCTTCACCGGCGGGGAGCGGGTGGGACGGCTGGTGATGGCGGCCGCCGCCCGCCATCTCACCCCCGTGACGCTGGAGCTGGGGGGCCGGAATCCGGCGATCGTGCTGGCGGATGCGGATCCGACCATCACCGCCCGGCGGCTGCTGTGGGGGCGCTGCCTCAACGCCGGCCAGACCTGTCTGGCCCCCAACCATGTGCTGGTGGCGGCCGGGTTGCGGGAGGCCCTGGTGGCCGCGTTCCGGGAACAGAGCCGGGCCCTGTACGGCCAGGATCCCCTGGCCAGCCCCGATCTGGGGCAACTGGTCGGGGCGGCGCGCTTCGCGCGGCTCCAGGGGCTGCTGGCCCAGGCGCGGGAGAAGGGCCAGGTGCTGCTGGGCGGTCGCTGGGACGAAGCCGGGCGGCGGATTGAGCCCACGGTGGTGGCGATCGACGATCCCGACGACGATCCGCTGCTGCGGGAGGAGCTGTTCGCCCCGATCCTGCCCCTGCTGGCGGTGGCGGACCTGGAGGAGGCCCTGACGCTGGTGCGCCGGGACCCGAAACCCCTGGCCCTCTATCTGTTCGGCGGCGGCGCATCCGAGCGGGAACGGGCGCTGGCGGGCAGCGGTTCGGGCAGCCTGGTGGTCAACGACACGGTGATCCAGGGGGGCATGGCCGCCCTGCCCTTCGGCGGTATCGGCGCCAGCGGCATGGGGGCCTACCACGGGGAAGCCGGCTTCCTCACGTTCTCCCACCAGCGCAGCGTGATCTGCCGGCCGCTGCGACCCGATCCCCCGATCCGCTTCCCCCCCTACCCCGGCAGGCTGGGCCTGGTCCGTCGTCTGATGGGCTGAGGGGGGCTGGGCGGGCCTGGACGCGGACCTTAACGTGCCAGCAGCTATCCCTAGTGCCCATGCGCCGCCCCCTCATCGCCCTGGCTCTAGCCATGGTGTTGCCGCTGCCGGCTCTGGCTGCCCAGGTGACCGTCAAGCCCGGTGAGACCCTCTCCGACATCGCCGCCCGCCACCGGGTGAGCGTGACCACCCTGATGAAGATGAACGGGATCAGCGATCCCGACCTGGTCGAAGCGGGCCGGACCCTGACGCTGCCCGGGGGTGCGGCGAGACCCCGGGCGTCCGGCGGCAGCCTCACCGTGGCCCCAGGGGAAACCCTCTCCGAGATCGCCGAGCGGCACGGCATCACCGTCAGCCGGCTGATGCAGCTCAACGGCCTCAGCAAGGCGGACCACATCGAGGCCGGCCAGAAGCTGGTGGTGCCCTCCTCCCCCCGCAGCGCCGCCCCGGTCGCCAGGGTCAACCGCAAGGCCAACGAGCACGTGGTCCGCAGCGGCGAAAGCCTCTCCCAGATCGCCGACGCCTATGGCGTTCCAATGAAGCAGCTGATCGCCCTCAACCGCATCAGCGACCCCGACCTGGTGGAATCCGGCACCCGGCTGCGGCTGAAGCCGGCCAGCACCCCCGCCCCCCGGCCGGCCGCCCGACCCGCGGCGGCGGCGAAGCCGGCGCCCAAGCCGGCCACCACGGCGAGCAGGCCCGCACCGGCACCCGCGGCCCGACCCCAGCCGGCCGCGACGGCGGCCAAACCTGCGCCGGCACCGGCACAGACGCCGGCCGCCAGCCGCCCAGCCCCCAGCGTCGCCCGGGCCACCCCCGCAGCGACGCCCCGCCCGCAGCCGGCCACGGTGGCCGCCGCCCCCCGGCCCGCCAGCACGGCCACGGCGAGCCCCGGCAAGCCGGACTGGCGCAATTACGGCCCCCTGCAGGTGGACTGGGCCAACTGGCAGCCCATGGGCGGCAGCATGGTGGCCCCCACCCTCAATTCCCAGGGGGAATCCCTCTACCTGGCCGTCAACTGCAGCGCCCGCAAGCTCAACGCCACCAGCCAGGCCGGCCAGTGGAAGAGCTGGGACGACCCCCAGGCCGATTTCGAGCAGCAGCTGGTCTCCGACCTCTGCAAGGCCCGCGGCAGCTGAGCGGCGGCCAGGTGCCGACGCTTCAGGCCGACCAGCGCAGGGGCCAGGGATCCCGCAGGTAGCTCCGGCCCACGGGGCGCAGGTAAAGGCGCTGGGCCCCGTCATCGCTCTCGCTGATCAGTTCTTCCTGCACCAGCCGGCGGGCGAGCCAGGCCCAGGAGGGCTCGGCCTCTCCGTGGGCACCGGCCAGGTCCTCCGCCAGGCTGCGCAGATCGCGGCCGCTGCGGTCCTCCAGGGCGGAGAGCAGCACGGCCGCCTGCGGTGCCCAGTCGTTGCGGGACGGTGCCGAGAGGCAGTTGTCGCAGCGGCCGCAGGGCGGGGAGATCTCCCCCACCGCCAGGAGCAGGGCCTGCTCCCGGCAGCCCTCCCCTTCGGCCACCGCCTCGATGCGCCGCAGCTGCTGCTGGGCCAGCTCGAGCCGGTGGCGCTCCAGCAGCCGCTGGTCGGGGGGCAGCTGCTGGCCGGCGGAGCGCATGGCCCAGCCCAGGCTGGTGCGGTCGGCCGGATCGAAGAGCACCAGGCAACGGGCGGGCAGCCCGTCGCGGCCGGCCCGGCCGGATTCCTGCAGGTAGCCCTCGGCGCTGGCGGGCAGGTCGAGGTGCAGCACCAGCCCCACGTCGGGCCGATCCACTCCCATGCCGAAGGCGACGGTGGCCACCAGCACCGGCGTGGGATGCTCCTGGAAATGGCGCAGGGCCAGCTGGCGGCTCTCGGGGTCCATGCCGGCGTGGTAGGCGATCGCCTCCACACCCGCCGCCGTCAGCCGCGCGGCCCACTGCTCCACCGAGCGCCGCGTGCGGGCATAGATCAGCACCGCCCCGCGGGACTCGCCGATCGCCGCGACCACCTCCGTCAGGGGATCGGCGGGGCGCCGCCGCATGGTGTAGGCGAGGTTGCCGCGGCGGGCTGATCGCACCTGGACCAGGGGGCGCCGCAGCTGCAGCAGGCGGATGATGTCGGCCCGCACCTGGGGGGCGGCGGTGGCACTGAGGGCCACCAGCGGCACCCCCGGACAGAGGGACCGCAGCTGGCCGAGGCGCCGGTAGTCGGGGCGGAAGTCGTGGCCCCAGGCGCTGATGCAATGGGCCTCATCCACCGCCAGGGCCACCAGCCGGCCGGTCTCGAGGGCCTCGTCAAGCAGCTGGCGGGTGGCCTCCGCCTGGGCTCGCTCCGGGGCCAGGTAAAGCAGGCGCAGCCGGTTCGCCGCCAGGCGCTGCTGCAGCTGGCGCCTCTGTCCCGGATCCAGCCCCCGGTGCAGACAGGCCGCCGGGATGCCGCGGGCCTGCAGCTGGCTCACCTGGTCCTGCATCAGGGCCACCAGGGGCGAGATCACCACCACCAGGCCGTCCCGCACCAGGGCGGGGAGCTGGAAGCAGAGCGACTTGCCGGCACCGGTGGGCAGCACCGCCAGGCAGTCACGGCCGGCCAGCAGAGCCTCCACCACCGGGCGCTGACCGGGCCGGAAACTCTCCCAGCCGAAATGGCGCTGCAGGCTCTCGGTGAGGGGATCGGCCCCCAAGCTCACTCCACCCCTGGTACCTGCAGACCCTAGCTCCCACCAGATGTGGGGGGCGCCTCGTCAGTGCAGCGGGGGCGGCTCCAGCTGGTCGGGGGACTCCTCCACCAGCTGCAGGCGCACCCGTTTGCCTCCGGCCAGTTCCCCCAGGGACACCCGCATCGTCGTGCCGCTCAGGCTCTGCAGCACGGTGAGCAGCTCCCGCAGATGGGGCGTGCTGCTGCCGCTCTCCACCCAGAGCCGCTCCTGCAGGCCCCCCAGCCGGCGCCAGCTGGTGTGCAGCTTGAGCACGGCGCTCTCCAGGGCCTGGGCCTGGCCGACCGCATCGGCCAGGAGGCCCAGGGCATCAAGGCGCTGGGCCTCCTGCAGGGCCTTCTCCAGGTCGAGGTTCCCCTGCTGGAAGGCTCGCACCGCCAGGCCCGCCTCGGCCGCCTTGCTGAGCCACCGGGCCGTGAGGGTCACATCCTTGACCCGCTCCAGCTCCGGTTCGTCCCGCAGCACGCGTCGCAGGTCGTCCTGCTGCTCCTCGGGCAGCTTGGCCAGTTCCCGCACCAGGGGAGCCACGGCCCGGGGGGGCAGCAGGTTGTCGGCGGTGCGCTGGCGGATCTCCTCCGGCAGCAGGGGGCTGGTGGCGGCGGTGAACTCATCGGTGAGCCGGCGCACCTGCTTGCGGGTGATCTGTTGGCCCTCGTTGGCCGCCTCGCTGATCATCAGCTGGACCTCCGGGTCCGCCTGGGCCGTCTCCAGGAAGGCCCGCTTGGAGAAGTTGTTGACGCTGGCCTCCTCCAGCAGGCCTTCACCCACCAGGCCATCGGCCGACTCCGCCAGCTGGATCAGGGTATAGGCCCGGGTCTTGCTGATCTCCCGCTCCCGCAGCCACTGCAGGAAGCCGGTGCCGCGCCCCTCGCCGCCCCGGCGTTCCCGGTCCCGCACCGAACGCAGGATCCGCCCCCGCCAGATTTCGGTCTGCAGATCGAAACGATCGCAGACGGCCCAGGCCTCCTCCAGGCGGGCCAGAAACTCCATCGTGCTGAGGGTGTCGCTCTCCGGATCGGGCAGATCCAGACGCAGCTGGGGGGCCTCGGGCAGGGCCATGGACGGGACCATCGGCGGGGCCGGCGGTGGGTGCGGGGATGCTGCCACGGGGCCGGCAACGAACCGTGACATCGCCCGGGCAAGGGCCCCTGATCGCCGGTAGTGTCGCTGCGCAGACCACCCGACCTTCCAGCCCAGCGATGGCCATCTCCCGCGGCGACAAAGTACGGATCAAGCGTCCCGAGTCCTACTGGTTCAACGAAGTGGGCACGGTGGCCTCGATTGACACCTCCGGCATCCGCTACCCGGTCGTGGTTCGCTTCGAAAAGGTGAACTACAACGGCTACAGCGGTTCCGACGGCGGCATCAACACCAACAACTTCGCCGAGAGCGAATTGGTCAAAGCCTGAGCTTCGAGCCAGGCCCTGCTCGCCCAGCCCTACGATCCCGGGCATGCCCGAGCTCCCGGAGGTCGAAACCGTACGCCGGGGGCTTGAGCATCAGACCTCCGGTCTCGTCATCGACCGCGTCGAGGTGCTCCGCACCCGCGCCATCGCCAGCCCCGAAGACCCTGCCGATTTCTGCCGGGCCCTTCGGGGCCTTCGCGTGGGCCGGTGGCACCGCCGCGGCAAGTACCTCCTGGCCGATCTCGAAGGCCCGGACGGCTGCCCTGCGGGTCGCTGGGGCGTGCACCTGCGCATGACCGGCCAGTTTCTCTGGCTGGCCGAGGACCGTCCCCCCTGCCCCCACACCCGGGTGCGGGTCTGGAGCGGGGCCGGAGAGGAACTGCGCTTCGTCGACACCCGCAGCTTCGGCCAGATGTGGTGGGTGCCCCCCGGGGTCGCCGACGAGGAGGTGATGGGCGGCCTGCGGCGTCTGGGGCCCGAGCCCTTCGCGGCGGAGTTCAGCGGCGCCTACCTGCGGCGGCGGCTCAAGGGCTCACGCCGGCCGATCAAGAATGCCCTGCTCGATCAATCGCTGGTGGCGGGGGTGGGCAACATCTACGCCGACGAATCTCTGTTCGCGGCCGGGATTCTGCCCCAGACCCCCAGCGGCCGGCTGCCACTGGGCCGTCTGGAGCGGCTGCGGCTGGCCCTGGTGGAGGTGCTGGAGACCAGCATCGGCGCCGGTGGCACCACCTTCAGTGATTTCCGTGATCTGCAGGGCACCAACGGCAACTACGGCGGCCAGGCCTGGGTGTATCGCCGCGGCGGATCCCCCTGCCGCCGTTGCGGGACGGTGATCCTGCGCGAGAAGCTGGGGGGGCGCAGCAGCCACTGGTGCCCCAGCTGCCAGAGCTGACCAGGGGGCCGACCCCGCCGCCCCTTTCGGTCGCAAGCCTTTCCCCTCGTTGCCAGATACCGCGTGACCAGCGCCCTCGCCGTCCAACTCAGCCAGACCATGGCGGCCATCCATGCCCGCGGCTGGTGCGACGGCACCGGCGGCAACTTCAGCTGCGTTCTCTCGCGTGACCCGCTGGTTCTGCTGATGGCCCCAAGCGGCGTCGACAAGGGCACGGTCGCGCCGGAGGCCCTGATCCAGGTGGACGCCAGCGCCCGGGTGGTGGCTGGTGAGGGACGGGCCAGTGCCGAGACCTTGCTGCACCTGGAGATCGTGGCGCGCACCGGCGCCGGCGCCGTGCTGCACACCCACTCCCACGCCGCCACGCTGCTGTCCGACTGGTGTCTGTCGGAGGGGAGGGACGCGGGGGCCCTGCCGCTGCAGGGTCTGGAAATGCTCAAGGGCCTGGCGGGCATCGACAGCCATCGCCGCCGGGTGCTGCTGCCGGTGCTGGCCAACGACCAGGACCTGGCCCAGCTCAGTGCCACCGCCGGCCCGTTGCTGGCAGACGCGCCCCACGGCCTGCTGATCGGCGGCCATGGTCTCTACGCCTGGGGGGGCGACCTCACCGAAGCCCGGCGACACCTGGAAATCCTCGAGTGGCTGCTGGAGCAGCGCTGGCGACGCCTGCTGCTCGAGGCCCTGGGCCAGCTGCCGGCCAGACCCGGTGGCATTCGAGCCGTGCTGCTTGACATCGAAGGGACCACCTGCCCGGTGCCCTTCGTGAGTCAGGTGCTCTTTCCCTACGCCCGTGAACGGCTGGATGGTTTTCTGCGGGAGGAGGCCGACAAGCCGGCCCTGGCTCCGCTGATCAAGGCGATCGACGCGGCCATGGCAGCCGCTGGAGACGACAGCAGTGAAGGCGCTACGGTCACCCCCGATGAAGCGGGGAACGGCGGCAGCTCCGGCAACTCAGATCTCCATCACGGGAGGGTTCGGTTCCTTCAGGGCCTGATCGATGAGGACCGCAAGCTGCCGGCCCTGAAGGAGCTGCAGGGTCTGATCTGGGACCGGGGGTATGCAGGCGGCGAACTGCGCTGCCCCCTGTTCGAGGATGTGGCCCCGGCACTGCGGGCCTGGCGAGCGGCTGGGCTGGAGCTGGCCGTCTACTCCTCGGGATCGGTGAAGGCCCAGCAGCTCCTGTACCGCCACAGCAACGCCGGTGACCTGAGCCCCCTGTTCAGCCACTGGTTCGACACGAGCACCGGTGCCAAGGGCGAGGCCGCCAGCTACCAGGCCATCGCTGCCGCCTTGGGGCTGGAGCCCCGGGCGATTCTCTTTGTGAGTGATGTCAGGGCCGAGCTGGAAGCCGCCCGGACCGCCGGGATGGCGACACGCTTCAGCCTGCGCCAGGACAACCCGGAGCAGGAGGCCGGGCCCTTCGAGGCGATCACCAGCCTGGCTCAGATCGACATCTGAATCCCGCATCCTGGCCTGCCCAGCGCTGTGCCTGTTCAAGAGCCTGGCCTGGCCGTTGCCGCCGGCCCCCTCAGCCGCCCGCTGCCCTGGGCTGTCCGCTGCGCTGTCCGATGTGGTGGCCAACAGAA
>NZ_JAGQCK010000003.1:0-367913 GCF_024346155.1 Cyanobium sp. Candia 9D4 | reverse complement strand
GAGGCGACAGCCTGGTCACGATCCCGATTCCCACTGCCATCTCAGGCTCCGGAGGACCTCCGAACAAGCGACTCAACCGGTCAACCAGATTGACGCCACCCGTCAACCTGATTGACACGGGACAGCCTACAAGTCCCATGGCTGGCGAAAAGCCTGCCAGGCCCTGGGATTGAAGCCGAAGAAGACCAGGCCCTACACCCCTCGGACCAACGGCAAGGCCGAGCGATTCATCTAGCCGCAGGCTTCTGCGAAGCAGTGGACCCTGCTGGAGGAGTGGGCCTACGCGATGCCCTACGGCACCCCAGTGGCTCACAATGAGCTACTGCCCACCTACCTGCAGATCTACAACAGCCGCAGGTGCCACATGGCCCTGGGTGGCCTTACCCCCCAGCAGCGGCTTGGTCAGCTGCAGGCATGAACAACCTGGTGGGAAACCACATCTAAGCGCTACACCTCTATCGCTGCTATCTATGGGTTGGACGACACAAGCCTCAACATCTGTCGAGGTTGAGATCGAAACGTTAGCGGGCACACTCCATGGCACACAGATGATTCCAGCGTCTGATGTGCCAGGGCCAGCGGTGCTGATCATTGCGGGTTCAGGTCCGACCGATCGCAATGGAGACAGTTCTCTCGCTGGGACCAATCATAGCCTCAAGCTCCTCGCTGAAGGATTAGCGGATCATGGCATGGCCTCAATCCGTTATGACAAGCGCGGCATTGGAGCCAGCGCAGCCGCAGGACCGGAAGAAGCTGATCTGCGTTTCGATGCCTATGTTGAAGATGCTGCACTCTGGATTCAGCACATGCAGGCAGACTCACGTTTCTCGAGCGTCACCGTCATTGGTCACAGCGAAGGCTCTCTGATAGGAATGCTGGCAACCCAAGCAACCGGGGCAGATGCACTTGTCTCGATCGCCGGACCTGCCCAACCTGCATCGCAGCTTTTAAGAGATCAGCTGCGACCCAGCTTGCCAGAGGCATTATGGCAAGAGAATGAGCAGATTCTTGCTGCTCTGGAGCAAGGGAAGAGAGTGGCCTCCATTTCACCAGAACTCAACGCTCTCTACAGACCGAGCATCCAGCCCTACCTCATGTCCTGGTTCCGCTATATCCCTACCCAGGAGATTGCTCGACTCACTGTTCCTGTCTTGATTGTTCAGGGAACTACTGATAGCCAAGTGCCTGCCAGAGAGGCGCAAGCCCTGAAATCGGCTAAGCAGGATGCGGAGCTTAGAATCATTGAGGGAATGAATCACGTCTTAAAGACCGTTTCATTGGATCCCCAGCAACAAAAAGCTTCCTACTCTGACCCATCGCTACCGGTTGCGCCTGAACTCGTTGAAGGGATCTGTCAGTTTATTCATTCTAGTGAGACGCGCCATGGGGCCAGCCAGCCGCTGTAACGGAACATGCCAGAATGACGGATTGCGTGGCATTGGCTCTTTGCGTCTGCTGGGCTTGGTTGTTACCCAGTCCCTGACGGCGATGTCGACTTCGTTTTCAGCTTGCCCCTTCTTTTTTGTCTAGCCATCAGCTGGAGGAGGCGTTTCGTCATTTCTCCCTGCTGGAGCGATGTCGCGTTGCCAAGGACGCCACGTACAGCTGGGTATCACGTATCGATACAGCGGGTGAACAACGTGTGCCAAAGAGGCGCTTGGGACATGCTCCGGATTGAGCACGCCGACGGCTAACATCAAGATTCGGCGCACGGCTCCAATCGTGCTGGGTCATGAGGCAAGGCCATGGTCCGCCGCTGATCCGGAGAGGAGCAGAGATGCCTCAGCCAGACCCCAGCTTCACGGCCAATGATGGGCTGAACGCCGCTGTGGAGCTGATGCGTTCGCCAGCCGGTACGCCGGTTGACTTGCCCCCAGAGCTTCCGGAGACCGGACTTGGTGACAGGCAGGCGCTCGACATGCTCTCCTGCCATGTCCTCGGCAAAGCAGCCCAGCTGAGCGCACCCATCTCGCTGGCCCACATGGACCCGCCCACTCCCTGGATCACGTGGGCCATGGCGCTCTGGGATGCCAGTCTCAACCAGAACATGCTTCATGAGATGACGTCCCCTTTCGCCACTCAGGCAGAGGAGCGCGTCGTGTCATGGCTTGCTCCGTATTTCGGGATGCAGGGCGGGCATTTTTGCTCGGGTTCGACCATCGCCAACCTCACGGCCCTCTGGGCGGCGCGCGACTCCTCAGGCGTGCAGACGGTCGTCACTTCCGAAGCAGCCCATCTCAGCATTGACAAAGCATGCCGCCTGCTGGGACTTCAGCTGGTGAAGGTCCCCGTGGATTCGCTCGGACGGCTGGATCGCGAGCGGTTGCCCGACCTCAACGCCGCCTGTCTTGTGCTGACTGCTGGAACAACCGCCACGGGCTCCATCGACCCGCTCGACCTGATTGGCGCGGCGCGATGGACACACGTCGACGCCGCATGGGCCGGCCCCTTGCGACTCAGCCCCGCGCATGCCTCCAAGCTCGAAGGGATCGAAGCGGCCGATTCAGTGGCGGTGTCGGCTCACAAGTGGCTCTTCCAACCCAAGGACTCGGCACTTGTGATGTTTCGTGAGCTCGAGGCTGCCAATGCCGCGATCAGCTTCGGCGGAGGCTATCTCGCCAGGCCCAACGTCGGCGTCCAGGGCTCCCGTTCCGCCGCGGCCATCCCGCTGCTGGCGACCCTGCTGGCGTGGGGTCGCATGGGACTGGCTCAGCGGCTCGACCGCCTGATGGAGGTCGCTGAGTCGCTGGCGGATGCGATTGAGGCGAGTGAGCGTCTCGAGTTGTGGGGGCGCCCGCAGACAGCGATCAACGTCTTCCGTCCGGTGGATCGGCAGACGGATGCTTTTGTTGCGGCCTTGCCGAAGGGCATGCTGTCGACGTGCGTTCTCGACGGCGAGACCTGGGCCCGTTCGGTGGCAGCCAATCCTTCGGTGGATATCGATGGTGTGATCAGGAGTGTGCTGGTCGCCAGCCGCTGAGCAGATGGCCCAGACGCTCATGCGATGAACCTTATGGTCCATTGCCCTTGCCCAGAGCCTCAGACCGCGAAGCTCTACCGACGGTAGTCGCCGCTTTCTCTCTCCTCGCAGGTGCCGCCTTGGTGTGGTTGTCGCTGTGGACGATGCACACTTGGAAACGGCGAAGTCGATTCTGCGCTACCGCAATCACGTTGGCGGCCGGAGCTCCATCGGCTTCCGAGTCTCCTTCTCAGGGTATGGCGTCAGTCGAGCGGCGATGGAGGCGGTCGTCAGGCCGTACGCCCAGGAAAGCATGGTCAGGGTCTACGACAACCCTAGGCATCCCGCAACCGCTTTTCTGATCCCGTGATGGGATCTATCCCAAGGCGAGGGGAGATTGCCTCGGCGGGTTGATAGGCTCAAAGGGCAGGCGTGACTTGGTCCCGTGGAGCATTGTCTGAATTTCGCCTATGGCTCCAACATGCTCATGGCCAGGTTGCGTCAACGGGTTCCGTCCGCGCGTGCGCTCGGCTTGGCGGTGCTGCGGGGGCATGAGCTGAAATGGCATAAGGTCGCCAACGATGGATCGGGCAAGTGCGACATCGCGACGGCGGCCGATTCAAGCCGTCTCGTTTACGGGGTTGTCTATGAGATTCCTCTCGCAGAGAAGCATCGGCTGGATCGTGCGGAAGGTCTCGGGCTTGGATATGAGGAGCAAACGAAGACTGTCGACCTGGCTGGTCAGCTCGTTGCTGTGCAAGCGTATGTTGCCACAAGGATCGATCCGGATATTCTGCCCTATGCCTGGTATCGGGCCCTGGTGGTTGCCGGTGCCATGGTACACAATCTCCCTTCCGCGTACATCGATGGGCTCAGAAGGGTCCCGGTCATCCACGACCCTGACCAGCAACGCCATGCCGAACAGATGGCTCTGGCTGCCGAGGCCTGACTCCTCCCTCCTTCGGACGCTCACCGCCTACGCTGGCTTTCGCATCGGATAGGCATGGCAACCCCAACATGCGATTCGTAGGGTTTGATCCAGGTGGCGAAAAGGCGTTTGGCTGGGCAGTCGTCGAAGCCATGACAGATGGCCTCCGGTTTGTTGCCGGCGAGGTTGTGAGTGGCGCGCCTTCCGCTGTCGCCCAGTCTTCAGCTCTGTTGCCCGGAGCGCCAGCCGCAGTTGGAATCGACGCTCCATTGTTTTGGGTATGCGAGGGTGATCGCAGCGCAGATGCACAGGTTCGCAGGCTTGTTTGTGAAGCTGGTGGCCAGTCCGGCACTGTCAGCCATGTCAACTCCTTGCGTGGAGCCTGTCTTGTTCAGGGTGTGCTCGTTGCCAGGCTATCCCGTGAGCAGTGGCCCGCCGTGCCACTGACGGAATCGCATCCCAAGGCGCTCTTGCGGGTATCGGCGGCGGCGCGAGCCTTTGTGTCTGCGCCCGAGTTTACCGGGCTCAGCGAGCATATCCGGGATGCTGCACTTGCCGCTTATGCTGCCCACGCCTTTGTGACACAGACGGCTGGTTGGCACAATCTTCTTCTCCATGAGCGCTCCCCGTTCTTCCCTGGCGGTACGGAGGTTGCCTACTGGTTTCCAAAGCAGCGAACCTGAGCCCACCCATTGTGGGCCTCTCCACGTCAGGTGACTCCCGCCGCTGACCCGTTGAACCTGCTTCGCTGCTTCAGCGCCCTGACCTGCCTGTTGCTCATGGGCTGTGAATCCCTATGGAACGCCGTCAATCGTTCGGCTCTGGAGTCCGATATCCGCGCCATCCTCAAGCCTGCAGGTTTCGTAGGCATATGGCGGCCAGGGCATCGACTTTCTCCCGATGATCGAGGGGATTCGGCCGTAAACGCGCAGGCCTCACGCCAGTACGCATGCTGATCCTGTGGGGACCATGTTTCCCCAACGTGAATCGCAGGATTTTGCTAAGCTCCCAAGCCGCTATCCAAGGCCCCACATGGCCGCCACCGCGACCCTGCACTTCTTCTGCGGGAAAGCCGGAGCTGGAAAGACGACCGTTGCCCAGGCTGTGGCGCAGGACACCGGAGCGTTTCTGATCTCGGAGGACATCTGGATGGCCCGTTTGTTCGGAGATCAGATGACGACCTTCCAGGACTACATCCACTTCTCCAGGAAGCTGAAAACCGTGGTGGGTCCCCTCGTGGTGGACCTCCTGAAATCCGGTCAGTCTGTCGTGCTGGATTTTCAGGCCAACACTAGGGCTGGGCGTGCCTGGTTCCGTTCCCTGTTCGAGGAGGCAGGCTCAGATCACCGCCTGCATTATGTGGACACACCAGATGCAGAATGCCTGGCACGGATTGCCCGGCGGAATGAGGAGCAACCGGAAGGCTCCCACCCACTGACGGAGGACGACTTCAACCACATCTCCTCGTTCTTTGCAGCCCCGGAGAAGGCCGAAAACTTTGCCGTGGTTTTGCACTCAATCTGAGTTGACAGCGCCCTGAATGACGGCCCAGGAGCCGTACCCGCGTTGATCATCAGCCTTCCAGCTGGAGCACTCCCATGACCCATACAGCCATTGCCGCCGCCTACGACCAACTCGCTCCCAGGTGGCAGGATGATACGTTCAGCACCGTCGATGGCGTACGCCAGCACCAGCGTGCGCTGGCGTTTCTGGGCTCCATCGATCCCGGCTGGGCTCTGAGTGTGGGCTGTGGCTGCAACACGCGGTTCAATCCCTTGCTGCGTGAGCACGGCCTTCTTCTGGAGGGGATTGATCTGTCGCAGCGGATGATCGCGTTGGCTCAGGACGCGGACCCTTCCGTCGTGCTGCACCATGCGGATGTCTGTGACTGGAGCCCGCCGCGGATGTACCGCTTCATCTCGGCGTGGGACAGCCTCTGGCACGTGAAGCTTCAGCATCAGCGCGCGGTGATGCTCAAGCTCATGGCTTCACTCGAGATCGGTGGCGTTTTTCTGTTCACCGCCGGAGGACTGGACGGGCCGAGCGAGCACGTCGATGCGACGATGGGACCGGAGGTTTACTACGCCACCCTGGGAATTCCTGGCCTTCTCGAGGTCCTCAAGGACGGCGGAAGTGTCTGTCGTCACCTCGAATTCGATCAGTTCCCGCAGACTCACCTCGCCGTGATCGCCCAACGCACGGCCTGATCGACCATTCCGCCATGCCCCTGACCACCACCGTGGGCATCGATGTGGGCGGCGCCCGCAAGGGCTTCCATGCCGTGGCCCTCACCGGCGGCACCTACGCCACCCAGTTGGCCACCAGCGACGCTGAGGAGCTCGCCCACTGGTGCCGATCCGTGGTGCAGGCGAACGTGATCGCCATCGATGCCCCCTGCCACTGGAGCGCCGATGGACGCGCCCGTCCCTGTGAGCGTGAGCTGAGGCACAAGGGGATTGTCTGCTTCGCCTCGCCCACCCGCCAGGCCGCCGTCGCCCACCCCACCGACTATTTCGGCTGGATGCTGCGCGGCGAAGCGCTCTATCAGGCCCTCGAGCCCAGCCATCCGCTCGCCGTCGCGCTGCCGATCGGCAGCCAGCCCTGCTGTTTCGAAACCTTCCCCCACGCCATCACCTGGCATCTGCGGGGCGGCGACGCCCAGGCCTCCCAGAAGCGCACGCAGCGGAGGGAGTTGCTGCAGCGGGCGGGGATCGATCTGGCACCGCTCACCAGCATCGACCTGATCGATGCCGCCCTCTGCGCCCTCGCCGCCCACCATGCCGCCAGCGGTGGCGCCTGCGTGCACTACGGCGAACCGCAGAGCGGCTGGATCGTGGTGCCTCAGTGAGCCGCCGGGGCCTCGGCGCCGCGGGCCACGGAGATCAGCGCGCCCACCAGGCCGAGAGAGGCCGCCAGGCGAAAGGCCAGTTGCTGGGCCCCCAGAAAGGCCGCCAGGTCGGTTCCGCCCAGCCGTGCTCCCACCTCCCCCGCCAGAGCGGCGTCGGCCCCGGCGGCGCCGAGGCCGTGGGCGAGCAGGGAGGCCGCCAGCGCCGTGCCGATCGCCTGGCCGAAGTTGCGCGCCGTCGACAGGAACCCGTTGGCCACACTCAGATGCTGCGGCGGCACGGTGTTGAGCGTGGCGCTGTTGTTGGGGGGATGGAACAGCCCGCCGCCCATGCCCAGCAGCATCAGCGGGCCGATGATGCTGGCGTCGGCGGCGTCCGGCCCCAGCCAGGACAGGCCCAGCAGGCCGGCACTGATGCAGAGCATGCCGGCCGTGCTGAGGGTCCGCGCCCCCACCCGATCCCCCAGGCTGCTCACCGTCAGGCTCGTGGCGGTGAGCACCAGCGAGAGCGGCACGATCAGCACCCCCGCCATCACCGGCGAGCGCCCCAGCACCAGCTGCGCATACAGCGGCAGCAGGAAGTAGCAGGACACCGCCGCCACGAAGTAGAAGGCGGCCGCCACCGAGCCGCAGGTGTAGGCCCGCGAGCGGAACAGGCTGAGCGTCAGCAGCGGCTTGGGGAGGCGCTGCTCCACCGCCACGAACAGGGCCAGGGCCGCCGCGCCGCCGAGCAGGAGCGCCAGGCTGGCCGGCTGCAGCCCGCCCTGGGAGAGCTGCTCGATCACCAGGAAGGGGGCGCTGGTGGCCACCACCGCCAGCACGGCACCGGTCCAGTCCATGGCGGTGCGGTCCTGGCTGCGGGGGCGGGCCCTGAGGATCCGCAGGCTGAGGATCAGTCCGGCCAGGCTCACCGTCAGGATCACCAGGAACAGGGAGCGCCAGCCGAACCGGCTGATCAGCAGGCCGCCGAGCACCAGCCCCGTGACCTGGGCCAGCGCCAGGATCGAGGCGTTGACGGCCATGGCCTTGCGCCGCTCCTGCTTCGGGAAGACGGCGGTGATCTCGGCCATCACGTTGGCCAGCACCAGGCCGCCGCCCACCCCCTGGAGCACCCGGAAGGCGATCAGGGTCTCCACCGTCGGCGCCAAGGCGCACAGCACCGAGGTCACCACCAGGACGCCCATGCCGATGACGACGATGCGCCGGCGCCCCCAGATGTCGGCCAGGCGTCCGGCCGGCAGCAGGGTGACCGTCACGGTGAGCAGGTAGGCGACGATCACCCACTTCAGGACCGGCAGCCCGACGCCGAACTGACGCGCCATCGCCGGCAGGGCCAGCGTGACGATGAACCCGTCCATGTAGACAACGAAGTTGCCGCATTCCACGGCGGCCAGGGTCCACCAGCGCTCGGGATTGGCCGGTGGCGCTTCCCCCGGACGCTGGACGGCTGCGTTGCCCTGGACCATGGCCGGTGCTGCCCTGATGTTGAACTCTCAGGTGCGGAAAGCTAGGGGACGGCGCCGGTTCGTGGGGTTCGGCCCTGAGCAGACAGAGGGGCCTCCATCGAAATGTCCTTTCAATTGCCTTTATGGACATTTCCGTGACCGAGTTCCGTGCCCAGTGCCTGGAGTTGATCCGGCAGGTGGAGAGCGGCGGTGAGGTGGTGGAGATCACCCGCCACGGCAAGTTGGTGGCACGCCTCATGCCGCCGACCACGCGCTCCGCTCAGGGACCCCAGCCATGGACGACCCTGCGCGGTTCCGGAGTGCTGCACGCTGAGCCAGAGGAATCCGTGCTGGAGGCCCAGGCCTTTGATGCCCTGCGGTGACGGACGGCTGAGGCTGGATCGGCCGTTTCAGACCTGGTTGCAGGAGGCCGCTTCCCCTGCGGTTGTTCAGATCATGCCCCTTGACGTGTCCATGGTGATCCTGCCGACAGGCTGATCGTGGCCACGGGTTTGGCCCACGGGTTGGTGCTAGCCACCCATGACCAGGCCATCCGCAACAGCGGAGTGATCCCGATCTGGAGGGGTACCAGGACGTAGCCCGCTTTTCCTGCATTGGCCGCTGCCGCAGGCCTGCTGGGCTTTCGCCAGCAGATCGCTCCGGGCCGCTGGGGCCTTGAATAGGCAACAGGCCAAAGCACCGCCCATTCCAGGAGCAAGACATTGCCCTACGTGAACGTTCAGATCACCCGAGGTGCATCGCGGCAGCAGAAGGCCGAGATCGTCAAGGACATCACCGACTCACTCGTTCGTGTGCTCGGCAAGAAGCCCGAGTACACCCATGTCGTCATCCAGGAGATCGACGACGAGAACTGGGGATTCTCCGGGATGCTCACGGACGACTGGAAGGCGGCGCAGGCGGGGACATCCAGCCATGGGCGATAGACCTGCCACCGATTGGGAGGCAAGGTTCCAGGCCAGCCGGGAGCCCAAGGTGAAGGTGCTGGAGAAATCGTTCGCGGGCATCCCCGCCGGTGCCCGGATGCTGGTCGTCACCCCTCGGATCGTCGATGCGGAGGTGTGCGAGATCGCTCCTGGGTCCGTGATGGCAGCCGCGACCCTGCGCCAGAGGCTGACCGCGCGGCATGGGGCCGACGACGCCTGTCCGGCCACGACCGGGATCGCCCTGCGGGTCGTGGCCGAGCGCTCCTACCTCCGCCTGCAGGCCGGTGTGGAGCCGGTCACGCCGTTCTGGCGCGCGCTTGACCCCGAGAGCGACCTGGCGGGCAAGCTGGCCTGTGGCCGGGAGTTCCTGCGGCACATGAGGTCGGCAGAGGCGCCGCCCCTGCGCACCGGTCGATGAAACCCAGGATCTTCGAAGGTGGCTGCCTCTGTGGCGCCATCCGCTTCCGAGCCACCGGTGTTCCGGAGAGGCCCCACACCTGCTCCTGTGCCATCTGTCGCAGGCACTCGGGCGCGCTCACGCTCATCTGGGTGGAGTTCCCGGCGGCGAGCGTCGAGTGGATCGGCCCCGGCGGCAGGCCCGCCACCTGGCGTTCCTCCGCCTTCTCCAGCCGGTCCTTCTGCAGCACCTGCGGCACCACGATCGGAGCCATCGACGACGAGCCGATCGTCGCCCTCGCCACCGGCGCCTTCGACAAGCCCCACCTCAAGGATCTGGCCCCGACGGCCCACTCCTACCTCTCGCGCAGGCCGCGGTGGTGGCATGTCGCGTCTGACGCAGAGACACGCCGGGAGGGCGATTCTCCATGACGGGGCAACGGATCCCTCGGGCCATGATCAGCAGTGCCCCGATGGCCTCAGCCCAGGCCATCGGCTTGCCGGAGTCCGCCATGGCGGCCATCCAGATGGTGCTCGCCACCTATCCCGAGGTGGAGGCCGCGATCCTCTACGGATCCAGAGCCCTTGGCCGCCACCGCCCCGCCTCCGATATCGATCTCACGCTGACGGGTCACGCCATCAGCAACGCCACCCTGGCCCGCATTGATGCCGATCTCGATGATCGGCTCCTGCCCTGGGTGATCGATCTTTCCGCACTCTCCGCCATCAGCCATCCCGCCCTTCTGGACCACATCCAGCGGGCCGGCGTGCTGCTGTACCGACGCTCGGATCCGCCATCCGTCCCTGCCTGACCGTCCGGGTGGCTATTTCTGGTCTGGTCTGGTTGAGCGGCCCGTCGCCATGGCGTCCCGTCCCAGCCGGATGGTGAACATGCTCGAAGCGAAGACCCACCTCTCGCGCCTGGTGGAAGCGATCGAAACCGGCGCCGAAGAAGAGGTGGTGATCGCTCGCAACGGCCGGCCCGTGGCACGGCTCACCAGCCTGCAGCCGCCCGAACGACCCCGCCGGCTCGGTATCGCCCGCGGCCAGTTCGTGGCGCCCGAGTCGATCGATGCGGCCCATCCCCTGATCGCCGATCTGTTCGAGCAGGGCTGATGCGGCTGCTGCTCGACACCCACACCTTTCTCTGGGCCATCATCGATGACCCGAAGCTGGGGCCCCTCAGCCGTGAGCTGATCACCAACCGGGCCAGCGCGGTGGTTCTCAGCCATGTGTCGCTCTGGGAGATCGCCATCAAGCACACCCTCGCCCCCAGCGACATGCCCCTGTCGGCCGGCGAGGCCATCGCCTGGGCGGAGCCATCCGGCTTTGCGTTTCTCCCCATCGACCTTCCCCATCTGCTGGCGCTTGCGCAGCTGCCCCTGCACCACCGCGATCCGTTCGATCGCCTGCTCGTCGCCCAGGCCATCAGCGGCCCCTTCACCCTGCTCAGTGCCGACGCGGCGTTCGCCGCCTATGGCTGCCCGCTGCAGGACGCCCGCGCCTGAAGCCGCCTCCGCCAGAGCCCCCGAATCAGCCCGGAGTCCCCGGCGGCGCGCCCACCAATCGCACCAGCAGCTCGGCGTAGGCCTCCCGGTCCACCGGGGCCACCTCGCGGCCGTGCAGCAGGTCCTGCATCAGGATCAGGTGCACCAGGGCCCCCATGAACAGCCGCGCCCGCAGCTCCGCCTCCGCTGCTCCGGCGATGGCCTCGAACAGCGCCGTCACCCGGCCCACGCCGGTGCGCTCCAGCTGGGCCAGGAAGGTCTTGGCCAGTTCGGGGAACCGCTCCGACTCGGCGATCACCAGCCGCAGAAAGTCCAGGAACTGGGGCTGGCTGTGGCGGCACTCCAGGCAGCGGGCCGCCAGTTCCCGCAGGGCTGCGGCGGGCTCGGCCGGCAGGGCCTGCTGGGGCGAGGCGCCGAACAGTTCGCTGAGGCGCTCGCCCACCATCGCCTCGGTGAGGGCGCGGAACAGGGCCTGCTTGTCGGCGAAGTGGCCGTACACGGTGGCCTTCGACACCCCCGCCGCCGCGGCGACCCGGTCCATCGAGGTGGCGGCGTAGCCGTGCTGCAGAAACTCGCACCGGGCGCCGTCGAGAACGGCCTGGCGCTTGTGCTGGCTGCGCCGCTCGCGGGCGCTGGGGCCAGAGGTTTTCCTAGGGACGGCTGCGTCACCACCGGCATCGGCTGGGGGCATGGCGCGTCCCGCTCGGAAAAACTGAACTGAACCGTATAGTAACTGCAGCTGGAAGGGCGGCGATGGTGGGGCGGCGGGCACGGCTGGGGCTGGTGGCGGCGGGCGGGGCCGGGCTGCTGGCCCTCGGCGTCGGCCTGCTGCGCCGCGCCACCCCGCCGCCGCCGCCACCGGTGGTCGAGCGGCCGGTCCGCACCGTCACCGCCCTGGGCCGGCTGGAGCCGGTCAGTGCCCTGCGCACGATCGCGGCGCCGCTCTCGGGCGCCGGCCAGCCCACCCTGCAGGCCCTGCTGGTCGACCGCGGCGATGCGGTGCAGGCCGGCCAGCTGCTGGCCCTGCTCGACAACCAGCCCCAGCTGGAGGCCGCCGTGGCGGCGGCCCGGGCCGAGGTGAACCTGGCCCGTTCGCGGCTGGCGATCGCCAGCGCCGATGCCGGCAGCGGCGAGGACGGCCAACGGGCCAAGGTGCGCTCCCTGGAGGCCCAGCAGCGCACGGCCGCCACCGAGGCCGCCCGTTACCAGAGCCTGTTCACCAGCGGGGCCGTCTCGGCCGAGGAGCGCGACAACCGCCGCCTCAGCCTCGACACCGTCACCGCCTCGCTGCAGGAGGCCCGGGTGCTGCTGGCGCGACAGCAGGCCCGCAGCAGTGCCGGCACCGGCGGCGTGGACCTGGATGTGGAGGCCTCCCGGCGCGTGCTGGAGCAGGCCCAGGCCAACCTGCAGCGCGCCATCGCCGCCCGCGACGACAACCTGATCCGGGCGCCGATCGCCGGCACCGTGCTGCAGGTGTTCGCCCGGGCGGGCGAGGCCCCCGGGGCCGCGGGGATCCTGCAGCTGGGCCAGACCAGCCGGATGCAGGCGGTGGCGGAGGTGTACGAGAGCGATCTGCCGCGGGTGCGGCGCGGCCAGCCGGTGCGGATCACCAGCCCGGCCCTGACCCAGCCGCTGCAGGGCCGGGTGGGGCAGATCGGCGCCATCGTGCTGCGCCAGAACCTGATCAACACCGATCCGAGCTCCAACACCGACAACCGGGTGGTGGAGGTGCGCGCCCCGCTCACGCCGGAGAGCAGCCGGCGGGCGGCGGGGTTCACCAACCTGCAGGTGCGGGTGGTGATCGGGCCATGAGAACCCCGCTTGGCTGGCTGCAGCTCCGCCACGACCGCGGCCGCTTCCTGGTGGCCATCGCCGGTATCGCCTTCGCCGATCTGCTGATGTTCATGCAGCTGGGCTTCCAGGCGGCCCTCTACGACAGCAACACCCGCCTGGATCGCGCCTTCCGGGGCGATGTGGTGCTGATCAGCCCGAAGGCCCTGAACCTCCAGAACCTCTCCACCTTCCCGCGCCGCCGGCTGCTGCAGGCCCTGGATGTGCCCGGGGTGGTGGATGCCCAGGGCCTGTACATCCGCACGGTGAACTGGCGCAATCCGCAGACGCTGCGCAGCGCCACCGTGCAGGTGCTGGGTTTCGATCCGGATGCCGATGTGCTGCGTCTGCCGGAGGTGCGGGCCCAGGCCGATCGCCTCAAGCTGCCCGACACGGTGCTGTTCGACCGGGGCGCCCGGGGCCGCTATGGCGAGGTGATCGCCCGGCTCGATCGCGGCGAGCCCGTGACCAGCGAGATCGAGCGGCGCACCATCGCCGTGGGCGGCCTGTTCCGGCTGGGGGCCTCCTTCGGGGCGGACGCCACCCTGATGGCCAGCGACCAGACGTTCCTGCGGATGTTCCCGCGGGCGAAGGCCGGCAGCATCAGCGTCGGGCTGCTCACCCTGGCGCCGGGCGAACCGGTGGCGCCGGTGGTGCGGGCCCTGCGGCGCCACCTGCCGGACGATGTGCAGGTGCTCAGCCACCCCGACTACGTGCAGTTTGAGGAGAACTACTGGCGGGTGGCCAGCCCGGTGGGCTTCATCTTCGGGCTGGGCACGGCGATGGCCTTCGTGGTGGGGGTGGTGATCGTGTATCAGGTGCTCTCCACCGACGTGAACGCCCACCTGCAGGAGTACGCCACCTTCAAGGCGATGGGCTTCCGCCAGCGCTGGCTGCTGCTGGTGGTGGTGGAGCAGGCCCTGATCCTGGCGGCCCTGGGCTTCATCCCCGGCGCTCTGATGCCGCTGTGGCTCTACGCGGTGGCGGCGAAGGCCACCAGCCTGCCGATCGCCATGACCCTGGGGCGGGCCACCACGGTGTTCGTGCTGACGCTGGTGATGTGCCTGGCCTCCGGGGCGATCGCCACCCGGCGGCTGCAGGCGGCCGATCCGGCCGAGCTCTTCTGATGGGGACCGGCGCCATGGCCAGCGCGATCGTGATCGAGGGGCTCAACCACCACTTCGGCCGGGGCGCGGTGCGGCGCCAGGTGCTGTTCGACGTGGCGATGGAGGTGGCCGTCGGCGAGATCGTGCTGCTCACCGGTCCCTCCGGCTCCGGCAAGACCACCCTGCTGACCCTGATCGGCGGGCTGCGGGCGGCCCAGGGGGGCCGGCTGCGGGTCCTGGGGCGGGAGCTGGTGGGGGCCACGGCGCTGCAGCTCACCCTGGCCCGCCGCGAGCACGGCTACATCTTCCAGGCCCACAACCTGCACCGCAGCCTCACCGCCGCCCAGAACGTGCGTATGGCGCTGGAGATGCGCGGCACCCTCAGCGACGGGGAGATGGACCGGCGCGCCCGGCGGATCCTCGAGAGCGTGGGGCTGGGGGATCACCTCGATGTCAAGCCGGACCAGCTCTCGGGCGGGCAGAAGCAGCGGGTGGCGGTGGCCCGGGCCCTGGTGGGGGAGCCGCCGCTGCTGCTGGCCGATGAACCCACCGCCGCCCTCGACAGCCACTCCGGCCGCGAGGTGGTGCTGCTGATGCAGCGGCTGGCGCGGGAGCAGGGCTGCACGATCCTGCTGGTGACCCACGACAGCCGCATCCTCGACATCGCCGACCGCACCCTGTCGTTGGAGGATGGCCGTCTCTGCTGATGGGGCCAGGAGACGATGTTCACGCTGGAGCAGATCGTTCCCTGGGGCCGTTCCTTCGAGGAATACGTGGCCATGTTCTCCCTGGCCGACAGCGATCTGGCGGGCCGGATCCTGGGCTGTGGGGATGGCCCCGCCGGCTTCCAAGCGGAGGCCAGCAGGCGGGGCCTGTCGGTGGTCTCCTGCGATCCGATCTACGCCTTCACGAAGGACGAGATCGCCTCCCGGATCGACGCCACCTACACGGAGGTCATCGAGCAGACCCGGCGGAATCCATCAGCCTTCGTCTGGGACACCATCGCGTCCGTTGAGGAGCTGGGTCAGGTCCGCATGGCGGCGATGCAGGCCTTTCTCGAGGATTATCCGGCCGGCCTGCTGGAGGGGCGGTACGTGAACGCCGAACTGCCGTCGCTGCCGTTCCCCGATCACGCCTTCGACCTGGCGCTCTGCTCCCACCTGCTGTTCCTCTACAGCCGCCAGCTGGACGCGGCGTTTCACCAGGCCTCGCTGCTGGAGCTCACTCGCGTGGCCCGGGAGGTCAGGGTGTTTCCCTTGCTGGAGCTGGGCGGGACGGTGTCACCCCATCTCGCCGGACAGGTGGATTCGCTGCGGGCGGCGGGATTCCAGGTGTCGCTGGAACGCGTGGGCTATGAGTTCCAGCGGGGGGCCTGCGAGATGCTGCGCCTTCAGCGTGAGGATGGCTGAGCGCCACACGTTGTCTCTTGCCCCCCGTAGTTGTCCGTCAAGCCGGTCCCGCCGATCTGGAGGTGATCGTTCCTCTGTTCGACGCTTATCGCCAGTTCTATGGCCAGCCGTCCGAACCGGATTGCGTCGGCGCGTTCCTGCAGGAGCGGCTGGCCCGGGGCGACTCGGTGCTGCTGATCGCCGAAGCCGATGGCCAGGCGGTGGGTTTCACCCAGCTCTATCCATCGTTCTCCTCGGTGTCGATGGCGCCGATCTTCATCCTCAACGACCTGTTCGTGCGGCCCGAAGCCCGGCGTATGGGGGTGGCCCGCCGCCTGCTGGAGGCCGCCGTGCACCACGGCCGTGGGGCCGGGGCCATCCGGCTCTCGCTCTCCACCGCCCTCACGAACGCCGCCGCCCAGGCGCTCTATGCCTCTGCCGGCTGGGAGCGCGATGCGGTGTTCTGCGTCTACCACCTCACCGTTCACCAGCCGGCGCCGCCCATGTGAGCAATGGCTACCGTCATGCGTTCAACACTCCTGCCGGGGGACTGGCCTACAGTTGGCATCCGCTTTTCCTACAGCGTCAGCCATTCCCCTTCACGCGAGGGATTTGCCATGGGTAGCGATCGCCTCTTTCGTGCTGTTGATTTCATGCAGCCGTCCGACGATGAACCGATACGGTCGGTGATTGTGGAAACGGCTGAAGCTGTGGTCGTCGCGTGGTATGTCAAGCCAGGCCAACGGATTGCTGCCCACGTTCATCCTTCCGGGCAGGACACCTGGACGATCCTCTCCGGTCATGGCACGTATCAGACAGAGGCATCGGGTTCTTCCCTGGCCATCACAGCCGGCGATGTGGTCGTCGCTCCCGTGGGTTGTGTGCACGGCGTCAGCAATCACGGTCAGGAGCCACTCTCCTTCATTTCCGTTGTTTCGCCCGCCGATGCTGGGTTTGAACCGATGCCTGACGCCTTGATTCCGACCTCTCCACTCAGCTCTTGAAGAACGCCCTCAGAGGATTCACGGCACCGAGGGCCGTATAGGGCGCTTGGGACGATGGTGCTGCCGCAGGCTCTGGGGAGGGGCCAGCCGGCTTGCCTGGTGCCTGACGTGCGGCTGGAGGCACCGGATCCAAGCAGCTACACGCCGTTCCCCCTCAGCTCTGAAACAGGTCGTCTGGGCAGCGCGGTCGGCTGTCGCTGCTGATCTGCCCGTCCTGGATCCGGATGATCCGCCCGCTGTTCTCGGCCACGGACGGGTCGTGGGTGACGAGCACGATCGTGAGCCCATCGGCGTGAAGACCGGAGATCAGCTCGATCACCTCCTGGCCGGTCCGTGAATCGAGAGCGCCGGTGGGTTCGTCGGCCAGCAGCAGTTCGGGCTGGTTCACCAGGGCGCGGGCGATCGCGACGCGTTGTTGTTGGCCACCGGAGAGCTGATTGGGTCGGTTGGCCATCCGGTCCGCCAGCCCCACCTGCTCCAGCATCGCCGCCGCCCTCTGGCGCCGCTCGTCTCGGTCGTAACCGGCATAGACCATCGGCAGCATGACGTTCTGCAGTGCTGTCAGGCGCGGCAGGAGGTTGAATTGCTGAAACACAAAACCGATCCGAACGTTGCGGATGTCCGTGCGTTCATTGTCGCTCAGCTGGGTGATATCACGGGCATCGAAGTAGTACTGGCCACTGCTGGGCTGCTCCAGGCATCCGAGAATGGTCATCAGGGTGGACTTGCCGGATCCTGATGTGCCCACAATCGCGGTGTACTCGCCGCGAAGGATGGTCAGGTCGATACCGTGCAGAATCTCAGACTCCATCTCTCCGATGCGATAGGCCTTGGTGATCTGTCGTAGTTGCAGCATGGTTCAATCGCTCCGAAGTGCCGTCATCGGATCCAGCTGGGCGGCCTTGCTGGCCGGATAGGCGCCGAAGAACACACCGATCACCAGGCAGAAGATCAGCGAGCAACCCACCGCATCCAGGGCGATCCCTGCGCTCCAGCCAAAGACTGAATTGATGGCCATCGACGCCAGCACACCAAGCAGAACCCCCAGGAGGCCGCCCGCCAGGGACAGCACCGTTGATTCGATCAGAAACTGGCGCAGGATGTCACTGCAACGGGCCCCGATGGCGCGCCGGATGCCGATCTCACGCGTTCGCTCTGTGACGGACACCAGCATGATGTTCATGATGCCGATTCCCCCCACCAAGAGGGAAATGGCGGCGGATCCGCCCAGCAGCGCCGTGAACACATTGGCGACGGCGTTGGAGGCGTTGACCAGATCGGCCTGGTTGCGAATCAGGAAGTCGTCCTCTCGGGGCGGCACGATCCTGTGGCGTAACCGCAGCAGGTTGGTGATCTGATACTCCCCTGCCTCCATGGCCTCGGCGGACCGCGCCGAAACCGCGATGCTCTCCACCGACACGCCGGCTGTGGTGTTCATCCCCACGATCCTTGCGGCCATCGTGGTGAGCGGAATCAGCACCTGATCGTCCTGGTCGCGGAAGCCCGTGCTGCCCTTGAACTCCAGGGTGCCGATGACGGTGAAGGTCTCGCCGCGGATGCGGATCGTGCGGTCCAGGGCGCTGCGGTCCGTCAACCCGAGGCTGTCGACGACGGTCTGTCCCAGCACGGCCACCCTGGCGGCCTGGTTGAGTTCGGCCTGGTTGAAAAACCGGCCGCTCAGGGGCAGAAAGTCGCGCACCGCCACGAAGGCCGGGGTGCTGCCCACCACCGTGGTGTTGGTGTTGCGATCGGCCAGCACCACCTGGGTACGTTGGCTCAGATTCGGGGCCACGTCCGCCACGGCGGGGATGGACGCGGCGATCGCCTGGGCATCCTCCCAGGTGAGGGTGGTGGCCGAGCCCGCGCCCCGTGAGGCGGGGCCGCCGCCGGGTGCCACGCCGCTCTGCACGAAGAGCAGGTTCGAACCCAGCGATTTCAACTGGCTCTCCGTCTGGAGCTGGGCGCCGCGCCCGATCGTCACCATGCTGATCACGGCGCCGATGCCGATGATCACGCCCAGCATCGTCAGGGCGGAGCGCATCCGGTTGGCCAGCAGCGACGACCAGGCGAGCGCGATCGTTTCGACCAGCTCGCCACCACCCCGCTCACCCCGGCGACGCCCCGTCAACGAGGCATCCTCCCCGGGCCCCGCTGCTGCTGGAACGGCGAGGCGCCCGACACCGGCCGGGCGTTGGGCTGACGCCGGCCCGGCACGGACACGTAGACCCGATCGCCGGCTTTCAGGCCGCGCAGCACTTCGGTGCGGTTGCCGATCGTGACGCCCACCTGCACCGGCTGGAAGCTGGGCTCCCCGCTGTCACCGGGCCGCATCACTCCGGTGCCGTCCCGCTCGCTCACGATCGCCGGGGTGGGGATCAGCAGTGCATCGGAGCGCCGGCCCACCCGGACGTTGGCGGTGAGGTTCATGCCGGAGCGGAGCTGGCTGCGCGCGTCGGCTGCCAGGGCGATTCTCACCTGGAAGCTGGTCACGTTCTGCTCCACCACCGCTTCCGGCGCCACCAGCCGCACGGTTCCGCGGAACACCTGGCGAGGGAAGGCATCCACCTGCAGATCCACCGGCTGGCCGGGCCGGATGGCGCCCACGTCCACTTCCGCCACGTTGGCCACCGCTTCCAGTTCGCTGGCCAGGGCCAGGATCGATGAGGAGGTGGCGGAACTGGTGGCGCTGGCGGAGGTGGTGGGTGTGACGAACGCGCCGACGTCGGCATATTTCTGACTGATCACCCCGGCAAAGGGGGCCCGGATCACGGTGTCATTGACCTGGGCCTGGATGGTGGCGAGATCCCCCCTGGCCTGAAGCACCTGGGCGGCCGCCGTGGTGATGTCCTCCGCGCGGCTGCCGGCCCTGGCGAGATCCATCTGGGCCCTCAGGGACCTCACCCGGGCTTCGCTGGCCAGGAAGGCCGAGCGGCTGGCATCGAAGCTCACCCGAGCGATCGCGCCGGATCGGTACAGCTGCTGGTTGCTGAGGTAGGCGGAACGAACGGCGATCTGATCGGCCTCCGCCGCCTGCAGATTGCGTCGCGCGGCCTCGATCTCCTGGGGGCGGTTGCCGGCCCGCAGCTTCTGCAGGTTGGCCTCCGCCGCCGCCAGGGTTCCCAGGGCCGATTGCAGCGTTCCCATCAGGTTGCTGTCATCCATCCGCGCCAGCACCTGGCCGGCCTTGACCCGATCCCCCTGATCCACGAACAGGGCCGTGACGCGACCCGGTTGCTTGGGGCTGATGTTCACGGGCGTCGTGGGGCGGATCGAACCGGACGCCGTCACCTGAAGAACCACGTTGCTGCGCTCCACCACCGCCGTCTGGGCGAGCAGGGCGGCCTGGCGGGCACGGACCTGTCCCTGATGCCAGGACAGCCAACCGCCCCCGGCCAGACAGAGCGTCAGCGAACCGGCGGCGATCAGCTTCCAGCGTGACCATGGCGTGCCCGCAGGAGACAGCGCTGAAGCGGCTCCTGGCCTGGCCGAGGCTGGAGGGGTGGGACTCTGGCGCAGGGGGGTCTGCAGCATGCGGGAGGCTTTGGGGCGGGCATGGGCGGCTCTGACCACACCATGGCTTTCGCCTGTGTCTGGGGCGCGACGTGGCGTCGCCCAGGTGTGAGCAGATGTGACCACGGCTCCACCCAGCCTGTCCCCTCAGGCTTCCCCCGCCTGGTCTCTGCAGGTCAGGAGGCTGGCGGCAAGGCGATGCGAGGGGAGGACGTGCGCACCAAGGCAAGGCCATCCGGTGTTTCCAGCCTCAACCACCCCGGGCGGTGGCGAAGGAAGGAAGGTCGCTGCCCTCCCACATCCGGCGAAACTCGGCACTGGTGGAGGCGGCTTCACGCTGGCGTCCCTGGCTGCGGAGGCTGCCGGCCAGCCCGTGCAGGGACCATCCGTTCGCCGGAAAGCGCTTCAGATCCTCACTGAAGACGCGCTCAGCGGCGGCGGGCTCACCCACCCGGAGGAGGAAGGCGCCGAAGTCCTGACGGACGGGAATCGACCATTCCGGTGGTTCCCCGTAGACCATCGCGTCCTCGAGCGACACCGCCGTCTGGAATTGGCTCTTGGCCGATTCAAAATCCCCCCCAGCCGCCGCGAGATGGGCCGCCAGCACGTCTCTGGCGATCGCCAGCACCGTGCCCGACGTATTGAACTCGAGCCGTTGGGCCGAGAGCCCGGGGTCTGCAGCCAGGGCCCGCAGCTCCTCCAGGAGTCGGCGTGCTTCCACAAGGCTTCCCTGGGCGATGAGGGCACGACCGCGGGCGTAGGCCCAGATGCCGCGGGCATGGCCGAGGTCCGCCGGTGGAGCCGGTTCGGCCAGGATCGATTCCCAGAGAGCGAAGCGCACCTTCATCTGCAGATGCCGGGTGCGGTGATGCTGCAGGAAGGTCATCCCCGGTGCGCGCAGCATCTCTTCCGGGGACAGCGTGCGCAGCGTCTCAGTGGCGGCAAGAACCTGCTCTTGCCGGCCGATCATGCTGGCGGCGAAGGCTAAGAAGTCGTAATTGTGGGGGTAATAGCCGGCCAGGTAGACGCCGAAGGCAGGACGCCATGTCCGAATGTAGGTTTCATCGGCGTGGATGGCATGTTCGTTGGCAGTGATGGCATCGCGATAGCGTCCAACCCTCACATAGATGTGACCAGGCATGTGCACGATGTGCCCGGCACCGGGCATCAGAGCGGCCAGCCGCTCGGCGGCCTTCAGTGCACGCTCGGGCTGCACTTCCTCGATGGCGTGGATATAGAAGTGATTGGCCCCCGGATGGTTGGGTGCGATCCGCAGAACGGTCTCCAGTTGACGCAGGATCTCGGCCGTGTGTTCACGGGCTGAGCCGTCCTTGTTCCAATACTGCCAAGGGGTCAGATCCATCAGCGCCTCCGCATGCAACGTGCGCAGATCCATGTCGTCCGGATACAGACGAACGAGCTTCCCCAGCGCGTCGGCCCAGGCCGCATCCAGGGGGCCCCTCTCCACCGGCGGATCGGCCGTGTAGCGACGGGTGAGCGCCTCGATCAGGTTCCGCTCCTTCGGGGAGGCTGTGGCCATGGTGGCCCGCGCCTTCTGCAGAGCGGCCCACGCCTGCAGCCCCGCCTCGCGGTCCATCGCCAGGTTGATGTTGGGTCCCAACGCCAGCGCTTCTCCCCAGTGGCAGAGGGCGCAACGGGGATCGAGGCTGGCGGCGTGGCGGAAGGCCCGGATCGCTTCAGCGTGGTTGAACCCGTAGTAAAGACGGAGCCCCTGGTCGAAGTAGGCCTGAGCCAGGCGATTCCTGATCGACAGGGGGTAGTGGTGCGAGCCGAGGTTGTCATCCAGGGGAGGCCCCTGAACCTGGGCCAGGCTGACGGGAGCCTGCAGGACCAGACCCACCATCAGGGGCAGCACCGTCCGGAGGGGATGGGCACGATGGGTCATGGGTCCAACCCTCCAGTCCCAAGGAGATGGGCAAGCCATGGGAAACCGAATGGAGATCAGATGGGCAGGTGCCACTGAGCGGCATCGCGGTCTGGGACCGGGCGTCACTCAGATCACCACCTGCGGTGCGGTGCGGATGACGGCGTGGGATGGATGGAAGTCGTCATGGGGAGCAACTCCTGGGCCTGAAGAAAAGACGTGGCGGTTGACGCGGAAAAAGAGCCTGGGAATCCCCCGGCTTCCCTTCTTCGTCCTTGCTCCAAGCTCACATCTGGGCGTGGATCGATTGTGAGAGCCCCGAATCGGTCATCGACCATTGCGGAAAAGATTCTTCACGAGCGAAGCATCTGCTCCAGGCGCGTCAGATGGATGGAACACTGACGAGAATCCATCAGTGATTGCCTGAGTTTCCTCCTCTGATCGGCGCAGCATCTTCGCTGCCTCCATGCAGCTTCATGGAGGCACGTCGGCCGGCGGCAAGCCCCCATCCCGATGGGCGGGCCCCGCCGTCGCAGGCCATCCCCTCAGCGCCCTCCGCCAGGAACGTCGCGCCGCTCCATGACGAGCACCTCCAGCACCGGGGGGCTCCAGCGAATCGATCAATACGTGCTGCGTGCGAGGCCGTTACGTTCGCTGCGCCACCAGGTTGGGGTGCCCATCAGCCACGGTCCTCCCGTGGCAAGGTGCCGTGGCCAGCAGCAGAAGGTTCCCGCGGGAAACCAGGCCGCACCCTCGGCGCGACTGCCGCCGGTGAACACCAATTCTTAGGGCCCTCAGAGGCCCTGCTCCCGGAAGAAGCGCTGCATGGCGTCCTCGGCCTGGGTCACCTGGGCCGGGGTGCAGGCGGAGGTCTTGCTGAACTGCTTGCCGGCCTTGTTGAAGTTGACCCGGCAGGCGCCCTCGAACTTCACCTGGCGGATGCCCAGCAGCAGCTGCACGATTTCCGGCGGTTTCGCCGCGGGCGGGGTGGGTGTGGTGCTGCTGGCTTCCTTGCCGTAGGGGGTGGGATCCCAGAAGACGAAGATCGACTGGTTCTCCAGCCGGTACACCTGGCCGCGGTTGGCCTCCAGGATCTCCCGCCTGGCCGGTTCACCGCGCCCATCGAAGTAGGCGTTGGGGGTGCTCTCGTTGGGCTTGAGCTCGATCCTCTGGCCGCCCTTGAGCTCGATGCTGACGAATCCCTGCCGCTGGGAGAAGGTGCACAGCCCCGACGACGTGGCCTTGTCCTCACCGGCGGGGAAGACATCGCAGCGAGCCTGCACGGTATCGGCGAGCGCCGGAGCCGCCGCCACCACGGAGGCCAGGCCCAGCAGGGAGGCGGCAAGGATCGGGAGTCGGCGCATCGGCAGGGCTGGCAGTGCTTTGAATGTATCCACCGTTTCGGCGGGCGTCAGCGCTGGCTGGATCAGGGTGACAGGCCCCTCCGGTGTCGCTAGCAGAGCCCCCAGAGGTGTCATGCCCTGATGGAGCCCACCGCACCGCAGCCCACCACACGGCAGACCACCGCCACGGCGGGCGCCCTTGCCCCGCGCCTCCGCCCGACGATCCGCCTGGGAGTGGCGCTCTGGCTCGCCTACAGCCTCCTGGCCGGAGTGCTGCAGTTCCGCGCCGGCATCCCTTACACCGACTGGTTCAAGACGGCCGGCCATGCCTTCGCCACGGCGGTCGTCCCCCTCACCGTCGGCGGCCTGGCGCTGCTGGCTTTCAGCCGTTGGTGCCGCTGGGACCATCTCTGGCGGGATCCCGTGCGGCTGCGCTGCACGGGCCTGATGAAGCTGTCGATGCTGGCCTGGATGGCGATGATTGCCTTGCGCCTGGTGGGCATCCGATGGAGCACGGTGCCGCCGGCTCTCCTGGTGGCGATCCTCGCCGCCGGTGTCGGTGTCGGCTTCGCCGAGGAGCTGCTGTTCCGCGGCCTGTTCCTGCGCTGCCTGCGCCAGGGGGGCCGCTCGGAAGCCACCGCCGCGATCACCACCGGCGTCTGCTTCGGGCTGTTCCACCTCCCCAACATGGCCATGGGCATGGGATGGGTCGGGGCGATCCAGGTGGTCCTGGCGGCCCTGAGCGGCATCCTGCTGTATGTGTTTCGCCGCTACACGGGCCTGCTCTGGCCGGCGATGGTGGCCCATGGCCTCTGGGACATCTCGACCTTCCTGGCCGGTGGCTATGCCTACCCGTGGCTATCGGCGGCCTCCCTGGCCGCCCAGGGGGTGTTCGTGGTGCTGGGCCTGCTCGTTTACGTGGGCCTCTCCCGAAGTGATCGGGACACGGTGGTGATTCCTGGCCCCCATCACACGATTGCCAGCGCCGTGAGTGAGCCGCTGTAGCCGGTGATCTCGACGATGGCGTCGCTGGCGGCCTGGAAGCCGGCCGTCCCGTCGTTGAGGGCCAGGAAGGTGCGGCTGCCGCTGCCGCCGGCGGCCAGGGTGAAGGTGGCCCCGCCGTTGGCGGCGAAGGTCGAGGGGGTGAGCACGGCGGCCAGGGCGGTGGGGGTGAGGCTGGCCACCGCCCCCAGTTCCCGCAGGGCGGCGGCCGACACGGCCCGGGGGCCATCGATGCGGTCGCTGCCGATCACCAGATCGGTGATCTGGTCGGGGGCGGCCAGCAGCGAGTCGCCCAGGTTGGAGAGCCGGAAGGTGTCGGCGCCCCCCAGGCCGGTGAGCACGTCGGCGCCGGGGCCGCCGGCGAGCGTGTTGGCAGCGGCGTTGCCGGTCAGAAAGCGGGGGTTGGCGGCGCTGAAGGCCAGCCGGCCGGCACCACCGAACAGGGCCGCCGCCGTGAGGGCGCCGCTGTGGCCCAGGGCCCGGCCCTGGCTGGCATTGAAGCCCACGGTGACGCTGCGGCCGGGCTGGATCGTGCTGGCCCAGGCGTCGCCGCTGACGACATGGCGGAACAGGCCACCCGCCAGCGCCGTGCTGCTGATCCGCACACCCCAGGGGGTGCCGCTGGGTCGGTGGGGGCTCTCAAAGCTGAAGCTCCAGCCGTTCAGCGCCGCCGTGCCGGCATTGCTGACGGTGAGCTGCACCGTCATCCCGCCGGTCCAGATCGAGCCCCCCACCACCACCGCCAGATCCGGGCTGGAGGTGAGCGGAATGCCGTTGAGCGTGGCCGGCAGCGGGGCGCCGGGGGTGGGAATGGGCGTGGGAATCGGTGGCGGTGGCGTTGGCGTTGGGGTCGGCGTTGGCGTTGGAGTTGGCGTCGGGGTGGGCGTTGGTGTGGGGGTCGGTGTTGGAGTTGGCGTGGGTGTCGGTGTGGGAGTGGGCGTTGGTGCGGGGGTCACCGGAGTTCCGCCACCGCCCGGCCGCACCGTGATGCCCGGCAGGGCGTCGAGCTGGGCATCGGTGAGCGGCACGCCGCCGCGGCGTTCGACGCTGCGGGCGAAGGCACCGGTGAGGGCGGCGTTGTAGTCGAGGGCCACCTCGTTGGCGACGAAGTCGTCGCGGCGGTCCTGGTAGGCGAAGTCGTTGGCGCTGGTGGGGCCGCCCACCAGGGCGCCGTAGAGGGTGTGGGTGTTGGGCTGGCCGTTGCGGAACCCGTCCCAGCCCACCCCCGAGGCCGCCCGGTGGTGGGGCTGCCGGGGCGCGTTGACCCCGAAGCCCACCAGGTAGCTCGACTGGCGCGGATTGGCGCCGAGGATGTAATCCACCGTCCCCTGCGAAAGACGGCCGTAGGCGCCGCCGGGGTCGCGCACGTTGTCGGCATAGACATCGGCCAGGAAGGCCGTGTTGGCGGCGTAGCGCAGCGAGCCCCACTGGCTGATGTGGCGCAGGCCGCCGGCGCTGATCGTCACCCCGTTGCCGCCGGTCACCCAGTTGTTCAGCCAGCCCTCCACGTCCTGCTGGATGCGGGCCGAGCCGGTGTCTTCCGCCAGGATCACGGCGGTGGCATAGGAGGCGTCGTCCCAGTTGCCCGTCCAGCCCCGCGAGAGGCCGCCGATGCTGCCGGTGTAGATCGACAGGGCCTTGTCGCGGTAGGCCGTGCCGTTGCCCCCCGCCGCGCTCACCGCCCGCGACAGCCAGGCGGCGCCGTAGGCCAGCTCGTCGTTGTAACCGCTCCAGGAGTTGTAGAAGGAGCGCACCTCCGGGATCGCATCGGCGTAGCTGCCCCGGTAGCGGTCGGCAAAGTCGTAGAGGGAGCGGGCGCGGTTGAGCAGCACATCGGCGTAGGCAGCATCGCCGTTCTGGCGGAACAGCACCGACGCTGAGGCCAGTGCCGCCGCCGAGCCCGCCGCCACATCGGAGCCGGGCTTGCTGGGCGTCACCGCCATCGCCGGTCGGGGGATCGTCTGGCTTTCGGGCGAACTCCAGAGGGCGTGGTCGGCCCCGGCATCGCCCACTTGGGCCACGAAGTAGAGCGTTGTGCCGGCCGCATCGACGCCGTGGGCCTTGAGCAGGTAGTCGGTGCCCCAGCGCACCGCATCGAGCAGCTCATCGGTCTGGCCGGTGACGGCATAGCCATCGGAGAACTCGATGCCGCCCCAGGCGAGGGTGGCGAGGGTGGAGGCCAGCGGCAGCCCGAATTTCACGTGGTCGCCGGCATCGTGGTAGCCGCCGGTGAGATCGAGCGTCAGTCCGCTCTGCAGGTTGGCCGCCGAGCGGCCGCCGAAGTACACCCCGTCGAGGCCGTCCCGCAGGCCGGAATCGCCGCGCCAGTCGATCCGCTTGCTGGCCTCGTCGAGGTTGCCCGAGCGCTGGGCCTCATAGAAGAGGAAGCTTTTCTGCAGGGCCTCGGCGACGTTGAACCCCACCCCGGTCACCGGATCGACGGACGCCATCGTTCAGAACAGATCACCCCCAACGGTTTACGGCGCCCCCCCTGTCCGGGGCGACCCCCTTCGGGGGGTGGTTGGCGGCGCGCCGGAGGGTGATCGGCTGCAAGGGCGCGGGGCCGCGCGGCTCAGCGCAGCCGGATCAGGCCCTGCCGCAGTGCCATCACCAGCGCCTGCAGCCGGTTGCGGGCGCCCATGTTCTGCAGCAGCCGCTTGGTGTACGACTTGGCCGTGCTCGGGCTGATCATCAGCCGCTCGGCGATCTCCCGGTCGGTGAGGCCATCGGCCAGGCCCTCGAGGATCTCGTAGTCCCGCGGGCTGAGTTCGCTGATCGGTGCCGGCACCGGCAGGTCCCGCATCGAGGCGCTGCGGAAATGGTGCCCGCCCAGCGCCGCCAGCACCGCCGCCTGCAGGGCGCCGCTGCGGAAGGTCATGTCGCGCTCCGCCACCAGCCCGTCCACCCAGGCCGCCCGCACCAGCGCCGGGTCCTGGACCGGGGCGGTGCCGATCACGATCACCTTCAGCTGGGGATGGCGCTCCTTCACCGTGGCGGTGAGGCTGAGCACGTCGCCGTCCTCGAGGCTGTCGGAGCAGACCAGCAGCCCGTGGGGCTGCTCCGCCAGGCGCCGCAGGCAGCTCTCAGCGTCGGTGACGGCGCAGCCGATCAGGCCGTAGCCGAACAGCCCCACCGTGTAGCGCAGCAGCAGCGGCTCGTCGCCCATCGCCAGCGCCACCCGCGGCGGCACATCGGTGGCGATCAGGGCCCGGCGCATCACCGCCCGCCGGACCTGGACGACGGGCAGATCGGCGGTGAAATCCACAGGAACCGGCGGGTGCTGTGGGGCAGGCTATGGGGATGGACCGATTCGGGGCGACACGTCGGAGCCGGCGGCGCGCCCTGGCGCCGATGCTGCTCGCCGGTGGCCTGCTGCTGGCCGTGCGGCCGGCTCTGGCGGAAGGCGAACCGGCCGGCGTGACGGTGCGGACGCTGGTGCAATCCACCAGGTCGTGGAACGGCACCCCCCTGCCCGCCTACCCCAGCGGGCAGCCGGAAGTCACCGTGCTGCACATCACCATCCCGCCGGGGGTGGCGCTGCCCATGCACCAGCACCCGGTGATCAACGCCGGCATGCTGATCCGCGGCCAGCTGCTGGTGACCAGTGCGGCCGGCGCCACTGTGCAGCTCCAGGCGGGCCAGGGCTTGATCGAGATGGTCAACCAGCCCCATTACGGCACCAACAACGGCACCGAACCCGCCGAGATCGTGGTGGTCTACGCGGGGGTGAAGGGCCAGCCGATCACCGTGCCGGCGCCGGCGACAGGACGAGCCCGTTGATGGGGGGCCTCGCCGAAGGGCCGTTGCCGAGGGGCCGCGGCGCTGAAAGGCTCTGGCGCTTGATCGGCGACCCTGATGTCTCCCTCGGAGCTCGGAGCAGGCCTGTACAGGCTGTACAGCTTTGTGCGCTGCCCTGTTGAGCCCCTGCCGCCCGGGAAGATCGTCCGCTCGAAGCCCCGGGTTTGGAGTTGGATGGGCCCCAGTGCTGCGCAGGGAGCTGGGGCGATTGGTCAGGCATCTCCGTCCCCTCCTGGCTGGCCTCCTGGGCGCCTACGTACTGGGCTACGGCGTGGCCCGGGTCTCCATCTTCCACGCCGTGGAGCGTTACGGCGGCCCGGAAGGGAAGGGGCCCCCACGGCAGGACTTCATCACCCGGCGCGACCGTCCCCCCGGCGACGGCTGGGAGTACGGGCTGTTCCTGCCGGCCATCCGGGTGGAAGAGGCCACCCTGGGTTTGATCCACAACCGTTAGCCGTTAGCCCGTGGACTCTCTCGAGCTGCTGATCGATCTGCACCGGGATGGGGAGCGGCAGGGGCCGGGAGGGGACGCGGAGACGGAATTGGCGCTGCAGCTGGCTGGGGTCGACCGCACCGCGCCGCTGCGGCTGGCCGACATCGGCTGCGGCACCGGAGCCTCCACCCTGCTGCTGGCCCGCCTGTTGCCGAACGCCCGGATCATGGCGGTGGATCTGCGGCCGGAGTTTCTCGACGTTCTCCAGGCTCGGGCGCGACAGCAGGGAGTGGCGAGCGCGATCACCCCCTGCGCCGCCTCCATGGACAACCTGCCCTTCGCTGACGGGGAGCTGGATGTCATCTGGTCCGAGGGCGCGGTCTACAACATCGGCTTCGCCAAGGGCATCGCCGGATGGCGCCGCTTCCTGAAACCGGGCGGCCTGCTGGTGGTGTCCGACATCACCTGGACCACCGCGGCGCGACCGGCGGACCTGCAGCGGCACTGGCAGGCGGCGTACCCCGAAATCGACGTGGCCTCGGCCAGGATCGCCCTGCTGGAACGGCATGGCTACGCGCCGATCGGCTACGTCGTGCTGCCGCCGCACTGCTGGCTGGATCACTACTACCGGCCCCTGCAGGCCCGCTTCGATGATGTCCTGCGACGGCACGGCCACAGTGAGGCCGCCCGGGCCATCGTCAGCGCCGTGGAGGACGAGATCCGTCTCTACGAAGCCCACGGCTCCCACTTCGGCTATGGGATGGTTGTGGCCCGAAGGGTCTCGTAGAGCGGCTCCACGGAACGGCGATCGGGTGAGGTCAGACACAGTGACGGATGGGAACCATCCATAGACTCGCTGCCGTGGCCTTCGCAGACGGCTCAGGCCTGGGTATGGCTGATTCGCGCACAACCAGAGCTGATTCACCCCCAACCGGAGCTGATTCACCCCCCATCAGAACCGAAAATCTGACGCCCATTCTGCCGAACGTTCCCTTGCTTTCCAGTGCTGGGGTAGGGTGGCAGGGGATCGCGCTGGAGCAGTTCCGTTGCCCTCCGTTCGAAACCCCTGAGTATGCCTATCCCGACCACAAAATTGCCATCCATACCCATATCCCGGCAGATCTCCAGGTCAAACGGACGTTGAATGGACGGGTCCAGGTTGAGCAGGTTGTTGCCGAGCAGGTGATCGTCGTCCCTGCCAAGGTGACGCATCAGGTTCAGTGGGATCAGGACGCGGAGTTCCTGATCCTCACCCTCAGGCCCGATGTTCTCGGTCGGGTGGCCTATGAGGCGATCGGCCCCGATCAGGTTGACCTGGTGCCGGGTCTGCCACGGGTGGATGCCCTGGTTCGTCAGTTGGGGCTGGCCCTGCGCTCGGAGCTGGAGCTGAACGGGGGACGCGATCAGCTGTACGTGGAATCGCTCGTGAATTGTCTGGCCGTGCATCTGCTGAAGACGTACTCGGCGGTTCCACCCCGATTCCCGGCTGCGGGGCCATTGCCGCCGTCCACGCTTGCCCTGGTGACCGGCTACATCCAGGACCATCTCGACCAGGCGCTTTCGTTGGCGGACCTGGCGGCCTTGGTGGGACTGAGCGCCTGTTACTTTGCCACTTTGTTCAAGCAATCCACGGGGACGTCGCCCCACCAGTTCATCGTGCAGTGCCGGCTGCAGCGGTCACAGCAGCTGCTGGCGTGCTCGGATGCAGCCATCGCCGCTATTGCCCTCCAGTGTGGCTTCTCCAGCCAGAGCCATCTGACGCGCGTGTTTCGCCAGCACCTGGGCACGACCCCCAGGGCCTATCGAATGGCCGTGAGATAACCCATACCTCCATCCGAGAGCAAAAGAATGTGCCATCTTTCCAAAGATCAGGAAAGATCCATGCGGACTTGATGGCTAGCCTGACCCCGGTTCCATTTCAATGGCTCGCGTTGCGAGGATTCTGAATGTCTACCCCAGCCGGACTGCCGCCGATTTTCGCCGCGGTGCCTGTGGCGATCGCTCCATCGCATCTGGTTGCGGAGTTTCCTCCCGGCACATTCCTGGAAAGCATTGCGGTCAGCACCGATGGCACGTTGTTTGTCAGCAGCCATCTGGATGGCAAGGTGCTTCGGATGGGCGCCGATGGTGTGCTCATGGTGCATGCGGCCATCGCTGGGAAAGCCACGGGGCTGGCCCTGACTCCTGCCGGAGACTTGTTGCTGACAGCCTGGGACGCCGACGGCCTTCCTGTCGTCTATTCGATTTCCCCCCAGGGCGCTGTGACGCTGCTGGCGACCATGCCCGAGGCCATTTTCCTAAATGGATTGACACCCCTTTCGCCATCCACCTATCTGATGGCCGACTCCTATCGCGGTGCCATCTGGCACTTGAATCTGGCGGATCGGTCGGTCGGCCTATGGCTGGAGCATCCTCTGCTGGCGCGCAGTTCCGAGGACCGGGAGTTTCCGGCGGTCAACGGACTCAAGATCTTTGGGCAGACGCTCTACGCGTCCAACACCGAAAGAATGCAGTTGATCCAGATACCGATTCAGCCCAACGGCCAGCCTGGTGAACCGGAGATCTTTTTCGAACCCGTCAATCTCGATGACTTTGCCTTTGATCGGGAGGGCATCCTCTATGGCACCACCCACATTTACAACAGTGTGGTCAAGATCACGCCCGATCGCCGGATCACCATCATTGCCGAGGCAGAGCAGGGGATGGCCGGGAGCACGGCGCTGGCCTTTGGTGCCGGTGCGGGCGACCACTCCAGTCTTTATGTCGTCACCAATGGAGGCCTGTCGTTCCCGCTGCCTTCGGGTCTGGAATCTGCCAGAGTTGTGCGCCTGGACATCGGCATCGCCGGGCACCAACTCCTGTCGCCGTGAGCGATCCTGACCACCTGGATTCTGATCCGCCCACGACGGTGGATGTGCTGCAACGGATCAAACCGGGATGTGAAGCGGCCTTCGAAGCGGTTCTCGCCGAGCTGATTCAAGCGGCCATGGCCTGTGAGGGACATCTGGGGGTCAATGTGTTTCGTCCCTCCGATCCGGCCCATCCGGAATACCGGATTGTGTTCAAGTTCGATCGCATCAGCAGGCTCAAGCATTGGGAGGAGTCTCCGATTCGCCAACGCCTGTTGAACCGTGCCCGTCAGTACACGGAGGGCACGGGCCGGTACGCGATGCTCACCGGCCTGGAGACCTGGTTCACCCTGCCCCATCGACCGGGGCTGCCTGCCCCACCTCGCTACAAAATGATGGTGGTCTCCTGGATCACGATCTATGTGCTGATCAATCTGATCAATGTCATTCTGGTGCCGCTGATCGGCCCTCTCCCCGCCTTTCTGCGCACGTTGGTGGTGACGTTGGTGGTGGTCGCCGTGATGACCTATGTGGCCATGCCCCGCATGACGAAACTCTTCAAGGGCTGGCTGTATCCAGCCCGGCGACTGTGATGGCGACTTGCATGGAGATCATGATCCGCTGAACAGGCCTGTACAGCGTGTACAGCTTCCGTCACGGCTTTTCTCGGCTTACCTCTGCTGAGTGGCGTGATGTCTTTCGCCGTATCCGATGTTCCTGAGCCGCCGCCTAGGATCGCCAGACAGATCCATGGAGCGTGAGGATGGTGCCCCCCAACACGGTCTCTCGCAATACGATCTCTCGCAACACGATCTGCCTCTGGTACGACGGCACTGCCCTGGAGGCGGCCACGTTCTACGCCGAAACCTTCCCGGACTCTGCGGTGGGTGAGATCTTCCGGGCGCCGGCCGATTATCCCTCGGGCCAGCAGGGTGATGTCCTGACCGTATTGTTCACCGTCGCCGGTCTCCCCTGCCTGGGGCTCAACGGGGGGCCGGCGTTCAATCACAGCGAAGCGTTCTCGTTCCAGATCGCCACCGACGACCAGGCCGAAACCGATCGGCTCTGGAACGCGATTGTTGGCAATGGCGGCGAAGAAAGTGCCTGCGGCTGGTGCAAAGACAAATGGGGCCTGTCGTGGCAGATCACCCCGCGCGCCCTCACCGCCGCCATCGCCGACCCCGACCGGGCCGCGGCCCGGCGCGCCTTCGAGGCCATGATGCAGATGACCCGGATCGACATCGCGGCAATCGAGGCCGCCCGCCGCGGGTAGGGTCCCTCGGCGGCGCCGCCAGTCCTCACCCATGACCCGCCAGCCGATCCTGATCCTCGGGGGCTTCCTGATCAGCCCCGAGGCCTATGCCCCGATGGTGGCGCGGCTGGAGCAGCTCAGCGGCCAGCCGGTGCGGCTGGTGCCCGTGGGCAAACCCGAGTGGCTGCTCACCGTCTTCGCCTTCGCCTGGGCCGGGATCCTCGATCGGGTGCGGGCCGCCGCCGCCGAACTGGCCCTCCGCTCCCCCACGGGCAAGGTGACCCTGATCGGCCACAGCTCCGGCGGCATCATGCTGCGGCTGTTTCTGGATGACGCCCCGTTTCAGGGCCGCCGCTACGACGGCAAGGCCCTGGCCGACACCCTGGTGATGCTGGGCAGCCCCCACACCGCCCTCAAGGCCACGGTGCTGCGGCAGATGGTGGCGGAGCGCCTTCCCGGTTCCCCTTTCGCCGATCGGGTGCGCTACGTCTCGGTGGCCGGGGATCTGGATCTGCAGGAGGCTTCCCCCATGGCGCGGCGCCTGGCCCCCACCGCCTACCGCAACAGCAGCGGCGATCCCGACGACCGGGGCGACGGCCTGGTGCCGGTGGCCTCGGCCCTGCTGGCGGGCTCCACCCCCCTGGTGCTGCCGGAGGTGGCCCATGGCGGCGCCTTCGGCCCCCGCTGGTACGGCAGCCCCGAGGTGGTGGAGCGCTGGTGGAGCGCCGCCGTCAGCGCGCCTGGGGATTCCCCCGGGTCGTCGCCTGCTGGCGCAGCTCGCTGACCACGCCGCTGCGCTTGAGGGCGCTGATCGCCTGGTCGATGCGGTTGGCGGTGGCCTCCGGCAGCGCCGGCGCGTAGGCGAAGGCCTGGGACTCGGGCCGGATCCCCTCCAGCGCCAGGCTGGGCAGGAAGCCCTTGGCCTCCTCCTGGAGCAGCAGGTAGCTGAGCTGCAGGTTGTCCCCCAGCAGCGCGTCGATCCGGCGTTCGGCCAGCAGAGCTCCCCCCTCGCCGATGCTGGCCAGCGGCACGATCGTCGCCTTCGGCCCGGTGCTGGTGGCGTTGAGTTCCTTCAGCAGCGACTCGCTGACGGTGCCGCTGCGCACCCCCACCCGCAGGCCGCGCAGATCCGCCGGCGAGCGGATGTCGCCGCTGGCCCTGCCCTGGATCTCCCCGGCCACGTTGACGGTGAGGTAGCCCACCAGCAGCGATGCCGAGACGATCCGCACCAGGTAGGCCAGGATCACGACCCCGTTGCCGCGGGTGGTGGTCACGATCGTGTTGCTGCCCGGACCGGTGGCCAGCACCTGGAACACCTTGCTGACGTGGCGCAGGGAGTTTCGCCGGCCGTCCCTCGCGGGATGGTGGTGGACCTCCAGGCGCAGGGTGATGCCGGTGAGCACGGCGATCGCCAGCAGGTAGCTGCCCAGCAGCTGCAGCAGCGTCGGCGTCAGCAGGGCGCTCAGGAAGGAGCGCCCCAGATCCAGCCGGCTCTTGACCACCATCACCGCCAGGCCGTCCTCCTGGAAGGGGAGGCTGAAGCGGTAGCGCCGCAGCCGGTCGGGTGAGACGTTGATGCAGCCCACCGCCACATCCAGCCGGCCCTCGCGGCTGGCCTCCAGCATCTGCCGCACCGAGGGCCACTGGGAGACCACGTAGGGGATTTCCTCCAGCGTGGCCACCCGGTTCCACAGGTCAACGGCCAGCCCCCGCCAGACCCCCGCCTCCCGGTAGCTGCAGGGCGGCGAGCCGTCCACCAGGCCCACCCGCAGCACCGGTTCCGCGGTCGCCGCGCCCGGCGCGCCCAGGCCCAGGGCCAGGGAGAGGGCGGCGGCGAGGCCCCAGGGGAGGCGTTTCACCACCGCCCTCAGGGCGCCAGCCTGGCCTTGTGCAGCCGGCTCTTCTCGTACCAGTCGGCGAATTCCGGCACCCACTGCTGCAGGTGGGGCCACATCAGGTCGCAGAGTTCGCGGATCTCCTGCTGGGCATCGAGCTTGGCCCGCAGGTCGAGGAAGTGCAGGAACGCCCGCAGGGTGAAGCTGACCACGAAGTGCTGGCGGTAGTCGAAGGGCAGGATGCCGCGGGCGTGCTCCTCGGCGAAGCCCGCATCGAGCAGGTCGCGGTAGCGCGCCGCCGCCGCCCGGCAGAGCTCGAGATCGATGGCCCGCTGGCCTTCGTCGTACAGATACTTCTTGCCCTGGCGGTCGCTGTAGGGCCCCACCGGCCGCAGGTAGAACACCTCCTCCAGGTCGAGCTCCCCGTTGGCGGCCCGGCGGATGCGGTCGCCCGTGTAGCGCATCGACTGGACATCGAAGCTCACCCCCACCCGGTGGGTGCGGGCCTGCTGCATGACCGAATGGGGGAACCAGCCCACGTTGAGCACGATCTGGGCGTGCTCCAGGGGGCCGTAGTGGCCGCGCTCGCCGGCCAGCAGCCGCTTGACGCAGATCTCACCGGCCTTGCGCTCATCGGGCCAGTCGGCCCGGTCGGCGGCCACGAACCCTTCGCTGTAGTCCTGGTGCATCCCGGCGTAGACGCACTGCTGCGGGTTCGGCGTGGCGGCGATCAGCGCGACCCGGAAGCGGGGATCCATGGGCGGGGGTGCGGGGGAGAGGAGCGTGGTGGCGGCCGATCAGCCGTGGCTGCGGGGACCGGCCTGGGTGGGCAGGGCGGCGGCCGGGGGAGCTGTGCCCTCGGCCCCGGCCGCCTCCGGCAGGCTGCTCACCGCCCCCACCCCCGCCAGCAGGGGCAGGGGCGTGCCGTCGACCAGGGCGGTGGTGAGGGCCTCGAGCTCGGGGCCGCTGCGGGCGCCGATCGAGCGGCCCACGGGGGCGCCGGCGGCGTCGAAGAACTCCAGCTGGGGGATGCCGTTGACGTCGTAGCGCTCCAGCTCCGGCTGCCAGCGGGGGTTGTCGACGTTGAGCAGAACCACATCCATCCGGCCCCGCTGCTGGCGCTCGATCCGCTCCATCGCCGGGGCCATCGAGCGGCAAGCCTCGCACCAGTCGGCGTAGAACTCCACCAGGGTGGGTCGCCCATCGGCCAGGGCCACGCTGAACTCGGGCGACTGGCGGGCGAGGCGCTCCAGGGGCGCTTCCGGGTGCAGGCCGCCCCGCAGCCACACCATCAGCACCACCAGCACGGCCGCCACGGCCGCCAGCACCATGCGCTCGGTGCGGCCGAGGGTGGAGGGGGGGGAACTGCCCGACGGGGCCATGGGCGGCGGCGACACGGAACGGCGCCCACTCTGGCAGTGTCGACTCACCGTCAGCGTCGGCCCTCCCGCCGGGCGTCGCCCATCCCGCGGGCCCGGGGGCTGGCTCCGGACATCGTTGCTAGCGTCAGCTTTCCCGGCCTGGAGCGGTGAAACGGCGCCTCACTCTCCACTTCCCCTCCGAGGCGGTGCACCAGCCGATCACCTACCGCCTCGCGGTCGACTTCGACATCGCCGCCAAGATCCTGCGGGCCCAGATCGCGCCCAACCAGAGCGGCACCATGGTGGTGGAGCTCTCCGGCGACATCGACGAGCTCGATGCCGCCGAGGACTGGCTGGAGAGCCAGGGGCTGGGGCTCAACCGCGCCCCCGGTGAGATCCGCATCGATCCGGAGCGCTGTGTCGACTGCGGCATCTGCTCCAGCGTCTGCCCCAGCGGCGCCCTCCACTACACCCCGGCGAGCCAGCGGCTCCACTTCGAGGCCTCCCGCTGCCTGGTCTGCGAGCAGTGCATCCCCAGCTGCCCGCTGGAGGCCATCACCCTGGTGCTGGAGCCATGAAGGAGGTCGTCCGGCTGATGCTGCTGCCGATCCAGGCCCCGATGCTGCTGGTGCTGATGGGGGTGAGCACCTACCAGGGGATGCACTGGAGCCATGCCCTGGAGGCCGGCGGCACCCGGATGCAGGAGCTCACCACCCTGGTCTGGTCGGCGGAGTGCCTGCAGGCCATGTTGATCGTGTTCGTCTGCACCATGCCCGACCTGGTGATCCGGCAGCTGTCGATCGTGATGGCGGCCAGCCGGGTGGTGAGCCTGGTGGTCACCCTGCTGCTGGTCACCGTTGGCGGCCTCTACCTGCTGCACCTCAACGTGCTGGCCAACGTGCTGATCATGGGTTCGGCGGTGCTGCTGGCCCGGCTCGACCTGCTCCGGGTGCGGGTGGTGCCGCCGCCGCTGGTGCTGGCCGGGGTGCTCACCCTGCTGGTGCTCGGCGGCGCCAACTTCGGCCGCCTGCTGGTGCGCTGACTCAGCAGCCCGGTTGGCTGCCCTGCTGGTAGCTCCAGACGTTGCCCAGCACCTTCTTCACGTACAGGCGGGTTTCGGGATAGGGGATCGCCTCCACCCACAGCTCCGGGTCGCTGCGCAGCTGGGGGTTCACCCAGCCGGCCACGGCGCCGGGCCCGGCGTTGTAGCTGGCCACCGCCAGCAGGGGGTCGCCGTCCCACTGGCGCAGCATGTTCGCCAGGTAGCGGCTGCCGAGGCTGGCGTTGCCGGCCGGGTCCTCCAGCACCGACTCCGGCACCGGCCCGCCGGCCAGCTCGGCGGCGGTCTCCGGCATCAGCTGCATCAGGCCCGTGGCCCCCACCGGCGAGCGCACTGCCGGGGTGAAGCGCGACTCCTGCTTGGCCACCCCCAGCAGCAGCTCCATCGGCAGCCCGCCCTGGTTGGCGGCCGCCCGGAAGGCCGCCTCGAACCGCAGCGGATGCAGGCTGCGCTCCAGCTCGCGCTCCAGGGCGCACTGGTTGCCGTCCAGTTTCAGGCTGGCCTGCTCCAGCAGGCCGAAGCCGGTCCAGTCGTCGCCGACCCCCTGGCGCAGCCGCCCCTCCAGCAGCAGCTCCCGGCTGCCCTCCGGCGCCCGGCGCCCGCGGCGGTGGCGCCAGGTCTCCCAGGCCTCGGTGCGCTGGTCCAGCCGCCAGAGCCGATCGAGGGTCGCATCGCCGCTGGCCAGGGGCCGCCAGCCACTGCCGCCGCCGCCGCCGTCGGCAGTGGCCGGGAGGTGGGGCCCGGCGTCCAGCTGCAGATCCCCCTGGCCCAGGCGCACCGCGGCGCGCCAGCCGTAGTAGCCGCCGGGATGGCGCCGCAGCAGCGCCTCCCAGGTGGCCCTGGCGGCGGCGCCGTCGCCGAGCTGTTGCTGAATGAAGCCGATCCAGAAGCCCTGGCGGGCGGCCAGGGGCGGCGGCAGCTCCTCAGTCGGGATGGCCTCCAGCAGCGCCAGGGCCGCCCGCCAGCGGCCGGCCAGCAGCCGCTCCCGCACGAGATCCCACTGCAGCGTGCGGCTGGCGGGGTCGAGGGGCCAGCGGCGCAGCAGCTTCAGGGCAGCGGCGTCGGTGGCGGGATGGGGGCCGTCCCCGGTGGGTTCGGCCTCCTGGATCCGCCGGGCCAGCACCGGGGCGCTGTCGCGCCAGCGGGGCGGCAGCCGGGCCAGGGCCGCGGCGGCGGCGGGGCTGCCCTGCTGGGCCAGCAGGCGCACGGCCGCCTCGGCTTCCGTGGTGGTGGGGGCGCTGCGGACCAGATCCAGCAGCAGCCGCTCGGCCTGGCCCTGCTGCTGTTCGTTGCCCGCCAGCAGGGCCCGGCCCAGGCTGAGCCCGCCGCTGGCCCCCAGGCCGTTGAGGCTGGAGCCCAGGCAGCGCAGGGCCCCTTCGGCATCGCCCAGTTCGGCCAGGCCCTCCGCCAGCTGCCCCCGCTGCCGGGCGCTGAGGTCCGGGCGGTCCTCCTGGCAGACCTGCCGCAGGCGGGCCTCGGCGCCGGGCCAGCGGGCGCCCCAGCGGGCCAGGTGCAGGGCGCCGCGGCGCCGTTCGGCCGCCTCCGGGCCGGCGGCGAGGGCGGCGGCCAGGGCGGCGGGGTGGGCCGGGAAGCGCTGCAGCAGCTGTCGGCGCTTGCCCGGATCGTCACCGCCGAGGGCGTAGAGGGCATCGGCGCTGGCCGGATCACCCGGGAAGCGCCGCTGCAGCTGGCGCCACAGGGCCTGGGCGGTATCGGGGCGGTCGAGGGCCGCGGCGGCGAGGGCGTCCTGCTTCAGCACCAGGGCGGCCAGGGGGTCGGGACCCCAGCCCTGGCCCCGCAGCCACTGGCGCTGCGCCTGGGGATCCTTGCTGCGGGCCGCCAGCAGCAGGCTGGCCTCCCGGCGCCGCCAGGGATCGGCATCCCAGTGCTGCAGCCACTCCAGCCGGTCGGTGGGGGTAGCGGGGGTGAGCGCCGGCTGGCGCGCCAGCAGGGCCCGGCCCCCCACCAGTGCCAGGCCGGTGCCCAGACAGGAGAGGGACAGCAGCAGCGGGAGTCGGGCCAATGGCCGGGGGACGGCGTCCGGGGCATTCTGGGCATCCGCCTGCGCCGCCCCCGGTGCGACTGCCCTCCCTCCCCGCCCTGCCGCCGCTGTTCGACCGCCTGCCCGGGGCCGGCCAGCGCCGCCGCGCCGTGGTGGTGAGCGCGGTGGCCCTGCTCAGCCTGCTGCTGCGGCCGCTCTGGCCCCTGCGGCTGCTGCCGGGCTGGTGCGTGGGCCTGCTGCTGCTCTGGGCCACCCTTGAGCTGCTGCGCTGGCGCTGGTGGCCGCCCCGCTGGCGCTGAGCCCCGCCGGCTGCGGCGGCGGTGGTGTCACCGGGCACGGCGCGTAGCCTGCTCCCCAGTGATGGCAGCGGCATGGGTAAAGCGGCTTCGCAGGCGGCGGGGTTCCCCCTCGGGGCCCCCCTGACCGACGGCGTGGCCCGCTTCGGCACCGACGGCATCCGCGGCCGCGTCGGCACCAGCGTCACCCCGGCCCTGGCCCTGCAGGTGGGCTACTGGACCGGGGTGGTGCTCCAGGCCGACGGGCCGGTGGTGATCGGCACGGACTCGCGCCGCAGCGGGCCGATGCTGGTGGCGGCCCTCAGCGCCGGCCTGATGGCCGCCGGCCGCGAGGTGTGGCAGCTGGGGCTGTGCCCCACCCCGGCGGTGCCGGGCACGATCCGGCGTGAGGGGGCCGCCGGGGGGCTGATGGTGTCGGCCAGCCACAACCCCCCCCACGACAACGGCATCAAGGTGTTCGGAGCCAGCGGCGCCAAGCTGGTGGCGGCCCGCCAGCAGGCGATCGAGGCGGGACTCCAGGGCCGCACCGCCCCGCCGCCGCTGGCGGGCAGCGGCCGGGAGGTGGCGCGGCCCGACCTGCTGGCGGCCTACGTCGACGCGCTGCGGGCCAGCACCGGCGGCCAGCGGCTCGACGGCTGCCGCCTCGTGCTCGACCTCTGCTGGGGTTCAGCCACCGCCTGCGGTGAGGAGCTGTTCCGCTCCCTGGGGGCCGAGGTGCTGGTGCTGCACGGCGAGCCGGATGGCGAGCGCATCAACCAGGGCTGCGGCAGCACCCACCTGGAGCCCCTCAGGCGGGCGGTGCTGGAGAGCGGCGCCGACATGGGCTTCGCCTTCGACGGCGACGCCGACCGGATGCTGGCGGTGGACGGCCGCGGCCGGGTGGTAGACGGCGACCACACCCTCTATCTGTGGGGTTCGGCCCTGCGTCGCGAGGGCCAGCTGCCCGACGATCGCCTGGTGGCCACGGTGATGTCGAACCTGGGCTTCGAGCGGGCCTGGCAGGCCAGCGGCGGGGTGCTGGAGCGCACCGATGTGGGCGACCAGCACGTGCACGCCGCCATGGAGGCCCTCGGGGCCGGCCTGGGGGGCGAGCAATCCGGCCACATCCTCTCGGCCCGCCACGGCATGAGCGGTGACGGCCTGCTCACCGCCCTGCAGGTGGCCACCCTGATCCAGGGCGGTGGTCTGAAGCTGGCCGAATGGATGGACGGCAGCTTCCAGCCCTACCCCCAGCGCCTGGTGAACGTGACCGTGCCCGACCGGCAGCGGCGCCAGCAGTGGCAGCAGTGCGAACCGCTGCGGCTGGCGGTGGCTGAGGCGGAGGCGGCCATGGAGGGCCATGGCCGGGTGCTGGTGCGGGCCAGCGGCACCGAACCCCTGCTGCGGGTGATGGTGGAGGCGGCCGAGCAGAGCCAGGTCGACCACTGGAGTGAGTCCCTGGCGGCCGCCGCCGAGGAGCACCTCAACCGGGCCTGACCTCCCCGCCTGCCCTCAGACCACGCCGTTGGCGCGGAACCAGGCCTGCAGCTGCGTCCAGCCGGCGGCGGCGGCGGCCTGGCGATACGTCGGGCGGTAGTCGGCATGGAAGCCGTGGGGCAGGCCCGGGAACACCTCGATGCGGCTGGGGCTGCCGGCCGCCTTCAGGGCCGCCTGCATCCGCTCCACCGACGCCATCGGAATGCCGTCGTCCTCGCCGGCATAGAGCCCCAGCACCGGCGCCTTGAGCCGGGGGATCACATCGATCGGATAGAGGGGCTGCAGGTCGGTGGCCTGGCCCACCAGGCGGCCGTACCAGGCCACCCCGGCCTTCAGTTTCGGGTTGTGGGCGGCATAGAGCCAGGTGATCCGCCCGCCCCAGCAGAAGCCGGTGATGCCGAGCCGGGAGACATCGCCGTCGCCGCTGGCGGCCGCCCAGGCGGCGGTGGCATCGAGATCGGCCATCACCTGGGCATCGGGCACCGTGGCCACCAGCGGCAGGATCGAAGGGATGTCGGGCAGCACGGTGACATCGCCCTGGCGATCGAACAGGCTCGGGGCGATGGCCAGGTACCCCAGCTGGGCCAGGCGGCGGCAGACGTCCTGGATGTAGGCATGGACGCCGAAGATCTCCTGCACCACCAGCACCACCGGGAAGCCTGAGCCCTTGGCCGGGCGGGCCCGGTAGGCCTTCACGTCCCCATCAGCCGCCGGCACCGACACCCAGCCGGCGTCGAGCCCCTCGGCGGAGGTGGTGACGGTGGAGGCGGCGACGGGCCGCACCGCCAGGGCGAAGCCGGCACTTGCCGCGCCCAGCAGCAGCTCCCGGCGGCCGAAGCGAAGCCCGGGGCCGGGAGGGACAGCGAAGGGATCCATCGGCCGGGGAGCCCGTGCGGGCATGGGAAGGGGCATCAGCTTAGAAAGCGGATCCCGGCGGCTCGCCGGGCTGCTGGGGCCAGCCCTGCAGCCGTTCCACCAGCCGCCCCAGCAGGGCCCGCCGGGCCTCCCCCTGCTGGCCTGCCTGGGTGATCAGCAGGGCCTTCACCTGCAGGTCGTCCGCCGTCATCGCCTCGATGCCCAGCAGGCGGGGGGGCTCCAGCAGGCGGGCGGCCCAGTGCGGATCGCTGCCGAAGGCGGCCAGTTCCTCGGCGACCACGGCCATGGCGCCCCCCAGATCGGTGAGGCGGCGCGACAGCAGCAGGGTCACTTCCGCTCCCGAGCGCAGCTTGGTGTGGTTCACCACCTGCTCGCAGTGGCTGTTGGGCACCACCACCACCCGCTGGTCGGCGGCGCGCAGTTCGGTGCTCAGCACGCCCACGTCCACCACCTCCCCTGTGCGCCCGGTGATCTCCACCCAGTCGCCGATGGCATAACGATCGTCGAGCAGCAGCACCAGCCCGGCGACGAAGTCCCGCAGCAACCCCTGGAACACGAGCGCCAGGGCGCCCAGCACGGCGCCGCTGGCCAGCACGGCATTGGTGGACAGATCCCGCAGGACAGGGATGCCGCGGACGGTCCAGAGGGCGAACAGCAGCAGGCAGGCCAGGTTCACCAGCCGCCGCAGCACCCGCAGCAGGCTGAGGTAGCGCTGCCGACGACGGGCGCGGTGATCGCTGCGCACCGCCGGGTGGCTGGCCCACTGGGTCAGCAGCAGCCCCACCAGGCCCCGCAGCACCGCGGCCAGGGCCAGCAGCAGCAGCGCCTTCATCAGCACCACCAGCGGCTGCATCAGCACATCGATGGCGGCCGGGATCTGGCCGGGCCAGGCCAGCAGCAGCACCGCCCCCATGGCGACCCCCAGCAGCAGCACCAGTGCCGCCAGCAGCCGGCTGAAGGCCTGGGTGGCCTGGAGCGCCAGGGGATCGAGGCGTCCGGAACCCTCCGCACAGCGACGCTGCAGGCGCGGCAGGAGCCGGTGGCTCCGCTGCCAGAGCACCACCACCACCGCCATGAGCAGGGCCAGGACGGTCAGGGAGACCAGGCTGATCCGCAGCCGATCGTTGATCTGCTCCTCCCCGAACACCCGTCGGGCGCTGCGCAGGCGACGTTCCAGCAGGCCGCGCCAGCGCTTGGCCAGCGCCTCGGCCGTCAGGCCGTTGAACTGGGCGTCCTGCTCGGTGACCGTGAGCAGGGGGAAGGGGCTGGCGCGGCCGGGCACGACGGCCGCCAGCCGCCGATCTCCACCCGGCTCCTGAAGGACCACCACCCTCAGGGCCTCCGGCCGCCCCTGCAGCCCCAGATGGTTGGGGTCGCAGGCGGCCGTCGTCCCCTCGAGGCTGAGGTGATCCAGCAGCGCCTCACCGAGCCGTTCCCCGGGCGTGCAGGGATTGCGGGGCTCGTACAGCTGGCTGAGGTTGCCCTCGATCACCCGGGCCCGCTCGGCGGCCTCCGGCCCGGAGCCGCTGCCGGCATCCACCGCCGGTGAGGCCACGGTGATCACGGGCACCCCCAGGATCCGCACCGTGCCGAGGCGGAAGCTGCCGGCATCGCCGGTGTCGACCGCGGCGTTGCCGGTGATGCTGCGGGCCGGTGCCTCGGCCGCGGCGGTGGCCGCCAGGGCCCCCGCGGGCCGGCTGGCGCCGATGCCCACGGCCGCGACCAGCACCAGGACCACCACCAGGGCCAGGGCACGCCGCCAGAGGAAGACGCGTCGCTGGGCTGGGGTCATCGGCGGCGCCGCGGCACTCTGGGCCGACTCTGGCAAGCGATCACTGGCATGACCGCCGCTGATCCGGAGCCTGGACGGCTATCCGACCGGACGGCTGGGGGGAGGGCCGTCACGCTCTCCCGGGCGGAGCGGCCACATTGGGAACATCCGATCCCTTGCGACCCATGGCGGTACAGGTCCGACGCGTCAGACAGTGGCTGGCCCGGCGTCTGCGCGCCATGGCGGCGGTCCTGTGGCAGGAGCCGCCGGCGCCGCCACCGGCCCTGGCCCCGGCCCTGGCCAAGGCGCCCGCGGCCGATCCCGGTGCGGCGCTGCTGCCCGGCATGCGGGAGCCCCTCTCGGTGGAGGCGGTGGTGCTCAGCCGCGACATGACCGTGCTCAAGCGGGAAGCGGCCGATTCCCTGGCGGCCCTGGGCGCGGCCCATGCCCTGGTGAGCTCGGCGCGCCTGGCCCAGGTGCAGGAGCTGCGGCCGCGGGTCATGGCAGGCCAGGCCTCCGGTGAGGCGCTGATGGCCCTTGCCGCCGAGTACCAGGGCTGGCAGGGCGACCAGGTGCGCATCTTCGATGCCCTGGCCCTCGTTCTGCGCATGCAGGTGCCCCAGGGTCTGGTGTTCGACCAGCTGGATCCCGCCCTGCAGGAGCAGGCCCGTTCCCACCTGGAGGCCCTGTCGCTGGAGTACCAGCGCCGCCTGCTCGCGGAGCAGTTCCAGGCCTCCGCCTGAGGCCCGGCCTGGCCCGTCGGCCTCTGGCAGCAACGGCTACCATCCCGCTCCGTGTCCCGGCCGTCCTCCGGGAAGGAAGGTCCAATGGATCCGTTCCGCCTGCTTGAGCTCCTGATCCTGGTGGCTGTGCTGGTGGGTTTCGTCGGGCTGCTGCTGCGCCGCAACCTGTTCCTCAAGGTGCTGGCCATGGACGTGATGGGGTCCGCCGTGGTCGCCCTCTTCGTGCTCGTGGCGGCGCGCGCCGGCCTGCGGAGCCCGATCCTGGCGGCCCCCCTCGCCCCCGGGGCCGTCGCGGCTCCGCTGCCCATGGCCGACCCGATCCCCCAGGCCGTGATCCTCACGGCCATCGTGATCGGCCTCTCGATCCAGGCCCTGCTGCTGGTGGTGATCACCCGTCTGGCCCGCGTCGACCCCAGCCTTGATCTGGCCAGCTTCGATGCGGGTCGCCTCGACGCCGGGGAGCGGCGCTGATGGCGCCACCCTCCGGCGAGACCCTGCTGATCGGCTGGCTGCTGCTGCCTTACACCGCGGCGTTTCTGGCCGCCCTGCTGCCCCCCCTCGCCCGCGGGCTGGCCCTGCTCTGCTGCCTGGCCACCGGCGCGGTGGCCCTTGCGATCCAGGCCGGTGCCCTGCCGGCCAGCCTCAGCCTGCTCGGCCCCTACGGAGTGTCGCTGCAGCCCGATGGCCTGGCGGCGCCGTTCCTGATCCTCAATGCCCTGGTGTGCGGCGCGGTGGTGCTGGACAGCTGGCGCCGGACCCTGCCCGGGCCGTTCCTGCTGCTGCTGATGGTGCTGCACGGCGGCCTGGCCTCCGCCTTCGTGGCGGTGGACCTGGTGAGCCTCTACGTGACGCTTGAAGTGGTGGGGATCAGCGCCTTCCTGCTGATCCTGGGCAGCCGCTCCGAGCGCTCCCTCTGGCTGGCGCTGCGCTACCTGCTGATCGGCAACACGGTCATGACCCTCTACCTGGTCGGTGCCGCCGTCGTCTACCTGGCCCAGGGCAGTTTCCGGCTCGAGGCCGTCGCCGGAGCCGGTGCGGCCGCCCTGGCCCTGCTGCTGGTCGGGCTGCTCACCAAGGCCGGGCTGTTCCTCTCGGGCCTGTGGCTGCCCCGCACCCACGCCGAGGCGCCGGCGGAGGTGTCCGCCCTGCTCTCCGGCGTGGTGGTCGCCGCCGGGATCGTTCCCCTGCTGCGGCTGAGCGGCGTCGTGCCGGCCCTGGCGGCCGTGCTGCCGGTGATCGGTCTGGCCAGCGCCGGCCTGGGCCTGGTGTTCGCCCTGGTGGAGGCGGATGCCAAGCGGCTGCTGGCCTGGAGCACCCTCTCCCAGATGGGACTGGTGGTGCTGGCGCCGGCCGCCGGAGGGCTCTATGCCCTCGGCCACGGGTTGGCGAAGGCCGCCCTGTTCCTGGTGGCCCGCCGCTTCCCCGGCCGCGACCTGGCCGGCTGGGCCCGCCGGCCCCTGGCCGCCGGGGTGTGGGTCCCGCTGTGGATCGGTTCCCTCTCGATCGTGGGGGTGCCGCCGCTGCTGGGCTTCTTCGCCAAGGCCGGCCTGGATCGGACCCTGCCGGGGCCCACGGGCCTGCTGCTCAGCCTGCTCACCGTCGGCACCGCGGCGGTCTATGCGCGTCTCTGGGGCGCCCCCCTGCAGGAGGCAGCCGCGCCGGCCCCGGCGGAGCCCGCCTGGTCGCCCGGGGTGCTGCTGCTGCTGGCGGCGCTGGTGCTGCTTGGTGCCGCCGAGGCCAGCCGCAGCTGGAGTCCGGAGCTGCTCCCCGCGGCCGCCAAGGCGACCCTGGTGCTGGCGGCCGGGGTGGGGCTGCATCGGCTGCTGCAGCCCCTGCGGCACCGTCCCTGGTTCCGCCTGCCGGATCTGGAGGCCTTCCCCGATCTGGTGGGCGGCATAGGGGTAGTGGGGGCCGGCCTGCTGGTGTGGATCCGATGAGACGCCTGCTGCCCCTGCTGCTCACCACCGCCTTCCGGCTGGCGGTCTGGTGCCTGCTGACCGCCGACCTGAGCCGCCTCAACCTGCTGATCGGCCTGGTGGTGGCCCTGCTGCTGCCCCGCGCCCACTCCCGGCCCCTGCCCCTGCGGGCCCTGCTGCGGGCCCTGGGGCGCAGCCTGCTGGCCGTGCCCCAGGCCTACCTGGAGGCCCTGCGGCTGATCGTCGGCCGTGAGCCGCAGGAGGAGGAGATCAGCGAGGCCACCACCGACAGCACCATTCCCCTGCTCGTCTTCCTGGACGTGTTCCGCATCACCCTCACCCCCTTCACGATCGTGCTCGGCCTGGAGGACGGCGGTCGCCGCTACCGCATCCACGCCCTGTGCCTCCGCCGGCCCCCGGCCGCCGACCCCGCCACCGGAGGGCCGACCCCATGACGGTGCTGCTCTGGGGCATGGTGCTGGCCCTGCTGATCCCGATCGCGGTGGCCTGCCGGCCCAGCGACGTGTGGCACCGCCTGGCGGCCTTCTCCAGCGTCGCCAGCAAGGTGGCCCTGATCATCCTGGTGGTGTCGGCAGTCCGGGGCGACCGGATGCTGGGCCTGGCCGGCGTGATCGTCCTCTGCGCCGGTAACGCCGGGCTGCTGCTGCTGGCCAACCTGCTGCGGGGGACGGAGCGATGACCCTCGCGTCCTTCGCCGATCACGCCAGCCTGTTGCTGCTCGGGGCCGGGCTGCTGCTCTGGTTCTGGGGCACCTGGCCCCTGCTGGAGAGCCGCAGCTACCTGAGCAAGCTGCACGCCCTCTCGGTGGCCGACACCCTCGGCTCGGTCCTGATGCTGCTGGGCCTGCTGCTGCGCATCCCCGGCCAGTGGCCCCTGCTGGTGCTGGCCCTGCTGGCGCTGATCCTGTGGAACACGATCTTCGGCTATGTGCTGGCCAACTGCTCGCTGGCCTCCCGCCGGGAGCCGGAGCCATGAGCGGCAGCGTGTCCCTGGTGGGCGAGCTGGATCTGCTCCTGCCGATCACCGCCCTGCTGCCCCTCACCGCCGTGCTGCTGGTGAGCCAGTCGAACCCTTACCAGACCCTGGTGCTGCGGGGCATCCTCGGGTCCGTGTCCACCCTGATCTATGCCCTGCTGGGCGCCCCGGACGTGGCGATCACCGAAGCCCTGGTGGGCACCCTGCTCTCCACCACCCTCTATGCGGTGGCTCTGCGCTCCTCGATGGCGCTGCGGTTGACCTACCCGGCCGACGATCCCCCCAGCGAGGCCACCCAGGCGCTGCTGCGCGACTGGCTGGGCCCCCTGTCGCTGCGGCTGCGGCTGCTGCCGCCGGAGCCGGCGGAGCCCGGCGAGGCCGACGCCAGTCACGGCCAGCTGGGCCCGGGCCTGCGGCTGCAGCTGGCCAACCCCGGGTTGGCGGAGCGGCTGCGGGCCCTGGAGGGCTTTCGCCGCTGGCAGAGCAGCGGTGGTGAGCTGCTGCCGGGGGAGCGGCCATGACCTGGCTCTACCTGCTGGCCGCCACCGCCCTGTGCCTGGCCCCGCTGGCCGCGGCCCTGCCGCCGCCGCCCCCCATCGGGCCGATGATCGCCTCGCTGGCCGCCACCACCGACGTTCCCAACCTGGTGTCGGGGGTGATCCTGCACACGCGCCTCTACGACACGATCGCCGAAGTGGTGGTGTTCACCCTGGCCTCGATCGGGGTGCGCTTCCTGCTGGCGGGGGAGCCCACCAAGACGAGCATCCGGGCCATCGAGGATGCCCCCTCGGTGGTGCTCTGCCAGCTCGGCGCCACCATGGCCACCCTGATCGGGGTGGAGCTGGCCCTGCGCGGCCACCTGTCCCCGGGGGGCGGGTTCGCGGCGGGGGTGGCCGGCGGCACCGCCATCGGCCTGGTGCTGATCAGCGGCTCGGCCCGCCTCTCCGACCGCCTCTACCGCCGCTGGCGGGCCGACCTCTGGGAGAAGGCCGCCGTGATCGCCTTCGTGGTCCTCTCCGCCTTCGCCCTCGAGGGCGTCCCCCTGCCCGCCGGCACTTTCGGCACCCTGGCCTCGGGGGGCTGGATCCCCCTGCTCAACGGGCTGGTGGCCGTCAAGGTGACCCTGGGCTCCTGGGCGATGGTGCAGCTGTTCGTGCGCCACCGGGGGCTGCTCTAGGCAGGTCGCGTCAGGCCGTGACCCCCACCCGCAGGCTGGAGCCCCGATCGCCGGCGATCACCTCGATGCCGCCGCGGATGCGCTCCCGCAGGGCGCCGACATGGCTGATCAGGCCGATCATGCGGCCCCCTTCCCGCAGCCGGTCGAGTTCGTCCATGGCGAGCTGCAGGTTGTCGGGGTCGAGGCTGCCGAAGCCCTCGTCGATGAACAGGGCCTCCAGGGGCACACCGCCGGCGTGGGCCTGCACCGTGTCGGCCACCCCCAGGGCCAGGGCCAGGGAGGCCTGGAAGGTTTCGCCGCCCGAGAGGCTGCTTACCTCCCGTTCCTCGCCGGTGTAGGCGTCCAGCACCCGCAGGCCCAGTCCCGCCTTGCGGCCGCCGTGGCCCCCCTCGTCGGTAAGCCGCAGCTGGTAGCGGCCGGAGGTCATCAGGGTGAGCCGCTGGTTGGCGAAGCCGCAGATGTCGGCGAGGTAGGCCGAGAGCACCCAGCGCTGCAGGGAGATCCAGGGGGCCGCCTTGCCCTGGCAGCGGCTGGCCACGGCGCTGATCCGATCGGCCCGCTCCTGCTTCGCCGCCAGATCGGCGTCGCCGGCCCGGTGGTCTGCGGCGAGGCGGGTGATCTCCCGCTGGGCGGCTCGGGCTTCGCTGTGGCACTCCACCGCCCGGGTGCGGGCCGCATCGGCGTGGGTCACGGCCTCAAGGGCGGCGGCAGTGTCGGGCCGGGTCTCCGGCAGGTCCGCCAGATCGGGGGCCGCCAGGAGGTTGCGCTGCTCGATCACCTCCGCCTCAAAGGCGGCGATCCGCTCCACCAGTTTCTGCCGCCAGCTCTCCTCCTGCAGGGCGGCGGCGGCGTCCGCCGCCGTGGCGAATGGCGAGGCGGCCAGTTCCTGGCCCAGTCGCCGGGCCGCCTGCTCCAGCGCGCTGGTGGCGCGGGTGTGGGCGCCGGCCCCGGCCACCAGGGCCTGGAGGGCCGCCTCCAGGGGCCCGAAGCCCCGCAGCACCACGCCCGGCTCCAGCCCCTCCCCCAGCTCCCGCGTCACCTGCTCCGCCAGGGCCCGCTGCCGCTGGCTGGCCTCGGCGGCGGCCCGGCTCTCCAGGGCGATCGCGGTGGCGGCCGCCTCGATGGCCTGGGCCAGCCGCTGGCGTTGCTGCTCCCGATCAGCGGTGCGCTGCTCCAGGGCCGGCAGACCGTCGGCCAGGGCCTGGGCCGCCAGCTGGGCTGCGGCGGCGGAAACGGCGGCCTGGCGGGCGGCGAGCGGATCGGGGCCGTCGCTCGCCTTCTCCAGCACCGCGGCGAGGGCGGCCTGGGCGTTGGCCACGGCCACTGCGGCCGCCTGCGCGGCCTGGGTGGCCGCGGCCAGGGTGCGTTCGGCGGCGGCGATCGCCCCGTCCCCCACCGCGTCCGCCGAGGGCCGGGCCGGCGCCGGGTGGTCGGTGGCGCCGCAGACCGGGCAGGGGGCTCCGGTGGCCAGAGCCCCGGCGAGCCGGGCGGCCATGCCCTCGATCTGGCGTCGGCGCAGCTCGTTGAGGCCGGCGGCCGCCGTGTTGACGTCGCGATCGGCGGCGTTCCTGACGACCTCGGCCGCGATCTGCCGCTCCCGGGCCGGGGCGATGGCTTCGGCGGCAACGGCACGGCCTTCGGCCTCCCGGGCGGCCCGCTGCAGGCCTTCGAGCTGGTCGCGGGCGCTGCGGGCCTGGACGAGCAGGGCCAGCTCCCGCTCCTGCTCCGCCGCCAGCCGCTCCTGCCGCGCGACGGCGGTGGCCCGCCCGGCTTCGGCCTCGCCGGCCCGCTGGCTGGCGGCGGCCGCCGCCCCCCCGGCCTGGGCGGCCTCCTCGGCCTTGCGGGCCAGCTCGCGCACTTCGGCCCCGCGGGCGGCCAGATCAGCACCGGCCGCGGCGAGGGCTTCGGCGGACGGCAGGGCCGTCAGGTCGAGCCGTCGCACGGACTCCGGCAGGGCCCGGGCGCCATCGCGGGCCCGTACCGCCGCCCCCAGCTGCTGCCCCAGGTCCCGCTCCACCAGGGCGAGGGCGCGGCGGGCCTCCTGTTCGGCCCCCAGGCTGGAGCGCAGCCGTTCGGCCTGCTCCGCCAGGGCCAGCTTCTGGCGGTACGCCTCCACCGTCTCCTGTTTGGCCTCCAGCTCCCCCAACCGGGCGGCGGCGGCGGCGCGCCGGTCCCAGCGGTCGGCCTCGGCCGCCAGCGTCGCCTGGGTCGTCTGGGCCGCCTGCAGGCCGGCGGTGGCCTCCCGCAGGGAGGCCTCGGTGCCCTGCACCACTGCGGTGATGTCCGCCACCAGCGCCTCGAGGCCGGCCTGGTCGGCGGGGGGCGGCGGCGGCTCCTGGGAGGGTTCGGCCCCGTCCGGCGGCTCGGGCGCGTGGGGGGCCCAGGCATCAGCCGCCCGGCGCCGCCGCACCTCCTGCTCCCGGGCCTGCTCCAGCGCCAGCTGGCGCGCCTCCCGGGCCCGCTCCTCCAGCCACCAGCCGGCCCGCTCGTAGATCTCCGTGTCGAAGAGGGTCTTGAGCAGGGCTTCACGCTCCTCGGCCCTGGCCCGCAGCACCTCGGCGAAGCGCCCCTGGGGCAGCAGGATCACCTGGCGGAACTGAGCGGCGCTGAGCCCCACCAGGTGCTCCACCTCCCGGGTCACCTCGGTGGTCTTCGCCGCCACGGCCCGCTCCGGCGACCCGGCGTCGAGCCGGAACAGGACCGCCTGGGCTGGCTTCTCGGTGGTGCCCTGGCCCCGGGCTTTCACGGCGGTGTGGGCCGGGGTGCGCTCCACCCGGTAGCGGGCGGCGCCGCAGGAGAACTCCAGGCTCACCCGGGGCACGGCGCCGGGGGCGGCGTGGTCGGAGCGCAGCCCCTTGACGCTGCGGTCGCCCGACACTTCGCCGTAGAGGGCGAAGCAGAGGGCATCGAGCAGGAAGGTCTTGCCGGCGCCGGTGGTGCCGTGGATCAGGAACAGCCCCTCGGTGGCCAGGGCGTCGAAGTCGACCGCCACCGGATCGGCATAGGGCCCGAAGGCCTCGATCGCCAGCCGGTGGGGCTTCACCGCTCCCCTCCCCGTTCCGCCGCCTGCAGGGCGGCCTCCAGCAGCCCGGCTTCCGCCTCGCCTGGGGGCTGGCCCTGCTGGTCGGTGAAGAAGGCGGTGGCCAGCTCCAGCGGCGAGCGGGCCTGGCGCACCTGGCGGTGGCGCTCGGCCTCGCCGGCGCGGGCCACGTCGGGGGGCTCGTGGCGCAGCTCGGCGATGTGGGGAAAGCGGGCCCGCAACCGGGCCATGGCCTGCAGGGGCAGGGTGTCGTCGGTGAGGATCGCCCGCACCCGCGCCTCGCTGGCGCCGGCGTGGGCAGGGTCTGAGCAGAGCTCCTCGATCGGCCCCCGCAGGGTGCACAGGCGCCGGCCCACCCCCAGGGGCACCACCGCCACGGAGGGCGTCCCGTCGGCGGCCAGCTCCACGATCCGCACCGACTTGACGTGCCGCTCCTCGGAGAAGGAATAGGCCAGCGGGGTGCCTGAATAGGCCACCCGGGGGCCGTCCAGCTGCTGGGAGCGGTGCAGGTGCCCGAGGGCCACGTAATCGAAGCCCTCGAAGGCGGCCACGCTCACCCGGTCGACGTTGCCGATGGTGAGCTCCCGCTCCGACTCCGACGTCTCGCCGCCCGCCACGAAGGTGTGGGCCACCAGCACCGAACGGTGCGGCGGCCGTTCGCGGCGATCGGCGTGGATCCGCTCGATGGCCAGCCGGGTCACCTCCTCGTGGCGGAGGCGCACGGGAGCCCCGGCCAGGACGGGCCCGACCACCGCCGGCTCCAGGTAGGGCAGGGGATAGATGGCCACCGGCGTGCCGCCGTCGCGGGGTGTCACCAGCACCGGCTCGCTGGCCCGGGCCACGTCGCCCCGCACCGTGACCCCGAAGGCCGAGAGCAGCGGGTCGTACACCGACACCCGCACATGGGAATCGTGGTTGCCGGCGATGGCCACCACGGCGGTGCCATCACGGCTCAGCTGGGCCAGGGCCCGGTTGAACAGGTCCACTGCCTCGGACGGTGGGATGGCCCGGTCGTAGAGGTCGCCGGCGATCAGCACCGCATCGACGGCATGCTCCCGGGCCAGTTGGGCGATCCGGTCGATCGCCGCCTCCTGCTCCTCCAGCAGCGAAGCGCCGTGAAAACTGCGGCCCAGGTGCCAGTCGGAGGTGTGCAGCAGGCGCATCGGGCCAGGCTAGGGAGACACCCGGCGCCGGGGGCCATGCTGGAGCCATGAACCCCTCCACGCCGGCCTCCACCGCTGAGCCAGGCCACTGGGACCAGCGCTACCGCCAGGGCACCGACGGCTGGGAACTGGGCCGGCCGGCTCCGCCGCTGGAGGCATTTCTGCGCAGCCATCCGCTGGCCCCCCGGCCCCCCGGCCAGGTGCTGGTACCGGGCTGTGGCCGCGGCCATGAGGCCGCCCTGCTCGAGCAGCTGGGCTTCGCGGCCATCGGCCTGGATTTCAGCGGCGAGGCGGTGGCCGAAGCACGGGCACGGCACGGCGACGACCGGCCCGACCTGCGCTGGCTGCAGGCCGACCTGTTCGACCGGCCGGCCCTGGAGGCGGCGGGGCTGGCGCCCGGCAGCCTCGGTGGGGTGGTGGAGCACACCTGCTTCTGCGCCATCGATCCGGGCCGCCGCGACGCCTACATCGCCACCGTGTGCCGCTTGCTGGCTCCGGGCGGCTGGCTGCTGGGACTGTTCTGGTGCCACCCCCGGCCAGGGGGTCCGCCCTGGGGCAGTGACCCCAAGGTGGTGGCCGCCCAGCTGAGCCGGGCGGGCCTGGTGGCCGAGCTCTGGGAGCCGGCTACAGGATCGGTGGACCAGCGCCCGGACGAATGGCTGGGCCTGTGGCGCCGGAGCTCAGCCCCGGGCTGAGCCGAGCGACACCCGGTTCCAGGGCATCACGGCCAGCAGCCTGGCCATGCCGCAGAAGCCTGAGATGCCCGCGAAGGTGAGCCCGGCGCCCACGAAGCCGCTCAGCCAGATCCAGCCGGGGGCCACGGCCTGGGACAGGATCACCCCCAGCAGCACCAGGCTGCCGGCGACGATCTGCACCTGGCGCATCAGCGGCAGCGGCGCCCCCTTGAGCTGGCGCACCGGGAAGCCGGCCTGCTGCCAGGCGGGCACGCCACCGAGGAGGTCGGCGACGGGGTGGGGATGGCCCTGCTGGAGCAGCTGGGCGAGGCCCTTGCCGCTGCGGTTGCCGCTCTGGCAGACCAGCACCAGCGGGCCGCGGGGCAGGTCGGCCTGGGCCAGGCGCGAGAGGGGGACGTTGAGGCTGCCGGCGATGTGGCCGGTGACGAACTCCATCGGCTCGCGCACATCGATCACGGTGACCGCACCGGCCGCCAGCTGGTCGGCGAGGTCGTGGGCGCTGATGCGGCTGGGGGTGGCTGTGGTGGTCATGGTCGTGGTGGTCATGGAGCAAGCAAGCAAGGGGATGGCATTCACTTGGCGGCGCTTCAGGCCTGGAGGACGCCCTCCAGCGGGAAGCCTTCGGCGGCCCAGCGGCTCAGGCCGCCATGGAGGTTGGCCACCTGCGTCCGGCCGGCCTTGAGCAGCTGCTGGGTGGCCAGGGCCGAGCGGCTGCCCGAATGGCAGACCACCACCAGGGGGCGATCGGTGGGGATCTCGCCGGCACGGTTCTCCAGCTCCGGCAGGGGGATCAGCAGGCTGCCGCCCACGTGCCCGTCCGGTCCGTCGTATTCCTCGGCGGAGCGCACATCGAGCACGGTGACATCGCCGCGATGGGCGGCCACCCAGGCGGGGCTGAGTTCGGGCAGCCCGGCGTAGCTGCGGGCCATGGGCGCCCAGGCCGGTGCGGCGCTGGCCTCGCGGGGCTTGCCGGAGCGCATGTTGCCGGGCAGGGCCTGGGCGATCCGGTGGGGATGGGGCAGCCGCATGTTCTCCATGTGGCCGACGAAGTCCCGCTCGGTGGCGTGGCCGCCGAGGCGGGCGTTGAAGGCCTTCTCCTCGGTGACGGAGGTGACGCTGCGGCCGGTGTAGTCGTGGCCGGGGTAGAGCAGGCAGTGGTCGGGGAGGGTGAGGATCTGCCCGGTGATCGAGGCCCAGAGGGTGTGGGCGTTGCCCTGCTGGAAGTCGCAGCGGCCGCAGCCCCGCACCAGCAGGGCGTCGCCGGTGAAGGCCATCGTGTGGTCGTCGAGAACGAAGCTGAGGCAGCCGTCGGTGTGGCCGGGGGTGGCGCGCACCTCCACGTGGCGGCCGCCGAAGAGGACGCGATCGCCGTGCTTCAGGGGGCGGGTGACGTTCTCGGCGCCGACGCAGGCGGCCAGGCCGATGGCGCAGCCGGTGGCCTTGTGCATCAGCCAGCTGCCCGTGACATGGTCGGCATGGGCGTGGGTGTCGATCGAGGCCACCAGCTCGACGCCCAGCTCCCGGATCAGGGAGAGGTCGCGGTCGTGCTGCTCGAAGACCGAATCGATCAGCAGGGCCTGGCGGCTGGCCACATCCGCCAGCAGATAGGTGAAGGTGCCGGTGTCGGCGTCGAACAGCTGGCGGAACAGCAGCGGGCCGCCCCCGGCGGCGGCGGCGAGGGACAGGGAAGGCGCGGGTGCGACAGCCATGGGCGATCAACCATCAACTGTTATGAGCATAGCCGCATAGTGCCTCAGGGCGCCAGCCGCTCGATGGCCCAGGCGCCGCCGCCGCCCCCCTCCCCCGCCGGCTCGGCGGGCCGGTAGCGGAAGCGATCGTGCAGGCGGTTGCTGCGTCCCTGCCAGAACTCGAACTCGAACGGCACCACCCGCAGGCCGCCCCAGGCCGGCGGCAGCGGCACCTCGCCATCGGCGAAGCGGCGCTTCATGGCGTCCCACTGCATCTCCAGGATCGAGCGGGAGCCGATCACGGCGCTCTGCTGCGAGACCCAGGCCCCCAGCCGGCTGCCGACGGGGCGCGAGAGGAAGTAGGCCAGCGATTCGGCGGCGCTGATGAGCTCGGCCCGGCCCAGGATGGCCACCTGCCGCTCCAGCCCGTACCAGGGAAACAGCAGGCTCACCTCCGGATGGGCGGCGATCTCGCTGGCCTTGCGGCTTTCGTAGTGGGTGAAGAAGACGAAGCCCCGTTCGTCGAAGGCCTTGAGCAGCACCGTGCGGGCGCTGGGGCGCACCCCATTGCTGGTGCCCAACACCATGGCGTTGGGCTCGTCCAGAGCGGCGGCCACCGCCTGATCGAACCAGCGGCGGAACTGCTCCACCGGATCGGCCGCCAGATCGCCCCGCCGCAGGTCCTGGCGCCGGTAGTCGCGGCGTAGCTGGGCGGGGTCGGTGGGGGTGGCTGGATCGCCCATGGTCAGCCGTCGCGCGGCGTCGTGCTGGCCCCAGCCTGGGACCTGCAGAGCCATGGGTCAGCCCTCCTATCGGGTTACATCTAACCGGAGGAGGGAGTCCATGGATCTTGCGATGGACGGCGACGTCCACCAGCGGCTGCGTGCCCAGGGGTTGCGGCCGATCCAGATCTGGGCGCCCGACGTGCGCTCGCCCCGGTTCACTACCGAGGCCCGTCGCCAGACCCTGCTGGCCAATGCCGGCTCCCTGGAGGCCGAAGACCAGGCCTTCGTGGACGCCATCTTCCTCTGGCCGGATCAGGCTCAGGAATGAATCGTGGTGAGATCTGGACCGTGGCGGGGGGCCGGCTGACGCGGGCAAGCTCACCACAGTGCCCCGCGCACGGCTAGGGCGAAGGATCGGGATCCTCGATGACGCGCTTCTGGTGCGGATGAATCGCTCCATCCTGGTCTTTCTGGGTCTGGCCCGGTGAGTGTCTTCGGTGAAGCTATGGCCACAGGTCTCGGTTGCGGCTTCGATGACAGGCCCCGGCACAGGTGATAGGCCGGCCAGCTGGACGGGGAATTCAGTCCTGGCCCCATGCACCGAGAGGCTGGCCTGAGCCTTCCGGCATCACTGGATCCTGAAACTCAGCAACTTCTCGCTTACCTCAAGGCCCGTGATTGGCGGAGCGTAGCCACGGACTTGAAAGACCAGAGGATCAGCTTCCGCGACTCCAGCAATGACCTCCAGGCCATCTGATCTGCCGCGGGATTTAGAAGGCTTTGAGTGGCTGTGTTTCCGGCTCAGGCCCTTCACCTTCACCGCAGTGAATCACTCCCTCGCGTCCGCCGAGCCGAACAACGATCCCGATGATCTCTCCTTCGTAGGCATGGCAGAGCGCTTCGTCAGGGAACCTGGCCAGTTCCTCAATCAGGCTTTTCACGGTTCTCATTGACAGAATCCGTTCCTTGATCTCTCCCGAGCGTAGGGAGCTCACCCCAGCGTTCGCAGGATGTCCTTCATCAGCTGCACCAGATGCAGAGGGAACTCCCTTGACCAGCACTTGCTTGCAGTCGTTTGGCCAGTTGCGGCCGGTTCGAATCCCATCAGCGCCTGAGACACCGGTGGCACTTCCCTGTGCAGCCGCCCCAGCCCCTTGGCCACCCGCGCCGTCTATTCCTTCTCCGGCTTTCCCGGCGTCCCGGAGCGCCACCTCTATCTCCACCACGATGGCTAGCCCACCGGCGCCGCCTGGAGGTTCGCCACGGCCCTGCGCCAGCGGCCGGAGCCCGAGGCCTTCGCGGCGGCCTTCCTGGCCAGCCAGCCCGGCGCCGAACCCCTGGCCGCCCCCGCCCAGGCCGCCGATGCCGAGTACCGCTACCGGGTGCAGCTGCTGGCCGGCGGCGACGCGCTCCAGGTGGCCTGCTGGCGGCGACTGCCGGGCGGCACCACCTGGCAGCCCCGCTGCGGGCCGATGGCCCTGGAGCTGTTCATCCGGCGCTTTCTGCCCGGTGATCCCCTTTGATCCGTGCTCAATGCACTGAGCAGCCGGGGCCCGATGACGACGACCCCGGTGCCGCCCAGTGGGCCTCCCCCGCGCAGAGGCGGTACAACGCGCTTGCCCTGCGCCCCCTCGATGGCCCCTGCATCTCCCCGGCGGGCTTCGGTGCCGCTGATGCTGCTGCTTCTGCTGCTCCCCGGCGCCGCCGGTGCGGCGGGGATCGACCCGCCAGGGCCCCCCGGGGAGCCACCGATCCCCGATTCGGCCACCGGGGCTGGGGCGGAAGCGTCGCCCTGGCCGGCCGAGCTGCTGCCGCCCGTCCCTCCGCCCGCCCGGGTCACCCCCACCCCGGCGCCGACGGCCACCAGGCCCGAGCAGCCGGCGCTGGTGCCCCGGGAGGTGCCGGTGGGCGACCTCGCCCTCCAGGCCCGGGTGTCCGGGGCCGCTGAGCCCGCGGCGGGGCCGCCGCCGCTGCACTACCCTCTCGCCGTGGCGGCCACGGAGCAGGACCCCTGGGGCTGGCGGTTTTCGGAGGCCCGCGGCGCCTGGCGCATGCACACCGGGCTCGACCTGATCGTGCCCGAGGGCACGGCCGTGCTGGCGCTGCAGGCCGGCCGGGTGCAACGGGTGGACGAGATCAGCGGCTACGGCCTCACGGTGCTGATCGATCACGGCGGCGGCTGGTCGAGCCTCTATGCCCATCTGCGCAGGGCCTCCGTGGCCGAGGGCGCCAGCGTGGGGAACGGCCAGCCCATCGGCGAGGTGGGTCAGAGCGGCAACGCCAGCACGCCCCACCTGCACCTGGAACTGCGCCAGCGGCAGCCCCGGGGGCTGGTGGCGGTGGACCCCACCCCCCTGCTGCCGGTGCCGCCGGCGGGCGGCGCCATCGCTGGAGACTTCCGGCCCTGAGCCTGGCCTTTGATCGACGCGCCGGCGAACGGCGATAGCTTGAAACCGCACCGCGGCCGGGCGCCCATGGACGGTTCCGATCCCCGCCAGTGCCTCAGTCGGCGGGGGGTGCTGTGGCTGGCGAGCCTGGCCGCCGGCAGCGCCGCCCTCTCGGCGGCCTGCGGATCGCAGGCGTCTCCAGGGTCGCGAGCGGCCGCCGGGGCGGCACCGGCGGCCGCCCCCACCTCCGGCGCCTCCTCCGCCGGCGTCAGCCGGGTGGCGCTGATCCGCAGCGACGACCGGGTGGCCGGCACCCGCGCGGCGATCGACCTGCTGCAACCCACCGGCCTGAAGGACCGCTCGGTTTTCCTCAAGCCCAACTACAACACCGCTGATCCGGCTCCGGCCGCCACCGACACGCCGCTGCTGGAGGCGCTGGTGGCCGAACTGCGCAATGCCGGCGCCGGCGCCATCACCGTGGGCGATCGCTCCGGCATGGCCGACACCCGCCGGGCGATGGAGGCCAAGGGGGTGTTCGCGCTGGCTGATCGCCTCGGCCTGCAGGCCCTGGTGCTCGACGAACTCGACCGCGACGGCTGGCAGCGCGTGGCCGCCGAGGGCACCCACTGGCCCAAGGGCTTCGCCTTCGCCCGGCCGGCCCTGGAGGTCGGCGCGGTGGTCAACACCTGCTGCCTCAAGACCCATCGCTTCGGGGGGGACTTCACCCTCTCGCTGAAGAACTCGGTGGGACTGGTGGCCAAGGTCGTGCCCGGCGACCCCCACAACTACATGGGCGATCTGCACAGCTCACCCCACCAGCGGCTGATGATCGCCGAGATCAACCAGGCCTACAGCCCCGCCCTCGTGCTGCTCGACGGGGTGGAGGCCTTCGTCGACGGTGGGCCGGAAGCGGGCCGCAAGGTCCGGCCGGGGGTGATCCTGGCGGGCAGCGACCGGGTGGCGGTGGACGTGGTGGCCGTGGCCCTGCTGCGGTCGCTCGGCACCACCGACGCCGTGGCCCGCGGGCCGCTGTGGCAGCTGGAGCAGATCCGCCGGGCGGTCGAGCTGGGCCTCGGGGCCGCCGGCGCCGATCAGATCGAGATCGTCACCGCCGACGCGGCCGGCCGCGCCATGGCCGACGACCTGCGTCGCCGCATCGCCGCCTGATCACCGCCCTCGTTGGAGGAACCGCCGCACCTGGCCGGGCCAGTCCCCTGGTCGGTCGCCTTGGCGCAGGCTCGTGCTGGCCATGGAGGCCAGCAGCGGCGTGCCCCCCAGCCGCAGGCTGTCGCCCACGTGCAGCACCACGGCCAGGCCCATCAGCAGCCAGGCCACCAGGTGCAGGCTGTAGGCCAGGTGGTGCAGCTGGCCGTCCCGCAGCCAGTCCTCCTGCATCAGCTTGCCGGTGGCCACCGCCAGCACCAGGGCCCCCAGGGCCATGCTGTTGGTGACGCGCTTCAGGCGCGCCCGCCCCAGGGTGAGGGCGTAGGCGGCGAAGACCAGGCCCAGGGGCAGCAGCAGGAAGCCCGCCTGGCCGTGCAGGTCGATCCAGTTGCCGTCGGGGGTGAAGGGCAGCCGCCCCCAGCGGCCGTCGTAGCGGCTGTAGACGAACAGCCCGCTCAGCCAGGCGGCCAGCACCACCAGCGCCGTGAGGCCATGGGTCAGCCGCAGCAGGGAGGGTTGGTAGGGGGGGCGCGCCATGGCGTCAGCCGGGGGTTTCGCCCAGCGTCTCACGGGCCTGGGGCGCCTCGGGGATGAACACCGCGTACATCCCCCGCAGGTCCCCCGGCTGGAAATCGAAGGCCCGGTCGGCGGGGTAGTTCTCCGTCACGAAGGCGGGCCGGCTGGCCTTGGTGCCGTGGCAGGCCAGACAGCTGGGCTCCACGTTGATGCGGCGGTAGTAGGTCACGCCCGTGCCCTGCTCGGCCGTGGCCGGTTGCCACAGGCCGGTGATCGCCGGCTGGCGGTGGAACAGGTCGATCACCTGCCGCTCCTGGGCACTGGTGGGGGCGTGGTCGGGGTTGCGGAACTTGGCCGCCACCTGGCGCACCTGCCAGCCGTTCTCCTGGCCGATCGCGGCGGCCTTCATCCCCACCGGCTTGCAGACCTCCTTCATGGTCTGCAGGGTGGGTTCCTCGCTGCGGCCCTCCAGGGTGGAGGCCAGGGCGATGCGCATCCGATCGAGATCCTCCACGGCCACCACGGCCTTGGCCAGGGCGGCCGGATCCACCGGAGCAACGGCCTGGGCCGCCGGTGGGGCGACGGTGAGCAGCAGGGCGCCGAGCAGCACCATCACGACTGAGGCGAGGGCCGTCAGCGCCAGGCGCCGCAGGCTGGGAAACAGGATCTGGGCCATGGGTCGGTGGCTCCGGAGGCAAGGGGTGGGACGGACGGACCGGCGGGAATGGCAAAAGGGCCCGGATGTCTCCGGGCCCGGCAGGCGCTCAGGGCCTCGATGGCTGGGCGGGGTTCAAAGCCCCACTAACCGATCGACGGTGCCGTGAGGGCCACGGGGGTGCTGGCGGTGGCCGCCAGATCGAGGGGAAAGTTGTGCACGTTGCGCTCGTGCATCGCCTCGATGCCCAGGCCGCCGCGGTTGAGGATGTCGGCCCAGGTGTCGACCACACGGCCCTGGTGATCCAGGACCGAGTGGTTGAAGTTCAGCCCGTTGAGGTTGAACGAGAAGCTCACCACCGCCAGGGCGGCGAACCAGATGCCGATCACCGGCCAGGCCGCCAGGAAGAAGTGCAGGCTGCGGCTGTTGTTGAAGGAGGCGTACTGGAAGATGAGGCGCCCGAAGTAGCCGTGGGCGGCCACGATGTTGTAGGTCTCCTCCTCCTGGCCGAACTTGTAGCCCCGGTTCTGGGACTCGGTTTCGGTGGTCTCCCGCACCAGGGAGCTGGTGACCAGTGAGCCGTGCATGGCCGAGAACAGAGAACCGCCGAACACGCCGGCCACGCCGAGCATGTGGAAGGGATGCATGAGCACGTTGTGCTCCGCCTGCAGCACCAGCATGAAGTTGAAGGTGCCGGAGATCCCCAGGGGCAGGGCGTCGGAGAAGGAGCCCTGGCCGATGGCGTAGATCAGCAGCACGGCGGTGGCGGCAGCCACCGGGGCGCTGTAGGCCACGGCGATCCAGGGGCGCATGCCCAGGCGGTAGCTGAGCTCCCACTCCCGCCCCATCCAGCAGAAGATGCCGATCAGGAAGTGGAAGATGATCAGCTGGTAGGGGCCGCCGTTGTAGAGCCACTCGTCGAGGCTGGCGGCTTCCCAGATGGGGTAGAAGTGCAGGCCGATGGCGTTGCTGGAGGGCACCACGGCGGCGGTGATGATGTTGTTGCCGTAGAGCAGGCCGCCGGAGACGGGCTCACGGATGCCGTCGATGTCGACGGGCGGGGCGCCGACGAAGGCGATCACGAAACAGACGGTGGCCGTGAGCAGGGTGGGGATCATCAGCACGCCGAACCAGCCCACGTAGAGACGGTTCTCGGTGCTGGTGACCCAGTTCTTGAAGCGATCCCAGGGATGGACCCCGGAACGCGACAGGGTGGTGAGAGTCATGACAGGACATCCGAAGATGGACAGACCGGGCGCGACGGGCAGCGACAACGTCTTGCGACCATGCCGCTTGCTGCTGCCAGACGATAAAACGATAGCGTTGAATGACCCTGGATCGGGGCTTCCCACCATGCGTGCTTCTGCTCAACCTGTTCCGGGCTCCCCTGTCAGCCGCGCCTGGCCAGGGGCGGCGGCGCTGGCGGCCCTGCTGCTGGTGCTGCTGCTGACCCTGGCGCCCGGTCTGGCCGGGGCCGACGAGGGCCAGCGCTGGAGCCTGCGCGACCGGGACGACAACCGCTGGTCGCTGCGGGTCTTCGCCCAGCCCGATCCCGCCTACCCCAGCGGCGAGCGCCTGCGCCTCAGCGCCCTCACCCCGGGCATCGCCGTCGACCACAGCCGGCCCCTGCGGCTCAGCGACGGGGTCGGCGGCTCCTGGACCCTGGCCAACCGCAGCGAGGAGCTGGTGGCGGTCGGGGCCGGGCCCCTGCCGGAAAGCTCGGCCCAGTTCGACATGGCCGACCTGCTGCCCCGCCCCAGTGACGCCCTGCCCCTCGTCCTCAGCCTGCCCCTGGCGGGTGACGCATCGGCAGAGCTGGTGCTGGGGCCGGAGGAAACCCAGGCCCTGCATGCGATGCCTGGCCCCGGGGCCGGTGGCTGAGGCCCCCACGGGGGAGCGAGCCCGCTGACGGCGGCCGGCCGTCAGCGGCCCAGGCGGATGCTGCGCAACGAATCCATCAGACCAAGGATGTTGAGGAGCCACACCACGACGGCGACCACCACGACGATGTTCAGGATGCGTTTGATCTTCCCGTCCATGGGGATGTAGTTGTTGACGAGCCACAGCAGGACCCCGACGACGATCAGGGTGATGATGAGCGAAATCAGCGACATGATGCGTTCTCCTGTTGGTTGAATCGGATACAGAAATTAGGTCGTTCTGCGGTGGTTTTCTGCACCGCGATGCTGCAGATCAGCCGCAAAGGTGAACATCGCTCGTGGCGCAGATTTCGCCATCCCTAGGCTCGCTGATGTCCCTCTTTTCTGGTCACCATGTCAGATTGTTTTGGGGACTATTTGCGCAGCATCGGTCGTATCCCTTTGCTGACGCCTTCCGAGGAATTGCACCTCGGAGCCCTGGTGCAGGACTGGCGCTCTCAGCCAGCGCCGGCCCCCAGTCAGGAACGGCGAGGGCGCCGGGCTTTCGCGCGCATGGTGACGGGCAATCTGCGTCTGGTGGTGTCGCTCTGCAAGCAGCAGCACAACCGCATCCGGCAGATGCATCTGGATCCGATGGATGTGGTGCAGGCCGGCAACCTCGGCCTGATCCATGCGGTGGAGCGTTACCTGCCCGAGCGCGGCTACAGGTTCTCCACCTATGGCTCCTGGTGGATCCGCCAGGCGGTGCATCGCCATCTCCAGGAAACGGCCGGTCTGATCCGGGTGCCGCCCCAGATGGCGGCCCTGGCCCGCAAGGTGCATGCCCTGCGCCATGCCTCCCCGGAGCCCCTGACGCTGGCCGCGATCGGCATCCAGCTGGGGGAGAGCCCGCGACGGCTGGAAACCGTGCTTCAGGCCTCCCATGACCTGCAGACCCTCTCTCTCGATCAGGCCCTGGGGAACACGGACGGGGAGGTGAGTCTGAAGGATCTGATCGGCGATCCCTCCGAGCCCGGCCTTCGGGACGATTACCGCTGGCTGCACCGCGCCCTCGTCCAGCTGTCCCCCTTGGAGCGCCGGGTGCTGCGTCTTCGCTACGGCGGTGCGGAGTCCCCGTCGCTGGCGAAGATCGGCGAGGGCATCGGCCTGTCCAAGCACAAGGTGCAGCATCTGGAGCGCAAGGCCCTGCTGACGCTGCGCCGTTGCCTGGCGGAGGAACGCTGATCCCCCCGCCGCTGGCACGTCATACGGTCCGACCACTGATCAGTCGGGCCGCGATCACGATCAGGGCGATCACCAGAAGCAGGTGGATCAGGCCGCCCAGGGAGGTGGACGTCACCAGACCGAGCAGCCAGAGAACCACCAGAACGACGGCAATGGATTCCAGCATGGGGTCCTCCTTTGGGTGGTGATGGGCCGGTTACTTGATCTTGTTCGCCAGTTTGTCGGCGGCATCACTGGCCTTGCGGGCCACGTCCCTGGAGCCGTCCTTCACGGCTTCTTTCGCGTTCATGGCGGAGGCCTGCACCTGCTTGGCTTTGCCCTTCACCTGGCGACCCGTGTCGCCGGTGATTTCGCCGTAGGCCGATTCCATCTTGCCTTCGGCTTCCTTGGCTTTGGCGCCCATCTTGTCGGTCATGCTGGCGAAGGCGACCGGTGAGATGGTGCGTGCTTGGCTGGCCATCGCCATGGCAGGCCACTGGATCATCAGGGAGATCACCAGCGCCGCCATGGAGGCGAGGCTGAACAGACGTTTTCGGATGCGATGTGTCATCGGATCTTGCTTTGCGGTGGTCCAACCCTTCTCTACTGAGCGCGGTGCGCCGCGAAGAGTCCGGTCGGTGCTATCTGGGAACTCCAGGAGGCGGCGTCCTGCCGCGGCTCAGTGGTGCCAGGCAGTCTGGGCTTTGTAGCGATTCATCTCTTTTCTGCTGCTGTCTGCGTCGTCTCTGCCATAAGCAGCGAGATCCATGGCCAGGCCCCATGAAAACCACCCGTCTGGAGGCCTTCAGTGACGGTGTCCTGGCCATCGTGATCACGATCATGGTGCTGGAGATCAAGGTGCCCCACGACACCGGACCGGCGGCCCTGGTGCCCCTGATCCCTGTCTTTCTGAGCTATCTGCTGAGCTTCATCTATATCGGCATCTACTGGAACAATCACCACCACATGCTGCACACCCTGCAGCGGGTCAGTGGCCCGGTGCTGCTGGCCAACCTCCATCTGCTGTTCTGGTTGTCGCTGGTGCCCTTCGCCACCGGCTGGATGGGCCAGAACCCCAGGGCGATCGCCCCTTCGGTCCTTTATGGCGCCGTGATGATGATGGCGGCCCTCGCCTATTTCATCCTCCAGGGCCGAATCATCGCCAGCCAGGGCCCCGACTCCCTGCTGCGCCGGGCCGTGGGCCGTGACTGGAAGGGGCACACCTCCCTGACGCTCTATCTGGTGGCGATGCTGGTGAGCCTGCGTTCCCCGGCCGTTGGCCAGGCGGTCTATGGGCTGGTGGCCCTGATGTGGCTGATCCCCGATCGCCGCATTGAGCGGGTGCTGTCCGGCTAAGCGCTCTGAACGCGCACCAGCTCCTCGGCGGCGAAGGCTCCCGCCTGCTGCAGCAGGCGCCGTTCCTCCTCATCGGCCCGGGTGCAGGCGAAGCCGTAGCGGGCCCGCACCCGCTCGGAGGCCTGACGCAGCGCCAGGGTGCCCCTGGTCCGCAGCTCCGCCACCGTCACGGTCTGGCCCGGGGCGAGGTGCTCGAGGATCACGGTGGAGGGGGAATAGAGGCGACTCCTGCCCCCGTCCGGCCATTCCAGTGTCAGCTCCACTTCGGGCATGGCGCCCCCCACCACCCAGCGAGGCCATTGTGTGCCGGGCCGCTTCCGGTTGCGGTGGCGATCACGACAGGTTGATCACGACCGCCCGATCAGGGCAGCGCCCCGAAGCCGGTGAGCGGCGCCTCTCCGCGCCAGATCTCCTGCTGCTGCCCCCCCGCCGCCAGCACCAGCCGCCGCTCCGCCGTGAACGTGCCGATCCGCGCCAGCAGCAGGCCGCCGCAGCCGGCGACCCGCTCCGCCAGCCGCCCCTCCTGATCGGGGCGGGCGGCCAGCAGGAAGCCGAAGCTGGGAAAGCAGGTGAGCCAGGGCTCCAGCGCCACCCCCGCGGGGGGCTGGATCGCCCCCAGATCCAGGGTCAGGCCGCAGCCGGCCGCCTCGCAGACCATGGCCGCGGTGCCCACCAGGCCGCCCATGCTGATGTCCTTGGCGGCGTGGACGCTCCCATCGGCCGCCAGATCCGCCATCAGGGCCAGCTGGCGCCGCAGCCTGGCGGGGTCGGCTTCCGTGGCCGCATCCCAGCAGAGGGAGTCGCCGCGGAAGCCGCCGTTGGGGTCGATCAGCAGGTGGCAGTGGTCGCCGGGGCGGGCGGCGCGGGCCGAGAGCACCGGGCCGGCGGCCGTGCCCAGCACCGCCACCGCCAGGGCGTCGTAGGGGCTGTGCAGGTTGGTGTGGCCCCCCACCACCGGCACCCCGAACACCTCCGAGGCCCGGCGCAGGCCCGCCAGGATCGGCTCCGCCCGGCTGGCGCTGCGGCACCAGAGGCTGTTCACCACCGCGATCGGCGTGCCGCCCATGGCGGCGATGTCGCTGAGGTTCACCAGCACGCCGCACCAGCCGGCGAACCAGGGGTCGGCGGCCACCAGGGCCGGGTCCAGACCCTCACTGGCCAGCAGCAGCGGCGTGGCCACCGCCGGCAGCAGGGCGGCGTCGTCGCCGAGGGCCGCGGCGGGACCCAGGGCGGGAAAGGGCTGGTGGCGGAAGGTGGCCGCCGGGGACTGGATGTCGGTCTTGCCGGTGAGACCGCTGAGCTGGCGCAGCCTGCCGGCCAGTTCCACCAGATCAGGATCCTGCGGCCCGGGGCGACTCACGCCGCCGCCACCCCCGCCGCTGCCGCTTCGCCCACCGCCAGGGGGCGCCGTTCGTGGCCGGGCCGGTAGTAGGAGAGGTCGGCCTCCATCAGGTGGTGGGGCAGGCCGCGGATCTCCAGGGTGTCGATTGAGGTCCAGTGCAGGCGCTGGAAGAAGCGCACGTTCTGCAGCTGCACCGTGGCCAGGAAGCGGTCGCAGCCCCAGCCGTTGGCGGTCGTCACCGCCTTCCAGATCAGGCCCTTGCCGATCTGGTTGTGGCGGCGGTGGTCACCGTGCACCCCGAGCCGGCCGCCGTACCAGAGGCGGGGCCGCTCCTCCAGGATCCGCACCACCCCCACCACGCCGCTGCCGCTGCCGGCGCTGTGGTCGAGGGCGGCGATGGGGTAGGCGTGGCCATCCTTCTCATCCCGGTCGCTGGCCTCGAACAGGTGCTGCTCCTGGCAGAAGATGGCGCTGCGCAGCTGCCAGTAGCCCTCCTCCAGGGGCGTGCCGCGCCGCAGCAGGTGGAAGGAGAAGCGCTGGGAGCTGGCCGTGGGCGAGAGGCGGAAGTCCTCCGCCTCGATCGCCACCCCCCGCCGCACCGAGGGGGTGAAGGCGGCCGGCGCCGAGCTGGCGCTCCGGCCGATGTCGTGGCTGGAGGGGTCGATGAAGAACATGGCCGCGCTCAGGGGGTACCCGGCTTCGGGCCGGCTTCGAACAGGGAGAGGGCCGAGCAGGCGCCGCACTTGGCGCATCCGGCCGCCATGGCCTCGGACCTGAGGTCGGAGGCCCGCAACCGGTCGCCCACCGCCGTGTAGACGGCCACCATGAAGTCGGTGGAGGGGGCGGGATGGGCCTCCAGGGGGGTGCCGGCGATCGGCACGAAGGGCACCACGAACGGGTAGACCCCCAGGGCGATCAGCCGTTCGCTCACGGCAATGAGGGAGGCGGCGCTGTCCCCCAGGCCGGCCAGCAGGTAGGTGGACACCTGGCCGCGGCCGAACACCGCCACGGCCTCGGTGAAGGCCTCCATGTAGCGCTCCAGCCCCAGCTCCGACTTGCCCGGCAGGATCCGCCGCCGCACCTCCTCTTCCACCACCTCCAGGTGCATGCCGAGGCTGTCGACGCCGGCGTCCTTCATGCGCCGGTACCAGGCCGGGTCGTCGGGGGGTTCGCACTGGGCCTGGATCGGCAGGTTCACCCGGGCCTTGACGGCGGCGGCGGTCTCGGCCATCAGCCGGGCGCCCCGGTCGTCGCTGTTGGGGGTGCCGGTGGTGAGCACCAGCTGGCGCACGCCATCGAGACGCACCGCCGCCTCGGCCACCTCCGCCACCTGGGCCGGCGTCTTTCGCACGAGGGTGCGGCCATCCTCCAGCGACTGCTCGATGGCACAGAACTGGCACGACTGGGTTCGGTCGCGGAAGCGGATGCAGGTCTGCAGGAGGGTGGTGGCCAGCACGTCCCGGCCGTGCAGCAGGGCGATCGAGCGGTACGGGATGCCCTCGGCGGTGGTCAGGCCGTAGAAGCGCGGCTCCGGCGGCGCTTCCACGGCGAGGGCCATCGCCGCCGCCGGGCCGCTCACCTCCAGGCCGCCGCCGGCGGCGGTGTCCAGCCGGTAGGGCGAGGTGCCGGCCACGGCGTTGTAGACGGGCACCATCACGGTGGTGCCGTCGATGCTGAGGGCGCGGTGATCCGAGGGGCCCGCCCCGCCCCGGCGGCCGGGGTTGCCGGGCACCGCCGGGTCGACCACCCCGTGCACCTGCAGTTCGGTGAGCCGGCGCCCCAGGGCGCGGCGGTCGTGCTCAGCCATGGTGCAGTTCCTCCAGCAGGGGCAGGCCTGGGGACGCTTCGCCAGGAGTGCCGGCCGCGGCGAATCCGTTCAGTCCGGGCTCAGCAGCCCGCTCATGCAGCTGGCGGGCGGGGCTGCGGTCGATCCGCAGCCCCAGCAGGTCGGGGCGGCTGTAGTGGCCGACGCTGTCCATCATGCGTTTGCGTTTGGTGATCAGGCTCAGGTCGAGTTCGGCGATGGCCAGGCCCTCGCCATCGGGCAGCGGCCCGGCCAGATAGCGGCCCTCCGGGCTGATCACCGCCGTGTGGCAGCCCCCCTGGCAGGCCTTCTGCAGCACCGGATCGGGCGTGATCTTCTCGATGTCCTCCGGCTCCAGCCAGGCGGTGGAGGAGATCACGAAGCAGCCGGCCTCGAGGGCGTGGTGGCGCAGGGTGACGGCGGTCTGCTCGGCGAAGATCGGCCCCACCAGCGAGCCGGGGAACTGGGCGCAGTGGATCTCCTCGCCCTGGGCCATCAGGCTGAAGCGGGCCAGGGGGTTGTAGTGCTCCCAGCAGGCCAGGGCGCCGATGCGCCCGAGGGCGGTGGGCACCACCTGCAGGCCGGCCCCGTCCCCCTGGCCCCAGACCATCCGCTCGTGATAGGTGGGGGTGAGCTTGCGGCGCTTGAGCACCAGCTCACCGGCGGCATCGATCAGCAGCTGGGCGTTGTAGAGGCTGCCCCCGTCGCGCTCGTTGATGCCCAGCAGCACGTGCAGGCCGAGCTGGCGGGCGGCGGCGGCGATGCGGCCCAGGGCCGCGCCGGGCACCGTCACCGCCTGCTCGTAGAGCTTGAGGTGCGACTTGCCCATCAGCACCGGCGGCTCCACGAAGGAGAAATAGGGGTAGTAGGGCAGGAACGTCTCGGGAAAGACGATCAGCTCCACCCCGGCCGCGGCGGCCTCCTCCATGGCCGCGACCACCCGCGCCACCGAGCCGTCCAGGCTGTAGAGCACCGGACGGATCTGGGCGGCGGCGACGGTGACCGTGGCGGGCATTCAGAGCGTCCAGGTGTCGAGGATGAAGGCGCCTTCCTTGCGGTGCAGCAGCACGATGTCGAGCACGTCGAGGGGGTTGACCGGGATGATTCCGGGGATCAGGGCGCCTTCGCCGTGGCCGTAGAGGGCCTGGAGGGCGAAGCGGCAGGCGTAGACCTTGCCGCCCTGGTCCATGAACTTCTGGATGCGGGCGCCGAAGTTGAGGTGGCCGTCGAAGGCGGCGTCGCCCAGCTTGGGGAAGCCCCGCTGCAGCCCCAGGGTCACGCCCGGGCCGTAGAGCAGGATCGAGGTCTCGAAGCCCTTGTTGATCAGGCGGCTGGCCTGCAGCAGGTTCACCAGGCCGATGGAGCCCTCGAAGGCCACGGTGTGGAAGGTGACCAGGGCCTTCTCACCGGGTTCGGCCTTGACGTCGGGAAAGACCTTCTCCTCGTAGTCGACGAGGAACTCACCCGTCTGGTTGGCGGGACGGCTGACCTGGGGCATGGGGAGATGCGGTCGGTGGAATCGGCATGGGGGACCGTGCCACGGATGAACTTTTGTTCTGTGTCGCCGATGCCACCGAATGCCGCCTCTCGCCCATCGCCGTCGGCGGGGCGATCCGTGGCGGTCGTTACAGGGCGTATCGGCCGCGGCGGCCAGCATTGGATTTCGTGTTCAGCCGGGGTGGCCGTGGCCAGGGGTTCGGAGTCGGCGCAGCGGCATGCGGTGGTGGTGGTGGGCGGCGGCCAGGCGGGCCTGTCGGTCGCCCACTGCCTCCAGAAGCGGGGGGTGCGTCCCCTGGTGCTGGAGCGCCATCGCATCGGCCATTCCTGGGCCCGCCAGCGCTGGGAGTCCTTCTGCCTGGTGACGCCCAACTGGCAGTGCCGCCTGCCCGATTTCCCCTACGACGGCGACGATCCCGAGGGCTTCATGGGCCGCGAGGAGATCGTCCGCTACGTGCAGCGCTTCGCCGACCACATCCAGGTGCCGGTGCGCGAGGGCGTGGCCGTGAACCGCCTCCAGGCCAGCGGCAACGGGTTCCTGCTCTCCACCGACGAGGGCGCCATCGAGGCGGAGCAGGTGGTGATCGCCACCGGCGGCTACCACCGGCCGAAGCGCCACCCCCTCGCCGCCCGGCTTCCCGAGCGGATCCTGCAGATCGATGCCCGTGACTACGACAGCCCCGCCACGCTCCCCCCCGGGCCGGTGCTGGTGGTGGGCAGTGGCCAGTCGGGCTGCCAGATCGCCGAAGACCTGCACCTGGCCGGCCGCCGGGTGCACCTGAGCGTCGGCAGTGCCCCCCGCTCCCCCCGCCGCTACCGCGGCCGCGACGTGGTCGACTGGCTCGATCGCATGGGCTACTACGCCATGCCGATCGACCAGCACGCCGATCCCAGGGCGGTGCGGGGCAAGACCAACCACTACCTCACCGGCCGCGACGGCGGCCGGGAGATCGACCTGCGGCGCCGGGCCCTCGAGGGGATGGTGCTGCACGGCCGCCTGGCCGACCTCGGCCACGACCGCATCCGGTTCGCCGGCGACCTGGCCGCCAACCTCGACGGGGCCGATGCCGTCTACAGCCGCATCTGCCGCAGCATCGACGACCACATCGCCGCCCAGGGGCTCAGCGCCCCCGAGGAGCCCCCCTATGTCCCCTGCTGGACACCGCCCCCCGGTCCGCCGGAGCCCCTCGACCTGGCCGCCGAGCCGCTGGCGGCCGTGATCTGGTGCACGGGCTACCGGCCGGATTTCTCCTGGGTGGAGGTGCCCGTCTTCGATGGCGCCGGCCATCCGGTCCACGAACGGGGCCTCACCCGGGTGCCGGGGTTCTACGTTCTCGGCCTGCCCTGGCTGCACACCTGGGGCTCGGCCCGGTTCTGCGGCGTCGCCGAGGACGCCGAGTACCTGGCGGAGGCGATCCGGCTGCGGGCCTCGCGCCAGGCCGCCAGCCAGGAGCGGCTGGAGTGCACAGCCCTGCTGGGCACCTGAGCCCTCAGGCCACCAGGGTCGACCAGGTGAAGGCCAGGCCGATGCCCATCAGCAGACCGGCCGTGATGTTGACCGCACCGCTGGAGGCCGTGCTGCGCCAGCGCCTGACGGCCGTGAGGGCCACCAGCAGCAGCAGGCTCTGGCTCACCAGCAGACCCACCAGGTAGAAGCCGATCGGGGTGGGCTCCCAGCCGAGGACGGCGCCGCTGAGGGCGTAGCCGTGCAGCAGGAAGGCGGGCACCAGCACGGCCGGGGGCAGGCGCCGGGCCAGCACCAGGCCCGTGAGGGCCACCGACAGGGCCACCAGCGGCTCGATCCAGGGGAAGCCGGGCAGGGCCAGCCCCAGGGCGTTGCCCACCAGCCCGCAGCCCAGCAGGGCCAGCACCCAGCGGAAGGGCTGGACGATGCCCACCAGGCCGATGGCCAGCAGGAACAGCAGGTGATCGGGGCCCAGGATCGGGTGGGCCAGGCCGCTCAGCAGGCCGGACACCACGCCGGGCTTCATGCCGGTGAGATCCATCAGGTGGTGCGCTGAGGCCGGGGCGGCCAGCAGCAGGGGCAGGGCGCACAGAGCGACCAGGGCGATGGGCGCGGCGATGGGCGGGATGCCGCGTCGCTGGGCCAGGGAAGGCAGGTTCATGGATGATCTCCGGTCCTCGCCGGCAGGAATGGTGTCGTGGGGGGTGAGCGTTCTGACTGAGGACGCCGGGGCCGAAGGCCACGGCGTCCATCACAGCTGCGGGACAGCGGCGGACTTGGGTCACCCCGCACCGCCTTTCCTCCTTGCGTCCTCCCCGTGAAGGGGAGGAACCTCCTGCGCGCCATCCTCCCCCCTCCCTGGTCAGAAGCTGCGGTCATCGGGCGGCAACGTCACGGGCTGCGGGCACAATGGGTGGACGGTTCCCGGGGTCCACCTCCGGGAGGAAACGAGGAAAGTCCGGTGCACGGCAGGGTTCTCCCTTCCACCATTCCGGCGCTGTCCCGCAGCTGTGATGGGGTCACCCTCAGCCAGAACGCTCGCCGTGAACCGTTCCTTCCATCCCCGGCGCGGACCGGGACCCTCGATGACCCACTTTTCCGGCCTGCGCTCCTGGACCCTGCTGGGCAGCGCCGCCGCCCTCGGTTTCGTGCTCGTCGGCCAGCCGGCCCAGGCCCATGGCCTGGCCCACGGCGGCCTCGGCTACGGCTTCCTCCACCCGATCACCGGGGTGGACCACCTGCTGCTGCTGATCGGTGTGGGCGCGGCCGCGTCCTACGTGTCGGCCCAGCTGCTGCTCTGGGGCCTGGCCGGCGCGGTGCTGGGGGGCCTGGCCGGGGCCATGGGCTTCACCCTGCCGTTCGCTGAAGTGCTCGCCGCCCTGGCGATCTCGGCGGTGGCGCTGCTGATCCTGAATTCCCACCGCGAAGGCCGCAGCCCCGGTCTGGCCTTCGGTGGCGGCCTGGTGGCCGCTGCGGTGGCCCTGCATGGCGCCCTGCACGGCGGTGAGGCCCCTGTCGATGCTTCGGCCTTCGGCTGGTGGGCCGGTGCCCTGGCCGCCTCGGTGCTGGTCAGCGGTGGCTCGTTCCTGCTGATGCGCCGCCTTCCCCTGGTCTGGACGGCCCGCCTGGCCCTGCTGCTGGCGGTGCTCGGCGGCGCCCTGGCCCTCGCCCCGATGGGCGTGCTGGTTCGCTGAGGCCCTAAGCCTCAACAGGCCCCTGCAGCAGGGCCGCCGCCAGCGCCAGGGCCCCCTGGCAGGCATCGCCGGCGGCCCCCACCAGCTGACTCCCCGGCAGGTCCTGAGCCAGGCTCCGTGCAAAGGGACCCCGCAGCTGCTCCAGGTGGCGCAGCGCCCCGCCCATCGGGCACACCGCCGGCCCCACCAGATCCAGGCTCCGGGCCACCCCTGCCACCATCGCCGAGAGCGCCCCGGCGTTGTGCTCCATCACGGCGACGGCCCGGAGGTCCCCCGCGGCGGCGAGGCGATCGAGCACCGGGGCCAGCCGGGCAAAGCCGGCGGGGCCGAACCCGTCGGCCACCACCAGCGCCTTGAGCCGCTGGGGAGCCCCAGGATCGTCCGGGTCCAGACCCAGGGCCTGCCACAGGGCCCGCCGCAGGGGGGTCTCGGCGAGGCGGCCATCGGCCATCTGCAGGCTCAGGGCCAGGCCGTCCCGGCCGATGTCCATGGCCGAACCGGCCCCATCCAGCAGCCAGCCCCAGCCGGCGCAGCGGTGCTCGCGGCCGGCGCCGTTTCGGCCGATGGCGATCGTGCCGGTGCCGCTGATCACCACGATGCCCGGACCGCCTGGGAAGGCTCCCCGCAGGGCGGTGCGCTCGTCGCCGGTGACCACCACCCGCTCCGGCTCCAGCCCCAGAACGGCCGCCGCCAGGGCCTGCCCCTGCGCCTGCACCGCTGTCCCCTGCTCGATGCCGCTGGCCCCCACGGCGGCCGCCACCAGAACGGCAGCGTCGGCGGGCTCGCTCGTGGCCTCGCCGGCGGCCAGGGGCGCCAGGGCCCGCCGCAGGCTCTCGCGCAGGGCGGCCCCGAAGCGCTCGGGCCCCTCCGCTGCGGCCAGGTGGCAGACACCGGGACCGTCCGCTTCGCCCACCACTTCACCCGGCCCGGCCGCACTGGCATCGCCGGCCAGGGCCAGGCGGCAGGTGGTGTGGGTCTGACCGGCGTCGAAGCCGGCGATCAGTCGCATGGCACGGGATCCGCCGCTGGAGCTGCCGAGGCCGCCAGGGTGGCGAGGCTGAACAGGGCGATCAGCTGCACCTCCGGCCGGAAGAAGATCGTGTCGGTGAGGCCCTGCACCCCCAGCCCCGCGAACACGGCCACCGCCGCCAGGCTCGGCAGGGCCAGGGGGGCGGTGCGGCGCCACTGGCCCAGGCCCACCTTCACGGCGCTCAGCAGCAGGCCCAGCCCCGCCAGCAGCCCCGGAATGCCGGCCTCGACGAGCAGCTCCAGGGGGATGGAGTAGGCGCTGAGGGCGTTGAACTTGGGCTGCTGATACAGCGGATAGATGAGGTTGAAGGCGCTGTTGCCGGGGCCGATGCCGATCCAGGGGCGGTCCTGGATCATCGCCAGGGCCGAGGTCCAGACGTTCATGCGGAAGTTGTTGGAGCTGTCCTCCCGGCCCGCCAGCAGGCTCATCACCCGCACCCGCAGCGGCTCCACCTGGGTGACCAGCAGCACCAGCACCACGGTGGCCCCGGCCAGGAGCAGCAGGGGGAACAGGCGCCGCCACAGGGGCGGCCAGTCGCGGGTCTGGCGCAGCACCAGCAGCAGGGCCAGCAGACCCAGGGAGGCCACCATGCCCATCCAGGCACCGCGGCTGTAGGTGAGCACCAGGGCCACCAGGCCCAGCACCAGGCTGGCCAGGGCGAACAGGCGCCGGCCGCGCCCCTGCCAGCGCAGCAGGGCCACCACGGCCAGGGGCAGGATCGGCAGCAGGTAGCCCCCCAGCAGGTTGGGGTTCTCCAGGGTGCTGTAGATGCGCACCGTGCCTTCGGCCACCGAGTTGCTGTCCGACCAGCGGGCCAGGGCCCCGGGGGCCTCGTAGAGCTGGCGGATGCCGATCACGCTGGTGACCAGTTCACCGGCCAGCAGGGCGCCCACCAGCCGGTCCCACCACACCGGCGCGGTCGCCAGCAGCTGGCGCATCAGGGCGTAGACGCTCAGGTAGCTGAGCAGCTTGACCAGTCCCACCAGGGCGGCCTTGGGCACCGGCGAGAAGCCGGTGGCCACCACCGCCACCGCGATCACCAGCAGCAGCCAGGTGTTGATGGCCCCCAGGCGCCCCGGCGGGGTGCGCAGGGCCCAGACCACCCAGAGCAGGGCGGAGGCGGCGATCAGCAGGCTGAGGCCGGAGCGGGTCACCAGGGGCAGGCCCGCCAGCAGGGCGCAGAGGATCCAGCCGGCCAGCAGGGGCAGGTGGGCGCCGAGGCGGCCGGCGGGCAGGCCGGCCAGCAGCCCCTGCCAGCGCAGCAGCAGGGGCACGGGAGCTGGGGCAGGCACCATCAATCCGCGGCGGCGTCGTCGCGATTATCGGTGCCGTCGCCCGTGGCTTCCAGGCGGGTGTCCAGATGGCGTTCCAGCTCCGCCAGTGGCGGCAGCGGGGCGGTGCTGCGGCGGTAGAGGCTGCGGTGCACCGGCTTGCCCTCGGCCAGCACCTGGGCTTCGCGCTCGGTGGCCACCGGCAGGGGATTGACGGTGGGGCCGCACTCCTCGGGCCCGGCGGGCTCGAACACGCCGCTGGCCTCCACCAGCTGGCGCATCGGCGTGATCAGGCCCTCCACATCGCTCTGCAGGAACAGGCGGCGGCCGGGGGCCAGGGCCGCGGCGATCGCCAGCAGCAGGGCGGGCTGCAGCACTCGGCGCTTGCGGTGGCGCAGCTTGAACCAGGGGTCGGGGAACTGCAGGGTCACCAGCTCCAGCTGCCCGGGGCTCAGCAGCGCCAGCCACTCCGGCAGGTTGACGTTGGCGTTGCCGTAGAGGAAGCGCAGGTTGGTCAGCCCGTCCCGGCGGCGGTCGGCCTCGGCGGCCTCCACCAGGGGCCGGCGGATCTCCAGGCCCAGGTGGTTGCGCTGCGGCGCCAGGGGCGCCATCGCCAGTAGGAAGCGCCCCCGGGCGGAGCCGATGTCGAGGTGGAGGGGCAGGGAGGGATCGGCGAACAGCTCGATCAGCGGCGGCAGGGGCCGCGCCAGCTGGTGGATCCGGCTGAGGGGATTGACGTGCTGACGCACCATCAGAGCGGCGCGGCGGTGCCCCCGGGCGGGTCGTTGGGCACCAGGAAGCCCCAGCTGGCGGTGTAGCCGTGCAGGTGGGTGGTGCCCCCCACCGGACCGATCTCGCCGTTGCAGAACAGGCCGGCGATCGGCACCGTGCCGAACACCTCCCGGCAGAGGCTCACGTCACCATCCGCCTGGCCGTAGAGGCCTTCACCCCGGCCCAGGCAGGCGAACAGGAAAGCGGCCAGGGGTTCGCTGCGCCGCCGGGCCTGGCCGGCCAGCAGCTGGCGGGATTCGTCCCGGGAGGCATCGGCATCGCGGAGCTGGAACTGCACCTTCTGGCCCACCCGCATCCGTTCCCCCACCGCCACCGCCCCGTTGCGGGGATCGACGCCGATCAGGTTGCGCACCAAGAAGGAGCCGGGCGCCTCCGGCACGGGGGTGAGGTCGGCGGTGGGCAGGCTGAAGTCGCTGCGGCCGACGCCGAGGAACAGGGAATGCTTCACCTGCTCCCGTTCGGCGGGGGTGAGGTCGGTGAGGATCGACTGCAGGGCGGCGACGGGGCTGTTGCGGGTGCTGCCGCAGCTCACCTCGATCACCACGTTGCGCTGGGCCTGCTCCACCTCCAGCACCGGGCCGATGGGCCGGCAGCCCTGGGCCACCAGGGGATCGAGCCGCCAGGCCCCCTCGATCACACAGCCCACCGCACCGGTGCGGACCGTGTCGGCGGGGTCGCCGTCGCTGGCGCCACTGCCACCCGGGCCGAAGAGCAGCGAGCCGTGGGCGGCGCTGTGGGGGCCGGCAATGCCCCCCACCTTGGTGGTGTTGGGGTAGGCGTAATCCAGGCCGCTGATCAGGTCGTTGATGGCGGTGCCGGTGGGATCGAGCAGCAGCAGCATCGACTGGCCCTCCTCCAGCTCAGCCCCCACCCGCTCCCGCCAGGGCTCGGCCGGACCATCGAGGTCGGGGAGGGAGGTGGTGTCGATGGCGAAGGGGCGCAGACGGGCCCCGGGCAGCCGCAGAAGGGTGACGGCCAGGGCCGGCTGGTGCTCGATCTCGTGGGGAACCCCCGCCGTGTCGGTGCCCACCACGCCGCCGCCGACACAGCCCAGCCAGTGGGCGGCGTTGAGCTTCTGCTGCAGCAGGGGCAGCAGGCGGGGCAGGTCGCTGGCGTAGCTGGCGGAGGCGAACACCAGGGCCAGGTCGGCCTCGCCGGTGCCCCGGAGCTGCTCGAACACCTGGTTGACGGCTTCCTGGAGCGAGGCATCCCGGCCAAGGGCGGTGCGGCACCAGGGGCCGCCGGGACGACGCTGCAGCCAGGGAAAGGAGGGGAGGGAACCCATGGACGGACCCTATCGCCTGGGGGGCACACGGATAATGGCGCCTTACCGAACCGAGCGGACGTGCCGGAACAGCTCTATCGCTCCCTGGTCTGGCTCGACGTGCGGCTGGGGATGCTGTTCGCCGTGGGGCTGCCGCTGGTGCTGCTTGTCTGGGCGGTGCTCCGCAAGGAGCAGGCCCTGGTGCGCCTGATGGGCCTGTATTGGAAGGTGGCCAGCCTGCAGCTGATCGCCCTGCTGCTGCTCACCGACAACCGCCCCACCGGCTTCCTGTTGCTGGTGCTGGCGCCGCTGCTGGTGGTGGCGACCCTGTGGTTCTGGGTGGATCTCAACGAGGAACTGGCCGACATGCCCCCCTGGCGGGCCCTGCCGCTCACCCTGCGCATCTGGCGCTGGAGCCTGACCCTGCTCTCCCTGGGCGGGGCGAGCCTGGCGGTCACCGCCCTGCCCTGCATGGGCGGCGCCGGTCTGCGCCTCTGCCGCGCCTGGCTGGAGGCGCCGCAGGGGCTGCACGGCGTGGTGGCCCGGGTGTTCGCCTTCGTGTTCGGCGGCGAGTGGACGCCCGGTGTGGCCGCCTTCGTGGGCTACGCCGCCCTGGTGGCCTACGCGGTGGGGCTGTTCCAGTGGCTGGTGGTGCGTCTGCCCCGGCTGGGCCGGGTGGCCGGCGAGTTCTGAGCTGTGCTTTGGAGCTGGCCCCCATGACCGACGCCGCCTCCCCCTCCGTTGCCGCCCTGCTGGCCGCGCTGGAAACGATCAGCCGGGAGCGCCCCGACCGGGTGCTGCGCCTGGTGGGCACCCTGCCGGGCTCCGGGGGGGACGAACCCTTCGAGCTGCTGATCTTCCGCGGCTTCTCCAGCAGCGTCACCCACCCCACCGCCTTCGACCCCGACCAGCCGGCCCTGCCGGCCTCGGCCCGCATCACCGCGGCCCTGCTGCTGGCCGGGCCGCTCAACCCCAGCGATGAACGCTGCCTGGCGGGGCCGCTCCCGGTGGAAACCTTTCTGGATGCAGGGGCCTGGTGAAGCCGGAGACCACGCCGTTGGGCGAATCCCCTGACGTTCCCTGGCCCCAGCAAGCGAGCGCCTGGCTGCGGAACAGGGGCGAGTGGATGCTTGGCCTCCTGCTGTTGGCGGGCCTGTTCACGCTGTGCCTCGAGGTGTGGCAGAAGCAATCCCTCCGGTTCGACACCGACGCGCTGCTTTGGCTGCACGGTTGGGCCAACCCCATCCTTGATGCGCTCATGCTCTGGCTGACTCGCCTGGGGAATCCATACGTGGTCGTGCCGGTGGTGCTTGGATCCTTGGGGGTGTTTCTCTGGCGGCGGTGGTGGGCGGACGCCGTGATGTTGCTGTTGAGTTGCGTTGGCGTCGTAGTGCTGAATCAAGGCATGAAGCTCTTGTTCGCCCGTGCCAGGCCGGCTCTTTGGCCGCCGCTGATCCAGGAAACCACCTACGGCTTTCCCAGTGGCCATGCCATGGGCTCGTTGGTGCTCTATGGCTATCTCTCTGTGGTACTGGCGTATCACTTCCCAACCCAGGCTCGCTGGATCCATGCGAGCGCCGTCCTGCTGGTCGTTCTCATCGGCCTCAGCCGGTTATACCTGGGTGTTCACTACCCCACGGATATCGCCGCCGGTTATGCCGTGGGTGGCCTGTGGCTGATGGTCTGCCTCCAGGCCCTGAAGGCCCAGCGATTGAAGCGGTCGGTCGTGGGATGAACCGACCCCACAAGGATTCTCTCTTCGTTTCACATTTTGCTGGTGCCTGTTACAACCCAGGGCTCGTCACCCAGAGCAGTCCTGGGTAAAGTCACCTGCCTTTCGCTGCGCTCCGCTCGTTCATGGCTCTTCTGATGTCAGTCGTTCCACTGGTCGGTCTGGTCGCTGCACTGGCCCTGCCTGCCGCAGCCAGCGCTGCCAGCTGTGAAGAGAGCTTCGCGCAGAAGGGGAACCCCCTGTCCGGGACGCGGTTCAGCGCCGAAGTCACGGTCGATGCGTTGACCGTGCCGGTGGCGATTCGTCAGCTGCGCGGCATCGCGGCCACCCGGGGCTATGACATCCTCAGCGAAGAGGCGGACGACGGCAGCATGCTGCTGGAGCAGCCCCGATCGGGTTCCGCCCGGCCGTTCCCGATCATCGCCACCGCCCAGGCCGAGCAGGCCGCCGCCCGGGTGAAGCTGGAGGCGAAGTTGCCGGCGGGGATGCTGGCGGGGGCCGGTGGGGCCCGCACCGAACTCTGCGCCATGCTGAACGCCGTCAAAGGCGGCCCCGAAGGCATCGCCGCCGCCGAGCGCAGCCAAGGGGCGGTGTCCTCGGCTGGTCCGGTGGTGATCGATGCTCTGGTGCTGTCCCAGCAGATCGCCCAGGAAGCCGACACCAACGCCGCCTCGATTCCCTCCCGCTACCAGGGCAAGACGTTCACGATCAAGGGTCGGGTGGCCCACGTCGCCAAGGATGGCGGGGCCTATCGGATCGCCTACGACATTCCCAATTCCACCAACGATCTGGCCATCCGGTTCGGCAAGTTCCGCTTCCTCACCCAGATCAGCTGCCTGGCCGCCAAGGGCCAGGGCGCCTATGCCCTCTCCCTGCGGACCGGCCAGGGCATAAAGCTGACGGGTCAGTACAAGGACTACGACCCGGCCCGGCACGTCATGTGGTTCGAGGGCTGCCGGCCTGTCGATTGAGGGGCGGCTGACAGACAAACCCAGGCGGGCTGGCCATCATGACGGGGCCGTCAGGAGGGCCATGGCCGCCAGGGACCCGATCCGGGACTTCTTCAGCTTCCTGCTGGGGGGCGTGCTCTTCACCATGGGGGCGTTCCTGTTCTTCAACCAGGTCATGGTGAGCTCCGTGCCGATGGGCCTGGGCCTGCGCTTCGGCCGGCGTGCTGCCGGCGCCTGGGGCGGTGGCTATGGCTCGGCCTGGGGCGGCGGCTGGGGCGGCGGTTTCGGGCTGTCCCAGGGCCTGGGTGGCGGTTTCGGCCTGCTGCTGATCCCGCTCACGATCGGGGTGTGCCTGCTGTTCGCCCTGCGCAACCAGCGCTGGGGCTGGTTCCTGGTGCTGGCCTCGGTGGCGGCCCTGGCAGTGGGGGTGCTCCAGACCCTGATCATGAGCTTCCAGCCCACCTCGCTCTGGAACCTGCTGACGATGGTCGCCCTGATCGGCAGCGGCGGCGGGCTGATGTTCCGTTCACTGATGGCCTACGACGATGGCAAGGACCGGCAAGACCGAGCGGAGCGCGACGACCGGGAAGAGCGTTGAGGACCTGATCGTCGAGATGGAGCCGGTGCCGCCCGGGGGACGGCCCCCGTCGCCGCCGGCCCTTCCGCCGGCGTCTGAACCCGCCCGGTTTCCGATCCTCCAGCGGCTGCTGATGGTGGCCCTGCTGCTGCTGGGCTTCGGCGCCGGCTGGCTGGCGGCCGGCCTGCGGGCGTCCCTGGCCGAGAAGCCGGCCGCCGGCGGGCGGGGCGAGACCCGCCAGGACCTGCTCGCCGATGGCTGGGCGGAGGCGGATCAGGGGGTGTTCACCCGCCGCTGCCAGGGGATCTGCCGCAAGCCGCGGCTCTACGGCGGCGGCATCGTCGATGTGATGGAGGTGGCCTGCCTGGAGCGCCCCTGCGGGACCATCCAGGTGACGTTCGATGTGCTCGACGGCACGGGCCAGGTGATCGGGGAGGTGGCGGAAACCAAGATTGGCCGGCAGGGGGAACGGCTGCAGTTCGTGATCGAATCGGATAAGCCGCAGGCCCGAAGCTTTGCGCTGCGCTCCTTCACCGCCCGCGCCAGGGTGGAGTGATGCTCATCTGGAGTTCACCGCCTTGAAGACACTCCCCTTCGACGACGGCGCTGCCATGCCGATGCTCGGCCTGGGCACCTGGAATGCCCCTCCTGGGGAGGTGGGCACCGCGGTGACGGCGGCCCTGCAGCTGGGCTACCGCCACATCGACTGTGCCGCCATCTACGGCAACGAGGCCGAGATCGGCGAGGCCCTGGCGGCGGCGATCCGCACGGGCCTGGTGAAGCGGGAGGAGCTCTGGATCACCTCCAAGCTGTGGAACAACGCCCATGCCCCCGAGGACGTGGCCCCGGCCCTGGAGCGCACCCTGGCCGATCTGCAGCTCGACCACCTCGATCTGTATCTGATCCACTGGCCCGTGGCCTTCCGGCCGGGGGTGGTGATGCCCGAGGGCGCCGAGGATCTGGTGTCGCTGGAGACCCTGCCGATCGCGGCCACCTGGGCGGCGCTGGAAGCGGCCGTGGACGGGGGCCTGTGCCGCCACATCGGCGTCAGCAACTTCGGCATGGTCACTCTCCGCAGCCTCCTGGGGCAGGCGCGGATCCGGCCGGCCATGAACCAGGTGGAGCTCCATCCCTACCTGCAGCAGAAGGGGCTGTTCGCCTTCTGCGAGGCCCACGGCGTGCACCTCACGGGCTACTCGCCCCTGGGCACCCCGGGCCTGCCCCCCCAGATGCGGCCCCCCGGCCAGCCGGTGCTGCTGGAGGACCCCACGATCACGGCGATCGCCACACAACGCGGCCTCACGCCGGCCCAGGTGCTGCTGGGCTGGGCCCTGCAGCGCGGCACCGCCGTGATCCCCAAGTCGGTGTCGCCGGCGCGCCTGGCCGAGAACCTCGCCGCCGCCGAGGTCGAGCTGGCTGCGGAAGACATGGAGGCGATCGACGGCCTCGACCGCAGCCATCGCTTCATCGACGGCTCCTTCTGGGTGAAGGAGGGCGGCCCCTGCACCCTGGAGACCCTCTGGGCCTGATCAGACTGGCGGTCCGCCAGCGGTCAGCCGCCGGCGCAGATAGGCGATGGCCAGGTCGCCGCATTCGGCCACCAGCCGGTCGCGGCGGCCCTGCTCCTGGGTGGCCGCCAGCCAGAGCAGGTGGCCGACGGTCTTGACCAGCACGTAGGCGATCAGGTGGCCCTCCTCGTCGCTGAGGTGGCTGCCTTCGAGGGCGGCCTTCTCGACGATCAGGCCGCTCCAGTCGTTGATCAGCCGGACGTCGGCCTCCTCCTCGATGGCCAGCAGTTCGGGGGTGGCGCTCTGCACATCCAGGAAGATGGCCGGGTAGCCGGGGTGGTCGCGGAAGAAGCGATCGGTGAGGGCCACGGCGGCGGTGATCGAGTCCTCCAGGGAGAGGCAGCGGCCGTCCCCCCGGTCGAAGAAGGCCGTGAGCAGCTCGTGCAGTTGCTCGGCGTAGAGCTGGGCGAGGCTGCGCAGGATCGCCCCCTTGTCGGGGAAGAACTGGTAGAGGGAGCCGATCGGCACCCCGGCTCTGGCGGCGATGGCGTTGGTGGTGGTGCTGCCGACGCCGCCGGTCACGAACAGCTCCTCGGCCGCCGCCAGGATCCGCCGCACCCGTTCCTGGCTGCGGGCCTGGCGCGGCTGGCGGCGCAAGGGCGAGGGCTCGCTGGGGGCGGCTGTGGCGTCGGCCATGGCGGGAAGCGACGCCTCCAGAAAACCTGAGCGATCCTCGCATCCCATTGACAAAGCCGAGGGATGCTCATAATTTCATGGACGTGAGGACTGCTCACGTTCTTTCGCATTCACCCCGATGACCGCCACCGTTTTCCACCCCAATCCCGCCCCCACCGCGGCGTCGTTCGAGGCCCCGGAGCTGCCGCCCCAGCTGTTCCGCGTCCTCGGCACGTTCGTGGCCATGAGCGGCGGCGACACCGACCTCGAGCTGGTGGGCGCCCTGGCCGACGCTCTGCTGGAGACGCCCTCCTATGCCCTGATGGCCGAGCAGCTGCGCCGCGATCCGGCCTGCGCCGCGCTGATCGAGGCGCGCTGGATCCCCCCGGCCCACGACCTGGAGCAGCTGGCCGCCCTGCCCGAGGGCAGCCTCGGCCACGCCTACGCGGCGTCGCTGGCCCGGCTGGGCTACGACCCCAACCTGCACGCCGGCATGGAGCCCGGAAGTGATGCGGCCTATGTGGAGCTGCGGCTCAGCCAGACCCACGACCTCTGGCACGTGATCACCGGCTTCGACACCACGGTGACGGGCGAGATCGGTCTGCAGGCCTTCCATCTCACCCAGTTCTCCTACCCCCTGGGGGCCGTGCTCACGGCCCAGGCCCTGGTGTCGGCCACCCTCGGCGCCCCCGAACTGCTGCCGGAGCTGGTGGAGACGATCCGCACCGGGCTGCAGATGGGCCTGGAGGCCAGGCCCCTGTTCGCCCAGCGCTGGGAGGAGGGCTGGGAGCGGCCGCTGGTGGAGTGGCGCGAGGCGCTGCAGCTGCGTCCGTTCGCCGAGCGGGTGGGGCGGCTGTGAGCGTGGCGGCTGTGAACGGATCCCTGCTGCGGCGGCCGGGCTTCCGCTGGCTCTGGCTGGGCCAGACCCTGCTGTTCGCCGGCGTCCAGTTCTGGTTCGTCGCCGTCACCTGGCTGATGCTGCAGCGCACGGGCTCGGGCACCTCCCTGGCCCTGGTGCTGATGGCGGCGGCCCTGCCCCGAGGGCTGCTGCTGCTGCTGGGCGGGGTGCTCAGCGACCGCCATCCGCCCCGAACGATGGCGGTACGGGCCGGCTGGATCCTGGCGATCGCCACCGGGGTGCTCACCCTGCTGGCCAGCCGCGACGCCCTCAACCTGGGCCCGGTGCTGGTGCTGGCAGCCGTGTTCGGGGCGGCGGAGGCCTGCCTCTACCCCGCCGCCCTGGCCCTGCTGCCCCGCCTGCTGGAGGACCGCCATCTCGGCCGGGCCCACGCCTGGCTCCAGGGCAGCGAGCAGATCAGCAACGTGGCCGGCCCCGCGCTGGCGGGCCTGTCCCTGGCCGTGGCCGGGGCGACGGCGGCCCTGGCCTTCGACACCGTGTTGCTGCTGCTCGCCGTGGGCTGCTTCGTGCAGGTGCGGCCTCGCTTGGCCGCGGCGGACACGGCCCCGACGGGGGGCCTGGGGCAGGGCCTGCGGGAGGGGATCGCCTTCGCCTGGGGCCACGGGGCGATCCGCACGGGCCTGACGCTGATCGCCATGATCAACCTGGCCGTGCTGGGCCCGGTGGTGATCGGCGTGGTGGAGCTGGTGACGCTGCGCTTCGGCGGTGGCCGCCCTGGTGGGGGTCTGGTGGGCTGGCCGGTTCAGCGCCATCGCCCATCCGGGGGGCGCGCTGGGCTGGCTGTCGGCCGGGCTGGGGGCGGGCCTGCTGGGGCTGGCGGTGGCAGGCCAGTGGTGGACGGCGGCCGCCCTGCTGGCGGCGATGGGGATCGGCGGCGGCCTGGTGGGGGTGCTGGCCACGGCCTGGTTGCAGCGGGAGACCCCTGCACCCCTGCAGGGCCGGGTGATGGCCCTGGCCATGCTGGCCGGCGTCGCCTTCGATCCCCTGTCCCAGGCCCTCTCGGGGGTGCTGATCGACATATCCTTGCCGGGGCTGTTCGTGGTTGCCGGAGGGAGCCTGCTGCTCACTGTGCCGTTTGCTCTGGGCAGTGCGCGGGGGTGAGCGGGCGGCATTCTCTTCAGGGGACTTGGGCGGATGAAGGTGGGTGGGAGGGCAAGACTTGGGTATCCCCTCCTACAGGTGGTTCTCGGACCCGTGAACCACCGCTAGAAAGTGGAAGCTGCACTAGAAAGGCTTTGCAGCATTGCGATTTCAGGTGATCCTCTCGGCCGCTCTACGGATGGTTCACGGAAAGGGAGAGAATGGGAGAAGTAGTTCTCGGAACCGACCAATGAATTGTTGGGCTGATATCATTTCTCTATAAGCATCTCAGCAATGGTTGATTTCAAAAAACTACGTGCAGAAGCTGCAAGGCAAAAGCCAATTGATCCGCTTGAAATCTTTCGCAGACAGCCAAAGCCGCCTGAGATTAACGATCTGTATACTAGCCAGGCAGATGTGCTGAATGAGTGGAATAAAAGAAGAGGCGAACGAGATATTGCTATTAAGCTGCATACTGGTGGTGGCAAGACATTAGTTGGCTTGCTTATCGGCCAGTCAATTTTAAATGAGACGAGCGAGCCCGTATTATACCTTGTTCCAACTAAGCAGCTTGTCAAGCAGGCAGTCGACAAAGCTCGAGAGTATGGAATTGATGCCACAGCCTATGATCGCGCTACTTTATTAGATCAGGCTTTTGACACCGGACAAGCAATACTAATAGCTAGTTACAATGCGCTGTTCAATGGGCAGAGCAGGTTTGGTCTTTACGGACAGCCTGATATCAAGAAAGCAGCGGCAATAGTTCTAGATGATGCACATGTTGCATTCTCGACAGTTCGAGAGTCATTCACATTAACTATCAGTTCGGAAAAAAATAAGAATCTCTATCAGAGTTTGTGCACCTTGTTTCGGGGGGCCTTCGTACAAATTGATCGCCTAGGGACGTTTGATGATGTGGTATCTGGGAACGAGAACGACTTACTGGAAGTTCCATCATGGGATTGGCAGGAAAAGCAGGATGCCGTAAGACAGCAATTGAGGGGCAATGCTAAAGACTTCGCTTTTCACTGGCCTCTCTTGCGAGATAATCTACATCTTTGCCATGCGCTCATAAACCGTAGGTCGTTTACTATTACTCCAATTCTTCCACTTGTAAACATGTTTCCGACTTTTTCGGAAGCACCAAGAAGGATCTATATGTCTGCGACAATTTCAGATGATAGCGAAATTATTCGCACATTTGATGCAAATCTAGCTTCGGTGAGCTCTCCACTGGCTTCGCGATCACTCGCTGGAGTTAGCGAAAGAATGATACTCATACCTGATCTTAAGAACTCAAGAATTGATTTACCTGGGGCAGTAAAGCGTATGGCAGCAGATATTGCCCGCAAAGACTTAGGCGTCATAATTTTGACATCATCTGATTATCGAGCTAAGACGTGGATAGACTGCGCTGTATTTGCGGAAGGCTCGGTTCTAGTTGAGCAGTGTATTGACCAACTGCAGAGGCGCGCTACCTCAGGTCCTATTGTCTTTTCAAATCGGTATGATGGGATTGACCTCCCTGGTGATTCATGTAGGCTCCTAATTATGGATGGCCTGCCAGGTGGTTCCACATCGTATGAGACCTATAGGCGGATTGCATTTCAAGGAGGAAGCACATTCTCGCGAATGCTTGCTCAAAAGATTGAGCAGGGCATTGGTAGAGGTGCAAGGGGCTCAGGTGATCACTGTATAGTCATTTTGACAGGCAAAGACCTTTTGGCATGGATTGCCAAGAGATCTAATTTTGACTTTTTGACGAGCGCAACACGAGCCCAGATTGATATGGGTCTGTCAATAAGTAAGGACGTTGAAGATGAGCATGAACTTGCTGAAACAGCCGGTAAGTGCCTAGATAGAGATAGAGACTGGATTCAATATCATGCTGAGCAACTTGCAGATTCCGTAACGACTGAAGAGCCAGACGAGATTAGGTTGAGGCAAGCCGCTGTAGAGCGAAAAGCTTTTGAGTACTTGCGCCGCGGGTTGCATGAAAAAGCTTTGACAAAACTACGTGAGTTCCTTGAAGGTCCTTATGAAGTAGATGGTCAATCGCGTGGCTGGCTGTTACAACTATCTGCTAAGGTTGCCTTTAACTGGGGCAATAGTGAACTGGGGCAGAATTATCAACTGCAGGCTTTTGCAACTAATCCTAATCTCACTCGACCCCTGGCTAGGCCACCTTATCGACCCTTAATTCTACCCTCTGGCCAAGAGGAAGCGATATGCCAGCAGATTGAAGATTACCAAATGCGTCTTGGTTATTTAAGATCATTTGAAGAAACAGTGTCATACTTAACCCCTGAGGCCACCCCCAACCAGTTCGAGCAAGCTCTTGCTGATCTAGCCAAATACATCGGGATACCGTCTGAACGCTTTGACGTCAATGGCGTTGGACCAGATATTCTATGGTTACTACCGAGTAATACAGGGCTTGTAATTGAGGCGAAGAGTCGTAAGAAAGAAAAGAATGCTCTCACAAAAGACCAGCATGGCCAGCTTCTAGTCGCTGCCGAATGGTTTGCCAAAGAGTATCCAGGGTATTCATGTGTAAGGGTTAGTATTCATCCTCACTCAGTTGCTACTCGTGCGGCAGTGGCAGGAGCCTCACACGCGCTTACATATGAGAAGCTTGCTTTGATGATATCTGAGGCGCGGACACTGCTTTCTACGCTGGTCAACACGCACGTCAGCGGCAATGATCTTCTTGGTGAATGCGCACGGCTGCTTGAGAGCTCATCATTAAAGGCAGACCATATTGCCGAAAGGTATTTGGTACCTTTTCAACAGAGTGGGACAGACCGCTAGTTTTGCTCTCTTTAATGACTGCATTCCCTTACATGAACAGCCCAACATCCAGATGCAGAAGACGGGTGCATTGGCTGCCTCCTAATGCCGAGATCCCTGCCCGCTTCTGATCTGTAGCGTTATACCGCCAAGGCATTGGCGATCACAGTGGACGGCTTAGCACCTCACTAGTCATGGAACGATCCCTCGGTCTCGCGCTGAACAAATACGCGGTCATCCCCCATACGCTGAGGGCGGATCTGACCAAGAATCAAGCCGTTGCTTCTATTACCGTCGATTTAGCAAACCTATTCCATCACTACTATCTTGATTCGTTCGGGACAGCTCCGCCGCAGCCAGACCCAGTTCAGTTCGAACATGTGCGGTTCCTTTTGCCTTGTTCCGAGTTCAGGTTTCAAGGACGAGGCCTCGGTATTTCACCGGCAATTAAGAGGAGCCGATCAACAGAACTAGGGCAAGCGTTCTGCCGCTGGTTCCTTCACGATCACTTGAATATCACGTACTTTGCTCACATGGAACATATACTTAATCGCCAACTTCACAGGGCGTTCAAAGGGTGCCGGATCGAACGGACGGCGAAGGGCGACACGCCTGACTACTTCTGCGCCGAGAACGAGAATCGGGTGTTCTTGGCAGAGGCAAAGGGGCGCTATTCTTCCGTCAACTTTAGCAATCAAGAATTCACTACCTGGCGGCAGCAGTTCAGACGCGTCAGTTTTCTAGATCCAACGGGCTCTCCGCGTAGCATTAAGGGGCATATCGTTGCGACTCGCTTCGCCACTGAAGAGAGTAGTAGCCGCGTGAAGTCCGGTATATGGGCGGAGGACCCGAATAGCCCTGGGGAGCTGCCCGCTGGAGAGGGCGACCTGGGAGAATTGGGCCGAGCCGTGATCGTATCCCACTACAGCGGTATCGCGAACAAGCTCTCTCAGCCCGTGTTAGCGAGTGCACTTGCTACAGGCGTCCCGCTTCCGGAAGAACTTACCGTGCTCGGAATGGCGTGGCGGGTCCTGGCTGGACCACTGGAGGGGCGTCGCTTTGTCGGAGGATACTTTTCGGACGACGACCGAGAACCAGTTCTGCGAGATATCAAAGGGCGAATTGTCTTCGGTCGTCCGGCCCGGATGCGGCTCGACAGACCAAATCTCACTTTCTTCGGAGTTGAAGAACGCATTTTCAAGCAAGTCGTGGGCCTCGCAAGAGCGCGGACCGGACAGGCGCCCCAGATTTCGCAGTTTGAAGACACAGCCTTCTTCTACAGCGGCTTCAGTGTGCTCCGCGACGGAAGTGCGATGGGACCACTTGACTGGTTCTCGCCAGAAGAGGAGGTGACATTCTGAAATTTGAAGGAAACGAAATGGGGTGGGCTGAGGAGTTCGTCGGGCGACATAGCAGGTCGTTCGACGCTGACAAGCAGCGGCATTGCGCCGCAAGCCGACCTCGTGAGCATAAGTCTTGCGACGCAATGCCGCTGCGAGCCGGTCACCTACAAGGTTAGAATTACAGAAAAACAAATGGACAAGAAGTTTGCTGTCTTTATCGATGGAGACAATATCTCGCCTCAGTATCTTGATTCTATTTTTGCCGAGATATCCCAAGATGGTGAGATTCTGGTTAAGCGCATCTATGGTGACTGGACTACGACCAACATGGGATCATGGAAAGTCAAAGTATTCGAGTCTCCTGTCCGAATCTTCCAGCAGTTCCGTTTCGGCCCAAATGCTACAGACAACAGCATTATCATGGATGCCATTGAACTGTGTAATCAGAGTAACGACATCAATGCGATCTGCATCGTCTCAACCGATGCTGACTACTACAGCCTTGCGCTTAGGCTGCGGGAAATCGGTAAGTTTGTTTTGGGAATTGGGAAAGAGAACTCCAAACCTATTTGGCAGAATGCATGTAACCAGTTCGTTTTTCTGGAGAACTTAAACAGGGTGAGTCTGCCTCAGCAAAATGCACATTCACTTGCAACGCTGGAATCCTCATTGCCAGAGGTCGGCAAGCTCCTCGACTTCGCAATGGATAACTCCAGAAGCGACAATAACGGATGGGTGAGTTTCTCTGATCTGGGAAAGTCGATTCGCTCTCGCTACCCTGGATTTGACCCTAGATCCTATAATCACAAAAGCCTTCTTCAATTGGTAGAGGCATTTTCGGAAGACATAGAGATTCGAACTGATGAAAGCCAGCCGCCAAACTATTGGGCTCGAGGCATCAAGAAGATCGAGTCTGAAGAGGCAGACTCGACTGGCATTGTAAAACGGTTTATGGGGGTCTTTGGCTTCATCGAAAACGAGAAGGGAAATTACTTCTTTACCCTGTCAAATATTCTTCCTCAATCTCGTGACAAGAAGTTGAGGAAAGGCACGAAAGTAAGATTCTCAGTATTCAAGGAGCCGAATCCAATTGGCGAAGACAATGCCGAGAAGAACGGCAAGGCGTCGAACGTAGAGATTATTGAGGAATAACATTCTAGTGTTAGATGTCAGTGGACGGGAGCAGAGAAGGCCTTTTGGGTCAAACAGTTTACTCCCGCCGCTGATCTTGAACGTTAGGTTGTCGGAGGTCTTTAGGCATGAATCGCGATTCTGACCCACTCGTGCGTCGTTCTCAACGGGTGCTGCTGATGGTGCACGAGCTGCACAAGCTTGGCTATCAACGGCTGAGGATCGTGCCCGGCATGTCACCGTCTGGGATGCACTGGCGGTGCTCAGTCACCCACGTCGGAAACATCCAGCGCATGCACGGGGCAATGATGTGCGACTTTGACGATGCAGCCCACTACACAACGGGGCAGGACAATAACTATTTCGGCTGGGAGGACGCGCAGAAGGACACGGCACGGAAGCTTGCTTCAAAGTTCCTCGATCGCTTCCCCACCATCGCCCAGCTGGGCCAAGGTGCGGACTGGCCGTATGCCGGCTGGTACGTCCAGATGCTCGGTTTGGCCGAACGTGGGGTACTACCTGTCGCCTATTCCGACTGGTGCGGCGAGCCAGACCCACGATTGCTGCCGACTACAGCCGGCTTGAATAGCGGGCTTCCTATGCCACCCCGGGTTGAGGGCATCCCAGACGCCGGACCAGGCACATCAGAGGACGGCGGTGCTGGATCGACCAGTCGCAGGATGTGATGGCGATCATCGGTGCGCTTGAGAAAATCTTCACCAGCGACCCCGACATCCCCGCGGTGACCCTCCACGCCCACCCCCCCTTCTGATCGCCCAAGGCCCCGCAGCTTCCCCCATGGCCACCAGCGACTACTTCCGCCCCGATTACCGCTCGGCCCGTGAGGCATTCCTGGCCGCCGCCCGTGGCGCCGGCGCCCGGCTCAGCAGCCATGTCCTGCCCGATCACCGCGGCCCGGCCGGCGAGCCGCTCGCCATCGAGGCGGCCGCCCTGGGCCCCGTCGAGCCCGAGTCCTTCTTGCTGCTGATCTCCGGCACCCACGGCGTGGAGGGCCTGGCCGGATCCGGTTGCCAGGTGGGCGTTCTGCTGGATGAACTCCACGGCGCCCTGCCGGCCGGCGGCGGGGCGCTGCTGATCCATGCCCTCAACCCCCATGGCTTCGCCTGGCTGCGCCGCGGCAACGAACACAACATCGATCTCAACCGCAACGGCCTCGACTTCCGCGGCCCCCTGCCCGAGAACCCGGCCTACAACGCCCTCCATGACGCCCTGCTGCCCGGCGACTGGGACGGGCCCGAGCGGCAACGGGCCGACACCCTGCTGGAGGCCTTCATCACTGGGCAGGGGATGGCCGCCTACCAGGCGGCGCTGCAGCGCGGCCAGTACACCCATCCCACCGGCCTCTTCTACGGCGGCAACCGCCCCAGCTGGTCGCTGTCCACTCTGAAGAAGATCCTCACCGAGCACCTGGGCCCGGCCTGCCGCCGCCTGGCGGTGATCGACCTGCACACCGGCCTAGGCCCCTGGGGCTACGGGGAGCTGATCGGCAGCGGCAGCAGCGACGACGACTGGGAGCGGCTGCAGCGCTGGTATGGCCCGGAGGTCACCCGGCCCGGCCAGGGCCCGTCCAGCTCATCGGTGGTGTCGGGGTCGGTGCCGGTGTTTCTGCGCCGCATGCTCCCTGCTGTGGAGCTCAGCTACCTGGCCCTGGAGTTCGGCACCCGGCCGATCGATCAGGTGCTGGCGGCCCTGCGCGCCGATGCCTGGCTGCACGCCGTGCCCGATCGCCCCACCCCCCACCGCGAAGCGATCCGCCGCCAGGTGCGCGACGCCTTCCTGATCGACAGCCCCGCCTGGCGGGCCGCCGTCTACGGGCGCTGCGCCGATGTGGTGCTGCGGGCTTGTCGGGGGTTGGGGGGTTGAGCGAAGCCCTTGATGCCCTGTCATCCAACCCTGCTGACCTTTCTCAAGCGCTATGAGAATGTGCCCGCTTCTCTGGCGGATGCCGCATTGATCCGCCTGGCGGAGATCAATGACTCGCCGTTGCTTCTCACGACAGATAGTGACTTCCAGATCTATGGCAGATGTTGGATGTGCTGCCGCCGCGGTGAGGCCGTTGCCGGCGTGCCGGCCCTTCAGACGCGCTCCAGCACCTCGTGGCTGGCGGAGACCCAGGCGCCGGTGGCGTCATAACGGCGGATCAGGCGCTCCATCCGGCCCGGGGCCGGCAGCCAGCCGCCCACCAGCTCGAAGGCCGCCCTGGCTCACCTGCTCCGGCAGGCGCACGAAGCCGCCATCGGGCAGCAGCCGCAGCGCCTCCAGCTCCGCGTGCCCCAGCTCCAGCTGCACGTCGCTGGTGTCGGCCTCGTGCCAGTCGGCGCTGATCGTGGCTGACTGGCCCTGCCAGCGGCCCAGCAGCTGCTCGGCACTGGCGGGCGCGGCCTCGGCGGCGTCGCTGCCGGCACGGAACTCTCGGATCAGCACCAGCTGATCGAAGCGGCCGTCGGGGCTGTACAGCTGCACGATCCGGTGGCGCCGGTCGGCCGCGATGAAGCCGAACTCACCGCCGAAGACAGTGTTAGCGAGATCGCAGGGTTGACAAAGGGCGAGCCGAGATTGACAATAGGAGTTGAGCTGGTTGACAAAGGTTCGTGTCGAAAATCCGCGGCCGCGGGGAAGCGGTAAGAAACTTCATCCTTGCCAACGTAAAGGAGCACCCAAGTGACATCGTAAAGATTGCGATGGCAAAGTTTGAATGCTCTCGCCAAGCCATTCATAAGCACATTCAGCATTTAATTGAGGAGGGTGCAGTTACGGAAACTGGAACCACTCGTAACAAGCGCTATGCACTTGCGCCTCTTGTAGAATGTGACTTGAGCTTCGAAATAGACCCACAGCTAGCTGAGGATATCGTCTGGGATAGGGAAGTTGCTCCCAAGCTTGGGCTTATGGCTGACAATGTGAAATCAATCTGGTATTACGGCTTCACCGAGATTTTTAACAACGCCATCGACCATTCCAGCGGCACACATATTAGTGTGCATATCTCAAAGACCGCTGCCGAAACAGAAATCGCAATTCTCGATAATGGCGTTGGAATCTTTAAGAAGATTCAGCACGCTCTAGGGCTTCTCGACGAGCGACATGCCGTTCTTGAGCTTGCCAAGGGAAAGCTGACAACAGACCCATCGCGCCACTCGGGAGAAGGAATCTTTTTTAGCTCTAGAATGTTTGATGACTTTGCAATTCTATCAGGGGAAGTCATCTTCTCGCATCATTTTGGAAAGAAGGAAGACTGGATCTTTCAGGCAAAGCAAGGCGGTGCAGGGACATTCGTAACAATGAAGCTGAATAACCACACATCGCGAACCACCAAAAAGGTGTTTGACCGTTTCTCGACTGGCGAAGACTACGGATTTACAAAGACAGTTGTTCCAGTGGAGTTGGCTCAGTACGGCGATAACAATCTTGTCTCAAGATCTCAAGCCAAAAGATTGCTTGCTCGAATAGATAAATTTAAAGTCGTGGTATTGGATTTTGAAGGGGTTAGGTCTATCGGTCAGGCATTCGCTGACGAGATCTTCCGAGTTTTTCCCCTTGCCCATCCCAATATTGCCTTGCAACATCTTAACGCCAATAAAGAAGTGATGAAGATGATTCTACGTGCATTGCATCATGATGCATAGAACATGGCTATCAAGCCCCTCGAGTGGACAGGCCGCCAACGATTTCCTTCCTGCGCTCTACACTTCTAGCCTGCCACTAAGGGGCAGCGTTGGGCTTGCCACCCATGCCCCGCACTCAGTAAGTAGCTCGGATCCATGACAAGGCTGTCTGCTTCCGAGTACACTTCTGAGCAGGATGGACCTGCTCGACCTGCTCAAGCGCCCTGAGGGCAAGACGCTGGAGTTCAAGCGTGATCTTTCCTCGCCGGATGGGGCGTTGAAAACGATCGTGGCCTTCGCCAACACGGCCGGCGGCGCGCTGCTGATCGGGGTGGAGGATCGCAGCCGCAACGTGCGCGGCGTGGCTGACCCGTTGGATGAGGAGGAGCGGCTCGCCAACCTGATCAGCGACCGGATCAGCCCTCGGCTGGTGCCGGAGATCGAGATCCTGCCTTGGCGGCAGACGCAGGTGCTGGCCCTGCAGGTGTACCCCAGCCCGAGCCGTCCCCATCACCTGATTCGCGAGGGGCCTGCCGCAGGCGTGTATGTTGCGGGTGGGCTCCACCAACCGACGCGCCGATGCCGAGCTGATCGAGGAGCTCCGCCGTTTCTCCCGGGGAGAAGGTTTTGACGAGCAGTCCTCGCCGGGGCTCGGCTCGGAAGCGATCGACTTCCGAGCGGCTTCCGAGTCGTTCGCACCGTTCCGCGAACTCCGCCGCAGCGATCTGGAGACCCTGCGGCTCGTGGGCGACCACCAGGGGAAGACGGTGCCGACCGTGGGCGGCATGATCCTCTTCGGCCATGACCGCGAGCGGCACTTTCCCGATGCCTGGATCCAGGCCGGGCGCTTCGCCGGCAGCGACAAGAGCCGCATCCTCGATCGGGTCGAGATCCACTCCTTCCCCGTGCAGGCCGTGGAGGAAGCGATTGCGTTCGTGCAGAAGCATTCCTGGCATGGCGCCACCATCGGTGCGGTACGCCGCACCGACCGCTGGAGTCTGCCGCCCGAGGCCGTGCGCGAGGCCCTGATCAATGCGGTGGTCCACACCGACTATTCCCAGCGGGGCGCACCGATCCGGCTGTGGATCTTCGATGACCGGCTGGAGATCGAAAATCCCGGTCTGCTGCCCTTCGGCCTCACGGTGGAGGATCTGCCCCATGGGGTGTCCAAGCTGCGCAACCGCGTGATCGGCCGCGTCTTCCAGGCGCTGGGGCTGATCGAGCAATGGGGCAGCGGCATCCAGCGGATGACGGCAGTCTGTCGAGACGCGGGCCTGCCGCCGCCGATGTTCGAGGAGATCGCCAATCGCTTTCGCGTCACCATTGCCACCGTCCCCGTGGGCCCAGTAGTGGTCGACGCCACTGAGCAGGCGATCCTCGCCAGCCTGAACGAAGGCCAGGGGTTGGCCACCCGTGAGATTGCGGCCATCATCGGGCTGTCGGCCCGGGCCACGCGCACGCGGCTGGCCCGTCTGATCGATCGCGGGCTGGTGCGCGAGATCGGCACCAGCGCCAAGGATCCCCAGCGAAAATACTTCCTGGCCGAAGGTGGCTCTCCATGAACCTGAGGCTTTCAACTCCCATGGCTTCAGCTGGCTGCGCCGCGGCAACGAACCCAAAAATTGATATCAACCACAACCGCCTCGACTTGCGCGGCCCTTCAGACGCGTTCCAGCACCTCGTGGCTGGCGGAGATCCAGGCACCGGTGGCGTCGTAGCGGCGGATCAGCCGCTCCATCCGGCCCGGGGCCGGCAGCCAGCCACCCACCAGCTCGAAGGCCGACCGGTGGCTCACCTGCTCCGGCAGGTGCACGAAGCCGCCATCGGGCAGCAGTCGCAGCTCCGCCAGCTCCGCGGGCCCCAGCTCCAGCCGCACGTCGCTGGTGTCGGACTCGCTCCAGTCGGCGCTGATCGTGGCTGACTGGCCCTCCCAGTGGCCCAGCAGTCGCTCGGCACTGGCGGGCGCGCCTTCGGAGGCGTCGCTGTTGGCGCGGAACTCGCGGATCAGCACCAGCTGGTCGAAGCGGCCGTCGGGGGTGTACAGCTGCACGATCCGGTGGCGCCGGTCGGCCGCGATGAAGCCGAACTCACCGCCGAAGACCGTGTTCGGCGCCACCTGCAGCGACCCCTTGTTGAACGCCCCGGACTCGAAGAACACCACCTGGCGCCCAAGGGTCCGGTAGTCCTGCTCCATGGCGCGGCTGGGCTCGCCCGCCCCCGGCGCCGGTCCGCCGCCCGTTGCGATCGCCGTGCCGGCGGGCCAGCGCTGCAGGCTGAAGCGCACCAGGTGGTCGTCGTCATCGCCCGCTGCCAGCGTCAGCACCGACGGGTGGCTCTCCAGCACCTCGCCGCCGGCGCTGATCGTGGTGAAGCTGCCCCGCCACTCCCCCAGGTTGCGCAGAAAGTTCTGCCATTGGCTGGCCATGGGGAAGGGCGGCGAAGGGGGCGATGGTAGGCAGGCCGCAGCGACCGGCGAGCCACCCCCGCACCACCGCCGTTCCCAGGCCCCATGGCCGAGACCTCCACGCGCGGCGCCACCCGGCCTGGCAGGCAGACCCTTCTGGGGCTTGCTCTCCTCAAGCAGCCTGTACCGCCCGCCGCGTCCGTGGATCTGGGTTCTGCGTGCCTGCTTCTACGACTACGCCCTGTACTCCGCCATTGGCACACCGGTAGCGGTTGTGATGTGGGGAACAGGGCGCAGGTCGCCCTTCGTTGACGTTGGCATCGTGCTTGGCTTGGCGGCCTGGCTGGTCCTGCTCTGGTGGCTCATTCGCTAGACGCAGAGCGCTCCATCTTCAAGGACCCAGCTGTGGCGGCCAACCCTTTGATCGAGGCGGACCTCCACCTCGCGGCCCAGGCGCCATCCCGGCGTCGGCCCGCTCCGCTCAACCCTCAGGACTGGCCAAGGCCTGCCTGTCCCGGTTTCGACACCATCAGCGCCACGCGTGGCTCCCCCTTGCTTGGCGGCTGGCCGCCGAAGATCGGTGGTTGTCTTCTCAACGTCGGAGGCACAGATCTGATCTCCTATCGGCAACGCAAGCTTTGGAAGTCGTCGTGGGAGGAGTTTGTGAACCATCCCCATCGGTCCCTGGGCCAACGACTGGACCGTCTCATGCAGCTTCTCCCGAGGGCAGAGAAGTGGACTGCCGAGGAATGACCTGCGACCATCGCGTCATGGGAACAGGCCCCCAAACTGTCGCTTGGAAGAGACAGAATGACCCATCACCCCGTCCTGCCGTCTTGGGAGTTCCCGTGTTCGGCAACTTCACAAATGGAAGCCAATCGTCCCCTGTTGCTGCTGTTGGAGAGCGGATCGATCTGGCCATCATCAAATCTAAGCAGAACTGGCATGAGGTTCTGCTCACGCATGGTATGGGCCGGAAGAAGATCCCGGGGCTCCGGAAAAGTTGCTTGTAGCCTTCTCAACAAACGGCCGTCATGATCTCCATCGACATCTCCGGTTTCGGCCAGCTCGAGCTGGCTTATCTGGTGTCCGACTACAACGGCACGCTGGCCCTCGATGGCGTGCTTCTCCCGGGTGTGGCGGAGGCCCTTTCCGACATCGCCACCAGCATCGACGTGCATGTGATCACCGCCGACACCTTCGGTCTGGCCCGATCCCAGCTCAGCGGATTGCCGGTGTCCCTAACGATCACCCCCGTGGAACACCAGGCCGAGACGAAGCTGGAGTTCATCACCAGGCTGGGCGCCGCATCCAGCGTCGCCATCGGCAACGGACGCAATGATCGCCTGATGCTGGAGGCCGCCGCCGTGGGGATCGCGCTGATTCAAGGCGAGGGCGGATCGGCCGCGTCCCTGGCCAGTGCCGACATCGTCTGCACCAGCGTTCTTGAGGCACTGGCGCTGCTGCAGCATCCGAAGCGCCTGACGGCGACCCTTCGATCGTGAGCGGGCGGGCGAAGAGCATCGCCCCTTCCGGCCCTGGCCGGCCCGCGCCCCCATCGCCGGCCAAGCTCGCCACACCCCCCTGTGGCCGCGGGTGCCGACCGTCCAGCGGAATCGTCCTTGAGTAATCACCCCGGCAGCGCCACCGGCCGCTGCCCCGCTCAGGAGTTCCTATGGCCACCGTCCTGGTTCTCGGTGCCACCGGCAAGACCGGCCGCCGCGTCAGCCACCGGCTGCTGCAGGCCGGCCATAGCGTGCGCACGGCCGCCCGCAGCCCCCAGCCGCCCGGTGGCCGCAACCAGCCGGTGCACTTCGACTGGAGCGATCCCGGCAGCCACGAGGATGCCCTGGCCGGCGTCGAGGCGGTCTACATCGTGCCGCCGGCTTTCGTGGTCGATGTGGCGCCGCCGGTCGGCGCCTTCGTGGAGCGGGCCCGCCGGGCCGGGGTGGCCCGCGCGGTGCTGCTCAGCGCCCGGGGCGTCGATGCCGATGACAGCCAGCCCCTGCGGCAGGCGGAGCTGGCGCTGCTGGCCTCCGGCCTGGAGGCGGCGATCGTGCGGCCCAGCTGGTTCAACCAGAACTTCAGCGAAGGGGTCTTCGCCGCCGGCGTGCGCCAGGGGGTGCTGAGTGCCCCCGCCGGTGACGGCCTGGAACCCTTCATCGACGCCGAGGACATCGCCGAGGTGGCCGCCACCCTGCTGCAGCGCCCCGCGCTGGGTGGAGCGGCCTACGACCTGAGCGGCCCGGAGGCCCTCTCCTTTGCCCAGGCCGCCGCGGTCATCGGGCAGCGGCTGGGGCGGCCCGTGCGTTACGAGGATGTGGCGCCGGCCGACTATCTCGCCGGCGCGATCGCGGCCGGCATCCCCCCCGACTACGCCGAGCTGCTGGGGGTGCTGTTCGCCCTGATCCGCAACGGCGCCGACGCCGGCCCCAGCGACGGCGTGGAGCAGGTGCTGGGGCGCCCCGCCCGCTCCCTGGCGGCCTGGGCCGAACGGGAGCTGGCCCCCGAAGCCAGCCTCGAGGCAGCCTGAGGTCCCGCGGCTCCAGGCGTGGCTGAATGGCTGCCGGCCCCGCATGATTGCCGCCGGCTCCCATGGCTGAAACCACCCTGGCGCTGTTCTGCGTCACCCTCGCGGCGATCGCGATCCTCTACGGCAGCGTCGGCCAGGCGGGCGCCTCCGGCACCATCGCGGCCATGGCCCTGTTCGGCTTCCCCGCGGCCACGATCAAGCCCACCTCCCTGGTGCTGAACGTGCTGGTGTCGTTGGTGGTGTCCCAGCGTTTCGTGCGCGCCGGCCACGTGTCGTGGCGACTGGTGGGGCCCTTCGCCCTGGCCTCGGTGCCGCTGGCCGGCCTCGGCGGCTACCTCTCCCTGCCGGCTCCGGTGTTCAACCGCCTGCTCGGTGGCCTGCTGCTGGCCGCCGCCCTGCCGCTGTTCCTGCGCCGCGATCGGCCGGAGCTCGCCGTCTCGCCGCCGAGGCTGCCGCACGCGCTGCTCGCCGGCGGCACCATCGGCCTGCTCAGCGGCCTCACGGGCATGGGCGGCGGCGTGCTGATCGCCCCGCTGCTGATCCACCGCCGCTGGGCCCGGCCCCAGGCCGCCGCCGGCCTCTCCAGCGTGTTCATCCTGATCAACTCCGCCGCCGCCCTGCTGGGGCACCTGGGCGCCAGCACCGACCTGCCCCCCCACCTGCCGCTGCTGGCGACGATCGCCATCGGCGGCGGCGCGATCGGCGCCCAGCTCGGCAGCGTGCACCTCTCCGCCACCGCCATCCGCCGGCTGCTCGGCGGCGTGCTGCTGCTGGCCAGCCTGCGGCTGCTCCTCGGCAGCTGAGGGCTGTGGCCGGGGGTGCTTGGTAACGACTGAGGCCTTGAGCGCGCCGCAGTGACGCCGCCACCTACGGCTGGCTCCAGGCCGCCTACGGCGTGGGCGCCCTTGTGGGGGTGTGGTGGGCCGGCCGGTTCGGCCCCCCTGACCTCCGGGGGGCGCGCTGGGCTGGCTGTCGGCCGGGCTGGGGGCGGGGCTGCTGGGGCTGGCGGTGGCCGGCCAGTGGTGGACGGCGGCCGCCCTGCTGGCGGCGATGGGGATCGGCGGCGGCCTGGTGGGGGTGCTGCCACGGCCTGGTTGCAGCGGGAGATCCCGGCACCGCTGCAGGGCCAGGTGATGGCCCTGGCCATGCTGGCCGGCGTCGCCTTCGATCCCCTGTCCCAGGCGCTCTCGGGGGTGCTGATCGACATCTCCCTGCCGGGGCTGTTCGTGATCGCCGGGGGGAGCCTGCTGCTCACCGTGCCGTTTGCTCTGCGTAGTGCGCGGGGGTGAATGGGCTGGATGTCCTTGGGGGACTTGAACTGATCAAGTTCGGCGGGTTGGCAAGACTTGCGTAGCGCTGGTTACAGATGGTTATCTGACGCGTGAACCACTGCTAGAAAGCGGAAGTTGCTCTCGAAGGGCTATGCGGCATCGGGACTTCAGACCATTCTCCCTGCCGCTTGTCAGGCGGCTTTCGGAAAGGGAGCAAGTCGGAGGAGTGGTTCTCGGAACCGTCCAATGGCTTGTTCGGCGTGGTTGGGATAGAACACAAGGGTCCCGATGACAGAACAAAAAAGCTCCTTTTGGTCGACTTTGCCTGGCATTCTTACCGCATTAGGCGGTCTGCTTGCGGGGGTGGCTGGTCTTGTCACCGCTCTGTATACCGCAGGCATCATTGGTACACCATCAGAGAAGAAAGTACCGCCCGTTAGCATTCCCGCAACGCAGACACAGCCTTCAGATAGCCTTTCTAAAGGGCAGGTGCCGGTCCTTTCTCTTTCTCAAGTTGACCGGACTGATGCGAAGTCAACAGCGTATTCGATACTGAATGCCTATCGTGCGAGGGACGTTATTGCCCTCGCAGGCCTTGTAAGCCCGACCAACCGGCGGATTTTTGTTGAACTTGCTGAACAGGGAGAGAGTCACCCGCGATATAGTTCGATCTTTGGTGATGCTAGTTGGCGTTCGAAAGTGGTGCAGTCTTGGGACGGCAACCTAGGCGAGGTGCGTTACCGACATTATGTGGGCGCAGCCAGAAACGACTACGAGGCTCAAGTCGAATTTGCTGAAGCCGGCCCAAATGAGTTAGCCGTCGTCACACTTACTTGGTTAGACGGGAAATGGAATTGGGAAGACATTAATAGTCCTTCCCGCCAGAACTTTATGAAGGGTAGGCCGTCCTTCAGCCGAAGTGAGGAACCATATTAGTTTTGGGATGCGAGACTACTAACATGTCGGGAAGCTCAAGTGAGCGCGTAACTATTCGCTCCAGCCGACGCCGCTGAAGTGTCTCAGCTGAGTGTTCTATTTTGAAGGATGCACATTTTAACCTGGAACTGCAACGGCGCCTTGCGCAACAAGCTCGATGCGTTAGACGCTTTGAGGTTTGATATCGCTGTCATTCAAGAGTGCGAGGATCCCGGTTACTCCACGAGTGCTTCGTATAAGTCATGGGCGAAGAACTACCTGTGGGCTGGAAAGAATAAACATAGGGGTCTTGGAGTGTTCGCTGCTCCCGGAGTAGAACTTGCCCCTGTTGATCTTGATTTAGGCCAACTCGAATCGTTTCTTCCGTGCCGGGTTTACGGTAGCTTCTTGCTCGTGGCTGCTTGGACGCGACAAGCAAACTCTCCTACTTTCCAATACATTGGACAGCTCTGGAAGTTCATCCAGGCTCACCGCGCTGTGCTTTCAACTCAGCCAACGGTGATTGTGGGGGATCTGAATAGTAATGTCCGCTGGGATAAATGGGATCGCTGGTGGAACCACACTGATGTAGTCAGAGAGCTCTCGGAAATCGGACTGGAGAGCGCCTATCATCGTTGTCGCGGAATCCCGCAGGGTTTAGAGCCGGAACCAACGTTCTTTTTGCAGCGGAATCCTGCCAAGGCTTATCACATAGATTACACCTTCGCGCCTAGTGCGTGGCTAGGTGACTGTTCAGCTTGGGTCGGTGAATCTGACACGTGGTTGCAATGGAGTGACCACATGCCTCTATTGGTTCGGCTGAATCCTCCTAATGACGCCTAGCATGACCCTCGAGTGGACAGGCCACCATCGATTCTCTACTTGCGTTTTCGACTACTTTCCTGCCACTTTTGAGAAGCCTTAGAAGTTCATTTGTCATGCGCAAGCGTCCATCTACAATGATGAGGTCACCTTCTGATAATGGCTAAGAAAGCCCAGGCTGAATTCATTAGGTGGTTTGGACCCTTGCTTGCTGCACTTCGGGATCTTGGCGATTCAGGCCGGCCGAGAGAAGTCTCTGCACGCATTGCTAAAAATCTCAACCTGCCAGATGAATTGCTTGATCAGACGCTTAAGTCGGGAGGAAGTAAGTTTCATAACCAGGTTGCATGGGCCAGGCAGTATCTCGTGTGGGAAGGCTTGCTGGATTCGTCAAAGCATGGAACATGGACGCTTACAGAGAAGGGACGCAATGCCGAACTTGATGACAAGGAGGCTAGAGATATCTTCTTGAAGTGGGTCGCCATCCACGCTGAGAATCGAAAGCAAAAGCGAGAGGCTCAGGAGACTGAAGAGGATATGCACCCGCTAGGAACAAACACAGAGGACCCAACTGAAGAAGAGAAGCTCGATCTATTGAACACCCTCAGATCCATCAGTCCTTCCGGCTTTGAGAAAGTCTGCAGAGAGCTTCTCAGGGAATCAGGTTTTGAAAACGTCGAGGTCACTGGGGGCTCTGCTGATGGTGGAATTGATGGCTACGGGACATTGGAGATTAATTCCTTTGTGAGCTTCAGGGTTCTCTTCCAATGCAAGCGCTACGCAAAAGGTAACCTCGTCTCGCGTGCTCAAGTGGGAGATTTTCGCAATACAATGATTGGGAGGGCTGAAAAGGGCATCATCATTACCACTTCTGGGTTTAGCAATGCTGCTATCCAGGAAGCGAACAGAGAAGGAGCGCCTCATGTTGAACTTGTCGACGGCGACAAACTAGTTGAAATGTTCCAGAAGGTTGAACTTGGTGTATTCAAGCGCACTGTGTATGACGTTGATCCGGCGTACTTCGAGAAGTTTAAGGTCTGAACTCTATGCATAGCCATTCCCCTGTGTAGCCCCTATGCAAGTGTTGTATGCCCCGGTTTCTCCATGTGCTCAGGTGATGGCGACCGTTTAGGCGTGAATTCATGACACCCCAATCCTGCTCGCTGATCGATAGAACGAAGTTTCCTGCTCTCGAGCGATAGAAGGAGGAACTCGTCAATGATGGAATGGTAGGAAAAGCCCCTGTGCACCTATCTGCAAACGAAGCTTCCGCTGGTCGGAATCCATGTGCCGTACTTCTTCAACGAAGACTGGGGCTGGTGGCTCCAGACGGAAGGTATTGGCTTCCGGATGGGGCTATGCATCTATTCCGATCCAGACGCCGACCCCAATCGTGAGCGTTGCGCCCTGGTGCTGTCCATCCGGGAGCCAAGACAATGGTCCTGGTCGAGGATCCGGTGGATCGACCGCTCGCAGGAAGTGATACAGATCATCGAAGCACTTGGGAAGATCTTCACCAGCGACGCCAACATCCGCACGGTGACTCGCCACGACGACTACCCCTCCTGATCGCCCACGGCCCCACCCCCTCCTCCATGGCCACCAGCGACTTCTTCCGCCCCGATTACCCCTCGGCCCGTGAGGCGTTCCTGGCCGCCGCCCATGGCGCCGGCGCCCGGCTCACCAGCCATGTCCTGCCCGATCACCGCGGCCCGGCCGACGAGCCGCTCGCCATCGATGCGGCGGCCCTGGGCGCCGCCGAGCCCGAGTCCCTGCTGCTGCTGATCTCCGGCACCCACGGCGTGGAGGGCCTGGCCGGATCCGGTTGCCAGGTGGGGGTTCTGCTGGATGAACTCCACGGCGCCCTGCCGGCCGGCGGCGGGGCGCTGCTGATCCATGCCCTCAACCCCCATGGCTTCGCCTGGCTGCGCCGCGGCAACGAACACAACATCGATCTCAACCGCAACGGCCTCGACTTTCGCGGCCCCCTGCCCGAGAACCCGGGCTACGACGCCCTCCACGACGCCCTGCTGCCCAGCGACTGGGACGGGCCCGAGCGGCAACGGGCCGACGCCCTGCTGGAGGCCTTCATCCGTGAGCAGGGGATGGCCGCCTACCAGGCGGCGCTGCAGCGCGGCCAGTACACCCATCCCACCGGCCTCTTCTACGGCGGCAGCCGCCCCAGCTGGTCGCTGTCCACCCTGGAGAAGATCCTCACCGAGCACCTGGGCCCGGCCTGTCGCCGCCTGGCGGTGATCGACCTGCACACCGGCCTGGGCCCCTGGGGCTACGGGGAGCTGATCGGCAGCGGCGCCACCAACGACGACTGGGAGCGGCTGCAACGCTGGTATGGCCCAGGGGTCACCCGCCCCGGCCTGGGCCCCTCCAGCTCGTCGGTGGTGTCGGGCTCGGTGCCGGTGTTTCTGCGCCGCATGCTCCCTGCGGTGGAGCTCACCTACCTGGCCCTGGAGTTCGGCACCCGGCCGATCGATCAGGTGCTGGCGGCCCTGCGCGCCGATGCCTGGCTGCACGCCGTTCCCGATCGCCCCACCCCCCACCGCGAAGCGATCCGCCGCCAGGTGCGCGACGCCTTCCTGATCGACAGCCCCGCCTGGCAAGCCGCTGTGTACGGCCGCTGCGCCGATGTGGTGTTGCGGGCTTGTCGGGGGTTGGGGGAGGGTTGAGCCGTAATACCGCTTGTCAGCAGGTAGGATCGGCATGTCGATGACTCGGTGCTTGCCATGGCGGTGATCTCGCTCAAGTTGACCGAGGCCCTTGATGCGCAGCTCACGGAGCAGGCTCAACGGCGCCATCTCAGCAAGTCTGAGTTGGTTCGACGCGCGTTGACAGCGTTTCTTCAATCCCCAGAGCAGGGCGTGGATGACGCAGCACCACCCTCCGCCGCTGATTTGTTGGCTGACCTCGTGGGCTGTTGCGAAGGCGGACCCGCTGATCTGTCATCCAACCCTGCTCATCTGGCTGATTTCGGGGCCAATCGTTTATGACGGTTCTGCTTGATACGGGACCTTGGGTGGCGCTGTTGAGTCGCAACGACACCCATCACAAATGGGCTGTTGAGCAGTTCAGGCGATTGCCGCCTCCACTGCTGAGCTGTGAGGCTGTGGTCGCTGAGACCTGCTTTCTGCTCAGGCGCTCCGGTTTTGATCCTGCGTTGGCCCTGCAGTTCATTGAGCGAGGAGTCGTTCAATTGCCTTTCGTGCTCCAGGAGCAGATTGGCTCTGTCAGTGCACTTTTCAAGCGGTATGAGAATGTGCCCGCTTCTCTGGCGGATGCCGCATTGATTCGCCTGGCGGAGATCAACGACGCGCCGTTGCTTCTCACGACGGATAGTGACTTCCAGATCTATCGCCGTCATGGAAGGCAAGTGATTCCTTTGGTACAGCCGTAGACGTTGTGTCACTTCAATCAGCCCTGGGTGGGAGGGGGCTGGAGTTGACGTGATGGGGGGTGAAGCATCGGCGCCTGCTCAGGGGATGCGGATGGGCGCCAGCGTCTCATGCCCGACGGTGAGCGTGATCCGGTTGTCGGCGCCGAGCATGGCGCTGATGGCTGGATTACCGATGGTCGCACTACTGGCGGGCTTACTGACGGGCACGTTGGATAGGTCCGCGCGGGTGACCGTGTCGTAGAACGTCGCGATGAGATGGCCAGTGCCGCTTTCCGCCGCTGCGGTGACGACGAGGATGATCGTTCCGTCCGGGCTTCGGAAGAAGCGTGGGTGGTAGTTCTGCGAATAGGGCTTGGTGAGCCTTGGCACGCGAATCGCGACGCTGTACGGCGATCCCCGGAAGTTGGCGCCGGTCTCGAGGTCCCTCAGGAACAAGCGCGCAGAACCACCGTTCCCGCCGTCGAACACCAGCCCCACGCTGCAGAGGCTGAACCCTGCGCCCCCAATGCCGGAGATGATGAACCTCGTCGAAGTCCTGGGAAACGTGTCGAGGTAGGAGAAGTCGGACTGAAAGGGGATCGAAGAATTACCGACGAGACTGTTCACCGGAACCTTCTGGTAGGAAGCGACATAACGCGTGCCGCTGGGCAGACTCGGCGTGCCGGTCGGAACCTCGACCTTCACCGTGCCGCCTGCGCAGGAACGGGTCTTAGTCCTAAACAGCACGTCACTCGTGATCTCGGAAAAGCCACCCACCTGGCGTCCGACCGAGAAGGGGATGCCGTTGCTGGTAACCCCTTTGCTGATGACCTTCAGCGTTGTCGAGCCATACAGTGCCTGCGTCGGCACCGTGAGTGTGAGAGCGCCAGGAACGCATGAGGAATTGGCCTTCACCTTGACCCCGGCGAAGTCCACGTCGTTCAAACTGCAGTTCAGGTCGAAGCCGCTGCCCTTCACGGTGATCGTTCCTCCCTTCTGCTGCACTGTCGGGGTGACGCTGGTGACCTTTGGCTGGGCCAAGGTGGCAGGGGTCACATTGACTTGGAAACTCGTCGGTGTAGGCGACGTTCCGCCCGATTCGGTGCCATAAACCGTCGCGGAGAACTGGCCAGCAGGTGCTTTGGCATTCGCCGAGAGCGTCGATTGTTCAGTGGCACCTTTGATCGCGAAGGTAGAGGGTGAGCTCGTCACACCACTGGGTAGTGCGAACGTAACGTTCACTGGGTCCGTGAAGCCGGGTTGACGGTTCACGCCAATCGTTGCTGTGCTGCTTCCGCCCTGCGCCAGGGGAATGGGGTTGGGCGTGACCGTAAGCGAAAACTTCTTGCAGTTCCCAGAATGTCCGTAGGTCTTGAACAGATAGTCGCGAGTGGTGTCACCGTAACCCCCGAAGAAGTACAGCCCGCCCGGATAAGGATCGCCTAATTGGTACTTCCACCAGAAGATGTTTTTGCGGCTTTCCACCTGAAGGGCCAGCCAGTTGCGTGGCACTTCAATGCCGCCGCCGGGCATCTTGAAGCTCAAAAAGCCGTCAAAACCATCCTGGACGCTGGCGTCGATGGTGGCGAGTTGCTTTGGTTGACGAAGATTGCTCCAGTCAAGGACCCTCAACGTCACCAGATCCCCACCTCTGCCACGGTTGCCTGTCATGAGGCCAATCTCTACACGGGTGAGGCAGCTCAGCGTTGGTGAGACGGTCTGCTCCGCCTTAGTGGTGACCTGATGCGCTGAGCCGCCCCAGGATGCCGGGGCATTGGATTGGTCGAGTGTCTCCGCCGCAAGCGCCGACCCAGCGGACAGCCATGCCACCGACATGCAGGCGGCAACGGTTGCGCCGTGCTGAACCATCTGAGACAGGCGCGCTGAGGGAGGGCTCGGACCAGAGGCGACAGAAAGAGTATGACGTATCAAAATTCATCTCTTCAAGTTTATCTATTAACACCCTATAGCGATGGAATGCGTCCCCCTTGCTTTGTCCTGATCAGATACGAAAATTCGCAAAGCATGACAAGGGCACTTCTCGCCCCCTGAATGGAATAGATGCTCCTTCCGGGAGGTCGGGGCGATGCACCGAATGTCAGTTTCACGCAAGATTTTTCCTCCGTCAATTCACCGTCGAGTACGGCACAGAGGCAATGTGCGTGGGAGCGTTAGAGGATGCTTTCAAGCCGACAACATTGGAACCAGGCTGGCCGAGTGGGCCCACTTGCCAGTGGGGACGTCGTACGCAACCCTTTTCCCTATGCCTCCCTGTCGCAAGCCAAGCGCAGGCCGTCCTGATCATTTCTGGAGTGGCCGGCAGGTTGACCCGCCTCGGGATCGTCGGGGCAGCTCTGGGCACTGCGCGGGCGAGAGTGGATCCTTCCGGCGCCCCTGCCCGATGCGTTCCCCCCTGGCCGCTCTTTGCGCTGTTGCCTGTCTGTTGACCCCGGCCATCCCCGAGGCCCACGCCCAGACCGCCTGGCAGACCTGCCGCTTCAACGGCCGCCCCGAAGCCTGCCTGGTCGCGGGCGGCTCCACCTCGTTCACGGTCACCTTCCGCTCCGATGGCAAGCAGATCGAGATGGAGAAGGTGGGCGAGCCCTGGACCTGCGGCCAGGGCGATCAGGAGGAATGCGGCAAGTTGCTGATCACCGAGCCCAGCAACGGCCGCACCACCCTGGCCACCTACCGGCAGACGTCCTCCGCCTTCCTGGTGCGCAGCGAGCGGGGCAACACCTACTCGATTCCCCATTGAAGGCGGTAGGCCATCGGGCCATGGTCGAGTTCTCCTGCTCGTGCCAGCAGGGCTACTCTGTCAATGAAGCTCGGGAGCGCCATTGTCACCAACCGTCTTCCAGGATGGCGAATTTCGGTTTTTCTTCTTCCGCGGTTAGTCGAGTTACACCAACAGGAGATTGTCGATGCCTGGAACAACTACTTTGGGGGCTGAGGTCACGAATGTTTCTGGCCATTGCATCTGGATGCTTATTGATGATGAGGAGCTGGCCCTTCCTTATGCCGAGTTTCCTTGGTTCAAAGCGGCTACGATTCAGCAGATCATCAACGTCGTGCGACCCACGGCCGACCATCTCTATTGGCCTGATCTAGACGTTGATTTGTCCGTTGAGTCGATACGCCATCCCGAGAGGTTCCCGCTGAGGGCGAAGACGATGTCCAAGTCATTCCACTCACCTGAGCCGCCACCTCCAGTCCACTGATGCCATAAGGCCGTCCTCAGAGCCAGTGCAAGGGGTAGGGCATCGCCCCCGGCACCCAGCGGCTGAAGGCCCAGGCCAGGACCACCAGCAGCAGTGATCCGAGGAGAACCGGGAACAGCAGGAAGGGCCACGACATCCCCAGAAACGCGGCCAGAAACGCCATCCCTCCGGCGGGGGGATGCAGGCAGCGCAGCTGCTGGCCCAGCAGGATCGTGAGCGCCACGGCCAGCGCCAGCACCAGGGGCCCCTGGCCCAGCAGACTCACCAGCCCCACCCCCAGGCTCCCCCCCAGCGTGTTGCCGAGCACCACGTTGCGCGGCTGAGCCAGTGGGCTGCGCGGATACCCGAAAAGCAGCACACAGGAGGCTCCCAGGGGCGCCACGATCAGCACCTGCCCGCTCCAGGCCGTCAACAGGGCCATCAGGCCGACGGCCGTGAGGCCACCCAGGGACGTCACGCCGATCTGGCTCAGCCGGAAACGGGGCTGCACGCGGCGCCCGCGCTGACGTTCCCGGCGCTGGAGCACCACCAGACGCCTCAGCCGCCGGGTGCCCAGTCCCGTGGAGCGTGCCCTGACTCTCCCCATCGGCAGCGGCGGCCCTGTGCTGGTGACGGTAGAGGGAGAAACGTGCAAGGCACGGGTCGGGCCCCCACGAACCCGCGAGCCGTCGTGGCGGTGAGGGTCGGTCAACACCAGACCTCCCCGACACCTGACCTAGCCTGCCCCCACCGTGGAATCGCTCCCTTGACCACCGCTCCGGAAGCCCCCAGGCCTCCCCTTCCGCCCTTTGATGCCGAAACGGCGGCGAAGAAAGTGCGCCTGGCCGAGGATGGCTGGAACAGCCGTGATCCGGCCCGGGTGGCGCTGGCCTACAGCCCGGGCAGCGTCTGGCGCAACCGGGCCGAGTTCGTCAGCGGCCGCGAGGCCATCGAGCAGTTTCTGGTCCGCAAATGGGCCCGGGAGCTCGACTACCGCCTGATCAAGGAACTCTGGGCCTTCCACGGCCACCGCATCGCCGTGCGTTTCGCCTACGAATGGCACGACGATTCCGGCCACTGGTTCCGCTCCTACGGCAACGAAAACTGGGAGTTTGATGACCAGGGCTTCATGCACACCCGCATCGCCAGCATCAACGACCTGCCCATTCAGGAGAGCGATCGCAAGTACCACTGGCCCCTCGGTCGCCGCCCCGACGAACACCCGGGTCTGTCCGATCTGGGCCTCTGAGCCACCGCCGCCCCTCGCCATCCGCCGGGAGCACGCGGAGCGGGCGCGCTTGGGCGGCCATCGTTAAGGTCTGAAGTGTGTGGCGTGGCGCGGCATGGAGGAAACCCTCGTCTTCGTGAGTGTGGGGGGCACCGCCACCGCGGAGCAGGAAGCCTTCGTGCGATCGATCGAAGATCGCCTGCGCACGGAATCCCTGGTTCCCAAAACCGTCGGCCGCAACACTTTCAGCGCCGATGCCCCCCTGAAGGCCATCACCGAGCTGATGGAGCACTGTTCCGGCATCGTCGTCATCGCCCTGGAGCGCTCCTACTTCCCCGCCGGCCTCGACAAGCGCGGTGGCCCGCGCCAGGCCACCCTCGCCGACGTCCGCCTGCCCACCCCCTGGAACCACATCGAGGCGGCGATGGCCTACAGCAAGCACCTGCCCCTGCTCGTGATCGTCGAGGCAGGGCTCAAGGCTGAGGGCCTGCTGGAGCCCGGTTACGACTGGTACGTCCAGACCCTGCCCCTGGAGGCGGCGGCGCTGGCCTCCAACGAATTCAACGGCGTGCTGGCCGACTGGAAGGAGAAGGTGCTGGCCCGGACGCCGGCGGCTGGCGCCACGGCACCGCGCCGTCCCCAGGCCCTCAACCCGGCGGACCTCTCGATCGCCGACCTGCTCGGTGCCCTCCGGCCGGTGCAGCTGTGGAGTGTGGTGATCGCCCTGACCGGCCTGCTGGCCGGTGCCTTCAGCCTCGGCGCCCGCCTGGTTCCCCCCCTGAAGGACACGACCCCGCCGGCCCAGGGCGTTCGGCCAGGGCTGACCATCCCGGCCGCTGCGCCTCAGGCCGGCGAGACCTCCGGGCGCGGTTGAACGTCCGTGCCGAAGGATTCCTCCTGATACACCAAGCCGCAGTTGCGCCGGATCCAGTGGGGATTGCTGCCCCGTTCCTCCACAAGGGAAGGGATGCGATGGCCGTTCCACGCATACCACCGCAGCGGAAACCTCGACACATGGGATCGTCCGGCCATGGCGTCGTGAATCATGCAATCCGGCATGTAGAAACCCTCCCGCTGGGTGGTCAGAAACCTCAGCAGCTCCTGGCAACCCTTGCGCGTGAGGATGAGGGCATGCAGGCAATAGAGCGGCCCCTGCACCACATCGCCCAGCCAACGCGACGGCCGGGGCCAGGCTTTCTGGCTCAGGCGGGTGAGTTTGCGGGATCGATGTAGCCGCCGGGCCGGATGCCAGCGGGGCAGGGCGTCGTACTGAATCTGGGAGCCCATGAATAGCAGGTCGAAATGGCCGGGGGTTCGGCTCAGAAACGCCGGCCCCAGCTGGTGCCATCCCCGGGAAAAGCGGATGTCATCTTCGAAGATGCAGGCCCGTGGATACCCCTGCTCGATGATGTGCTGAAGCAGGGTCACCTGGGTCACGGCGCAACCCTGGGCGCCGGGCAGGCTGAGAAAGTCTTCCCGATCAAGCAGTTGTTGGATGCCGAAAGGTTGCAGACTCTCCCTGACGTTTCCCGTGGCTCCGTCAAAGGCCGACCAGCGACGTGTGTCCGTGAATCCTGCCCATTCCAGCTGCTGGCGGCTGCTCTCCCAGCGATCCGGCCGGCGATCGAGATTGATCAGAAAGGCGGGGGTGTTCAGTAAGTCCTGCCAGGAAAGTTTGGCCATGCATCAATGCGGTGCACAGGCAGGCGCGGACTTCGGCATACTGAGATGCATCATGGAGATGGATGGTATCATCACAATCCGGCTTCCGATTGGCTGTTGATGAACGCCCCCGTACGCCGCGGCGTACGCAACACCCCCGTACGTGTCAGCCCGGGCGGCTCTCCGGCCCATCCCCTGGTCACCGTCGTCGTGGTGTTCCGCGAGCGGCACAGCGTTGCCCTTCGGTCGCTGCACTCAATCCTCGAGCACCGGGACTACCCCTTCGTCCTGCACTACCGCGACAGCCAGTCCCCGCCCTCGGTGCGCCGGGAGCTTGAGGCGGCCGAGGCCCGCGGCGAGCTGAGCCTGTTCCCGGCGGCACCCGGCACCCCCAACCAGCAACGCAACCAGGCGCTGCTGGCCGTGACGACCAAATATGTGTGCTTCATCGACAACGACGTGCTCGTCACCAGGGGCTGGATCGAGACCCTGGTGGCCACGGCGGAGCGAACCGGAGCGGGCATCGTTTTCCCCCTCTACCTGATGGGTGAGTTCGCCGCCGATCGCATCCACATGGCCGGCGGCAAGAACCATCTGTCGGAGAAAGACGGCCAGATCGAATACAACGAAGAGCATCTGTTCGCCAATGCTCCCGCCTCCCGCATCACCCCAACCCTGCAGGCGGGCGACTCCGATTTCGGCGAGTTCCATTGCATGCTGCTCAGCATGGCGATGCTCCAGGAGCTGGGCCCCCTTGATGAGGCCTACCTGCAGGTGAATGAGCACATCGACATCGCCATGCTGGCCCGGCAGGCGAACTACCGGGTCATCTTCGAGCCAAAGTCCGTCGTCAGCTACGTCTACGCCAACGAACACTCCCCCTACTGGCTCTGCGACATCGAGCCCTTCCGCAGGCGCTGGAGCCATGAGGTGGCGGCCCGGGATGTGGCCCACCTCTCCAGCAAATGGAAGCTGCGCTCCCTTCAGAGCATGACCTCCTTCCTCAACCGCCAGATCGGCAGCATGGAGCCGGTGCAGCCCCGCCCCCGGGAGCCTCTGGCCGAGGCGGCCGCGGCCGTGGACAACCACGCCTATCCCTATGTCCACTCCTTCCCTTTGCTGGTACGTCAGTGTCTGGCGAACGGCCATTCCCCCCAGGAGATCGCCGAGCTCAACAGGGTGTTCGATGTGGCTGCCGAGCTGCACGGCGGCTCCTTCCGGGGCTCCAAGAAAACCTTCCAGGAGCATGTCGTGCGCACCGCCAGTGTCCTCGTGGTGCACGGCGCCCCCTTCGATCTGGTCAAGGCCTCCCTGCTGCATGCCGCCTACATGCCCAACACCAGCTCTGGCCGGCACCTGGCTCCCACCGAGCGGAACCGGGCCCTGCTGCGCGAGCTGGTGGGCCGCAGGGTGGAGGCCATCGCCCACGCCTATGCGGCCGCCAGCGCCGCGGGCCCCCGTATGGCCCCGCCGCCGGTGATCGAGGAACTGCCGATCGTCCGCGCCCAGGCCAGCGTCGTGCGGATCGCCAACGACATCGAGGATCTGCTCGACCACGCCGCCCTGCTGGAGCGCAAGTCGCTCCAGCACTTCGCCCGGGTTCATGCCTCCCACGGGCCCGTCGCCGAGGCCTGCGGCTACCGCGCCATGGTGGCGGAGTTCGCCGAGCGCCTCCGCCTGGCCGAGGCGGCCCTGGCGCCGGGCTCGCAGGATCCGGCGGCGGCGGCCTGGCTGATCGAGCTGCTGCGGGAGCGCTCGCCCCATCCCCTGCTGCAGTCCCATTCCCTCGCCGTGCGCTCGCGGCGGCTGGCGGCCCGCGTCGTGCGCAAGCTCCCCCGCCGGGGCATCCCCCTGCCGCTCAAACGGGCGGCCCGGAAAGTGCTCAGCCCCTTCGGGGTGCTCTGAACCGGAGCCCTGGCTTCCGCCCGGGGCCAGATCAGGCGGACCCCGCCCCCTGACGCTCCAGTACCCCCACGCAGCGCCCGCACAGGCTGGGATGCTCCGGGTGCTGTCCGATGTCGCTCTCGTGGTGCCAGCAGCGCTCGCACTTCGTCCCCGCCGCCCGCGCGATCCGCACCCGCACCCCCTCTTCCTCGGTCTCCGCCAGGAGGGTCTCCGCCGGCGGCGGCCCGCCCACCCGCAGGGCCGAGACCAGCAGCCAGTCGGCCAGGTTGTCGACCTCGGGGTGGGGGCTGGCCTCCACCAGGGCCAGGGCCTCCGGCAGGGTGGCCGCCTCCACCGCCCCATCCGCGGCCGGCGCCACCAGCTCCAGCTGCACCTGGGCCTCGAGGGAGGCGCCCAGTTCCCCCCGGCCGCGGCAGCCCTCCAGCACCCGGTTCACCTGGGCGCGCAGCTCCAGGATCCGCTGCATCGGCGCCAGCAGCTCCGGCCCCGCCCAGCTCTCCGGCACCGTGGGCCAGCCCCGCTCGAACACCGAGGCCTCGGCCACCGGGTAGGGCAGGTTCTGCCAGATGTCCTCGGCCATGTGGCAGAGCACCGGCGCGATCAGCCCCGCTAGCCGCTCCACCACCAGGTGCAGCACCGTCTGGCAGCTGCGGCGCCGGAAGTCGCCGGCCGCACTCACGTAGAGGCGGTCCTTGGCGATGTCGAGGTAGACGTTGGAGAGATCCACCACGCAGAAGTTCTGCAGGGCCTGGAAGAAGCGGTAGAACTCGTAGCGCTCGAAGTCGGCGTTCACCGCCTCGATCAGGCTGGCGGTGCGCTGCAGCATCCAGCGATCCAGCAGGGGGAGATCCTCGATCGCCACCGCATGCTCGGCGGGCACGAAATCGTGCAGGTTGCCCAGCAGATAGCGGGCCGTGTTGCGCACCTTGCGGTACACATCCGCCAGCTGCTTGACGATCCCGGGCCCCAGCGGCACGTCGGCGGAGTAATCCACCGAGCTCACCCACAGCCGCAGCACGTCGGCGCCGTAGGCAGGCTCCTGCTTCTCGTTCTTGCCCCCCTCCACCAGCACGACGGGGTCCACCACGTTCCCCAGCGATTTGCTCATCTTGCGGCCCTTCTCATCGAGGGTGAAGCCGTGGGTGAGCACCCGCCGGTAGGGGGCCGTCCCGTTCACGGCCACCGAGGTGAGCAGGCTGCTCTGGAACCAGCCGCGGTGCTGGTCGGAGCCCTCCAGGTAGAGATCGGCGGGGTAGCGCAGTCCCCGGCCCTGCAGCACGGCGGCCCAGGAGGAGCCCGAGTCGAACCACACATCCATGGTGTCGGTGCCCTTGCGCCACTGGTCGGCCTGGTCGGCCCAGGCCGGCGGCAGCAGGCCCGCCTCGTCCCGCTCCCACCAGACATCGGCGCCGTGCTCGGCGATCAGGGCCTCGGCGTGGGCCAGGGTGTCGGCGTTGAGCAGCACCTCGCCCGTCTCGCGGTGATAGAAGACCGGGATCGGCACCCCCCAGGAGCGCTGGCGGGAGATGCACCAGTCGCCCCGGTCGCGCACCATCGCCTCGATCCGGTTGCGGCCGCTGGCCGGCAGCCACTCCACCGCCGCGATCGCCTCCAGGGCCTGGGCGCGGAAGGCGTCGACGGAGGCGAACCACTGCTCGGTGGCCCGGAAGATGGTCGGTTTCTTGGTGCGCCAGTCGTAGGGATAGCGGTGTTCGTAGCGCTGCTCGGCCAGCAGCAGGCCGGCATCCCGCAGGGCGGTGATGATCGCCGGGTTGGCGTCCTTGAGCACGTTCAGCCCGGCGAAGGGGCCCGCCTCGGCGGTGAGGGTGCCGGCCTCATCCACCGGGCAGAGCACCGGCAGGCCGTATTTGTTGCCGGTGTGGAAGTCGTCGACGCCGTGGCCCGGCGCCGTGTGCACCAGGCCGGTGCCGGTTTCGGTGGTGATGTAGTCGCCGCCGATCACCACCGGGCTGGTGCGATCCAGCAGCGGATGGCGGTACAGGATGCCCTCCAGCTGGGCCCCCTTGAGGGTGAGCAGCGGTTCGAGCGGGCGCTCCAGGCTGGTGCGCAGCGACTCCACCAGCTGGGCGGCCACCACCAGGTAGCGGGGGGTGCCGCCGTTGGTGGTGCCGTCGCGGCAGATGGCGTAATCCAGCTGGCCATTCACCGACACCGCCAGGTTGGCCGGCAGGGTCCAGGGGGTGGTGGTCCAGATGGCCACGAACAGCTGCTCCCGGTGGGCCGCATCGGTGGGTCCGGCGATGCCGGCGTCGGCCAGCAGCCCGGCCAGCGGCGCCGGCAGGTCGACCACCGGAAAGGCCACGTAGACGCTGGGGGAGGTGTGGCCGTCGGGGTACTCGAGCTCGGCCTCGGCCAGGGCGGTGCGGGAGCTGGGGCTCCAGTGCACCGGCTTGAGGCCCCGGTAGATGTGGCCCGCCAGCACCATCTTTCCGAAGACGCCGATCTGGGCCGCCTCGTAGGACTTCTGCAGCGTGAGGTACGGCTCCTCCCAGTCGGCCCAGATGCCCCAGCGCCGGAAGCCGCTCCTCTGGGCCTCCACCTGCTCGAGGGCGTAGGCGTGGGCCCGGCGCCGCAGGTCGATGGGGGTGAGCTGCCGCCGCTCCTCGCTGCCCATCCCCTGCAGCACCTTCAGCTCGATCGGCAGGCCGTGGCAGTCCCAGCCCGGCACGAAGCGGGCCCGGCGCCCCTGCAGCAGGGCGTGCTTGTTGATGATGTCCTTGAGGATCTTGTTGAGGGCGTGGCCCACGTGCAGGGCGCCGTTGGCGTAGGGCGGGCCGTCATGCAGGGTGAAGGGCTCCCCCGGGTTGCCGCGGCTGAGGCGTCCGTAGAGGTCGTGCTCCTTCCAGAAGGCCTGGAGTTCCGGCTCCCGCACCCGGGCGTTCGCCCGCATCGCAAAGGGCGTCTGCAGCAGGTTGAGCGTGTCCTTGTAGGACGCCGGGCTTGCCGTCACGTCGCCGGGGCGCGAGAAGGCTGGATTATCCCGCCTCGCCGAGACCCTCCTCCGGCAGCGGCGTCGTCGGCTCGGGCGGGGCTTCCGGTGTGGCCTCCGGCGCTGCCTCCGGCGGGGCCTCCGGGATGGCCTGCTCCAGCAGGGCGTCGATCGCCTCGAAGTCGCTGACCACCAGGGGCCCATCGCCGGTCGCCTCGGGCGCCCCGGTCGTCTCCGGCTCGGCCACCTCGGCCACCGCCGTCACCGCCGCCACCTCCTCCACCGCGGCCACCTCCTCCTGGGCCACCTCCGCCGCCACAGCCACCGCGGCGGCCTCCGGTGCCGCTGCTGGGGCGGCAGCGTCCGCCTCGGGACGCACCCACTTCTTGGTGCTGGCGGGGCGGGCGGCGCGCCGTTCCGCCAGCCAGGCCCCCAGGCCGCTGGCCAGGCCGCCGGCGAGTTGCAGCAGTCGCCCCAGGGAGGCCCCGAGCTGGCTGAGGCTGGTCCGCCAGCGCTCCCACGACCAGAGCCGTTGGCGTTCTTCGTCGGTGAGCAGGCGCCAGCGGCCCTGGCCCACCTCCACCCCGAGCCGGCCGATCAGCAGGCCGCCGCAGAGCACCGCCAGCATCGGCGCACCGGTGAGCCGCTCGGCGCTGGTGACGAGCACCAGGCCCAGCAGCAGCACCACCGCCCCCCACACCGAATCCCTGGCCCGGCTCAGCTCCGAGGCCAGCAGGGGCAGCAGCAGCAGCAGCGTGCCGAGCAGCAGGGCCAGGAAGCCTCCGAGGGTGGCAAGCATGGCCGGGGCGACGTCTGGTCCCATTCTGGGCGGTGACCACCGGGGCGCCGCCGCCGACGGATCGCACCGGCCGGTCTGTCTAAAGTCCATCCAGGCCCACCTGGCGGAATTGGTAGACGCGCTGGATTTAGGTTCCAGTGGCTCAGGTCGTGGGGGTTCAAGTCCCCCGGTGGGCATCCCTGACGGATCCGGGCCCCCTTGGGGTGTGCTTTCGAGGGCGCACCTACGCTTCCCATCAATGGGAATGCCTGCATGACGAGCCCTCTCCGCCAGCTCACGGCGCTGCTCCTGGGCGTGGGGCCGCTGCTGGCGGCGGCTCCCGTCCGGGCGCTGGAGGAGATCCAGCTCACCCTGCCCCTGCTCGAGACGGCCTTCACGGTTCAGATCCGCGAGCTGAAGGATCAGCGCACCCTGCTCTCCGGCAACAGTGACCTCGCCGAGCTGGATCGGGCCACCAACGGCGCCATCGGCCGCCGGCTGGTGGAGGCCTTCCAGACGCCCCTGCCCCTGCCGCTCAAGGCCCTCGCCGAGCAGTCGGTGGGTTCACCCCTGGTCAACCAGGTGCTGCTGCTGATCTCCTCGGTGGTGCTGGTGGAGGGGGTGCGCCAGCCGCTCGACTCCAGCCAGCTGGCGGCCTCCCTGGAGAGCAGCCAGGCCAAGGGCAGCCTCAACCTGCTGGAGGTGCTGGAGGCCCTGCCCGGCAAGAGCGCCACGGTGGACCTGCAGCGGGTGGTCTTCGCCATCGATCGACTCACCAGCCAGCAGCGCCTGGGCAACCAGCTGGTGGCCTCCCTGCCGGCCGCCGGGATCAGCCCGGCCCTCAGCCAGGCCGGCCCCCTGGCGGTGAAGCGCCAGGAGCTGGCGATCCCCGTCACCCACCGCCCCAAGCCCCTGCAGGTGGTCACCATCCAGCCGGAAACCGGCTCCAATGGCCGTCTGGTGCTGATCTCCCACGGCCTCTGGGACGACCCCGAAAGCTTCGAGGGCTGGGGCCGGCACCTGGCCAGCCACGGCTACACCGTGCTGCTGCCCCGCCACCCCGGCAGCGACAAGTCGCAGCAGCAGGCCATGCTCTCCGGCCAGGTGCCGCCCCCCAAGCCGGAGGACCTGCGGCTGCGGCCGATGGACATGACCTCCGCCATCGATGCGGCCGCCGCCGGCAGCCTGGGGTTGCCGGCCGGTCTGCGCACCGATGCCGTCGTGGCCATGGGCCAGTCCTACGGCGCCACCACGGTGCTGCAGCTGGCCGGGGCCCGGCCCAGTGCGGCCCTGCTCAAGCGCTTCTGCGACGACGTCACCAATCCGGCCCGCAATGTCAGCTGGGTGCTGCAGTGCAGCTTCCTCAGCTCCGCCGACCAGGCCGGCCTGGCCGATCCCCGGGTCAAGGCGGTGGTGGCGGTCAGCCCGCCGATGTCGCTGCTGTTCGATCAGGGTTCGGGCCGCGCCATGAACGGCCGGGTGCTGCTGGTGAGCGGCAGCCGCGACTGGGTGGTGCCCTCCGGTCCTGAGGCGCTGCGGCCCATGGCGATGGAAGCGCGCAACGCCGGCGGCGGCCACCGGCTCGTACTGGCCAAGGATGGCGACCACTTCAACCTGCGCTCCCACTTCGCTGACGGCGGCGGCGCCCTGCGGGGGCTGCTGCTCGCCTGGACCGACGGCGCCTTCGCCGCCGGCGCCGCGGTGGCCCCGGCCCCGGACGCGCCGTCGCTGCTGCCCCCCGATGGCTGGGGAGCCACCGAGTTCCCCCTGGTGGACATCACCGGCAGCCTGCGCAGCCTGCCGCTCGGCCCCAACCAGCCGTGATCGCGCCGACCCGGGTTGCCCTGTCGCGCCCACCGGGCGTCTTCCGTAATCTGGGGCCTCCGATGGGGATCCGGACCTGGCCCAGGTCATGACAGACACGCTGGCACCCACGTCCGCCTCCGTGGCTTCGACCACGCCCGTGCCGCGGCTCAGTGTCCCCAGGGAGTACCTGGATCCCCCCGCCGCCTGGAACCCCACGGTGGGCCTGTTCCTGGCGGGCTATGGCCTGGCGGCCCTGACGATCTGGGGCTGGTTCGTGGGGGGCTGGCCCCTGCCGGCCCTGCTGGCCCTGGGCTTCCTGGCCCTGCACCTGGAGGGCACCGTCATCCACGACGCCTGCCACAACGCCGCCCATCCCAACCGCATCTGGAACGCGGTGATGGGCCATGGGGCGGCCCTGCTGCTCGGCTTCAGCTTCCCGGTGTTCACCCGGGTGCATCTGCAGCACCACGCCCACGTCAACGACCCCAAGCTCGATCCCGACCACATCGTCAGCACCTTCGGGCCCCTGTGGCTGATCGCCCCGCGCTTCTTCTATCACGAGGTCTTCTTCTTCCGCCATCGCCTCTGGCGCCACAACGAGCTGTTCGAGTGGGTCCTGGCCCGCACCATCTTCGTGCTGATCGTGGTGGCGGCCGCCCGGCATAACTTCCTGCCGTTCGTCTTCAACTGCTGGTTCGCTCCGGCCCTGATGGTGGGCGTCACCCTCGGTCTGTTCTTCGATTACCTCCCTCACCGGCCCTTCCAGTCCCGCAACCGCTGGCACAACGCCCGCGTCTACCCGAGCAGGCTGATGAACTGGCTGATCATGGGCCAGAACTACCACCTGATTCACCATCTCTGGCCGTCGATCCCCTGGTTCGAGTACCAGCCGGCGTATCACGCCACCAAGCCGATTCTCGATGCCAAGGGTTCACCCCAGCGGCTGGGATTGTTCGAGAGCCGCGCCGACAGTCTCAACTTCCTTTACGACATCTTTCTGGGCGTGCGCTCCCACAAGAAGCGCCGCAGCCGCCTGCGTCCCCTGGTCCGGTTGATGCCCACCCGCCATGCCCGCCGGCGGGTGCTCGAACTGCTGCACCGCACCGCCATCTCGCCGGTGCGCTGAGCGCCTTGTCACCGCCGTCCGGTTTCAGTCGCCCAGAATCTTCGGCACCCGGAAGAAATCCCCCTCCCGCTGGGGGGCCAGGGACAGCAGCTCCTCGCGCACCGGGGTGGGATCCACCGCGTCAGGGCGGGTGACGTTGACCACCTCCACCGCCCGGGTGGTGGGGGGCACCCCTTCGGTGTCCACCTGCTCGAGATGGGCGACGTAATCGAGGATCCGCTCCAGCTGAACGGTGTAGGTGGCGATCCGCTCCTCGGGCAGGGCCAGGCGGGCCAGCTGGGCCACCTTGCGCACATCGTCGGCCGTGATCCGCTCCATCGTCGCGCTCGTCGTCGTCGTCCGAACCTAGCCGCGGCCGTCGCCGCCTCAGCCCGCTTCCCCGTCCGGCCCCAGGAAGTCGGCCAGGTCGTCGGCCAGGGCCGCCGCCGCCAGCTCCAGGAAGCGGGCGCCATGCTCGGCGCTGGCCAGGAATGGGTCCGAGCCCATGCGGCCATCGGGATGGCGGCGGCGGAAGTCCTCGGGGCCATGGATAGGCCCGGCCGGGGCCGCCTCCGGCAGCGGCCGCTGCTTGGCGCCCAGGCTGGGCTCCAGGTGCAGGGTGAGGGCGATCTCGCTGGGGGTGGCATGGTGCCCCTCCCGCTCGCCGTAGCGATCGCGCGCCTCCCGCATCACCGGGCCGGCGGTGAACCAGTTGGCCAGACGGCAGCGCAGCCGCTCGGCGCCCGGCAGCCCCCGGGAGGCGGCGGTGCCGTAGGCCTGGGCGAAGGCGGCCCGGGCGGTGGCGATGTTGCCGCCGTGGCCGTTGATCACGTAGATGCGCTCGAAGCCGTGGCGGGCCAGGGAGAGCACCACGTCATGGAGCACGGCCAGCAGGGTGGAGGGCTGCAGGCTGATGGTGCCGGCGAAGCCCAGATGGTGCTCGGCCATGCCGAAGGCCTGGGCGGGCGTCACCAGCACCCCGGTGCGGCGTCCCACCTCCAGGGCCACGGCTTCGGCAGTGAGGGCGTCGGTGCCGATGGCACCGGTGGGCCCGTGCTGCTCGGTGGAGCCCAGCGGCACGATCACCCCCCGGCAGCGGCTGAGGTAGTCCTCCACCTCGGGCCAGCTGCGCAGCTGCAGCCGGATCTCCTCGTTGCTGGCCACGGGGCCCGGAACCGTGCTGGGGCCTGGAGCGGTGCTGGGCATCGATCGGGTCATGGTGAACATGGCGGCCGGCGCCGTGCTGCCTAGGATCGACCCTATCCGCGGCGTCACGATGCTGCATCGCAAGCTCGACCGTTTTCGCCTGGAGCAGCGGCCGGTCTGGGTCTACCTGCTGGATCAGCAGCGCTGGATCGAGCGGGCCCTGGTGGTGGAGATCGAGGGCGATCTGGTCACCCTCCGCTACGACGACGAGGACGGCGACGAGCGCCACAGCTGGGAGGAGAGCGTCCGGCTGGCCTCGATCGGGGCCGTCAGCACCCGGCTGGCCTCGGTGAGCCGCTCCGCCGATGCCGACGACCTGCCCACCACCGGCGACTGTCCCGAGGCCGAACGGCTCGGCAGTTCCTGATCGGTGGCCCGACGGCCGCCAGCGGGCGGAACTCAGTGGGCGGTGCCGTTGCCGTCGTAGTCGTCGGTGTCGTAGTAGCCCCCCTTGGTGCCGAAGAACAGGGTGGTCAGCACGAACAGGCCGCTGACGGCCAGAAGCACGGTGCCGAGGTTGAAGCTGGCGGTTTCCATGGTGGGGCGTTGATCAGGAGGTAGGGCTGTTCAGCGCTGAGGCCAGTGTGGCCCGTCGGCGCGTCCACCGCTCCCCGGGGCGGCCTCCGGTCCGCTTCCTCGCACCGTCGGCGGTTCCGTGGGGCGTCAGGCGAGGTGGGCGCTGAGCAGCTCGAGGTCCTGGGCGTAGAAATCCCGGATCGAGCCGATCAGGGACGGAGACAGCGCCCGGCGCGCTTCCTCGGCCAGGCCCTGCTCCGAGGCGTTGACCTTCACTGGGCTGTCTTCGCTGACGAAGCCCTTCTCCTGAAGCCAGGAATCCAGCCGGCTCAGATGGCTGACCTCATCAACGATCAGGTGGCCGGATTCGTCGAACAGCCACCAGCTCTGGGGCCGGAAGATGAAATCAACCCGATGCAGGCTCTGCTGAAACAGCCAGTCCTCACAGAAGGTCCGAAAATCCGTCAGAGCCCAGCGCGGGGGCCTGTGCAGCGGAAACTGGGACACCAGCTCGGTACCGCCGCGAAGCGAGAAGCAGTAGGCCGAAATCAGTCGCTCGACGGGACAGCGAACGAAGGCGACGGAGGTTCGGGCGGCATAGAGGCGATCGCCCAGCAGCTTGCGCCGGATGAAATCGGCATAGAGGTGCCCGAGGGGGCGGCCGTGGATCAGGGTGGCGGCATAGGTGCCCCCGCACCGGGGGACGTGCACAAAGATGTACCCGGACTTCAGGTAATCGAGGCGGGCCTTCAGGCCTGTCCGGGTGAAGCGCAGCCGATCGAGAATGGAGTAGCGCTTCGCCATGGCCGCCGAACGTTATCCCTTGGTTAAGACCTGGTTAAGCCAGCCGAGTCCCTCCCCGCCGTACCAAGGGACACGGGATGCAAAACGCAACGGAAAAGCCAGCGACCTGGCTGCAGACTCGGCCGGAGGCCGCCCCATGGTGACCAGCCGCCACGCCCCTCCGGTTCCTCCCCTCCCCCCGTCCTTCTTCGCCCGCCCCGCCGAGGTGGTGGCCCCGGAGCTCATCGGCTGCCTGCTGCTGCGGCGTCAGCCGTCGGGCGCCCTGCGCTGGGGCGTGATCGTCGAAACCGAGGCCTACTGCCAGAGCGAGCCGGCCTGCCACGGCCACCGCCGCCGCTCGGCGAGCAACGACACCCTCTTCGGGGAGCCCGGCCGGTTCTACGTCTACCTCACCTACGGCGTGCACCACTGCGTCAACGTGGTCACCGGCCGTCCCGACTGGGCCAACGGGGTGCTGCTGCGGGCGGCCGCCCTGCCGGGGGAGCCGGAGCGGGCGGCGGCCGGCCCCGGCCTGCTGGCCCGCTGCTTCGCCATCGACCGCCGACAGGACGGCCGGATCGCCGCGCCGGCCTCGGGCCTGTGGCTGGCCGCGCGGCCGCCCGAGGTGGCGGCGCTGCTGGAGGGGCCAGGGCCCCAGGGGGAGGCGCCGCTGCTGCAGACCCAGCGCATCGGCGTTTCCCAGGGGCAGGAGCTGCCCTGGCGCTGGTACCTGCGCGCCAGCCGCAGCGTCAGCCGGCGCGCCCGCGGCGATCGCACGCCCCGCCAGGATGGGCTCGCCGCCCTGCTGGCCTCTACGGTTGGAGCGTTCGACGGGAGCAGAACGCCTTGAGCGGCTGGAGTCACCGCCATGTGCTCGACCTGGCATCCTTCTCGGTCGACGACTTCGCCACCGTTCTCGAACTGGCCCAGCGCTTCCGGGCCCTGCCGGTGGCCGGCGCCCGGCGCCTGCCTGCCCTCCAGGGTCGGCTGATGACCAGCCTCTTCTTCGAGCCCAGCACCCGCACCCGCAGCAGCTTCGAGCTGGCCGCCAAACGGCTCTCGGCGGAGGTGCAGAGCTTCTCGCCGTCGTCGAGCTCCCTCAGCAAGGGGGAGAGCCTGCTGGACACCGCCCGCACCTACGTGGCGATGGGCGCCAACATCCTGGTGGTGCGCCACCGCTGTGCCGGGGTGCCCCACAGCCTGGCCCGCGACCTCGACCGCTGCGGCGAGCGGGTGTCGGTGCTCAGCGCCGGTGACGGCCTGCACAGCCACCCCAGCCAGGGCCTGCTCGACCTGTTCACCCTGGCGCGCCACTTCGAACCCGAAGCCCCCTCCCCCGCCAGCCTGCGGGGCCGCCGCATCGTCATCGTCGGCGACGTGCTCCATTCCCGGGTGGCCCGCTCCAACCTCTGGGCCCTCACCGCCTGCGGCGCCGACGTGGTGCTCTGCGGGCCGGCCACCCTGCTGCCCGACTGCTTCGCCGACTTCGTGCTGGCCCCGCCGCCGGGCCAGGGGGCCGACCCGGTGGCCGCCCGGGGCCGGGTGCGGGTCGAGCGGCGCCTGGAGGAGGCCCTGCCCGGGGCTGATGCCGTCATGACCCTGCGTCTGCAGAAGGAGCGGATGCAGCAGCACCTGCTCACCAGCCTGGACACCTACCACCGCCAGTACGGGCTCAGCCACCGGCGCCTGGCCCTCTGCGGCGACGCCGTGCCGGTGCTGCACCCCGGCCCGGTGAACCGGGGGGTGGAGATCGCCGGTGAACTGCTCGACGATCCCGGCCGCAGCCTGGTGGAGGAGCAGGTCCGCAACGGCATTCCGATCCGGATGGCCCTCCTCTATCTGCTGGCCGCCGTCTGAGGGCTCAGCCCGTCGGAAGGCGTCTCGGGCCCCTCAGAGCAGCTTGAAGCCATCCAGCAGCAGGCCGTAGAGAAGGCCCATGCGGGCCATGTCCAGCACCTGCAGCCGCAGTTTCAGCGGCTGGGCCAGTAGCCGGCCCCGCAGCCGGGCCGCCACTTCGATGGCCAGCACGCACACCAGGGCGCCGAGGGGATCGAACAGGGACAGGGCACCGGTGATGGAGCCGACGCTGCCGCCGATCACGAAGCCGCCCAGCAGCACGATCAGCAGCAGGGAAAGGCGGCGCCAGGGATTTTCAGCCCAGGCCTCCAGCAGGTTGCCGGACTGGGTGATCCGCTGCTGAAATCGGGTCTGCTGGAAGCGGGGAGGCAACGGTGCGAACCTGCCGCTGGGTGGAAAGGGGGAGCAGGGGGCTCACCACCCGAGGGTGGAAAGCCACTGGCGGTGATCCCCATCACCCGGCCCAATCCCTGCGATCTCTTGTCTACACCATCTCTGGCGTCTTGACAGCATTTTCCCCCCACCGATAGGGGATGCCAATAAAAAAGCCCGAGGCCGAGGCCCGGGCGGGGTGATGGGGACGACACCAGCAAACCAATCTCCAGCGGGTCGGGCAAGGGGGGGCAGCCGCTGACCGGAGCGTCCCTGCAGGGGCTTGACGGGTGGCGTGGTCGTTCTCAGACGTCGCGATTCAGCCGTCCCCGTCCTTCTTGCGGGATCCCTTGCCTTCCAGCAATTCCAGCAGGGCTTCCATCTGGGCCATCACCCCCCGCACCTCACCGGCCTCCGGCAGCAGGCCGTCCTCCATGACGCCCTGGTGCATCTCCCGCAGCTCCTGGCGGATGTAGCGCAGATGACTGACAACCTGTTCGCGCTTGGACTGCGACATTGAGCGGGCCCCTGATCAACCCCCTCTTTTACCCCATCGCCGATTCACTTCCGTCCGAACCGCTCCTTGGCCTGCTGGTAGAAGGCGAGATCCACACCGTCCAGCCCAGCCTCGCGGGCCAGGGATTCGATCTTGCGCCGGATGATCGGCCGCACCAGGAACGGGATCTCCTTCAGGCTGGTTTCGGCGTCGCTGCTCCAGTCCATCGGCAGGTGTGGGCGTGGGCCTGGGCTGCCGGGAGCCCGGCCGGGGAGAATGGTGGATGGAGAATAGGGGACTCGAACCCCTGACCTCTGCGGTGCGATCGCAGCGCTCTACCAGCTGAGCTAATTCCCCTTCGATCGCCATTATCACCATCCCGTCCCCCTCCCCGGCCGCCCCCTTGGTTGATTCCAGCCTGTCCATCACCCCCGAGCGGCTCGCGGCCTTCGATGAGGCGTCCATCGCCGAGCTCGCCCGACGCCTCGAGGACGACGACTACCCCACCCCGTTCGCGGGCCTGGCCGACTGGCACCTGCTGCGGGCCCTGGCCATCCACCGCCCCGACCTGATCCGGCCCTATGTCCATCTGGTGGATCAGGAACCCTTCGATGAGGAGTGAGGAGGACGCCCTTGCGGGACGGCGGGTGCTGGTGCTGATCAGCGGCAGCATCGCCGCCGTCAAGCTGCCCCAGCTGGTCAGCGCCCTGGTGCAGCGGGGGGCCCTGGTGCGCTGTGTGCTCAGCCCCGCCGCCGAGCGGCTGGTGAGCGGGGTGGCCCTGGCCAGCCTCAGCCGCTCCCCCTGCCACATCGAGGCCGACCAGTGGAGCCACCGGGAGGCCCGGCCCCTGCACATCGCCCTGGCCGAGTGGGCCGAGGTGGTGCTGCTGGCCCCCCTCAGCGCCACCAGCCTGGCCCGCTGGGTGCACGGCATGGCCGACACCCTGCTGGCCAGCACCCTGATCGCCTGCGAGGCCCCCGTGGTGGCCGCCCCGGCCATGAACAGCGCCATGTGGGCCGCCCCTGCGGTGCGCCGCAACTGGCGGGAGCTGCAGGACTGGGGGCGGGTGCTGCCCCTGGAGCCGGGCAGCGGCCTGCTGGCCTGCGACCGGGTGGGTGATGGGCGCATGGCGGACCCGGCGCTGCTGCTGCTGGCGCTGGAGTCGGTGCTGCTGGCCGGCTGCCGCCGCGACTGGGCCGGGCGCAGCCTGCTGGTCAGTGCCGGCCCCACCAGGGAGGCCCTCGATCCGGCCCGCTGCCTCACCAACCCCAGCACCGGACGCATGGGCGTTCTGCTGGCCCAGGCCGCCCGCCTGCGCGGCGCCAGCGTCGATCTGGTGCATGGCCCGCTGGCGGTCGATCCGGCCTGGCTGGAGGGTCTCCAGCGCCACCCCGTGGTCACCGCCGCTGAGATGGAATCGGCCCTGCTGCGGCTTCAGGGGGGCGCTGACGCCATCGCCATGGCCGCCGCCGTCGCTGACCACCGTCGCCGCAGCCCCGAGGGCCACAAGCTCCCCAAGGAGGCCCTGGAGGCCTCCCTCACCGGTGGCTGGGAGCCGGTGCCCGATCTGCTGGCGGCCCTGGTGCAGAGCCGGCCGCCGGCCCAGGCGATCCTGGGGTTCGCCGCCCAGAGCGGTGAGGTGCTCGAAGAGGCCCGCGCCAAGTTCGCCCGCAAGGGCTGCGATCTCCTGTTCGCCAACCCGATCGACCGCCCCGGGGCGGGGTTCGGGTCGGCCGGCAACGAGGGCTGGCTGCTGGGTCCGGGATCCGGGGAGCGCCGCCTGGAGCCCATGGGCAAGCTGGCCCTGGCCCACCGGCTGCTCTCAGCGCTGGCGGAAGCGGCGACCCTCAGGACTCCGGTTCGGGCGCCAGCAGATCCATGAACGTGCGCAGCTGCAGCCGGGGGATGTAGGGCCAGCCGCCGCTGCTCTCCATCTCGGAGAGCAGGGTGAACAGGCCGTTGCGGTCGCCGGGGAGGCTGCTGCGGAAGGGGCCGTCCTGGATGGTGCGGTGCAGGTGCTCGATGCGGCGGAGCAGATCGAGCAGGGCTTCGGGCTGCTCGGCGCGCTGCTCGGCGATCCTCAGCAGGGTGTCGAGGGCCCCCTGGAGCTCGGGGTCGGCGGCTGGGTCGAAGGCTGGGTCGGGCGCGGGTGCGGACGCGGTTGCGGACTGCGGCGGGGAGGGCGTGGATTCGTCGATCGGGTGGGTGCGGCTCAGGGTCATCTCCCTCTCATACAGGTTGTTGAGAGCCCACGCAAGCCACCTGGAATGGGCGTTTTGCACCGGTAGGATCCCGGCCAGCCCAGTTCCCGTTCCGTCTCTGCGGCTTCTCCCCATGCGTTTCCGTCCCCTGCTGGCCCTCGTGCTGGCTCTGTGCCTGACCCTGGTGTCCGCATGCAGCGGCGGGGCCAAGGCCGTTGATCGGGCCAACCTCACCTACGAAGACATCCACAACACCGGTCTGGCGAATGACTGCCCGACCTTGCCCGATTCCGCCCGCGGCACGATCTCCCTGGATCCCTCGGCCACCTACCAGCTCAAGGAGATCTGCATGCACCCCTCCGAGGTGTTCGTGAAGGGGGAGCCCGCCAACAAGCGCCAGGAAGCCCAGTTCGTCGCCGGCAAGATCCTCACCCGCTACACCTCCAGCCTTGATCAGGTCTACGGCGACCTCAAGGTCAGCGGTGACAAGCTCACCTTCAAGGAACTGGGTGGCATCGACTTCCAGCCGATCACCGTGCTGATGCCCGGCGGTGAGGAAGTGCCCTTCATGTTCTCCAGCAAGGAGCTCAAGGCCTCCGCCGCCGGCACCGCCTTCTCCACCAGCACCGACCTCAAAGGCGAGTACCGCGCCCCCAGCTACCGCACCAGCAACTTCCTGGATCCCAAGGGCCGCGGCCTGACCACCGGCTACAGCAGCGCCGTGGGTCTGGTGCCCGCCGGCGATGAGTTCGCCGGGGAAACCGTCAAGCGCTACGTGGATGGCTCCGGCACCATGGACCTCTCGATCACCAAGGTCGATCCCAGCACCGGCGAGTTCGCCGGGGTGTTCACCGCCATCCAGCCCTCCGACACCGACATGGGCACCAAGGCCGTCGTCGACGTCAAGATCACCGGCGAGCTCTACGGCCGCCTCGAGCAGGTCTGAGTCCAGGGCAGGGCCCTACCCTGCTCCCCGACAACCCGTTGATTCCAGGGGCCCGCGGGCCCCTTTTTTTTGGCCGCCCTTTTCACGGCCGAAGGTTGGTCTGGGAGGATGGGCCCATTCCCTGTGCAGCCCCGGCCCGTCGCCATGACGCTCGCCAACACCGCCGCCCGCTCCGATCTGATCGCCCCCCACGGCGGCAGCCTCGTCGACCTGATGGTCCCCCCCGACCAGCGGGAAGCGGCGGTGGAGGAGGCCCGCGCCTCGGTGGACAGGGTGCTGGAGTGCAGCCACCGCAACGCCTGCGACGTGGAACTGCTGATCGTGGGTGGCTTCTCGCCCCTGCGTGGCTTCATGCACCAGGAGGACTACGACGCGGTGGTGGCCGGCCACCGCACCACCAGCGGTCTGCTGTTCGGCCTGCCGATCGTCTTCGACACCGACGACGCCTCCGTCGCCGTGGGCCAGCGGCTGCTGCTCACCTACCAGGGCCAGGACCTGGCCGTGCTCACCGTGGAGAGCCGCTGGGAGCCCGACAAGGTGGTCGAGGCCAAGGGCTGCTACGGCACCACCTCCCTGGAGCACCCGGCGGTGCGCATGATCGCCACCGAGCGGGGCCGCTATTACCTGGGCGGACGGCTCCAGGGTCTGGCCCTGCCGCGGCGCGTCTTCCCCTGCAGCACCCCGGTGCAGGTGCGCGCCACCCTGCCGGCGGGCCAGGACGTGGTGGCCTTCCAGTGCCGCAACCCCATCCACCGGGCCCACTACGAACTGTTCACCCGCGCCCTCGAGGCCCCCAACGTGAGCAAGGACGCCGTGGTGCTGGTGCACCCCACCTGCGGGCCCACCCAGGAGGACGACATCGCCGGTGAGGTGCGCTTCGCCACCTACGAACGGCTCGCCGCCGAGGTGGACAACCCCCGCATCCGCTGGGCCTACCTGCCCTACGCCATGCACATGGCCGGCCCCCGGGAGGCCCTGCAGCACATGATCATCCGCAAGAACTACGGCTGCACCCACTTCATCATCGGCCGCGACATGGCCGGCTGCAAATCGTCCCTCACCGGCGAGGACTTCTACGGCCCTTATGAGGCCCAGGACTTCGCCCGGGACCAGGCCACCGAACTCGGCATGGAGACAGTGCCCTCCCTGAACCTCGTCTACACCGAGGAGGAGGGCTACGTGACCGCCGAGCACGCCCAGGCCCGGGGGCTGCACATCCGCAAGCTGAGCGGCACCCAGTTCCGCCAGATGCTGCGCGGCGGCGAAGAGATCCCGGAATGGTTCGCCTTCCGTAGCGTGGTGGAGGTGCTCAGGGCCGCAGCCTGAGCCCCGTCCGACCCCGGACGCCGATTAACATTCTGTTACTTTCATTCTCACACAGGAGACAGGGTCGTGAAGAAACGCTGGCGCAACGCGGGGCTCTACGTGCTCCTGGTGATCGTGATGATCGCCGTGGGCACCGCCTTCCTGGAGCGGCCCGATCCGGCCCGCGCCCCCCGCACCCTGCGCTACAGCGACTTCGTCGAGGCCGTTCAGGCCAACGAGATCTCCCGGGTGCTGATCTCCCCCGACCGCGGCACCGCCCAGGTGGTGGAGAACGACGGCCAGCGCGCCGTGGTGAATCTCGCCCCCGACAAGGACCTGCTCAAGCTGCTCACCGACCACAACGTCGACATCGCCGTGCAGCCCAACCGGGAGCCGGCGGCCTGGCAGCAGGCGATCGGCAGCCTGATCTTCCCGCTGCTGCTGCTCGGTGGCCTCTTCTTCCTGCTTCGGCGCGCCCAGGGCGGCGGCGGCAACCCGGCCATGAACTTCGGCAAGAGCAAGGCCCGGGTGCAGATGGAACCCCAGACCCAGGTCACCTTCGGTGACGTGGCCGGCATCGAGGGCGCCAAGCTCGAGCTCACCGAGGTGGTCGACTTCCTCAAGAACCCCGATCGCTTCACCGCCGTCGGCGCCAAGATCCCCAAGGGTGTGCTGCTGGTGGGCCCTCCGGGCACCGGCAAGACCCTGCTGGCCAAGGCCGTGGCCGGCGAGGCGGGCGTGCCGTTCTTCTCGATCTCCGGCTCGGAGTTCGTCGAGATGTTCGTGGGCGTCGGCGCCAGCCGCGTGCGCGACCTGTTCGAGCAGGCCAAGAAGAACGCCCCCTGCATCGTCTTCATCGATGAGATCGACGCCGTGGGCCGCCAGCGCGGCGCCGGCCTCGGCGGTGGCAACGACGAGCGGGAGCAGACCCTCAACCAGCTGCTCACCGAGATGGACGGCTTCGAGGGCAACACCGGCATCATCATCGTGGCGGCCACCAACCGTCCCGATGTGCTCGATTCGGCCCTGATGCGGCCGGGCCGCTTCGACCGCCAGGTGGTGGTCGACCGTCCCGATTACGCCGGCCGCCTCCAGATCCTCGGTGTCCACGCCCGCGGCAAGACCCTCGCCAAGGACGTCGACCTCGACAAAGTGGCTCGCCGTACCCCCGGCTTCACCGGTGCCGACCTGGCCAACCTGCTCAACGAGGCGGCCATCCTCGCCGCCCGCCGCCAGCTGGCCGAGGTGTCCATGGATGAGGTCAACGACGCCATCGAGCGCGTCATGGCCGGCCCGGAGAAGAAAGATCGGGTGATGAGCGAGCGCCGCAAGCGCCTGGTGGCCTACCACGAGTCCGGCCACGCCCTGGTGGGCGCCCTGATGCCGGATTACGACCCCGTCCAGAAGATCAGCATCATTCCCCGCGGCCAGGCCGGCGGCCTCACCTTCTTCACCCCCAGCGAGGAGCGCATGGAGTCGGGCCTCTACTCCCGCTCCTACCTGCAGAACCAGATGGCCGTGGCCCTCGGGGGCCGGGTCGCCGAGGAGATCGTCTACGGCGAGGACGAAGTCACCACCGGGGCTTCCAACGACCTCCAGCAGGTGGCCCGCGTCGCCCGCCAGATGGTCACCCGCTTCGGCATGAGCGACCGTCTCGGCCCTGTCGCCCTGGGCCGCGCCCAGGGGGGCATGTTCCTCGGCCGCGACATCGCCGCCGAGCGCGACTTCTCCGAGGACACCGCCGCCGCCATCGACGAGGAGGTCTCCCAGCTGGTGGCCGACGCCTACCGCCGGGCCACCGAGGTGCTGCTCGCCAACCGGGCCGTGCTTGATGAGCTGGCCGAGCTCCTGGTCGAGAAGGAGACGGTGGACGCCGAGGAGCTCCAGGAGCTGCTCATCTCCCGCGATGTGACGGTGGCCGCCTACGTCTAGGCCTCCCTGCGAGTCCCTGATCCAGTCTCTGCACCACCAGCCCCTGCTGGTGGTGCTTCGTGCTGAGCAGCCAGCGCTCCTGGCCCCCCAGCTGGGCCAGCTGGCTGCGCTGGGGGTGCGCCATGTGGAGATCGCCTGGGGGCCTGGGTCGGCCTGGATCCCCGAGTGCCGCTCCTTGATCGAAGCGTTCCCCGACCTGCGGCTGGGGGCGGCCTCGATCTGCACCCCCGCGGCCCTCGCCGCCGCCCTGGAGGCCGGTTTCTCCTACGGCGTCTCCCCCGTCCTGGAGCCTGAGCTGCTGGAGACGGCGGCCATGGCCCGCTTCGCCCTGGTTCCCGGGGTGATGACCCCCACGGAGGTGAACCGGGCCCGCTCCCTGGGCTGTCCGATCGTCAAGCTGTTCCCCGCCGCCAGCGTCGGCATCGGCCATTGGCGGCGCCTGCGGGATCCCCTCGGCCCACCGCTCCCCTTCTGCATCGCCGCCGGCGGTCTCGGTCCCGGCGATGTGCGTCCCTGGCTCGAGGCCGGGGTCGGTGCCGTCGCCCTGGGCTCGTCGCTGGTGGCCCAGGGGCCGGAGCTGCTGCGGCAGGTGCTGACTGACCTGCCGCAACGGCCCTGATCGGGCGGATCACCAGAGGCTGCACTGGCCCTGCTGGCGCAGCAGGTGATCGGCCAGCACGAGGGCCACCATCGCCTCCACCATCGGCACGGCCCGGGGCAGGACGCAGGGATCGTGGCGTCCCTTCGCCGCCAGGGTGGTGGCGGCGCCGGTGGCATCGATGGTCTGCTGCTCCTTGCGGATCGTGGCCGTGGGCTTGAAGGCCACCCGCAGCTGGATCTCCTCCCCGTTGCTGATGCCCCCCTGGATGCCGCCCGAGTTGTTGGTGGCGGTCCGCAGGCGGCCGTCGTCGCTGGGCAGGAAGGCGTCGTTGTGCTCGCTGCCGCGCAGCAGGGTGCCGCCGAAGCCGGAGCCGATCTCAAAGCCCTTGGTGGCCGGCAGCGACATCACCGCCTTGGCCAGGTCCGCCTCCAGTTTGTCGAACACCGGCATGCCCAGACCCACCGGCGGCCGCCGCACAAGGCATTCGATCACCCCGCCGCAGGAATCCCCATCGCGCCCGATCGCCTCGATGCGCTCGATCATGCGCTCAGCGGTGGCGGCGTCGGGGCAGCGCACGATGTTGGCCTCCACCGCCTCCAGGCTCACGCCGGCGGGATCGATCGTGGCCTCGATGGTGTGAATCCGGCGCACCCAGGCGATCACCTCGGTGCCATGGGTGCGGGCCAGCAGCTGTTTGGCCACCGCCCCGGCGGCTACCCGGCCGATCGTTTCCCGGGCCGAGGCGCGGCCGCCGCCGCTGCGGGCCTGGATGCCGTACTTGGCCTGGTAGGTGGCGTCGGCGTGGGAGGGCCGGAAGGCCACCTGCATCTCCTGGTAGTCCCCGGGGCGCTGGTCCTTGTTGCGGACCACCATCGCGATCGGCGTTCCGAGCGTGACCCCGTCGAGCAGACCGCTGAGGATCTCGACCCGGTCCTCCTCCTTGCGGGGGGTGGTGATGCGGCTCTGGCCGGGACGGCGTCGGTCGAGATCGGCCTGGATCTGCTCCAGATCCAGCGGCAGCCGGGGGGGACAGCCATCGATGATCACCCCCACGCCACCGCCGTGGGATTCGCCGAACGTGCTGATCCGGAAGAGATCGCCGAAACTGCTGCCCATCGCACCGCCCTGCCCATCGGGCTTTCCGAAGCAGGGAGCCTACCCAGCCGGACCGCGTCGCCATGAACCGCGTCGCCATGAAAAAACCCCCTGCTCGCGCAGGGGGTTGGAAGGTTCCAGAAATCTGGAGAGGCTGGATCAGCCGATCGCCGGGGCGGTCAGGGCCACAGGGGTGGCGCTGGCAGCGGCCAGGTCGAGGGGGAAGTTGTGCGCGTTGCGCTCGTGCATCACTTCCATGCCGAGGCCGGCACGGTTGAGCACGTCGGCCCAGGTGTTGATCACCCGGCCCTGGCCATCCAGGATGGACTGGTTGAAGTTGAAACCGTTCAGGTTGAAGGCCATTGTGCTCACGCCCAGGGCGGTGAACCAGATGCCGATCACCGGCCAGGCAGCCAGGAAGAAGTGCAGGCTGCGGCTGTTGTTGAACGAGGCGTACTGGAAGATCAGGCGACCGAAGTAGCCGTGGGCGGCCACGATGTTGTAGGTCTCTTCCTCTTGGCCGAACTTGTAGCCGTAGTTCTGGGACTCGCTCTCGGTGGTTTCACGCACCAGGGAGGAGGTCACCAGGGAGCCGTGCATGGCGGAGAACAGGGAGCCACCGAACACACCGGCCACACCCAGCATGTGGAAGGGGTGCATCAGGATGTTGTGCTCAGCCTGGAACACCAGCATGTAGTTGAAGGTGCCGCTGATGCCGAGGGGCATGCCGTCGGAGAAGGAACCCTGACCGAAGGGGTAGATCAGGAACACGGCGCTGGCGGCCGCCACGGGGGCGGAGTAGGCGACGCAGATCCAGGGGCGCATGCCGAGGCGGTAGGAGAGTTCCCACTCGCGGCCCATGTAGGCGAAGACGCCGATCAGGAAGTGGAAGACCACCAGCTGGTAGGGGCCACCGTTGTACAGCCACTCGTCGAGGCTGGCGGCTTCCCAGATGGGGTAGAAGTGCAGGCCGATGGCGTTGCTGGAAGGAACAACAGCGCCGGAGATGATGTTGTTGCCGTACATCAGGGAGCCGGCGACCGGCTCACGAATGCCGTCGATGTCGACGGGGGGCGCCGCGATGAAGGCGACGATGAAGCAGATGGTGGCGGCCAGGAGGGTGGGGATCATCAGCACACCGAACCAACCGACATAGAGACGGTTGTTGGTGGAGGTGACCCACTCACAGAACTGGTTCCACACCGAAGCGCCGGAGCGCTGCTGGAGAGTGGCGGTCATGAGTGCGTAGAAGGAAGACACCGAGCACTGGCGCGCAAACGCCGCGTCGGTGGAAGGAGATGGGGGCGGGATTCCGTCCCCCGCAGCACTGTAACAGTGTGTTGCGGAGTGTGAGGGCCGCCTTCATGAAGAAAAGCTTTGCTTCGAGGTGGGCGCCTCCCGCGACCCCCCTCCCAGGCTCCCCTCGCCGGCCCCCTGCCCCCGGGCGGCCGCCCCCCCACCGGCGGCCCGGGCGCGCTTGTTAGCGTCCGGGGACCCCCTCGAGCCGCGTCAGCCGTGAGCGATCAACGGGTGCTGCTCGTGCGGCTGCCCTGTAATCCGATCTTCCCGATCGGCCCGATCTATCTGGCCGATCACCTGCACAAGTGCTTCCCCACGCTGCCCCAGCGGATCCTGGATCTGGCGGCTGTGCCTCTCCTCGATGTGCAGCGGGTGCTCCTGGAGGTGGTCGACCAGTTCCGGCCCACCCTGCTGGTGTTCTCCTGGCGGGACATCCAGATCTACGCCCCGGTCGATGGCCGGGGCGGCAATCCGCTGCAGAACTCCTTCGAGGTGTTCTATTCCGCCAATCCCCTCAAGCGCCTGCGGGGGGCGATCGGCGGGTTGCGGCTGATGGGTTCCTATTACGGCGAGCTGTGGCGCAACCTGCGGCTGGTGCGCCGGGGTCTGCGGCGCGCCCGCCGGCACAACCCCGGGGCCCGGGTGGTGATCGGCGGCGGGGCGGTGAGCGTCTTCTACGAGCAGCTGGGCCGCGGCCTGCCCATCGGCTCCGTGGTGTCGGTGGGGGAGGGGGAAGGGCTGCTGGAGAAACTGATCCGCCGCCAGTCGCTCGCTGGCGAACGCTGCTACGTGGTGGGCGAGGCCCCCCGTCCGGGCCTGATCCACGAGCAGCCGGCGGGCCTGGAGAAGACCGCCTGCGACTACGCCTACATCGAAGCGATCTGGCCCCAGCTGAACTGGTATCTCGACGGCGGTGACTTCTACGTCGGCGTCCAGACCAAGCGCGGCTGCCCCCACAACTGCTGCTACTGCGTCTACACCGTGGTGGAGGGCAAGGCCGTGCGCGTCAACCCGATCGCCGAGGTGGTGCGGGAGATGCGCCAGCTGTATGACCGTGGCGTGCGGGGCTTCTGGTTCACCGATGCCCAGTTCATCCCAGCCCGGCGCTACATCGACGACGCCAAGGACCTGCTGCGGGCCATTCAGGCGGAGGGCCTTACGGACATCCGCTGGGCGGCCTACATCCGTGCCGACAATCTCGATGCCGAGCTGGCCGAGCTGATGGTGGCCACGGGGATGAGCTACTTCGAGATCGGCATCACCTCGGGCTCCCAGGAGCTCGTCCGCAAGATGCGCATGGGCTACAACCTGCGCACGGTGCTGGAGAACTGCCGGATGCTGGCGGCAGCCGGCTTCCGGGAGCATGTCTCCGTCAACTATTCGTTCAACGTGATCGACGAACGGCCCGAGACCATCCGCCAGACGATCGCCTATCACCGGGAACTGGAGCGCATCTTCGGTGCCGCTTTGGTGGAGCCGGCGATCTTCTTCATCGGCCTCCAGCCCCACACCCACCTGGAGCAGTACGCCTTCGACCAGGGGATGCTCAAGCCCGGCTACGACCCGATGAGCCTCATGCCCTGGACGGCCCGCAAGCTGCTGTGGAACCCGGAACCGATGGGTCGGGTGTTCGGCCGGATCTGCCTGGAGGCCTTTGAGCGCAATCCGGCCGACTTCGGCCGCACCGTGATGGACCTGCTCGAGCGGGAGTACGGCGTGGCTCCCCTGGAGCAGGCGCTGCGGGCGCCGGTGGAGGGGCGCCGGGCCCTGGCCACGGCGACGCTCTGAGCGGAAAGCAACAGGACCCCAGTCACGATTGACGCAACGAACAGTCGTGACTCTTTGGGTCGCCTACCTTTACGGGGCGGTCCAGTGGTGGTTTCAGGCCCCTGTCCTGCAAGCCTGCCCCCACCCAGGCTCCCCCAAGCACTTCCCCAGCATGGCCACCATCAACGTCAATCCGTCCGGCATCCCCTCGCTGCGTGAAGCCATCAATGCTGCAGCGGCAGGGGACACGATCCTGCTGGCGGATGGCACTTACGACACGATCCGGTCCCTGGCCAAGCAGTCCTCGGTCCCCGGGGTGGTCCGATCCTCCGGCTACGCCGTGAGCGGCACATCCGAGGCGGGCACCATCGTCAACGACACCCGCATCTTTCAGAGAAACACGGATGGCCCCAACGGGCCCGGCACGGTCGCGAACCTGACCCTGGACTACAGCGCCGGTGGCCTCGCCGATGGCAACGCCCTGCTGCGGGCCACCTCCGGCGCCTTCGTTGTGCAGGATGTCACCTTCCGAGGCACCCACACCGGCTGGAACGGCAACGGCAACCTCTACATGTCGTTGACCTCGTTTTCGGCCACCGCTCCGATCACGACGCATCTGACCCTGGATGATGTCGCGGTCACGATCAAGGGGCAGGGTGGGTTCAACCCCTTGACCGGGGCTGGAGGTTCCGCCTTCCTTCACAGCTGGAACAACAGTGGCAGCCTTCTCATCCGCGACAGCCTCTTCGATGAAGCCGGCTTTCTGAGCAGCTTCAACATCCTCAATTTCACCGGTTCCGTTGCCGCCGGTTCGGTTCAGATCTCCGGCAATCTGTTCACCCGCTCTGACAACCAGACCGTGGTGCGCCCCACGGGCAATATCCTCGGCAATGTGGCTGCGACGCTGAGCGGCAATACCTTCGAGAATGGCTCCTATCTTGATCTCTATGACGTCAGCAAGCTCATCACGCTGACATCGAACACGTTTTTGACCATTGCCAATGGCTTCGGCCTTCGCATCACTGGCCCCACTGTCGGGGTGCTGCCGATCCTGACCGGCACCAACGTCTTCAGCGGACCGGGCCTGGCGCTCAAATATGTGGATGCCGGCGATAACAAGTCCATCAGCCTCACCGGGACCAGCACCGTCAATGGCACGGCCTTCACCAAGCTCACCGCCGCCGGGCAGGGCAACGACACGCTCTCCCTCGCCGCCGGCTTCGCCGATTGGGTGAGCGGTGATGATGGCAATGATTCCATTTCCACCGGCGACCTGGCCGATGTTCTGCTGGGAGGCGCGGGCAACGACACCCTGACCGGCGGCACCGGTAACGACACCGTCCGCGGTGGGGCCGGCAATGACACCATCAACTACACCGTTGATTCCCATGGTGCCGATGCAGTGGATGGGGGGGCTGACGCCGACACCCTGGCGCTCACCTCTGGTGCGGGCGATCAAATTCTCAACGTCACCTTCAACGGAACGTCCATCACGGCCTTTGAAGGCGGAACTTTGACGAACGTGGAGGCGGTGACGGCCAACCTCGGGGCAGGTACGGGGGATGTACTGCTCTACGAATCGACGCCTGGGGGTGTCACCGTCAACCTGGCACTCGGCACGGCCAGTGGTTTTTCATCGATCGCAGGGATCGAAAATGTGCGGTCCAATGGTGGAGCTGACTCACTCACCGGCGACAGCTCGAACAACAGGCTCAACGGACTCGGAAACAACGACACCATCGATGGTGGCGGTGGCAACGACACCCTGACCGGTGGCCTGGGGGTGGATCTGCTGACAGGAGGTTCCGGAGATGACACCTTCCTCTACACTGCCAGCGCTGAAACCGGTACGACGGCGGCGACCCGTGACAGCATCACGGATTTCGAGGGCGCTGGCGTTGCCGGAGGCGACCTCATCAATGTCAATGCGATAGATGCCAACACTGGCGCGGGTGGCAACCAGAACTTCACCTTCATCGGCAATGCGGCCTTCTCGGCTGCGGGCCAGTTGCGTTTCTTCCAGGACGGCACCAATACCATTCTGGAAGCCAACACCACTGGCGTGACGGGAGCTGAATTCACCATCCAGGTGAATGGCCTGCATACCTTTATCGCCGCCGACTTTGTTCTGTAGGCTCCCTGGCCGCGGGCCTCGGCTCCGCTGAGCGCTACGTCTTCCGCCAGCGCCGCAGCACCAGCAGTCCCCCCAGCCCGATCCACCCCACCAGACCCCCGATGGGGTTGGGCTGGGTGCCGCCCGGGCCCGCCAGCCATGGGGGGGCGCCTGGCAGCAGTTCCAGCAGGCCCGCCTGCAGGGCGAACCAGCCCCCCACCAGTCCGCCGTGCAGGCCGACCGCTCCCCAGAGCACGCCGCCATCGTCCCGGCGCACCAGGGCCAGATTCAGCCCCAGCAGCAGCAGCCCCCCCAGCAGGCCCACCGCCCCTAGCCCGCCGGCCTGGCTCCAGGGGTGGACGAGGGCGAACACGGCCGCCTGCAGCAGCAGTGCGCCACGGGGGGGCATCTGGCGTTGCAGTTCGCCCCACAGCCAGCCGCGGAACACCAGCTCCTCGGCAAAGCCCACCCCCACCAGCAGGGCCAGGGCGTTGAGCAGCTCCCCTCCGTCCAGGCCGGCCGGGCCGATCCAGCGGGCGCTTCCCGAGGCCAGCAGGGCCACCGCCACCAGGGCCAGCAGCGCCAGGGCCCGCAGGAGTCCCCTCCCGAAGGCCCCCAGCACCGCCGGCAGCGGGGCCAGCACCCCGAGACTCCGCCATGGATGGGGTTCCCCCCAGACCCTGCGTAACCGCAGCGGCAGGGTCAGCAGCAGCAGCACCAGGGCCACCACCGCCCCGGCCAGATCGACCTGATCAGGGCGCAGCCCCGGGGCGAGACCGCCCAGGGGCCGCACCAGCAGCCAGCCCAGGCCGTAGAGCAGCGGCACGTAGAGCAGGGTGCCGCTCCAGCGGGGGCCCACTCAGCTCTCCGGCTCGATCGTGCTCGTCAGGCCCTTGGCCTTGAGGGTTTCGCAGTAGAACTCCGCCGGTTCCAGATCGCAGACGATCACCAGTCCCACGCCCGTGTTGTGGGCCTCCAGCATCACGGCGATCGCATCCTGCTCACTGAGGGAGGGCACCACCTGGCGCAGGGTGTTCACCACGTACTCCATGCTGTTCACGGGGTCGTTGTGAAGCAGCACCTTGTAGCGGGGTGAGGTCTTGCGCACCCGCTCCGGCGCCTTCTCGATCACGGCGGCCCCCCCCGGCGAACGGGAGGGGGTTTCGGTGGCCGCCGGGGTGGTGGAGACGGTGGCGAAGGGCGGGATGGTCATGGGCATGGCCGCTCCGGTCCTGACAGGGGCTAACTCTAAAGAGCCCGGATCCGGCGCATCGCCTCGTCCACGTTGGCGCGGGAGTTGAAGGCGGAGAGGCGGAAATAGCCCTCGCCCGCCGCGCCGAAGCCGCTGCCGGGGGTGCCCACCACATGGGCCTGGTTGAGCAGGTGGTCGAAGAAGCCCCAGGAATCCAGCCCGTCGGGGGTCTTGATCCACACGTACGGGGCCTGCTGGCCCCCGTACACCTGCAGGCCGGCAGCCTCCAGTTCCCGGCGGATGATGGCGGCGTTCTCCATGTAGAAGCGGATCAGGCCCCGCACCTGCTCCTTGCCTTCCGGCGAGTACACGGCTTCGGCGCCCCGCTGCACGATGTAGCTCACGCCGTTGAACTTGGTGCTCTGGCGCCGGTTCCAGAGGCCCCACAGCTCCACCGGCTCGCCGGCGGCCGTGGTGCCGGTGAGTCCCCGGGGCACCACGGTGAAGGCGCAGCGGGTGCCGGTGAAGCCGGCGTTCTTGGAGAAGGAGCGGAACTCGATCGCGCAGCGCCGTGCCCCCTCGATTTCGTAGATGGAGTGGGGCAGCTCCGGATCGGAGATGAACGCCTCGTAGGCGGCGTCGAAGAGGATCAGGGCGTTGTGGGCCAGGGCGTAGTCCACCCACTGCTTCAGCTGTTCCCGGGTGGCGACCGCGCCGGTGGGGTTGTTGGGGAAGCAGAGGTAGATGAGGTCGACCGGCTGCTCCGGCAGGGGGGCCACGAAACCGTTGGCCGCGGTGATCGGCAGGTAGGTGAGGCCCCCGTAGCGGCCGCCCCCGTCGGCGTCGCCGGTGCGGCCCGCCATCACGTTGCTATCGACGTACACCGGATAGACCGGATCGGTGACGGCGATGCGGTTGCCGGCCCCGAGGATGTCGAGGATGTTGCTGCTGTCGCACTTGGAGCCGTCGGAGATGAAGATCTCCTCGGCGCTCACCTCGCAGCCCCGGGACTGGAAGTCGTGGCGGGCGATCGCCTCCCGCAGCCAGCCGTAGCCCTGCTCGGGGCCGTAGCCGTGGAAGCCCTCCCGGGTGCCCATGGCCTCGATCGCCTGTTGCATCGCCTCCCGGCAGGCCGCCGGCAGGGGTTCGGTGACGTCGCCGATCCCCAGGCGGATCACGGCCGCCCCGGGATGGGCCTCCGTGAACGCCTTGACGCGCCGGGCGATCTCGGGGAACAGGTAGCCCGCCTTGAGCCGGAGATAGCTGTCGTTGACCTGGACCATGGGTGGGAAGCGGAAGGCGGGGCGGCGGGGCCAGCCGGCATCTTCCTATGGCGCGGGCCGGCCTGCCTACGCTCGGCCTGCAGCCCGCCGGTCGCCGCCGTGCCCTCCGCCACCGCCGACGCGTTCGTCGCCCGCACCGCCGACGCTCCCGTCGCCTTCGCCGAGCTGGTCGACGGCGGCATCGCCCGGCCGGCCCGCTACCTCGGCAACGAGCGGGGGGTGGAGCCCCGCGACTGGTCGGCGGCCCGGGTGCGCTGGGCACTCACCTATCCGGAGGTCTATGAGGTCGGCGCCAGCAACCTCGGCCACGTGCTGCTCTACGCGATCCTCAATGCCGTTCCGGGCCAGCTGTGCGATCGGGCCTACCTGCCGGCCCCCGATCTGGCGGCCCGGCTGCGGGAGCGGGGGGCGCCCCTGTTCGCGGTGGAGAGCCATCGGCCCCTGACCGCCTTCGACATCCTCGGCTTCAGCCTCAGCTATGAGCTCGGCGGCACCAACATCCTCGAGATGCTGGATCTGGCGGGCATCCCGATCCGTGCCGCCGACCGGGGCGACCTGCCCCTGGACCACCCGGCGGCACCGCCGCTGATCTTCGCCGGCGGCCCCACCGCCACGGGCAACCCCGAGCCCTTCGCACCCTTCTTCGATTTTCTGGCCCTGGGGGATGGGGAGGAGCTGCTGCCCGAAATCGGCCTGGTGGTGGCCGAGGGCCGGGCCGCCGGCCTGGGCCGCCGGGCCCTGCTGCGGGATCTGGCTGAGGTGCCCGGGGTCTACGTGCCCTCCCTGTATGCCCCCGGGCCCGACGGCGTGAGCCTGCGGCCGCTGGAGCCGGGCCTGGCGCCCCGCATCCAGCGGCGCACCGCCACCCCCATGCCCCACTACGCCATGGGCCTGGTGCCCCACATCGAGACGGTCCACGACCGACTCACGGTGGAGATCCGCCGCGGCTGCACCCGCGGCTGCCGCTTCTGCCAGCCGGGGATGCTGACCCGCCCGGCCCGGGACGTGGAGCCGGAGGCGGTCATCGAAGCGGTGGAGGAGGGCATGCTCCGCACCGGCTACAGCGACTTCTCGCTGCTGTCGCTCAGCTGCAGCGATTACCTCTCCCTGCCGGCGGTGGGGGTGGAGCTGCGCAACCGGCTGGCGGAGCACAACGTCAGCCTCACCCTGCCCAGCCAGCGGGTCGATCGCTTCGACCATTCCATCGCCCACATCCTCGGCGGCACCCGCCGGGCCGGGCTCACCTTCGCCCCCGAGGCCGGCACCCAGCGCCTGCGGGACATCGTCAACAAGGGACTCACGGATGCGGAGCTGCTGCGCGGCATCCGCACCGCCATGGAGAACGGCTACAACCGCGTGAAGCTCTATTTCATGATCGGCCTGCCGGGCGAGACCGACGCCGACGTGCTCGGCATCGTCGACACCTGCCGGGGGCTGCAGCAGCAGTGCCGCGACCTGGGACGGCTGCAGCTCAATCTCACGATCAGCAACTTCACCCCCAAGCCCCACACGCCGTTCCAGTGGCACAGCGTGTCCACCGCCGAATTCCGGCGCCGGCAGCAACTGCTGCGCGACGCCCTGCGGCCCCTGCGGGGGATCAAGACCAACTACACCGACGTGCGGCTGTCGGCGGTGGAGGACTTCGTCGGCCGCGGCGACCGGCGCCTGGCGCCGGTGATCGAGGCGGCCTGGCGGGCCGGCGCGGGGTTGGATGCCTGGTTCGAATCCGCCGAGCGCAGCCATGCCGCCTGGACCGGCGCCATCGAGGCCGCCGGCCTGGGGGGCTCCTACCGGGCCCTGGAGATGGGCGGCTGGAGCGCGGCGGAGGCCTTCGCCACCGGCGATCTGGAGGCCTTCTGCCGCCAGCCCCTGCCCTGGGACCACATCGATTCCGGGGTCGACAAGGCCTGGCTGGCGGAGGACCTGGGCCGGGCCCTCGCCGCCGCCGTCGTGCCCGACTGTTCCTTCGAGGGCTGCAGCAGCTGCGGGGTCTGCGGCCCGGAGCTGGGGCACAACGTGGTGATCCCGCCACCGCCCGTGCCGCCGCCGCTGCCGCCGCGGGCGCCGGCCAGCGAGCGGGTCTGCCGGCTGCGCTTCGCCTTCGCCAAGACCGGCTCCCTGGCCCTGATCAGCCATCTCGACACCCTGCGCCTGATGGAGCGGGCCCTGCGCCGCAGCGGCCTGCCGGTGAGCTTCACGGGCGGTTTCCATCCCCTGCCGCGGCTGCAGGTGGCCGTGCCCCTGCCCCTGGGGGTGGAGGGCCTGCACGAATGGCTCGACCTTGATTTCGCCGCCCCGGTCGACCCCGAGACGGCCCGGGAGTGCCTGCAGGCGCAGCTCAGCGCCGAGCTGACCCTGCTCTCGGTCCGGGCCGTCCCCCTCGAGACCCCCGGCCTGGCCCAGCAGATCCGTTCCGCCCAGTGGCGGTTCACCCTCCGGCCGGGCCCGGATCCGGCGGCCCCCGATCGGGCGGCACTGACGCCGGAGCGCTGGGCCGCGGCGGTCGCGGCACTGCTGGAGGCCACCAGCCTGCCCTGGCAGGACCAGGACAAGAAGGGCCGCCCCCGGGAGCGCGAGTGCCGCCCCTACCTGCTCGACCTCCACCTGGTGGCCCCCGAGGACCCCCTCCGCGGCAGGGGGGGACCAGGTGCTGGATCTGGAGGCCGCCGTGGATCCCCAGGGCCGCAGCCTGCGGCCGGACCATCTGCGCCACTGGCTGAGCACCGGCCTCGGCCAACCGCTGGTGCTCGGTGCGGTCCAGCGCCGTTGCCTCCGGCTGGACGCATGCTAAGTTCGCCCTAGACAGAGACAGGAATAGCGGGGCTCCCTCCCTACTTTCTCCTCTGCCCAGACGCTTCTGCATCAGGGACGCTTTCTAGAAGCTCCTCGGCGAAAGCGCTATCACAGTCAACATTGCTTGGTTCGGTCTTCGTTGCTTTGCATCGGGAAGGAACGACATTCCTTTCGTCACGCTGCCGGCCCGTCGACGTCACTGCTCCCATCCGGGCCCCCTGGCTACGGGGGGCCCGACCAGGCAACCGCCGACTCCCTTGTTTCCGGGGTCTGGCCTGATCTCCTCCAGAGGCTGAGCGGCCGTCACGGTCGCCGTCCGATTCCTTCCCCCACCTGCCCCCCGGCAGGGCTCCACTGAGCCCACCATCTCTTCCATGCCCCAGCAGATCGTCATCGCTGAGCAGTTGCGGATCGCCGCAGTGCTCAACGACGAACGCGTCGATGAACTGATCGTCGCCCAGGGTCGTTATCAGATCGGTGACGTCTACCTCGGAACCGTCGAGAACGTGTTGCCCGGGATCGATGCCGCCTTCGTCAACATCGGCGAAAGCGAGAAGAACGGCTTCATCCACATCACCGATCTGGGTCCCCTGCGCCTGAAGAAGGGGGGTGCCGGCATCACCGAGCTGCTCGAGCCCCGTCAGAAGGTGCTCGTCCAGGTGATGAAGGAGCCCACGGGCACCAAGGGGCCGCGTCTCACCGGCAACCTGTCCCTGCCGGGGCGCTTCCTGGTGCTCCAGCCCCACGGCCAGGGGGTCAACATCTCCCGGCGCATCAACGGCGAGAACGAGCGCAACCGCCTGCGGGCCCTGGGTGTGCTGATCAAGCCCCCCGGCGCCGGCCTGCTGATCCGCACCGAGGCCGAGGACGTCAGCGAGGAGATGCTGATCGATGACCTCGAGGCCCTGCTGCGCCAATGGGAATCGATCCAGCAGGCGGCCGAGACGGCCTCCCCTCCGGTGCTCCTCAACCGGGATGAGGACTTCATCCACCGGGTGCTGCGCGATCTCTACAGCCCCGAGGTGCTGCGGGTGGTGGTCGACAGCCCCGATGCGGTGGCGCGCGTCAACGCCTTCCTCGGCGCCGACCAGGCCAACCTGCTGGTGGAGCACCACGGCGAACCCACCGAGATCCTGGAGCACTACCGGGTCAACGCCGCCATCCGTGATGCCCTCAAGCCCCGGGTGGATCTGCCCTCCGGCGGCTACGTGATCATCGAGCCCACCGAGGCGCTCACGGTCATCGACGTCAACTCCGGCTCCTTCACCCGCTCGGCCAACGCCCGCGAGACGGTGCTGTGGACCAACTGCGAGGCGGCGGTGGAGATCGCCCGCCAGCTCAAGCTGCGCAACATCGGCGGCGTCGTGATCATCGACTTCATCGACATGGAGTCCCGTCGTGACCAGCTGCAGCTGCTCGAGCACTTCACCCAGGCCAGCCGCGACGACACGGCCCGTCCCCAGATCGCCCAGCTCACCGAGCTCGGCCTGGTGGAGCTGACCCGCAAGCGCCAGGGCCAGAACATCTACGAACTTTTCGGCCGAGCCTGCCCCAGCTGTGGCGGTCTGGGCCACGTGGCGGTGCTGCCCGGCAAGGACACCCTCCAGCCCCTGGCCACGGTCTCGGGCCTGGTGCGCTCGGCGGCCTCGGCCCGGGCCGAAGTGGCCAGCCCCTCCACCGGCGCCGGTGAGTCCGGCGGCAGTGGCCGCCGCCGCCGTGGCGGCCGCGGCGGGCGCGGCTCCGATGGGGCCGAGCCCCCGGCCCTGGGCGGCTACGCCGAGGGCGGTGCCAACGGCAGCGCCGTCGTCCCGCCGGCGGCCCAGGAGAGTGTCGCCAGCGACGCTCCGCAGCGCCGCCAGGAGCCCGAGGTGCTGGCCGTGCCGATGGATCCTGAACAGGAGCTGGTCTACGGCTGGATGGGGTTGAGTCCGGCCTTGCTGCTTGATCCGGTCCCCAGCGGCGACAGCCTGATGGTGCGTGTGGTGCGCCCCGACGCCGACCCCGAGGCCGTCCTCGAGGAAGCCCGTCAGCAGCTGGCCGCCAGCGGCTCCCGTCGCCGGCGGCGCGGCCGTAACGGCGAGGGCCGCAACGGCACGGCCGACGCCAACGGCATGGCCGACGCGCCCGAGGCGGTGGAATCCCCCGCTGCTGCCGGGGCCTTCGACTCCCCGGTGCACGAGGCGATCCCCATTCTCGAGATCACGCCGGCCCCGTTCGAACCCCTGCCCACTGCGGTCCCGTCCGAGCTGGTGACCGTGGCCGTTCCCAGCCGCCGCTCCTCCGGCCGATCGACACCGGTCGCGGTGGCGGCTCCGGTCCCGGTGGCCGCCGCCGCCGCTGTGCCCGCCACGGATTCTCCGGCCGCCGACCCCGGTGAGCCCCGCCGCCGCCGCCGCCGCTCCTCCGCCGCTGGCTGATCGTCCCGGCCCCGACGCCTTCCGGCGTCCCGGCCCCGAGGCCCTCGGTCACCCCGACGCATCGGTCTGGGGCGGACTCGACCCCGCAGACTGTGCCGGGGTGGATGAGGTCGGCCGGGGCAGCCTGTTCGGCCCTGTGTTCGCCGCGGCGGTGGTGCTGCCGGCAACGGCCCTGGCCACCCTGGCGGCAGCGGGCCTGAACGACAGCAAGAAGCTCAGCGCCCGGCGCCGCGAGGCCCTGGTTCCCCTGCTGCGCCACCAGGCCCTGGCCTGGGCCCTGGGGCAGGCCAGCGCTGGCGAGATCGATCGCTGGGGGGTGCGACGGGCCACCGAATGGGCGATGCTGCGGGCCCTGCAACGGCTGCCCCGCCCCCCCCGGCTGCTGCTGGTGGATGGGGTCCTGCCCCTGCGGGGCTGGGACGGCCCCCAGACGACCCTGGTGGGCGGTGACGGCCGCTGCGCGGCGATCGCCGCCGCCAGCGTGCTCGCCAAGCAGGAGCGGGATGCCCTCCTGCGGCGCCTGGCCCTGCGCAACCCCGGCTACGGCCTGGAGCGCCACGCCGGCTACGGCACCCGCCAGCACCGGGAGGCGATCCAGCGGCTGGGACCCACGCCCCTGCACCGCCGCAGCTTCCTCAGGTCGATCGGCACCAGCGCTGGAAATCCCCCAGCAGCTGCTGACTCACCCGGGTCCTGATGCCCAGCAGGATGCCGCCGAGCACCGAGCGGCCCGTGGCCTCCAGCACCGTGGGGGGGATCAGCTGCAGCAGGGTGGGACGGCTCACCGTCACCGACAGGCTGGCTTCGCCGGTGAGGCCGCCGTCGGCGGCAGCGAGCCAGGAGCAGAGCCCGAGGCGGAAGTCCTCCACCAGCCCGAGTCCCTCCAGCTGGCAGTCGAGGGCCTCCAGTTCCAGTCGGCCATGGCGACGCACCACCTGCAGCTCCACCACCGGCTGGACCTTCAGCTGGAACACCCGCACCTGGCTGACGGTGTAGCGGTAACGGCCGGGGCCGAGGGGTTCGAGCTGGGTGGGGTCGAGCAGGGCCTGCACCACCCGCTGCTCATCATCGAGGTAGGCGGGCAGGCGATCCGCCTCGCTGGCCACCGGGAGATCGAGTTGCTGACTGGCGCTGAAGGCCAGGGACATGGCCTGCGGGCCGGCAGGCCATGATCCTACCGATCACCCCAGAGCGTTCCACTGCCATGCGCCTCGCCTTTCTCGGTCCCGTCGGCACCTACGGTGAGCAGGCGGCGCAGCGACTGGCGGCCCTCGAGGGCCTCGAGGCGGTGGCCTTCGTGCCCCAGCAGGGCATCCGCGCCGTGATCCGGGCCCTGGCCGACGGCGACTGCGATCTGGCGGTGGTGCCGGTGGAGAACTCCGTCGAAGGGGGCGTCACCAGCTGCCTCGATGCCCTCTGGGAGCACCCTGACCTGGCGGTGGCCCGGGCCCTGGTGCTGCCCATCCGCCACGCCCTGGTGGGCACGGGCCCCCTCGACGCCATCAGTGAGGTGCTCTCCCACCCCCAGGCCCTGGCCCAGTGCAGCCTGTGGCTGGGGGAGCACCTGCCCCAGGCCCTGCAGCTGCCCACCAGCTCCACGGCCGAGGCGGCCCGGCTGGTGCGGGGCAGCCGTTTCCGGGGCGCCATCGCCTCCCTGGAGGCGGCGGCCGAGCACGGCCTGGAGGTGCTGGCCCACCCGATCAACGATGTGCCCGGCAACTGCACCCGCTTCCTGCTGCTGCGCCGCGGCGAGCGCTCCCACCGGGGCCCCCATGCCAGCCTGGCGTTCTCGCTCCATTCCAACCAGCCCGGTGCCCTGCTGGAGTCGCTGGGCTGCTTCGCGCGCCAGGGGCTCAACATGAGCCGGATCGAATCGCGTCCGTCCAAGCGGGAGATGGGCGAGTACATCTTCTTCGTCGATCTTGAGCTTCCCGAGGGCGCCGAGCCTCTGGACGGGGCGATCGCCGACCTCAGCCCCCTCTGCGAGCACCTGGCCCTGTTCGGGGCCTATCCCCTCACCAACCTCGCCGCCGAGGAGAGGGCCGACTGAGTCAGCCGCGCCCCGCCGTGGCCTCGGCTTCAGGCGCCTCACCGCGGAAGACCCCGAACTGCATCAGGCCGTTACGGAAGGCCCAGTCCATCAGCAGCAGCGTCGGCGTCTCCCGCAGTCCCTGGAGCACGGCCCGGGGGCCCAGCCCCAGCACCGCCCCGGGGCGGCGCACGCCTTCAAGGATCGAATCCACCCAGGAGGGGAGCGTGGCCGCCGTCCAGTCGGCGGTGCTGATCGTCAGGCCCCGGTTCCAGGGGCTGGTCTCCAGATTCCGCTTCAGGGAGGGGATGCTGGCGAATTCCGGATGGGCCCACTGGTCGAGCAGCTGGCGCATCACCCAGCGCTCCAGCCGATTCATGGGGGCGACGCTCGGGTCGCGGCGGTTCCAGTCGGCCACCGCCAGAGAGCCCCCCGGCCGGAGCACCCGCAGCATCTCATCGGCGTAGCGCTGCTTGTCGGGCATGTGGGGGCCGGCCTCCACACTCCAGACCGCATCGAAGCCCGCCCCAGGGCCCCCGTCCGGCAGTTCCAGGGCCAGGGCATCCATCACGGCGAACCGGCAGTTCGGCAGATCGGCGGGGGTGAGCTCCCGGGCCCGGGCAATCTGGGCCGGGCTGATGCTGATCCCCAGCACCTCGAAGCCGTAGTCGCGAGCCAGGATGCGGGCGCTGCCGCCGATGCCGCAGCCCACATCCAGCACGCGGCTGCCGGGGGGCAGGCGGTCGAGGCCGCTCCAGCGCACCAGTTCGTGGACGAAGGCGGCCTTGGCGGCGCGGAAGTCGCGGGGGGCGGGGGGGGCACCGTAGTGGCCCAGGTGCACATGCTCGCCCCAGAGCCGCTCCAGCAGCCGGTCGTCGGTCCAGCGGTCATAGGCGGCGGCGACGCTGGCCGGGGACAGGTAGGCCCGCGAGCGGCGCTGCCACACCAGGGCGGCCAGCATCGCGGCCAGGGCACCCCCCGTCAGGAGGAGGGGCAGCAGGGCGCCGCCCGGAAGGAGGCTCGGCATGGCTCAGGTCTCGCTGCTGCCGTCGCCGAGGCTGGAGAAGGTGTCCTTGAGGACCGTGCGGGCCGCCAGCTGGCGCCGGGTCTGGTCGAGCAGTTCGAATTCCTGGCGCAGGCGCTCGCCGGTGTCGGTGATCTCCAGCAGGGCCTGCTGGTGGTCCGCCACCGGACCGCCGAGGTGGGCACCGATCCAGAAGGAGAGCTCCCGCGGCAGGTCGGGCAGATCGGCGGGCAGGGAGGAGGGCTTGCCGATCAGCTTGCCGGTGAGATCGACGACGTCGCGCAGGGCCCGGGTCACGTCGCTGGTGAGGGTCTCGAGCTCTTCGTGGCTTTCGCTCACCGTGTCCTCGATCCAGCTGACCATGCCGACGCGGAACGGGGTGTCGCGCACGATGTCGAGCACCCGGAAACGCTGCTGGCCCATGGTGACGATGTTGCTGCGGTCGTCGTCCTGCACCTGGCAGTGGAGGATCTCGGCGCAGCAGCCCACTTCCGCCATCTTCTTGCTCTGGGGATCCCAGCGGACCACCCCGAAGCGCCTGTCCTCCGACATCGCCGTGCGCAGCATCATGCGATAGCGCGGCTCGAAGATGTGGAGCGGCAGCACTTCCTGGGGGAAGAGCACCACATCGGGGAGGGGGAACAGGGGCAACTCCCTGACGGCCAGGTCAGTCACGCGAGCAGGATGCCGCTGGCGGCAGGGGGGAAGGGGCGATCGAAGGGCGGCGGCGGAAGGATCAACCAGGGCAACTCGGGGTGTATCGCGATCCTAGAGAGAGCGACCAGCCCGGCGAAGCCCTGTGGCCCCATCGGCATCAGAGCTTGACTTCGATATCCACACCACTGGGCAGGTCGAGCTTCATGAGGGCGTCGATGGTCTTGGAGCTGGGGCTGTAGATATCGATGATGCGGCGGTGGGTGCGCGTCTCGAAGTGCTCACGGGAATCCTTGTCGACGTGGGGCGAGCGCAGCACGCAGTAAATCTTGCGCTTGGTGGGCAGGGGGATGGGGCCGATGGCCGTGGCAGCGGTGTGATCGGCGGTTTCGATGATCTTTTCGCAGGACAGATCCAGCATGCGGCGATCGAAGGCCTTCAGGCGGATGCGGATCTTCTGCTGGGGGATGGAGGCGGTCATCGGAAGGGAAACGCGGTCGAAGGGCGGCAGATGGGCGGCGGGAGTGCCGCGGCAACGGGTTGTCGAGGTGCAGAGGGAACCGACGGTTCCGGAAGCGGGAGCCCCACCGAGGTGAAGCTCCCTTGAACAGGCTAGATCAGCCTCACAGAACGATCTTGGACACCACGCCGGCACCGATGGTGCGGCCGCCTTCACGGATGGCGAAGCGCATGCCCTGCTCAATGGCGACCGGGCAGATCAGCTCGGCGCTCATCTTGATGCGGTCGCCGGGCATCACCATCTCCACGTTGGAGCCGTCATCGGCGGTGAAGGCGGTGATCTGGCCAGTCACGTCCGTGGTGCGGATGTAGAACTGCGGGCGATAGCCGGCGAAGAAGGGGGTGTGGCGACCGCCTTCCTCCTTCTTGAGCACGTAGACCTCACCCTCGAACTTGGTGTGGGGCTTGATGGAGTTGGGCTTCACCAGCACCATGCCGCGCTCGATGTCTTCCTTCTGGATGCCGCGCAGCAGCAGGCCGACGTTGTCGCCTGCCATGCCCTCGTCGAGCAGCTTGCGGAACATCTCGACGCCGGTGACGGTGGTTTCCCGGGTGTCGCGGATGCCGACGATCTGGACGGTCTCGCCCACCTTCACCTTGCCGCGCTCGATACGACCGGTGGCGACGGTGCCCCGACCGGTGATCGAGAACACGTCTTCGACGGCCATCAGGAAGGGCTTGTCGATCTCACGCTCGGGCTCGGGGATGGCCTCGTCGACCGCATCCATGAGGTCGAGGATCTTGTCGACCCACTCGTCCTCACCGCGCACGGCCTTCTTGCCGGCCTGGATGTACTCAAGGGCCTTGAGGGCGGAGCCGGCGATGACGGGGATGTCGTCACCGGGGAAGTCGTAGCTGCTCAGCAGCTCACGCATCTCCAGTTCGACGAGCTCGAGGATCTCCTCGTCGTCGACCATGTCCTTCTTGTTGAGGAACACGACCAGCGCCGGCACGCCCACCTGCTTGGCCAGGAGGATGTGCTCCTTGGTCTGGGCCATGGGGCCGTCGGTGGCGGCCACCACCAGGATGGCGCCGTCCATCTGGGCGGCACCGGTGATCATGTTCTTGACGTAGTCGGCGTGACCCGGGCAGTCGACGTGGGCGTAGTGACGCTTGCCGGTCTCGTACTCGACGTGGGCCGTGTTGATCGTGATCCCCCGCTCCTTCTCCTCAGGGGCGCCATCGATCTCGTCGTAGGCCTGGGCCTTGGCCATGCCCTGGGACGCCAGCACGTTGGTGATGGCGGCGGTGAGGGTGGTCTTGCCGTGGTCAACGTGACCGATGGTGCCGATGTTGACGTGAGGCTTGTTCCTCTCGAACTTCTCGCGTGCCATGGAAGGAAAGAATCGGGGGGGTGGGTTGGATGGAAAGAAAGATCAGGAATTGCCCTGATTCTTGGAAATGATGGCTTCCGCCACATTGCGAGGAACTTCCTCGTAATGGCTGAACTCCATCGAGAAAATACCCCGACCCTGGGTCATGGATCGGAGCTGGGTGGCATAGCCGAACATTTCGGCCAGCGGCACCTTGGCCTGGACTTTGGACTGACCGTCGTCGACGGACTGTCCTTCGACCTGACCACGGCGGGAGGAAAGGTCGCCGATGACCGAACCGAGGAAATCCTCGGGGACCTCGACCTCAACCTTCATCATCGGCTCAAGCAGTACGGGATTGCACTTCTTGACGCCGTCCTTGAAGGCCATGGAACCGGCGATCTTGAACGCCATCTCCGAAGAGTCGACGTCGTGATAGGAGCCGTCCACCATGGTGACCTTGACATCGATCATGGGGAAACCGGCAATCACGCCGGACTGGCAGGTTTCCTTCATGCCGGCTTCCGCCGGACCGATGTACTCCTTGGGAACGATGCCGCCAACGATCTTGTTGACGAACTCGAACCCTGAACCCGGCTCGCCGGGCTGCATTTCGATCACCACGTGGCCGTACTGGCCCTTGCCGCCCGTCTGGCGGGCGAACTTGCCTTCACCCTTGGCACTGCCGCGGATGGTTTCCCGGTAGGACACCTGGGGGGCGCCGATGTTGGCCTCCACCTTGAACTCCCGCAGCATGCGGTCGACCAGGATCTCCAGGTGCAGTTCGCCCATGCCGGCGATCACCGTCTGGTTGGTTTCCGGATCGGTGGAGACCCGGAAGGTGGGGTCCTCCTCGGAGAGGGACTGCAGGGCCTTGCCGAGCTTCTCCATGTCGCCCTTGGTCTTGGGCTCCACGGCCACGGAGATCACCGGTTCGGGGATGAACAGGGATTCCAGGATGATCGGGTCGGAGTCGACGCAGAGGGTGTCGCCCGTGGTGGTGTCCTTGAGGCCGAGCACGGCCCCGAGATCACCGGCCCGCAGTTCGTCCACCTCCTCGCGTTCGTCGGCCTTGAGCAGGATCAGGCGGGAGATGCGCTCCTTCTTGTCCTTGGTGGAGTTGAGCACGTAGCTGCCCTTCTGCAGGACCCCGCTGTACATGCGCACGAAGGTGAGCTTGCCGTAGGGGTCGGCCATGACCTTGAAGGCCAGGGCGCTGAAGGGGGCGTTGTCGTCGCAGGGGCGGGTGGCTTCGCTGCCGTCGGCCAGCAGGCCATGGATCGGAGGCACGTCGACGGGGGCGGGCAGGTAGTCGACCACCGCGTCGAGCACCAGCTGGACACCCTTGTTCTTGAAGGCGGAGCCGCAGAGGATCGGCACCATGCCGTGCTGCAGCACCCCGAGGCGGATGCCGCGCATCAGCTGCTCCTGGGTGAGCTCACCGTTCTCGAGGAAGGCCTCGATCAGCTCTTCGTCGGTTTCGGCCACCGACTCCATCAGCTTCTGGCGCCATTCCGCAGCCTCGTCCTGCATGTCGGCGGGGATCTCCTCTTCGAGGATGTCGGTGCCGAGATCATTGGTGTAGATGATCGCCTTGTTGCGCACCAGGTCGATGATGCCCTTGAGATCGCCCTCGGCACCGATCGGCAGCTGGATCGGCACGGCGTTGGCCTTGAGGCGATCCTTGATCTGCTCGTAGACCTTCAGGAAGTTGGCACCGGTGCGGTCCATCTTGTTGACGAACACGATCCGGGGCACGTTGTAGCGGTCGGCCTGGCGCCAGACGGTCTCCGACTGGGGCTGGACGCCGCCCACGGCACAGAACACGGCGACCACACCATCGAGCACGCGCATGGAGCGCTCCACTTCGATCGTGAAATCGACGTGGCCGGGGGTGTCGATGATGTTGATCCGGTTGTCCTTCCAGCTGGTGGAGATGGCGGCCGCGGTGATGGTGATGCCACGCTCGCGTTCCTGCTCCATCCAGTCGGTGACGGCGGCGCCATCGTGCACCTCGCCCATCTTGTGGACCACGCCGGAATAGAACAGAATCCGTTCGGTCGTGGTGGTCTTGCCCGCGTCGATGTGAGCGGCGATTCCGATATTTCTGACGCGTTCCAGGGGGTAGGCGCGGGCCACGGGAAAGTTCTCCGGGGGTGGGTCGACAAAAAACGGGCGTAACTCTACAGACCGGTGATCGCTCAGGTCTGGGGGAACCGGATCAGCCCAGGGATCCGGCCCCCGGGGTAGCTCAGTAGCGGTAGTGGGCGAAAGCCTTGTTGGCTTCTGCCATCTTGTGGGTTTCCTCCCGCTTGCGGACGGCACTGCCGGCCTCGTTGGCCGCGTCCATCAGCTCGCCGGCCAGTTTCTGGGCCATGCTGCGGCCGTTGCGGGCGCGGGAGAAGTTGACCAGCCAGCGCAGCGCCATGGCGGTGCCCCGCTCCTGACGCACTTCCATCGGCACCTGATAGGTGGCACCGCCGACCCGACGGGCCCGCACTTCCACCAGGGGGGTGGCATTGCGGACCGCCGTCTCGAACAGGTCGAGGGGGTCAGCGCCGGTGCGCTCGTTGATCAGGGTGAAGGCATCGGACAAGATGCGCTGGGCCGTGGACTTCTTGCCGTGCTTCATCAGCCGGGCCACGATCATCGAGGCCAGGCGGCTGTTGAACTGGGGATCCGGCAGGACCGGGCGCTTCTCGGCGGCGTTGCGGCGGGACATGGAACGGAGGGAGAAAAGGCGGGGGAGGAGGAGGTCGGCCGCGGAGAGCCGGGGGCGCGAAGGCTCAGGCCTTCGGTGTCTTGGCGCCGTACTTGGAGCGGGACTGGCGCCGGTCCTTGACCCCGGAGGTGTCGAGGGTGCCGCGGATGATGTGATAACGGACACCGGGCAGATCCTTGACGCGGCCGCCGCGGATCAGAACCACCGAGTGCTCCTGAAGGTTGTGGCCGATACCCGGGATGTAGGCCGTCACCTCGAAGCCGGAGGTGAGGCGCACACGGGCCACCTTCCTCAGCGCCGAGTTGGGCTTCTTCGGGGTGGAGGTGTACACCCGGGTGCAGACGCCACGCCGTTCGGGGCAGGCGCGCAGGGCGGGCGACTTCGTCTTGCGGGTGAGACGCTGCCGCTCGGTGCGGATCAGCTGCTGAATAGTGGGCATCGAGGGCCGGGTGCTGCTCGGTGGGGACTTCTGGGTGGACAGGTCGGACGTCCGACCGTATCGACAATCCGACACCTTACTTCGTCGTCGTCCCGCTCATGTCTCGCGACTGAAGGCGGCCCCGCAGGCACAGGTGCGCACCCCCGGGCCGGAGCGCACCAGGAAACCCCCGCCGCTGAGGTCGCCGCGGTAATCGAGCTGCAGTCCCTGAAGCAGGGGCAGCTGGTCTCCGGGGGAATAGAGGGTGATGCCGTCGGCCCGGGCCACGGGGGTGCCGGAGAGGTGGCCCGGGCGCAGGCGGATAGCCCAGGCCTCACAGGCACCCTCGAGCAGCTCCAGGTGCATCAGCCCGGGGGTGCCCGCCACGGCCGCCTGCCGGCAGAGCTCGGCGGCGGCGGCGGCGGTGAGACGGAGGCTGTGGCCCCTGGGCACGGCGACGAAACGACTCAGGCCACTCTGCCAGTGGTTCCGTTCCGTCCCAGGAATCAGTCGCCCGGCGGCCTGCCGGCCGGCCCCAGGCGGGTGGCGGCTTCGCCTCCCCCGATGGGCACCAGGCCCAGGCCGTTGTGGACCGAGCCGGCCACGCCGCGCCCTTTGACCCGGTGGCTGCCGCCCATCACCAGGCCGGTGGAACTGCCCCCGTCGAGGTTGAGGGCGTCCACCAGCCCCATCTGCTGCAGCAGCCAGGCGGTCTCGGAGAGGGTGGGCCCGGCGCCCCCCCCGGCTCCCTCCAGGGTCACCAGCCACAGCAGGGTGCCGTCGCTGCCCACCACGGTGCGGGGGGCCCCCTGGCCCAGGAAGGCGGCCCCGAAGCCTTCGGCGGCGCCGTTGAGCACGATCCGGCCGTTCTGGAGCAGCAGCGGTCCGCCCCCCATCACGGAGGAGGCGTTGCCCACCGGATCGCTGGGCCGGCTCTCGATCCGCAGCCGGTCCCCCTCGCTCCAGGGCAGGTCGGCCCCGCCCCGGGCGACCACCAGGGTCTCCTCCGGCCGCAGCGGCAGCCCCGCCGCCAGTTCGGCGCTGCCGATCCGGCGCTGCACCTGGCCGCCGCTCAGCAGCAGACCCGTTTCGGAGCCGGTCAGGGCCTGGTACAGCCGACCCCACTCGGCCGTGTAGCGGCTCAGGCCCCGCTGGGCCAGGCCGCTGTTCACGGTCAGGAGCGGCAGACGCTGGCCCCGGTCGTCGCTGATCCATTCCTCCAGGCGCAGGCGGCCGAAGCGCGGCAGGCTGCGGGGCTCCCAGCCCACCACGCCGCGGTTGAGGATCGGCCCGGACAGCCAGCGACCCTGGTCCCGCAGGGCGCCGAGGGGAAGCCGGCGCACCCGGTTGAAGAAGCCGCCGTTGATCGCCACCAGGGCGTCCTGGCGCTGGGCCAGGGCCGTCAGGGAGCTGAGCCCCGCCATGCCGTCGGGGCGGCTGAGGGTGCGCAGTTCCAGGGGACCGCTGCGCGGATCGATGCGGACGGCGTTGACCAGGACCCGGGTGCCGCCCACGCTGCGCACCTGCTGGTCCCAGCGCAGCTGGGAGCCCAGCATCGCCAGCAGCCGCGGATCGATCGGGGCCGGCGCCTCCGGCGCCGTGCCGACGCTGCCGGCGCCCTGGGGCAGGTCGATCACCACCCGGGCCGGACCCCCCAGGGTGAAGGTGCGCAGCGGGGCGCCGCCGCCCGGCACCGCCAGGGTCAGGTCCGCCCCGACGGCGCCGCTGCGCAGGCCCCGCGCGGTGAGCTGGGCCAGCTGGTCGGGCCGGCTGAGCAGGGCCAGCTGCAGGCTCCCCTCGCTGCTGCGCACCAGGGTGGGTCCGTCGAGGTCCAGCACCACCCGGCGGACGCCGGCCTGCTCCGAACTGCGCACCTGGAGCAGCCGCGGCGCCGGCAGGCGCAGCTCCAGCCGCTCGCCGCGGCGCTCCACCGTCACGCCCATGTCCAGAAGGAGGCCCGCCACGTCGACGGCCACCTCATCCGCCAGGGACCGCTGCTGCGCCGGTGGCACCAGCAGTTCCCGGCCGAACCACTCCAGGGCCAGGGCGCCATCGGGCCTGGAGTGGCTGCTGAAGCCCAGCTGGCCTTCGAGCACCTCCAGCGGCAGCCACAGGGCCTCCGGCCGGCGCGGGTCCTCGCCGCTCCAGCGCCAGGCGGCCTGCTGGCTGCGGCCGTTGAGCGTCAGCCCGGTGCCGCCGACCTCCGCAGCGGGGGCCCCCCGCAGGCTCCCGGGCCGGCTGGCGCGTGGCGCCGGCAGCTCCGGCAGGGCCGGGGGGATCGGCGGCGGGGCTGCCCTGGTGACCGGGGGAGCTCCGATCAGGGCCAGCAGGGCCAGGGTGATCGGCAGAGTCCTGGCCATCGATGACGTCCTGCTCCTGAGGCAAAAAGTTAGTCCCACCGCTCCCGGGTGGGGGCGGCTGCCTAGGATCGATGGCTCGCCCTGTCGTTGCGGACACGGCTGCTGCACGGGTGACACGGCAGCTCCTCGGCAGGCCCCCCCCTGCCGGCGTCCTTAGGCTTGATCCCTCCAAGCCCGTTCCAGCTCCGTCTCAGCAGCCCCAACCTGGCCTATGTCCTCCTCCGTCCCCGTCTGGCCCCACCGCGACAGCTCCACCCCAGGCCCTGGCGAGACGGATGCCTGTGGGGTGGGTTTCCTGGCCCACCTCGAAGGGGTTCCCAGCCACTGGGTGCTCCAGCAGGCCCTGCGGGGACTCCGCTGCATGGAGCACCGGGGCGGCTGCGGCGGTGACGGCGACTCCGGCGACGGGGCTGGCCTGCTGACCGCGATCCCCTGGACCTACCTGGAGGCTGTCTGGCCGGCGGCTGCGGCCTCCACGGCGGTCGTGCGGGGGCTGGGGATGCTGTTCCTGCCGGCGGACCCCGCCCGCCGCGACCAGGCCCGGCGGATCTGCGATGAGGAGGCCGAGCGCCTCGGGCTGCTCAGCCTGGGTTGGCGGGAGGTGCCGGTGGTTCCCGAGGTGCTCGGTCCCCTGGCGCGGGAGAACGCCCCGGCCATTGAGCAGTGGCTGTTGGCCGCCCCCGATGCGGTGCCCGGCGTCATGGCCGACGTCGACGCCCTCGAATCCCTGCTGTTCCGCCTGCGGCGCCGCGCCGTCGACCGGGTGCGGGAGGTCTGGGGGGCCGACACCACCGATCTCTACTTCGCTTCGATCAGCGCCCGCACCGTCGTCTACAAGGGCATGGTGCGCTCGGAGGTGCTCGATGCCTTCTACGCCGACCTCCGGGACGAGCGCTTCAGCGTCGCCTTCGCGGTGTACCACCGCCGCTTCAGCACCAACACCCTGCCCCGCTGGCCCCTGGCCCAGCCGATGCGCCTGCTGGGCCACAACGGCGAGATCAACACCCTGCTCGGCAACATCAACTGGGCCCGGGCCGCCGAATCCCATCTTGAGGCTGTCTGGGGGGATGCCGCCCGCGACCTGCGGCCCCTGGTCAACGCCGCCTTCAGCGATTCGGCGAACCTCGACGCCACCCTCGAGCTGATGGTGCGCAGCGGCCGGCCGATCACCGACAGCCTGCTCACCCTGGTGCCGGAAGCCTTCCGCGACCAGCCCGAGCTGGACGAACGGCCCGCCATCAAGGCCTTCTACGAATACAGCGCCTGCCTGCAGGAGCCCTGGGACGGCCCCGCCCTGCTGGTCTTCAGCGATGGCCGCATGGTGGGGGCCACCCTCGACCGCAACGGCCTGCGGCCGGCCCGCTACTGCATCACCAGCGACGGCTACGTGGTGATGGGCTCGGAAACGGGCGTGGTGGAACTGGAGGAGTCCCGGATCATCGAGAAGGGGCGCCTCGGCCCCGGCCAGATGCTGGCCGTCGACCTGGAGCAGCACCGGCTGCTGCGCAACTGGGATGTGAAGGAGGAGACGGCGGCCCGTCTCCCCTATGCCGGCTGGTTGCTCGACCATCGCCGCAGCCTGTCCCCCGGCGTCTGGGAGCAGGAGCGCACCCTCGGCGAACTGGAACTCCTCCAGCAGCAGACCGCCTTCGGCTTCACCGCCGAGGACCTCGATCTGGTGATCGAGGACATGGCCGGCCAGGGCAAGGAGCCCACCTACTGCATGGGGGACGACATCCCCCTGGCGGTGCTCTCCTCCAAGCCCCACCTCCTCTACGACTACTTCAAGCAGCGCTTCGCCCAGGTCACCAACCCCCCGATCGACCCGCTGCGCGAAAAGCTGGTCATGAGCCTGGAGATGCACCTGGGCCGGCGCGGTTCGGCCCTGCGGCCCGATGCCTCCGGTGCCGCCGTGCTGCACCTCACCACCCCGGTGCTCAACGAGGCCGAACTGGAGGATCTCGGCTCCCACGGTCTCGGCGTCACCACCCTCTCCACGCTTCTGACCGTGGCCAGCGGGCCCGAGGGCCTCGAGCAGGCCCTGCATCGGCTTTGCTTCGAGGCGGAGGCGGCCGTGCGCAGCGGCTCCCAGATCCTGGTCCTCTCCGACCGCACCGGCGGCGGCATCAGTGCCGGCACCATGGCCATCCCCCCCCTGCTGGGGGTGGGGGCCGTGCATCACCACCTGCTGCGGCTCGGCCTGCGTCTGCAGTGCTCCCTGGTGGTCGACACCGCCCAGTGCTGGAGCACCCACCACCTCGCCTGCCTGATCGGCTACGGCGCCAGCGCGGTCTGCCCATGGCTCACCTGGGAGACCACCCGCCACTGGCTGGTCCATCCCCGCACCCAGTCGATGATCGAGCGGGGCAAGCTCCCCCGCCTCGACGCCGACACGGCCCAGGCCAACGTGCGCAAGGCCCTGGAGGAGGGGCTGCGCAAGATCCTCTCCAAGATCGGCATCTCCCTGCTCGCCAGCTACCACGGCGCCCAGATCTTCGAAGCCATCGGCATCGGCGCCGATCTGATCGATCGGGCCTTCACCGGCACCACCAGCCGGGTGGCCGGCCTCAGCCTGCAGGATCTGGCCAGCGAAACCCTGGCGTTCCACGCCAAGGCCTACCCGGAGCTCAACCGCACCAAGCTGGAGTTCATGGGCTTCGTGCAGTACCGCACCGGCGGGGAGTTCCACCTCAACAACCCGGAGATGTCCAAGGCCCTGCACGCCGCCGTGGCGGCGGGCCCCGGCTACGACCATTTCTCCACCTACCGCACCCTGCTGGAGAACCGTCCGGTGACAGCGCTGCGGGATCTGCTCAAACTGCGCCCGGCCCCGGTCCCCCTGCCGATCGAGCAGGTGGAGAGCGTGGAGAGCATCTGTAGCCGCTTCTGCACCGGCGGCATGAGCCTGGGGGCCCTCTCCCGGGAGGCCCACGAGGTGCTGGCGGTGGCGATGAACCGCATCGGCGGCAAGAGCAACTGCGGCGAGGGCGGTGAGGATCCCGCCCGGTACCACCCCCTCCACGACGTCGACGGCGAGGGCCATTCCCCCACGCTTCCCACCCTGCGCGGACTCCGCAACGGCGACAGCGCCTGTTCCGCCATCAAGCAGATCGCCTCGGGCCGCTTCGGCGTCACCCCGGCCTACCTGCGCAGCGGCCGCCAGCTGGAGATCAAGGTGGCCCAGGGCGCCAAGCCCGGCGAGGGCGGCCAGCTGCCCGGCCCCAAGGTGGACGCCTACATCGCCTGGCTGCGCAACAGCAAGGCGGGCGTGCCGCTGATCTCACCGCCGCCCCACCACGACATCTATTCGATCGAGGATCTGGCCCAGCTGATCCACGACCTGCACCAGGTGAACCCCGCCGCCCGGGTCTCGGTGAAGCTGGTGGCCGAGATCGGCATCGGCACCATCGCCGCCGGTGTGGCCAAGGCCAACGCCGATGTGATCCAGATCTCCGGCCACGACGGCGGCACCGGCGCCTCGCCGCTGAGCTCGATCAAGCACGCCGGCAGCCCCTGGGAGCTGGGGCTCACCGAGGTGCACCGGAGCCTGCTGGAGAACGGTCTGAGGGACCGGGTGCTGCTGCGGGCCGACGGCGGCCTCAAGAGCGGCTGGGACGTGCTGATCGCCGCCCTGCTGGGGGCCGAGGAGTTCGGCTTCGGCTCGGTGGCCATGATCGCCGAGGGCTGCATCATGGCCCGCGTCTGCCACACCAACAACTGCCCGGTGGGGGTCGCCACCCAGAAGGAGGCCCTGCGCAAGCGCTTCACCGGGCTGCCCGAGCACGTGGTCAATTTCTTCGTCTTCGTGGCCGAGGAGGTGCGCCAGCTCCTGAGCGTGCTGGGGGTGGCCCGGCTCGAGGACCTGATCGGCCGCACCGATCTGCTGGCGCCCCGTGCCATCCGCCTCACCAAGACCAGCGCCCTCGATCTCTCCTGCCTGCTCGATCCCATCCCCGCCGCCGCAGACCGCGGCTGGCTGCGGCACGACGACGAGGCCCACGGCAATGGCCCCGTGCTGGAGGACGCCCTGCTTGCCGACCCGGAGGTGCGCGCCGCGATCGACGCCCACGGCCATGTCGTGCGCCAGCTGACGATCGTCAACACCGACCGCAGCGTGGGGGCCCGGCTGTCCGGCGAAATCGCCGCCCTGCATGGCAACACCGGCTTCCAGGGGGGCCTCTCCCTCACGTTCCAGGGTGCCGCGGGCCAGAGCTTCGGCGCCTTCGTGCTCCAGGGCATGGACCTGCGCCTGGTGGGCGAGGCCAACGACTACGTGGGCAAGGGGCTCAACGGCGGCCGCATCACCGTGGTGCCGCCGGCCGCCGTCCGTGACCCCGGTGCCCAGGTGATCCTCGGCAACACCTGCCTCTACGGCGCCACGGGCGGGGAGCTGTTCGCCCTCGGCCGGGCCGGCGAGCGCTTCGCCGTGCGCAACAGCGGCGCCCGCACCGTGGTGGAGGGCGTCGGTGACCACTGCTGCGAGTACATGACCGGCGGCGTGGTGGTGGTGCTGGGCAGCACCGGCCGCAACGTGGCTGCCGGCATGACCGGCGGTGTGGCCTTCCTGCTCGACGAGACCGGAGGTCTGGCGGCCCGCCTCAACCCCGAGTCGGTGGCGCTGGTGCCCCTCACCACCCCCGAACAGGAGGGGCTGCTGCTGCCCCTGCTGGAGGCCCATCTGCAGGCCACCGGCAGCGCCAGGGCGGCGGCGATCCTGGCTGACTGGCCCACCTGGAAGGCCCGCTTCCGGGTGCTGGTCCCCCCCAGCGAGAAGGCCACGGTGGGTCTGGCGGAACGGGAAGTCGTGGCGGCCTGAGCAGGTCTGCGGTTCAGCGGGCCAGGCTCAGAAGTCGTCGTAGACCTTCTGGAAGGCGGCGAAGGTGTCGTCGTTGTTCATGCCGGCCACGGCGATCGACACGGCACCCAGCTGGCTGCTGCAGCTGATCGACAGGGCCATGGGCAGGCTGGCGTGGTCGGCGTAGAGAGAGCGGCTCTTGCCGGTGCCGGTCACCTGCACGTCGTCGGTGAAGCCGTTCTTGCTGGCCACGGTCTTGGCGTTCTCCACGCAGGCCATCAGGTTGTCCACCCCCAGCACCACATCCGTGTACACGTGGGGCACGGCCAGGGCCGGCTCCGCCGGTGCGAGCAGGGCCAGCAGGAGGCCGACGGAGGCGAGTTTGCTCATGACCGGACCACGGGGCGGCGGAATCCCAATCCTGCATCGGGATCCCCTTGGTCTCAGCGGGGGTGCTCCTGCATCAGGCGACGGACCTCGCCGGCGTGGTAGCTGCTGCGGGTGAGCGGACTGCTCACCACCTGGAGGAAGCCCAGGTCGCCTTCCCCGTGACGGCGGAAGCTTTCGAACACCTCCGGCGACGCGAAGCGCTGGACCGGCAGATGTTTCGGGCCGGGGGAGAGGTACTGGCCGATGGTGACGATGTCGACGGCGTGGGCGCGCAGATCGGCCATCACGGCGCGGACCTCGTCGTCGCTTTCGCCCAGGCCCACCATCAGCCCTGACTTGGTGTAGGTGCGCGGCCAGCCCTCACGGACCCGGCGCAGCAGCTCCAGCGAGCGTCCGTACACCCCCTGGGGCCGCACCTGCCGGTAGAGCCGGGGCACGGTCTCGATGTTGTGGTTGAGCACCTCCGGTGCCGCCGCCATCACCGCCGCCAGGGCCTCCCAGGCACCGCACAGATCGGGCAGCAGGATCTCGATCGTGGTGAGGGGGGACGTGCGCCGCACCGCCTCGATGCAGGCCACGAACTGGCTGGCGCCGCCGTCGGCCAGGTCGTCCCGGTTGACCGAGGTGATCACCACATGGCTCAGGCCCATGCGCCGCACCGCCTCCCCGAGGCGCTCGGGTTCGGTGGGGTCCAGGGCCCGCACGCTGCGGTCGAAGTCGATGTCGCAGTAGGGGCAGGCCCGGGTGCAGCCCGGCCCCATGATCAGGAAGGTGGCGGTGCCGCCGGCGAAACACTCGCCGATGTTCGGGCAGCTGGCCTCCTGGCAGACCGTGTTGAGCCTGAGGTCGACCAGCAGATCCGCCACCGCGCCGATCCGCTCCCGCTGCGGTGCCTTGACCCGCAGCCAGGGGGGCTTGGCGGGGGCGGGCCGGGGGTCGCTGACGGTCACGGGCATCGCGGGGCTGTGCGGACTGTAGGCAGGACACTCCGGACGCCCGGGGCACCGGCCGGCTGCAGCCCATCCCCTAAAGTCTGGCCATCGGGATGTGGCGCAGCTTGGTAGCGCACTTCGTTCGGGACGAAGGGGCCGCAGGTTCGAATCCTGTCATCCCGATTCAACACCTGCCTGCACCACTAGCAAACCGCTAGTGCGCATGGCACAAAGTCAGTCGGGACGGCTATAGCGGGTCGCTATACTGATCCTATAGCTCAGGTGCCTGGCTCAGGTGCCAATCCCGACATGGCTTCGACCCCTTCCAGCGAGCTGGGCTGGCTCACGCACGAGCTGCGCCAGTCCATCTCCCCTTGCGTCTTCCGCTACGAGTGGAGCAACGCCCGCCAGGGCCTCAAGTTGCTGCTCAGCGGCGACTGGAGCCGGCGCCGGACCCACACGACCCGCACGATCCACGGGGTCGATGGGGTGCCGATCCGCAAAGGCCCAGGACCCTTGAGCACCACCGAGCGGCAACTGGCCCTGGCCGCAGGCCTGAGGCTGGTGCGCACGTGGCTGGATGGCGGCGACACCCGCCAGCGGCGTCGTCCAACCTGCCAGCCCTGCCATGCCCTCCTGGACCGGCAACACCGGGTTCTCTTCGATCACGTCCGCGCTCGCTCCTGCGGGTTCGCCCGCAAGCGCAAGTTGCTGCGTCATGGCCAGGCCCTCTTTGAGTGGCTGGACCTAAGAGGCCTGACCCTCGACAGCCCCAATGTCCTGGCCTGGGCGGTGGATGGCGTGCGCCGGGATACGGCCAACTACTCCGATCGGCTCTTCGTCGGCCAGTGGGCGATCGAGCTGAACGGCCAGGCCTGGGTCGTGCCGAAGCATCGACGTGCCCTGACCCCCAAGGTCAAGCGCGCGTTCACGGAGGCGGCCACCGACAGCGATGTCGAGGCGATCTTCACGTTGATCAGCGACCCCGTCGCTCAAGCGTTCTGCCGGGTGGTCGCCGCCACCGGTTGCCGCCCCAGCGAGGTGCCCTTCTTCGACTGGGAGGCATGGGATCGAGAGCAACGACCCATGCGGCTGCAGGGGTTTTCGCCGAAGGTCAAAAAGGAGTTCGTCGCCGCCGTGCATCCCCGTCGGTGGCTCGCCGATCTGGACCACTCCCTGTTGCGCGTTCCTGGAATCGACCCAACGGACCGGTCTACTAGCGAGGAAGTGGCGGAGCGGAACACCCGCCATTCCTCGCGGCTGCTCAAGCTTGTCCACAAGGATCTGGCCGCGGCAGGGTTCACCTGCCTGCCGACGTGGACGGATCTGCGGCACTTGTGGACGATCCGAGCCCAAGCCGATGGCCTGGACCGCAAGACAGCTGCGCTGGCCCAGGCGCACAGCGAGCGGATGGCCGCCGAGGTCTACCTGCGCCATGGCGAGCGACGCCAGGCACTTGCAGGTATCCAGCGGTTTGCTAGCGTTGTTCAAGCGGTCTGATAGCCATGGCGGTCAAAAGCATTCTTCTCAAGGTTTCGCCCGAGGCGCACGCCGGGATTCAGGAGGCCGCTGGCCGGCATCAGCGATCCATGCAGGGCGTGTTGGTGGCCTTGATCGAGAGCTGGCTCCAGGGAGGCGGCCCGGACCCTCTTCAGTTCGACGTCGTGAAGCCTCAGCCAGCATCCGGCGCGGCTGTCGATCGTGATGCTCGCCGCGCGATCGAGGCCTTGGTCGAGCGAGTCAGTGACCTCCAGGAGCAGGTGCAGAGGCTGACGGCCAGCAGAGATCCGGAGGGCCCGGGCTGGGCGGAGAGGGTGGTGTCCGATCTCGGTGTCGGTGTCGAGCGCCTTGGGAGGTCTGGGGGCTCACCCTTTGGCACTGCCGTGGTAACGGCACAGGCCTATGACGGGCAAATACCGCACGACATGAGGGCGACACAGGCTGAACAGTCCGCCGCATTTGCAGCGGGTCTAGAGGGGCTCCCACCGAGCACCGCTTCGCCTGATGAAGGCCTCGCGTATCTGACAGCACTCGGGACTCGGCCGAGCACCGCTGCGGCGCCTCTCGATGTCCACAGGTGATGCTGCGGACCAGCCTCTCGCGAATGGCTACCGAGCAGTTGCCAACTGTGCTGACCGAGGAGCAGGTTGCCGCTCCGCTCTGACCCAATCACCTACCTCATTCCTCCTTTGACGCCATGACCGCCACCGCTTCCCCCTGGGCCGAGCTGATCGACCCCGACAACCTGCCCCACCTGCCGGCTGCCCTCGACATGCCCAGCAAGGCCCTGCAGGCTGTTCTAGATGCCTGCCTGACCGTTGCCGTTCACCACTGGGCGGACTTCGTGGAGCACCCCCACACCGCCCAAGTGCTGGCCGGCAGCGTGCCCGGACTGAGCCTGGAGGCCGGCGCCATCCTGCTGGAGTCGCTGTCCGTGGTGCTGGAGGACGTTGACGACCCTGCGGCCCTGCTGGCGGAGAAGATGCCCCCTGAACATCTGGCCGAAATGGGGGGCTCCCTGCGTGGTGCAATGTTTGACGTCCTGGAGGCCGCGGCCGTCCCTGAGCTGCCGGCCGGCGCCATGGATCCCCGCGCCATCCCTGCGGCCCTCAGCCCTCGCCCTGCCACCGCCTGGGACGCCCTCAGCCATGACGATCGGCCGGAGTTGGGCTGGCCGATGGTGACCGTCAACGGGGAGGCCTACCCCGTGCCCGCCCTTGAGGACCTGGAGGAGGAGCGGGACGTTTCCCCCGTGACCGGCGGCTGGGAGAAGCCCGGCCGCCCTGATACCTGGGCCGTCCTGCTGGAGCTGCCGCCCCTCGATGCCGACGCCCAGGCCCGACAGGCCGAGGCCCGAGCGCAACGCGCCGCCAGCGCCCGCAAGGCCTACGACGACCTGCTTGGCGCCAGCGCCTGACCCCCAAAGCAGCGGCCGACCCCTTCGCCCCTGGCCTCCCGGCTGGGGGCTTTCACCTGCTGGCCCTTCTACGCCGTCGCCACTTGGGGGATGAGCCGGTATCCAGCAATTCCCGATTCTTAATAAGAGGCCCGGAGTTACTGGGTACCGCTGCGAGGCCGTCCTCGATCTGTCACGACGGGTCCATAGCACGCCATGTCAGATCGACGACGGATCTATGGTTTTGGGGGATCCAGGCAGATCGGGGTGATCTCCCACTTCTTCCCTTCGGCCCGCGTCTCCCCGACGGGCTTCCCTTTGCCGTACCCGATCCGCTTCAGCAAGGGCCAGACCTTCCTGACGTCGAGAGTGTCCAGCGGCCCCGGCAACCGATCGGACCGCACCCCGAGGGCCCTGCTCGCTCGCTTTGCGCTCTGCCTGTCGAGCTGACTCAACTGTTCCCAGACCGCAACTACCTCTTCACTTGTGGCGTGGACGATGCCGGCACCGGCAAGAATGTCGAGCTGGAGTTCCTGAGCTACAGCCCAGGCCTCGCTGACATCGACCTGCTTCAGGTCAAGGAAGGTGCCCCCCTCAATCAGGCGCTTGGCCAAATGCTGCTCGGCATCGATCGAAGTCGTGCCGGCCACCAGTCGCTGCAGAGCAGTCAACCGGTGTCGCTCGATGCCCTCCGGAGTGCGTAGTGCCTTGCGCTCATTCGCCAGGTCGTTCTGGTCTGGCCCCGCTCCTTCGAGGATCAGCTTGTCGAGCGGCTCGATGATGTAGCCCTCCTCGGCCAGAAGGCCCCTCAGGCACCACTGGTTCGCGAGCGCCTCTAAATTCCTACGCGCTTCCAATTCGGCAACGGCCTTCCGGGTGGCGGGATGCCTTTGCTCAATGAGGGCCGCGTAGTCCTTCAGGGACCCTGCTTCCATGCTCTCCTTCAGCGCCTTGGCCGCACGGAAGGCCGAGGTCTCCTTGGTGATCCCTGCCGCTTCAGGCACAGCCTTGGGGGCCAGGAGGATCCGTTCCCTGGTGTTCCGGGCCCGGTTCAGGGCCTGGAGCACGTCCTCGGCGGCCCAGCAGAACTCCTGCACCACAGCCGTCAGGTTCACCGGAGTCTCCGCCATCGAGATTCCGCAAGATACGGCCGGGCTGAACCCGACCCTCTGGTACGTCGCACCCTCGGCTTCTGTGTCGGCCATGAGGCGCATCACTCTGGGGTCCGCCCGGCTCTTGTCCTCACCTGTTATCCGCAGCTCGGTGCCTTCGGCCGCCTCGGGCAACGCATCGAGAAGGCGGTGCAGGGTGGTTGGAGTGCCGCAGCCCAGCCAGAACCGGCTGCCCTTGTTGGCCGCGGCCGTTAGTGCCTGCACCACGGTCTGCTCCGAGTGCTTTGTTGGCTCTGCGAGGTAGAGGGGCCGAGGACGGGTAAAAGAACTCTCCACCAATGCAGGTGTCTCTCCTGTCAGCCCCTTCAGCCACTCCATCTCCACGTCACCTACGAGGGCGTCGGCGGCCCAGACCTTCACGCATTCCAACCCAACCAATCCCTCCAAGGCATCCAGGGCCTTGCCTCTGATCGACCGCAGGGCATCAGTTCCGCCCATCACCCAGTTCGCCAGGACTTGAGATATCTCGTCGAGGATCAGTACCGCAGGCCTGGGTTTCTCCTTGAGTTCCCAGAACCACCGCCAGAGGGTCATCTCGGAGCTGTCCTTGTAGGCGCTTTCGCCGCAACAGAACAGGCCCGCCCGCCCTACCGCTCCGTGGAGGCCCTCGCGTTCCGCAGAGCCTGCGAGGGCGCTGAGATCACAGACACCGAACTCGGCAGCGCCCTTATGAACGAGCGAGGCCCGGTGATACGCGCCGAGCACAATCTGCTTCTGGCCTGTCGCGGCTTCGAGCTGGGTGATGGCATCGACAAACGCCTTCGACTTCGCCGTTCCTGTCGCACCTTTGAGGACGACCACACGACCCGCAATGCCCAGAACATCCGCGGCCTGGAACTCTCGATCGATACGGTGCCTCGGCCAGGCTCCGGTGAGCCTGCGGTAACTACCTATCTTCACGGCGGTTGAGACCTTCGTGTCGAGAAAGACCTTTTGGTCAGCAGCCAGCTCACCCCGGATCATCGCGGCGATGAAGTCGTCTGTCTTGGCCGGCATCGCTGGGAGCCAGCACCACCACGAGGAACTCGCCCCTTCTTTCTCCAGCTTCCGGGCCAAGTACTGAGCGACCTGCGCAGACTTGCTCGTTACCTTCTCGGGCCGATCGAATCGGACCGTGATCGATCGGCCGTGGCGAGCAAGGAGTTTGAGGGTCGGATGCAGCCGATCACTTCTACCCGGCTGTCCGGCTCCGTTGATCCCGTTGACGCCAACAGCGATCTGGCCGATCGAGCAGGCCGCCATCGCCTTCAGGGCCGACTCCTCGATCCAGATTGGAATCTCCTGGTGGCGCGCAATGAAGTCCCAGGCCTTCCAAGGCAAGTAGTCCTGCGCCGGCATCGAGAAGCCGTAGTCAGCGAGGTGTTCCACCGCCCCCTGGTAGCTGAACGGAGGCAGTGCCAGGCCATGGTTGATGGCATCCCACCCCCGGACGTCGATCTTCATCCGATCGCCTGGCCTGCGTCGGTTGGGATGGATCCTGTGCCCAAGGAACGCTTCGCCTGAGGTGGGCCAGCCCTTCTTGTTCACCTTCACGGAAACCAACGACCAGCCACCCTCGGCACGAGCGAGGACCTCTCGCACATGCCTCTGGTGACCGCTACGAGCACCTGTCTGCCCTGGCACGGTTCCGGCGGCCTTTTCCCTCGCCCACGCTTCCAGACCAGACTCGTAGTGCAGCGAAGGGCCAAGAATCAGCGCCTCGGGAGCGAACAGGATCGGGTCGATACCGTGCTCAGCTACCAGCTCACCCTGGGTCTGCAACGGCAGCGAGTGGGTTAGGTCGGACTTCAAGACCCTGCAAGATCACACCCCACAACCTAGGGATGAGACCCAGGCATAACTGGGCGCGGCCACCCCCATACGTGGGGGGATTAAATCACCAAGCCAATGACGGTCGAGGGAATGGCTACGCCCCTGAGCCGCCACCCCCTGATGCCGTCGACCTGGGCCCTGCCCCCAGGCCCACCGCCGCCACCCGAGCTGGAGCAGATCGCCGCCATCGCCCGAGAGCTGAGCAGCACCGGGCTGGTCTGAACTGCTGGCCCTGGCCGCGTCAAGTAGGGGGTAAGTGTCTGACCGATGAGGGGGGTGAAGTGACATTCCGGCACCGCAAGCTAGAGGGGATAGTCACTGAACCCTGTGCCGAGGCCTGATTGTCAGCGCCCGCCGAGGATCACCCCCACCGTCGAAGCCCTGGGGGCTTGCCGGGCCTTCGCCGCCGCGTGATTCGCCTGGCTGGTCTTGACGATGGCAGTGAAGAACTCGTCCTCGCTCATTGCCTCCTCCTGTGGGCTCAGTGGAGCCGTGCCGGCGACTGCGGCCGCGATGGCGTCGTTGTCGAGCCTGAGGCGCAGCAGCTCCACGAACTCGGCGGGTGAGTCAGCCGAGGCGCGCAGCTTCGCCCACAGGGCTTGGCGTTCGGGTTCCTGTCGTTCGACCTGAAGGCGCAGGTCGTCGGGGAGGTCACTCCAGTAGGGCGTCACGTCAACGCCTCCGGCGTCCTGGACTTACAGGATCCCATTGCCGCGGAGCTGCTCAACGCCGTCGAACTGGGCGACGGGCCCGTCATCTACAGCGGAGCGCCACAACTCAACAGTTCAGCCGCCCCGCAGCACCGTGCTGAGCAACGACAGGTTGATCATCACAATCACACTGGCGCACAGCCAGCCTGCTGCCTGAAGCCATAGCGGTGCTCTGAGCGCGCCCATCAGACCGCGCCGCCCGCAGAACCAGACCAACGGGATCACCGCGAATGGCAACTGCAGCGACAGCACCACCTGGCTCAGCACCAGCAGATTCGTGGTGGCCCGTTCCCCGAACAGGATCACCGTGGCCATCGCCGGAATCAGGGCGAGACCGCGGGTCAACAGCCGCCGCTTCCAGTCCGGCAGACGGATCTGAAGGAACCCCTCCATCACGATCTGGCCGGCCATCGTGGCGGTGAGCGTCGAACTCTGGCCCGCCGCCAGCAGGGCCACGCCGAACAGCACGCTCGCTAGCGAGGTGCCCAACATCGGCGTCAGCAACCGGTAGGCCTCGCTCAGGTCCGTCACCGGCTGCGGCAGTCGTCCGTAGAAGCTACCGGCGGCCAGCACCAGGATCGAGACATTGATCAGAAAGGCCAGGCTGAGGGCGATCAGGGTGTCCCAGGTGCTGAAGGCCAGCGCCCTGCGCTGCGTCCCGCGGCCGCCGGCCCAGAGGCGGGTCTGCACCAGTGAGGAATGCAGATAGAGGTTGTGGGGCATCACAGTGGCCCCGAGAATGCCGGCGGCCAGAAACAACTGCTGGCCGTCCCTGAGGCTGGCGGCCTGGGGAAGAAAGCCCAGGCCCACCTGGCTCCAATTGGGCTGCAGCAAGAACATCTCCACCGCGAAACAACCGCCCACAAGGGCCACAAGGGCAATTACCAGGGCCTCCAGTCGGCGGATCCCGAAGCGCTGCAGGGCCAGTAGCAACAGGGTGTCGGCGGCCGTGAGGCCCACCCCCCAGGGCAAAGGAAGACCGAAAAGCAGCTGCAGGGCAATGGCGCTGCCCACCAGCTCGGCCAGGTCACAGGCAATGATCGCCACCTCGGCCAGCAGCCAGAGGGGAATCCGGCAGAACCTCGGCAGGAGCTGGCTGCAGGCCTGGGCCAGATCCAACCGCGTCGCGATGCCTAGCCGGCAGCAGAGCGACTGGAGCACCATCGCCATCAGGCTGGAGAGCCCGATCACCCACAGCAGGCGGTACCCGAACTGGGACCCGGCCGCCAGATCGGTGGCCCAGTTGCCCGGATCCATGTAGCCGACGGCCACCAGGTACCCGGGACCGAGCACCCGCAGAAACGTGCGCAACGTGCCCAGGCCGGCAGGCACCTCCACGGCCTGAGTGTCGATGCGAGAGGCGGTGCCGAGCGGTGCAGTAGGCATGAAGCGATGCCAGCGGAGCTGGAGGTTAGGGCGAGGATGGCGTTGGTCCCTTATCGGAGAATGGCTGGCCTGGCAGGGTGATTGCCTGTTCAGAAGTCACGCGGACCCGTGTAGCCACTGAGATCGGCGAGGGTATCCAGCGGCTTGACGCCCGAATCCATAACGCCCTTGATCTGCCAGCTGGGATAGCCCTGAACCCCCTGCTGCTTGCACAGCTGCGCCTGGCTGTTTGCGCCGTCTTCGGCACATTCGATCACCTGGAGCTTGGCCGCGGCCTCCTTGCCGAAGGCCTCCTTCTGGTCATGGCAGTGGGGGCACCAGTACGCCGTGAACACCCGGGCACCGACGCTGCTCAGATGCTCTGCCAGGGCAATCTTGGCCGGCGAACTGGCGCTGACCACAGCGGGAGCCGCCCGTCCGCTTGCGGCGACAGGCTGGTCCGCCGAGGCTGCCCAGCCCAGCCCCATCAGACCGACAAGGAGGGCTGTCATCACTCCGCGAAAGATCAGCTGGCCGAGGTCGATCCAGCGACCTCCAACAAGGCTCAACAGGAACAGCGCCAGGCTGAGGGCGGCTGACACCACACAGAAGGTGCAGAAGGCCTTGATCTCGAAGACCAGGAGCCCCATGAGCACCAGGCTGAAGACGGCCATGCCGCAGCTGACGAGGAACAGAGCCCACCAGTTGCCCTCCGAGGCAGGGGCCCGCCGACCCCCTCGCAGCAACGGCATCAGGGCCAGTAGGAGCACCGTGCCGTAGGCCAGGAATCCAAACAGAGATAGTGGCTGGCCCAGCAGCGTGCCCCAGGCGCTGCCGAGCACCTTGTCGCAGCCATCGCTACCGCCCGGACAGGACAGGCTGCCGATCCAACCCCAACGCTTGGCGGTGATCGAGCCGGTATCGATCATGCCGATCGTGGCGAGCACGGCCATGGTGAGGCGCACCCAGGGCCGGCCTGGCTCCTGGGCGGCCCGACGACTGGACAGGAGCTTGGATGGTGTAGCGCTGCTCACAGACTGAGAGAAGGGTGGAGATGCGGTCATTGAAAAGCCTGAAGTGGCTTCAGGGTCAAGGGCCTAGCGTTGCGCCAGGGAGGCTTGTCCGCCCGACATGCCTACCCAAGGGGATGAATCCATGCAGATCGGCGAGTTGGCACGGTCCACCGGGGTCAAGATCGAAACCATCCGCTATTACGAACGCGAGCACTTGCTGACGCCGCCGCAACGCACGGATGGCAACTACCGCCTCTATTCGCCGCGGCATGTGGAGCAGTTGCGCTTCATCCGCTACTGCCGCAGCCTTGGCATGAGCCTGGAGGAGGTGCGCCTCCTCATCGAGGCGCGGGACGCCCCAGCCGGAAGCTGTCTGACGGTGAATGCCCTGCTGGACGAGAAGATCGCCGAGGTCGATGCCCGCGTGAATGAATTGCATAAACTCCAGGATCAGCTACGGCGGCTCAGAGGGCTCTGCCGGCAACCAGATCAGGAGGAGATCTGCGGTATTCTCGCCGAGCTGAATCGCTGCACCGAAAGCAGAAAGCCAGTCGTCTGAAAACCCGCAGTGGTTGATCAGAAGACTGGCAGAACTCACAAATCTGGCGATGTCAGTTCATGACGATCTTGGACTACCTACAGCAGCAACATCCCCCCGTGGAAGGTGTGCCACCTCCCGGTTGTTGTGCGACAACCGGGAGAGCTTTATTGGAATCGCGATTCCGCTCGGTACTTGTTGGCCTGGAGGATTCAATCGCCTTGGCAGGAGCGGCCATCGAACCGAAGGTGATCCCAGCAAAAAGCAAAAAAGCTAGAGGAGTGATTTTCATCGCACAGTCATTAAAGGACAACCTCACCATACACTCTCCATCTAGGGGGAGAGTCAAGACCTGTGAGATCCAGGGCTGCTTAGCCGCGAAGGGTCAGGAGATTGGGCCTGCGGAGCAGCCGCAGGCCATTGGCGATCACGATCAGGCTGGTGCCCATGTCCGCGAAGACCGCCATCCACATCGTGGCATTTCCGGCCACGGTGAGCACAAGGAAAAGGGCCTTGATTCCCAGTGCCAGCGCGATGTTCTGGCGCAGGATGGTGAAGGTGCGGCGAGAGAGGGCGATCGTTTCCGGTACGCGCATCAGATCGTCGTTCATGATCACCACATCGGCCGCTTCGATGGCGATGTGGGTGCCCGCGGCCCCCATCGCGAAACCGATGTCCGCCTGGGCCAGAGCCGGCGCATCGTTGATGCCATCGCCGGCCATGGCCGCGAATCCATAGCGGGCCTGCAGATCGGCCACCGCCTCGAGCTTCTCCTGCGGCAGCAGGTTGCTCTTCACCTGCTCGATGCCGGCCAGGGCCGCAATCGCACTGGCGGTAGCTGCGTTGTCACCCGTGAGCATCACCGGGGTGACGCCCAGGGCTCGCAGGGCTTCCATGGCCGCCGCCGAGCTGGGCCGAACGGTGTCGGCGACGGCGATCAGGGCGAGCACGCCGCTGTCATCCGCCAGCAGGCTGAGCGAGCGGCCCTGGCGCTCGTGGACCTGCATCGATGCTTCCAGTTCACTGGAGCAAAGCCCAAGCTCCTCGATCCAGCGGTGGTTGGCCAGCATCAACGGCCGCCCCGCGACCACGCCGCGCACCCCCCTTCCGGGGAGGGCCTCAAAGGCCTCCACGGCCAGCCGCTCGCCATCAAGGCCTGTGGCCACCGCCCGCGAGACCGGATGGTCGGAGCGCTCCGCCAAGCTGCTGGCCCACTGTTTGAGCGCGTCAGCGTCTGCTCCTTCTTGCTGTGGAGAGAACGCCACCAGCTTGGGCTTGCCCAGGGTGATCGTGCCGGTCTTGTCGAGGGCCAGCGCCTTGATCTTGCGGGCCTCTTCGATGTAGAGGCCGCCTTTGATGATGATGCCGCGACGGGCGGCGGTGGCCAGGCCGCTCACCACCGTGACCGGGGTGGCGATCACCAGCGCGCAGGGGCAGGCGATCACCAACAGCACCAGGGCCTTGTAGATCGCCTGCATGGGTGTGAACCCCAGCACGGGCGGCGCCAGCAGGGCAATGGCCAGGGCGACCACGAACACCGCCGGGGTGTAGCGGGCCGCAAAGCGATCCACGAAGCGCTGGATCGGGGCACGGGAGGCCTGGGCTTCCTCCACGGCCTGGATGATGCGCGCCAGGGTGCTGAGCGAGGCAGGTGCCGTCACCAGGATCTCCAGGGCGCCGCCCTGGTTGATCGTGCCCGCAAACACTTCATCACCAGGGCCTTTGTCGACCGGCAGGCTTTCGCCGGTGATCGGGGCCTGGTCGATCGCACTCTCGCCGCTGAGCACCGTGCCATCAAGCGGCAGCCGTTCACCTGGGCGGACACGCACCACATCTCCGATGGCCACGGCAATGGCGGCCACGCGTTGCCAACGGCCATCGCTCTGGCGGATCTCCGCCTCATCGGGAGCCAGGGCCATCAGGCTGGTGATCGCCTGGCGGGCCCGCTCCACGGCCCGCGCTTCGATCGCCTCAGCCACGGCATAGAGCGCCATCACCATGGCGGCCTCCGGGAAGCGGCCGATCAGGAAGGCGCCCGTGACCGCCACGCTCATCAGCGCATTGATGTTGAGCCGGCCCTGGCGCAGGGCGGCCAGGCCCTTGCGAAACACGGAGAAGCCTGCCAGGGCGATCGCGGTGATGGCGATCCCGATCTCCACCAGCTCATCGCCCGGGTAGGCGGGAACGACCAGATGCAGCAGCTCCGCCGTGAGCGCCAGTGCCAGGGAGCCCGCCAGGCGGAGCCGTTCAAGGCGCCGTTCGGCGCGGGTCTGGGCGGCAGAAGGCCGGTGATCGGAGCTGATCGGCTCCGGGTTGAATCCCAGCCGGCGGATCGCGGCAAGGGCGGAGTTGAGCGCTGCTGCTTCGGCATCGATCGCCAGAACGCGCTCGGCCAGCAGGAACCTCAGGCCGTGGATGCCGTCGACACCTGCGAGGGCATGGCGGATCTCGGTTTCTTCGGTGGCGCAATCCATGGCGCTGATCCGAAACCGCGCTTCTCTGGCGCATGCCAGCTCCGGCTGCGGCTCCATGGTGGCTCCGGCCTTCTGCCCGCTGGTTCCGCTGTTGCAGCAATGTTCCGCCATGGTCAGGTCATCCAGGCCCCATCAAACAGCCTGTAGTCACTCCAGGGTCAAGGGTGGGTTGGGGCTGTGTGTCCGCGGGCTGTTGATCAACGCAGCTGGGGACACTCCTGATCCCGCAACGGCTGCATCAGCCCATCGGCTTGCCGGGCCAGCTTGGCTCCAGCCGCCGTGTAGAACCTGAACTGCTGGATGTTGACGTAGAGAACCCGCCGGCTGCGCAGCAGCTGTTCTTCCGCCTTGTGGCGGCACTCAATCAGGGCCTGGTAGTCGATGGTCTGCTCGTTGCGGTCGTTGGCATTGGCCCCATCGGCCTGCTGGCTGAGGACCGGGCAGATCCGTTCGCGGGTGGTGCGAACCAGGGCGATTTCGGCCTTCATGGCCTGCTCGGCCAGGGCATGGCGTTGCTCCAGCAGGTTCCGGCACGCCTCCACTTCAGCCGCCATCACCGGAGCTGTCAGCCAGCAGCAGGCCAGCGAGAGGGTCAGGACGTGGCGCATTCACGGATCAATTCGAGTCCTGTGTCTTTGGCGGCTACGGGCGTGATCATCTTGAGCTGAGTCAGACCATCCACTAGTCGATCTGCAGTACCCCCATCAGCCCCAGATCCTCGTGGTCGAGGTTGTGGCAGTGATAGACGGTGCGGCCCGTGAAATCTCTGAACGTGACGCGGATCCGCACCTCCTCGCCCGCCTTCACCAGCACGGTGTCCTTCCAGCGGCGCTGGGCTTCGGGGCGGCCGGCGCGGCTGATCACCTGGAAGGGATTGACGTGCAAGTGGAAGGGGTGATCCATCACGTCGTCATTGACGATCAGCCAGTCTTCCGTGCTCCCGAGGGCAACCCGAGTGTCGATGCGATCGGGATCGAAGGCCTGGCCATTGATCTGAAATCCCATGCCCATGCCGCCCATGGCCATGCCGCCACCGCCCATGGCGCCCATGTCGTGCTTCATCCCACCCATGCCCGTTCCCATGGCATGGGCCATGACGAAACGGCGGGTGCGCTCCGGCTTCGGCAGGGCCGGCACGGGAATCAGGGTTGTTGGGAGTGGCAGCGTCGCCACTGATCCGGCGTAGCGAAAGGTGGCCAGTGTCCTGGGGTCTTCCTCGGCGGCGGTCATGCCCATGTGGCCGCTGCGCTGGTAGGGCAGGTTGAGTAGCCGGTAGGTCCCGGGGGTCTGGTCCCCCTGCACCAGCACATCGGCCCGCTCGCCGGGGGCCAGCAGCAGTTCCTCTAGGGACTCAGGCGTGGCGATGGCGCCGCCATCGGTGGCGATCAGCACCATCCGGTGGCCCTCGAGGGCGAGGCGGTAGATGCGGGCATTGGAGGCATTGAGCAGGCGGAGCCGCAGCAGGCCGCCGCTGGGGATAGCCAGGCCGGGATTGAGCTCCCCGTTCACCGTCAGCAGGGGGCCTTCCCGGCCGAGCATGCGCCCGATACCCATGGCGGCTTCCTGGCCGGAGGCACTGGCGAAATCCTTCAGCACCAGTACGGTTTCGCTGGCGGCCGCCACTTCAGGAATCCTGTCCAGATCGCCGCGTACCACCAGGGCGCTGCTGAGGCCGCCGAACACCTGATCGGCCGAGAGGCCGTGCTGGTGGGGGTGGACGTAGAAGAGGCCGGCCGGGTGGTCTTTGGCGAGCGTGAACTCATAGGAAAAGGAGCCACCGGGCGGCACGCTCAGGAAGACGTTGTCGGCCGTGCCGGTGGGGGGATGTGGAGCCCGTGGAAGTGGAGATTGGTGGGTTGCTTGAGTTCATTGCGCAGTCGCAGGCGCACCCGATCGCCGGCGTTCACCTCCAGCAGCGGACCGGGTGAGCGGCCGTTGTAGGTGAGCAGCTCGGCGGGGCCACCCGGAAGGCTTCCCCGCGTGGCCTGGGCCACCAGCTCCAGATCGGCCACGCCGCCGCGGGAGCCCAGCCGCGCCGCACCGGCCGGCTGGGCCCGGGCGGCGGAGCGCTGCACCCGGTCCCAAAGAATCGGCCCGACCACGGCCGTGCCGAGGCCGGCGAGCCCCAGGCCGAGCACCTGCCGTCGCCGAAGGGGAGTGGTCATGGTTGGGTCCTTACTTGGCGTGCTGGGAGAAGCTGCTGATGGCTCCGGTCCGTGTGAAGGCCATCACCGTGAACGCCTCCTTGCCGTAGGCCGATTCCATGCCAGGGGAGCCCAGGGGCATCCCCGGAAGGGCGAGGCCCGCCACCTGCGGCCGTTTCTGCAGCAGCCGTTTCACATCGGCGGCAGGGACGTGACCCTCAAGGGCAAATCCAGCCACTTCGGCGGTGTGGCACGAGGCCAGGCGGGCGGGGACCCCCAGGCGCCGCTTGACGACGCCGACATCGGCCACCACGACATCGCGCACTGCGAAGCCATTGGCGCGCATGTGCTGCACCCAGCCCTTGCAGCACCCGCAGCTGGCGGATCGATAGGAGGTGACCGGCATCAGGGCTGGAGCACTGGCGCGTGCCGCGAGCGACCCGCCCCCCGAGACAACGGCAGCAACAGCGCCGACCCCCAGCAGCAGCCCAAAGAACCGCGAATGACCGCGGAAAGATGTCGAGTCCATGGCCTGCGATGCGGGAATGTCTCAACCGTAGTGCCTCCACTCAGGTGGAGAGTCAAGCCCGTGATGACCGGCATCGACCGGCGCAGATTTGCTGCGCCCTTGGCCCTTGACTCTCCTGTCAAGGGGAGACCATACCGTTGGGAGGTCTCACCTTGCCGCCATGTACCCATTCCGCTTCACCGCCACCCTGATCGGTCTGGCCTCTGCCCTCTCCGTTGCGGCTCCTGCCCTGGCCCAGATGCCCGGTGGCATGAATCACGAAGGGCACCAGGGCATGCCAGGGATGATGAACATGCCTGGGATGTCTGCTCCGGCCGGATCCGCCCCGGCCCATGCCGCCCACGCCCACGACGTGGGCCCGGCCGGTGCCACCTACGACCTGCGCTTCATCGACGGCATGGTGCAGCACCACACCGGCGCCCTTCGGATGAGCGAATTCGTCTTCAACATCGGCCAGCCCGGCGTGGGAGCGCTCGGCAAAACGATCTGGCGCGACCAGGCCAACGAGATCCGGGCCATGGGCCTCTGGCGCAAGGCCTGGTACCCCCAGGCGCCCGTTTACCCGGTGGCCCTGGCGAGCGGCGGTGATCCGAACAGCCTCTCCGGCCTCACGCGCATGAGCCAGGCCCAGATCGATGGCATGCGAATGATGGGCGAGCTCCCCACCAAGGAGAACAGGGTGGTGTGGTTCCTCGAGGGCATGCTTGAGCACCACGCCGGGGCACTGATGATGGCCCACGACGCCCTGGCCAAGAGCACAAACACCACAATCCGGCGCTTTGCTCGCGGCGTGATCGTGGCCCAGCGCGCCGAGATCATCGAACTGCGCAGGATGCTGGCGGTGGAGGGATTGCGCAAGCCGGAGTACTTCAAGTACGACGCGCTGTTCCGTCTTTAAGCGAAAACCTGTTTAGACCACCTTTAGCAAGCCCCATGGATCTGGAGCAGCCAGGATGAACCCGACGACAGTCAGCCCGAACCCTGGCCATTCCCACGGGAAGCCCGGAAGCCACGGCCCGCCACCCACCGGCGTCGGCAAAAAGGGCATGGCCAAGGATCCCATCTGCGGCATGGTGGTTCCCAAGGCCACAGCCCTCAGCACCCAGCGCGGCGGCCGCGACTACTACTTCTGCAGCCAGACCTGCCTGCAGACCTTCCAGAATCCCGACCGCGAACTGCGCGTCATGCGCCGTCGCGTGGGCTTCGTGATCGGCGGGGTGCTGGCCCTGGCCCTGTTGCGTGCCGGGGCCTTCATCGCCCTGGCCGCTGGGGTGAGTCTGGTGTCCTGGGCGCCTGTGTCCTTCCTGCCCTGGATGAGCTGGGGGAAATGGCTGTTCGCGCTCGCCACCCCCGTGCAGTTCATCGGTGGCTGGTCGTTCTACACCGGCGCCTGGGCTGCTCTCAAACGCCGCGCCCTCAACATGGATGTGCTGATCGCCCTGGGCACCTCCGTCGCCTACTTCTACAGCGTGGTGGTGGTCTTTGCGCCCACCTGGCTGCCGGTTGGCGTCAGTGAACGGGACGTCTACTTCGAAGTCTCGGCGGTGGTGATCGCCTTCGTGCTGATGGGCAAATACATGGAGGAGATCATCAAGAAACGCTCCTCAGCCGCCGTGCGTAAGTTGCTCGATCTCCAGCCCGCCACGGCCACGGTGATTCGCGACGGCATGGAGATGACCGTGCCGGCTGATGCTATCGACACAGGCGAGACGGTGCTGGTGCGACCGGGCGAGAAGATCCCCGCCGATGGGGTGGTGCTGGATGGCAGCTCCTCGGTGGACGAATCCTTGCTCACCGGTGAATCCCTGCCGGTGGCCAAACAGGCCGGCGCCGAACTGATCGGTGGCACCGTGAATGGGTCGGGGCTGCTCCGTTTTCAGGCCAGCCGGGTGGGATCCGACACCTCGCTGGCCCAGATCGTGCGCATTGTGGAAGAGGCCCAGGCCAGCACCGCCAGCGTGCAACGCCTGGCCGATCAGGTCACGGGCTGGTTCGTTCCGGCCGCGGTGCTGATCGCGATCGCTGCCTTCGCCCTCTGGACACTGGCGGGGCAGTTCAGCAGTGGTTTGCTGGCCTTCATCGCCGTGCTCGTGATCTCCTGCCCCTGCGCCCTGGGCATCGCCACCCCAGCGGCCCTGATGGTGGGGGTGGGCAAGGGCGCCGAACTTGGCATCCTGATCCGCAGCGGCGAGGTGCTGGAGCGGGTGGAGAAGCTCACCACCGTGATCTTCGACAAGACCGGCACCCTCACCCTGGGCAAGCCGATGCTCACCGATCTGGAGCCCCTGGCGAGCCTTTCGGAGCAGGAGGTGCTTCAGCTCGCAGGTTCCCTGGAGCATGGCTCCGAACATCCCCTGGCGGCGGCGATCGCCGAGGCCGTTGCATCACGTCATCTGGAGCTGTTGTCGCTGGAGCAGTTCGAGGCCCAGGTGGGTGAGGGCATCACGGCCAGAGAGGGCGGCAGCGTCGTCTGGCTCGGCAGCCGTTCCCTGGCAAGCCGCTTCCTGTCCCGGCTTCCCGAGCCAGTGGAGGGCCAGCTCGCTGGGCTCGAGGCCCAGGGGAAAACGGCCATGCTGCTGGGGCGCGCCGATCAGATCCTGGGGGTGATCGCCGTGGCCGATACGGTGCGGCCCGAGGCCGAGCAGGCCGTGGCCCTGCTGCTGCGCCGTGGCGTGCGGGTGATCATGCTCAGCGGCGACAACCGCACCACCGCAGAAGCGATTGCCGCCCAGGTGGGGATCACCGAGGTGATCGCAGAGGTGCGGCCTGCTGATAAGGCCGGAACGATCAAGTCCCTGCAGTTGGATGGGCAGAACGTGGCCATGGTGGGCGATGGCGTCAATGACGCCCCAGCCCTGGCCACCGCCAACATCGGCATCGCCATCGGCTCCGGTTCGGATGTGGCCAAGGAAGCCGGTGACATCATCTTGATGGGCAACGACGTGCGGCTGGTCGTGACCGCCATCGGCCTGTCGCGGGCCACCATGCGCAAGATCCGCCAGAACCTCTTCTGGGCCTTCATCTACAACGGGATCGGCATCCCGATTGCTGCCCTCGGATGGCTCAACCCGATGATCGCCGGTGCGGCAATGGCCCTGAGTTCGCTGTCGGTGATCGTAAATTCCTCCTTGCTGCGTCGCTTCCGGGCCGCTTGATCAAGCTGACGGTGGTGCCGACTTCCGTCCACTTCGACTGCCCAAAAACAAACCAATCCCTGAGCCGGCAATGAACAGGGTGAGCACGCCGAGGACAGTGGAGTAATAGGGCTGAAGATTGATGACCCCGAAGTTGCCCGTATGCAGCTTGATTAACCAGAAGGCTTCAATGTCCCGGGCCGAAAGAGCGCCATAGAGCGAACCGGACAGGGCCGTCACCAGCAGAGGTAAGGCGGCCATTGGCACCAGGGTGCGGTGCAGCCGTCGCAACTGGTGTGGTCGGTTCATTCGTTCTGTAGCGCCTTGTGCAACTGCTGTTCATTGGCACAGGGCATCCACAGGGAGCCCATCGCGAAAACACCCTTGCACTTGAGCTCGTCAGCACGCTTTTCGGCTTCCTGCTTGGTCTTGAACATGCCCTTCATGTGGGCCTCAGCCGGTGCGGTGGTGAGAAGTGGGGAGGTGGCTGCCGCTGCCAGGGCAGCCAGCAGGGCCCAGCGTTGGTAGGACAGCAGGCGGCTGGTGTGGGGCTGGTTCATCGGGTGGTGGCGGCGTGGGTCAAAGGTCAAAGAAGTAGAGCGGAACGATGGAGTCACTTCTCCTTGGAGACCGCCTTTTGATAGGCCTCAAAGTTCTGACAGGGCATCCAGTCTTTGCCCATCGCAAAGACACCGGTGCACTTCAGCTCCTTGGCACGCTTTTCCGCAGCGGCCTTGCTCGGGAACATGTCGTAGTCCTGAGCGCTGGCGGCTGTGGGCGCGAGCACAACGCCTGTCAGGAGCAGAGCAGCAAAGACAAGGCGGTTCATGGGAAGCCAGAGACAAAGCCGGTAAACAGCTTAGAGTCTCCCCACCAGTGGAGAGTCAAGCCCATGACGGTCATCAGCCTCGCAGCAGGAATGAAGATCGGCGTGCTGGCCTCGCGCAGCGGCCTGCCGGTCAAGACCCTGCGGTACTACGAGGACCTGGGCCTGCTACCGGCGATCGGCCGCAGCGAAGGCGGCTACCGCCTCTTCTCTGATGAAAGTCTCCGGCGCCTGGAGTTCATCCGCCGCCTCAAGACCCTTGGTCTCAGTCTGGAGGAGATCCAGGGTTGCCTGGCGGTGCACGATGCCGGTGAGCTGCCCTGCGGCGACATCGAGATCCAGCTGGGGCGCCAGATCGAGCGTATTGATGGCCAGATCAAAGAGCTGCGGCAACTCAGAAAGGAACTGCAGGACCTGCTGGCTGGCTGGCAGAGCGATCCCGCCAAGGACGACGCTGTGATCTGCCCCAATCTGCATGTGTGACGGCTACCAGGTGAAGCAATGACCCGGAGTTGCGTCCAGCGTCCTGCTGCCTACCCATGCTGATGACAGGCAGACGCCATGGAGCAACGCTGATGATCCTGCACCGACTCGCCACGACAGCAGGACTTGGGGCGCTCGTCCTATGGCTGGGAGCTCCTGCTCTGTCTCAGGCTCCCCAGGTGGCGGCCCCTTCAGGCGGCATGGGAGCGGGTCAAATGGGTCCGGCGCGGATGGGCTCGCACTCGATGGATCAGCACTTCATTGTGATGATGATTCCTCACCATGACGGGGCGATCGCCATGGCCGACCTGGCCCTCACGCGAGCGAAGCGGCCTGAGATCAAAGAGCTGGCCAAGAGCATCAAAGCCAGTCAGACGAGTGAAAACACACAGATGCGGACCTGGTACCGACAGTGGTTCGGCGGCGACGTTCCCGCCATGACGGGTGGTGGAGCCATGGGCATGGGGGGGATGGGTGGCGGCATGGGACCTGGCATGGGCATGGGCTGCTGCAGCGGAATGGGAATGATGGGCACCAGCCTGGCCGCCCTGAAGAACTCCGCCGACTTCGATCGGGCCTTCATCGAGCAGATGATTCCCCACCACCGCATGGGCGTGATGATGGCCTCGATGGCCCAGAACAACAGCCAGCATCCGCAGCTGAAGGCGATGCAGCAGGCCATGGTCAAGGCCCAGAGCCAGGAGATCGAGCAGATGACGCAGTGGTATCGAAGCTGGTACGGAACGAGCTGATGTCGGCTATGGATCCGTTCTTCATTCGCGACACGCCGAAATCCTTTGAGGACGCCAGTAGCGCCCTCCAGGAGGCGGTGGTGAACCAGGGCTTCGGCGTGCTGGCCGTCCATGATCTGGGCAACACTCTGCGCAGCAAGGGCCTGCCGTTCCCGGAGCAGTGCCGCATCTTTGAGGTGTGCAACTCCCAGCAGGCCGCCAAGGTGCTCAGCACCACGATGGCGTTCGACATGGCTCTGCCCTACCGGATCTCCTTCTACACCGAAGCCGGCCAGACCCGCCTCGGCATGATCCGCCACGAGGCGATTCTCGCTACTCCCTCAGATGACCCCTCCCTGAGTGAAGTAGCCCGAGCGGTGCGTCCGTGAAGCAATTCCCCGGCCTGATGGTGTTCCAACGAAGGCGTGTTGAGAGTGGAGATCATGCTGCGGTGAGCAGCGCAAGATGTGGCAGGCCGAGCAGGGTGTGGCCCCTGCGTCAGTCTCTGATGTAGTGCTGAACAGTCAGAGGCTGTGCCTGGGCCTGCAACTCCTCTGACATGGGCAGCAGCCAGGTCCCTGGGGGGTCCGAGTTCTCCCAGACCTGCTCGCGGTGTCGCTGGCGCCGCTGGGCGATGGAGGGCCGCTTGGCCTTGTAAGTGAGGTCCAGGTCGCTGCGGAAGGAGGCCAAGGGGCCGTGGGCGGCTTCCTTGGGATTCCGAGGCCTCGGGGCTCGGGGAAGTCAGCCCTGTGACTGGGGGCGTCCAGAGGCGAAGGCCTGAAACGGTCCGCGCCTGATCGCGGCCACAGGGTTGACGAAGAACCCCCTTCGTTTATTCTCATGAAAAGAGCCTTAATCCGTCTCAGGTATCACCCTCAGGTGGTACTTCTCGATCCGGCTCTATGACAAGGCGATCCAATCCTGTCATCCCGATTTTTTTCCCCGGTCCTCAGGCCAGGGCTGCCCCCGGATAGCCCCGCGGGGTGACCATGCGGCCGTCCTGGACCCGGGTGGAACGGTTCCCCACCAGCACCAGGGTCAGCATGTCCACCCGGTCCTCGGGCAGGGTGCCCAGGGTGTGGAGGCTGAGCGCCTCTTCGGCGCGCCCCAGCTGGCGGGCCAGCAGCACCGGCGTTGTGGCCGGCCGGCCTTCGCCCAGCAGTTCGATGGCCCGGCCCAGCTGCCAGGGCCTGCCGAGGGAGCGGGGGTTGTAGAGGGCCACGACGAAATCGCCGCTCGCGGCACCCTTCAGCCGCCGTTCGATCACCTCCCAGGGGGTGAGGCGGTCGCTGAGGCTGATGGTGCAGAAGTCGTGCATGAGCGGGGCTCCGGCCCGGGCGGCGGCCAGTTGCAGGGCCGAGAGCCCCGGGTGCACCGTGAAGGCCGGACGGTCGAGGACCGGCAGCTGCAGCCAGAGCTCCAGCGCCAGCCCCGCCATGCCGTAGATGCCGCTGTCCCCGGAGGAGATCAGGGCCACGTCGAGGCCCTGGCGGGCCAGGTCGAGGGCCTCGGCGCAGCGGGCCCGCTCCTCCGTCAGCCGGCCCTCGCGGCGCAGCTGGTCGGGGCGCCGCAGGGGTTCCAGCAGGTCGAGGTAGAGCCCGTAGCCCACCCACACCGTTGTTGCGGCCAGGGCCCGGCGGGCATCGCCGCTGAGCAGGTCGATCGGGCCCGGACCGCTGCCCACCAGATGCAGGCTGCCCCGCTGCGGGGCCCACTGGCGGGTCGCCAGGGCCACCGCCAGGGTGGCGGCCCCCCGCTCTCCACTGGCGGCGCGGCCGATCCGCTTCTCCAGCAGCAGGCGGGGCGCCGTCCCCGCCAGGTCGGTCAGCGGCCGGTCCGCCTCCGATGCCGCCTGCAGGGCGGCGGCTTCGGCCACGCTGGACGTGCCCATCTCCCGGGCCACGGCCTCCGAGGGATGGGGCACGGCGACCGCGGCCAGGGTGGGGGCGTCGTAGAGGCGCAGGGGCCAGCCGTGCTGCTCCGCCAGGGCCAGCAGGGCGGGTTCATCCCCCTTGCGATCGATGCTGGCCAGGCCGGCCACGGCCTCCGGGGCCAGTCCCTGCTGCGCCAGGCCTTCCGCCACCAGCCGCTCCAGCACCGGCAGGCTCGTGTCCCGCTCGCAGCCGATGCCCAGCCAGAGGCAGGGGGGATGCCAGCGGCAGCCCGCGCCGTTGCGGGGCCCGATCACCAGGGCCGCCTCGGCGTCGGTCTGGCTGCGGTCCCCGTGGCGGCTGTCGCCCTCACCGCTCTTGTTCTTGCCGGCACCGGCGGCCTCCAGCCCCTGCCACAGCGTCGTGCCCGCCTCCTGGCGCAGCACGGGGCGGCCACCGCCGGCCGCCTGCACCATCAGCCCCCTCCAGTCCCCGGCGCCGCGGCGCCAGCCCCAGGCCTGGCCGAAGGCATCCAGGGGCAGTCGGCCCAGGGCGGCGCCGGCACCGGTGAGCACGGCCTGGCCACCCACCAGGGCGGCGATCTCCTCGGCGAACCGCTCGCCCCCGGCGCCGTGGCCCCCCAGCAGGGGCACCACGAAGCGACCCCGCGGGTCCACCACCAGCACGGCGGGATCGCTCTGTTTGTCGCCGATCAGGGGGGCGATCAGCCGGGTCACCAGCCCACAGGCCCCAACGGCCACCACCGCGTCGGCCGTCCCCCAGTGCCGCGCCAGCCACGGGCCGGAGGCCTCCTCCTCCTCCCGCACCACGTGGAGCAGGCCGGCCTGGCGCAGCCGCTGCAGCATCGGGGTGGCCGTGGGACTGAAGCCGAGACCGATGTGTCGCCGCCGTGTCGGGTCGCTCAAGGGGCCACCTCCCCGTCGAGGGGGGCCTGCCCCTGGCTGCCTGCGGGGTCCTGGGGGCCGGCGTCCGCGTCGCCATCCACCGGGATGCCATCGGCTGCATCGCCGGCCGCCACCGGGCTCCCCTGCGGGGCCGGCTCCTCCGTCCGGTCGGGGATGTCCGGGTCGCTCTCCGGTCCTGCGGCGTCCGCCGCCCCGGCCGGCGCCGGCTCCGGCTCGGGCTCGGGCTCCACCACCTGGGGCTCCGCCATCTGCGGCTCCTCCGTCTCCTGCGGTGGTGTTGGCTCCGCGATTGCCGCGGTCTCCGGCGCGGGGGGCGCGTCGGATTCCGCCGCCAGCTCTGACTCCCCCGCAGGCTCGGGCTCCGGAGCCGGCGGCGGCGGGGCCTCACCCAGCAGGATCGCCAGCTCCGAAGGGGTCAGCCGCCCCTTCTGCCAGCGGGGCGTTTCGCCGCCCGGCTCCAGGACCACCTCACCCACCAGGCTGTTGAAGGGAGGGTTGAGGGGCTCGCCCAGGCCGTCGAGCAGGTCGAGCTGGACCGCGTTGCTGCCGGTGCGCCAGCCCTCCAGCCAGAGGGGCGTCTGGCGATCCACCAGGAAGCTGTCGCCGTTGATGCCGACCCGCAGCCGCCAGCTGGCATCGCCGCTGCGCAGGTTCTGCAGGGGGGCCTCCAGCAGCAGCCAGTCGAGCAGCAGCGGGGTGCTGGCCGCCGTTCCCCGGGGACTGACGGCGATCAGCTGGGGGCTGCCCGGGGCGGGCTGGCCGAGGGGATTGGCCGCCACCCTGTGCAGCCGGATCTGGCGCTGGGCCCCGGGGCTCTTCACCGCCTCACCCCAGGGCCTGGCGGCATAGACGGTTAAGCGATGGCTGCCGGGTTCCAGGGGCCGCATCGTGGTGGTGGTGGCCGTCAGCGGCAGGGGGGCATCCCCATCCAGCTGCGCCACCAGGTGGGGGCCGAGACCGAGGGGGCCCGCATCCACCAGGGGCCAGTCCTCCACCCGCAGCTGCAGGGTCCAGGGACCCGCCGGCAGCAGGGCGCCGTCGGCGGGGGAGACGATCTCCACCCGGGGGCGCCGCGCCTCGAGGGCCTCCTGCAGCTGCTGCACCGCCAGGGGTGGGGCCACCTCCTGCTGGCTGGAGCGTCCCATGGCCGGGCTGGCCGGGGCCGCGGCGGGTGACCGTCGGCCCGGCAGGGAGAAGGCGAGGGCGGCGGGCGGCGCCAGGGCGAGCACCAGCAGCAGGGCGGCCGCGATCAGGCCGGCTCGGCAGAAGTACCTACGGACCGCCCGTTCCGCGGCGCCACGCCCCACTTCCCTGTCGCCCACGCGCTCTCCGTCGTTCGTGGCGCCATTCTGCGTCGGGGGCCGGGGCGGGCTGATCGACTGTTGAAATCGCTGCAAAATGCAGCAAGGGATTATAGAAACCCCGTCGTTTTCTCGATTGTTACGTTGTTGACAACATGTCGCCAGACCTCAGTCGCAGCCTTGGAACCGCTGGGATTAAACCTTTGTAACTGGCGACCGAATCGCCTTGTTTTCGACCCCTATACTTCCGCCAGCGGTCCCCTTTCGGGGCCCAAAGCCCCAGTCGCTGCAAGGGATTTCTCCCCCACCGCGACTGGTGCCCATGGTCGGGGCTTCCCGGCCATGGGGCCCACCGATGGGGCCGGGACGGTCGCATGACCTGTCCCCGGCGTCCGTCGAAGGGGTGGACCTCCACCTCGACCCCGTCCCTCGAGGAACGTCTCGATGACCATCAGCCCACCAGAGCGTGGGAAAACGGCGAAGGACATGGTTGACCGGAACCCCGTTCCCGTCGACTTCGATGTTCTCGGCAAGCCCGGGCACTTCGATCGCACCCTCGCCAAAGGTCCCAAAACCACCACCTGGATTTGGAACCTCCACGCCAACGCTCACGATTTCGACAGCCACACGAGCGATCTTGAAGAGGTCTCCCGGAAGATCTTCAGCGCTCACTTCGGCCATCTGGCCGTCATCTTCATCTGGCTGAGCGGCGCCTTCTATCACGGAGCCCGCTTCTCCAACTACACCGGCTGGCTGGCCGACCCCCTGCACGTCAAACCCAGTGCCCAGGTGGTCTGGCCGATCTTCGGTCAGGAAATTCTCAATGGCGATGTGGGTGCCGGCTTCCACGGCATCCAGATCACCTCCGGCCTCTTCCATGTGTGGAGAGCCTGGGGATTCACCAACGAGTTCCAGCTCCTCTGCACCGCCATCGGTGCCCTGGTGATGGCCGGCCTGATGCTCAACGCCGGTGTCTTCCACTACCACAAGGCAGCGCCGAAGCTGGAGTGGTTCCAGAACGTTGAGTCCATGCTCAACCACCACCTCGCCGGTCTGCTCGGGCTCGGGTCCCTGTCCTGGACAGGTCACCTGCTGCACGTGTCCCTGCCCACCACCCAGTTGATGGATGCCATCGACGCCGGCAACCCGCTGGTGCTCAACGGCAAGACCATCGCGTCGGTGGCCGACATCCCGCTCCCCCACGAGTTCATCAACCAGGACGTGCTGGCCCAGCTCTTCCCTGGTTTCGGTGCGGGTATCTCCGCCTTCTTCACCGGCAACTGGGCCGCCTACAGCGATTTCCTCACCTTCAAAGGTGGTCTGAATCCTGTGACCGGCAGCCTCTGGATGACCGACATCGCCCATCACCATCTGGCGATTGCGGTGCTGTTCATCGTGGCTGGCCACATGTATCGCACCAATTGGGGCATCGGTCACAGCATCAAGGAGATTCTCGAGGGCCAGAAGGGTGATCCCCTGCTGTTCCCCGCGCCCAAAGGTCACGATGGGCTCTATGAGTTCCTGACCACCTCCTGGCACGCCCAGCTGGGTCTCAACCTGGCGCTGTTCGGTTCGCTCACGATCATCGTGGCGCACCACATGTATGCGATGCCTCCGTATCCCTACATCGGTATCGACTACCCGACCCAGCTGTCGCTGTTCACCCACCACATGTGGATCGGCGGCTTCCTGATCGTCGGAGCCGGTGCCCATGCGGCCATCGCACTCATCCGCGACTACGACCCGGCCAAGAACATCGACAACGTGCTGGATCGGGTGCTGAAAGCCCGTGACGCCCTGATCAGCCACCTGAACTGGGTGTGCATTTTCCTGGGCTTCCACAGCTTCGGCCTCTACATCCACAACGACACCATGAGTGCCCTGGGACGTCCCCAGGACATGTTCAGCGACACCGCGATCCAGCTGAAGCCCGTCTTCGCGCAATGGATCCAGGGCCTGCACGCCGCTGCCGCCGGCACCACCGCTCCCAATGCGCTGGCCGGTGTGAGTGAAGTGTTCAATGGCGCTGTCGTCGCCGTCGGCGGCAAGGTGGCCGCTGCGCCGATCCCCCTGGGAACGGCCGACTTCATGGTCCACCACATCCACGCCTTCACGATCCATGTCACCGTGCTGATCCTGCTGAAGGGTGTGCTCTACGCGCGCAGCTCCCGCCTCGTCCCCGACAAGGCGAACCTGGGCTTCCGCTTCCCCTGCGACGGCCCCGGCCGTGGCGGTACCTGTCAGGTGTCGGCCTGGGACCACGTGTTCCTCGGCCTGTTCTGGATGTACAACTCCCTGTCGATCGTCATTTTCCACTTCAGCTGGAAGATGCAGAGCGACGTGTGGGGCACCGTCAATGCTGACGGCAGCGTCCAGCACATCACCAACGGCAACTTCGCCCAAGGCGCCATCACCATCAATGGTTGGCTCCGGGACTTCCTGTGGGCCCAGGCCGCCCAGGTGCTGAACAGCTACGGCTCGTCCTCCAGCGCCTACGGTCTGATGTTCCTGGGTGCCCACTTCGTCTGGGCCTTCAGCCTCATGTTCCTCTTCAGCGGCCGCGGCTACTGGCAGGAACTGATCGAGTCCATCGTCTGGGCTCACAACAAGCTGAAGGTGGCTCCCGCCATCCAACCGCGGGCGCTCTCCATCACCCAAGGCCGTGCCGTCGGTGTCGCCCATTACCTGCTGGGCGGTATCGCGACCACCTGGGCCTTCTTCCTGTCCCGACTCATCGCGGTCGGCTGACCTCCACCTGACCTTTCCCAATGGCAACGAAATTTCCTTCGTTCAGCCAGGGTCTGGCACAGGACCCGACAACCCGCCGTATCTGGTACGGCATCGCCACGGCTCACGACTTCGAGAGCCATGACGGAATGACGGAGGAGCGGCTTTACCAAAAGCTGTTCTCCACCCACTTCGGTCACCTGGCGATCATCGGCCTCTGGGTTTCGGGCAACCTGTTCCATATCGCCTGGCAGGGCAACTTCGAGCAGTGGGTCGCCGATCCGCTGCACGTCCGTCCCATCGCTCACGCGATCTGGGATCCCCACTTCGGGCAAGGCGCCATCGACGCCTTCACCCAGGCGGGCGCCTCCTCTCCGGTGAACATCGCCTATTCCGGTCTGTACCACTGGTGGTACACGATCGGCATGACGACCAACATGGAGCTCTACCAGGGTTCCATCTTCATGCTGATCCTCTCGGCATGGGCCCTGTTCGCCGGCTGGCTCCATCTCCAGCCCAAGTTCCTGCCGTCCCTGGCCTGGTTCAAGAACGCTGAATCCCGGCTCAACCATCACCTGGCTGTGCTGTTCGGCTTCAGTTCCATCGCCTGGACCGGTCACCTGGTCCACGTCGCCATTCCCGAATCCCGGGGTCAGCACGTCGGCTGGGACAACTTCCTCTCGGTCTCGCCCCACCCCGCCGGTCTGGCGCCGTTCTTCACCGGCAACTGGGGCGTCTATGCCCAGAACCCCGACACCGCCAACCAGGTGTTCGGTACCTCCGAGGGAGCCGGCAGCGCGATCCTCACCTTCCTGGGTGGCTTCCACCCCCAGACCGAAGCGCTGTGGCTCACGGACATCGCCCACCACCACCTGGCCATCGGCTGCATCTTCGTGATCGCCGGCCACATGTACCGGACCAACTTCGGTATCGGCCACTCGATCCGCGAGATCCTCGACGCCCACAACCCTCCCAAGGGCACCCCCGGTGACCTGGGCGCCGGCCACAAGGGCCTTTACGACACCGTCAACAACTCCCTCCACTTCCAGCTGGGCCTTGCCCTGGCTGCCCTGGGAGTCGTGACCAGCCTGGTGGCGCAGCACATGTACGCGCTGCCGTCCTATGCGTTCATCGCCAAGGACTACACCACCCAGGCGGCGCTCTACACGCACCACCAGTACATCGCCATCTTCCTGATGTGCGGTGCCTTCGCCCACGGTGCGATCTTCTTCATCCGTGACTACGACCCGGAAGCCAACAAGGACAACGTCCTGGCCCGGATGCTCGAGCACAAGGAAGCCCTGATCAGCCACCTGAGCTGGGTCTCCCTGTTCCTCGGCTTCCACACCCTGGGTCTCTACGTCCACAACGACGTGGTGGTCGCCTTCGGTACCCCCGAGAAGCAGATCCTCATCGAGCCGGTGTTCGCCCAGTTCGTCCAGGCCTCCAGTGGCAAAGTCCTCTATGGCATGGATGTGCTGCTCGCCAACGCCGACAGCATCGCCACCACGGCGTGGCCCAACAACGGTGCCGTCTGGCTGCCGGGCTGGCTGGATGCCGTGAACGCCGGGAACAACTCCCTGTTCCTGCAGATCGGCCCTGGTGACTTCCTGGTGCACCACGCGATCGCACTGGGTCTGCACACCACCACCCTGATCCTGGTGAAGGGTGCCCTGGATGCCCGGGGTTCCAAGCTGATGCCCGACAAGAAGGACTTCGGCTATTCCTTCCCCTGCGACGGCCCCGGCCGTGGCGGCACCTGCGACATCTCGGCCTGGGACGCCTTCTACCTGGCGGTCTTCTGGGCCCTGAACACCGTGGGTTGGGTCACCTTCTACTGGCACTGGAAGCACCTCGCCATCTGGCAGGGCAACGTGGCCCAGTTCAACGAATCCAGCACCTATCTCATGGGCTGGTTCCGCGATTACCTGTGGCTCAACAGCTCCCAGCTGATCAACGGGTACAACCCGATGGGGTCCAACAACCTGGCCGTCTGGGCCTGGATGTTCCTCTTCGGTCACCTGGTGTGGGCCACCGGCTTCATGTTCCTGATCTCCTGGAGGGGTTACTGGCAGGAGCTGATCGAAACCATCGTCTGGGCACACCAGCGCACGCCCCTCGCCAACCTGGTGGGCTGGCGCGACAAGCCCGTCGCTCTCTCGATCGTTCAGGCCCGTGTGGTGGGTCTCGCCCACTTCACGATCGGCTACATCCTCACGTACGCCGCGTTCCTGATCGCGTCCACCTCAGGCAAGTTCGGCTGAGCCACCGGCTCCCGAACCCCTGCAACGCCTCCCCTTCTCGAATCTCGAGGGACCTCTGCACCCCCGGTCACACCGGGGGTTTTTTCATGCCCATGGCCCGCGGGTCTCGACTGGGACGCGGAGCCGGCGTGACCAGCCGTGGGCCAGGACACGTGCGGGTGTGACCAGCGGGACCCTGCCCCATCTCTTCAACACACATTTGTCTGGGCTTAACCTGGCATGAACGTGCTGCTGTCAAGTTGAACTTGACTGCAGTTGATTTGAATGGCTCTCACCTTTTCTGCCCTGGATCCTTTCATCCAGGCGACGAGCGGAGTGATCTCTCTGGCAGATCTTGGGGCCAACGCTGAAATCTCTGCCTACAACCCAGCCAGCGGTTATCTGTATACCGTGGGCGGCGGATCCGGAGCCATTGTTGTTTCCGACCTGCGGGATCCCGCCAACCCGCTCGCCGTTGCGCGGGCCACGTCCACCGGCAATGGGGAAACCCTCCAGAGCGCGGCGGTCTTCGGCCAGCTGCTGGCCATTGCCGTGCAGAACGCCGTCAAGACGGATCCTGGCTTCGTTCAGTTCTACGACCTCAGTGACCCGGCCCTGCCGGTCCATATCAGCACCGTGACCGTGGGCGCCCTGCCCGACATGGTGAAGTTCAGCGGTGATGGCACCAAGCTGCTGGTGACCAACGAAGGGGAGCCGAATTCTCCTTACACCATTGATCCCGTCGGTTCGATCTCTCTGATCGATACCAGTGGCTACCTGGCGACCGTTCCGGTGCCCCCCTCGGCCCTCGATGTGCGGAGTGTCGGCTTTGAGGCCTGGGAGAACCGCCGTGCCGAACTGATCAACCGCGGTGTCCGGATCGGCAGCCGACTGGGTGTCACCACCACCGTGGCCCAGGACATCGAGCCGGAGGCCATCGCCATCAGTGCCGACGGCAGGACCGCCTGGATCTCCCTGCAGGAGAACAACGCCATCGCCGTGCTGGATCTCAGCGGTGCGGCGCCGGTGATCAGCACCATCTTCTCCGCTGGCATCAAGGACTGGTCCCGCGGCGTCGCCAGCGCAGAGAACTTCACCTACGAGCTGGAGTATGCCGCCGGCACCGCCAACCAGCCCGCTGGTGTGCTGGCCGGCGGTCTTTCCGGTCTGTTCTTCGCCGGTAAGGAGACGCTGAACGGCGCGGAGCTGGATGTCTACTACTCCATCACCGATCGCGGCCCCAATGGTGATCTGATCGCGGGTCAGCGTCAGTTTCTCGACCCAGACTTCCAGCCCAGCATCTACAAACTGGGGATGAATCGCGCCACCGGCGCGGTCACCGAGCTCGGCCGCCTCGGTCTCAATCGCCCCGATGGCACCCCCCTCACGGGCCTGCCCCAGCTGGCGATCAAGGATGACGTGCCGATTGATGCCGCCAATGCCCCGCTGGCCTACGACCCCTTCGGCATCGATTCGGAAACGATCTCCCTGTTCAGCCTCACCATCGGTGGCAGCACGCGCCAGGTGTTCGCCGTCGGCGATGAATACCGCGGCCAGATCTCGATCTTCGATGCGGTCAGCGGCAACCTGATCCAGCGCTACATCCCCGCCGGCCAGAAGGCCCAGCTCGCGGCCCAGCACAACGTCGGCGGTGCCACGCCGATCGGGGCGGAAACGATCGACAGCCTGCCGGCCATCTACGGCAATCGCTGGAGCAACCGCGGCATCGAGGGCATGGCCTTCAACCCCACCGACGGCCTGCTGTACGCCTTCCTGCAGAGCCCCCTGGATGTGGACGCCAACGGCGACGGCGTCACCGAGGGCCGGAGCCGCTCCGAACTCACCCGCATCCTGGCGATCGATCCGGCCACCGGCGCCCCGGTGAAGGAGCACCTCTACCTGCTCAGCGGCCGTGCCGGCCAGGACAAGATCGGCGATGTTGCCTTTGACCCCGCCCGTGGCGTGTTCCTGGTGATGGAGCGCGACAGCAGCCGCAGCCTCACCGGCTTCAAGCATGTCTACGAGGTGGATCTGCGCGGCGCCACTGACACCCTGCCGCTCACCACCGCCGCCGACCAGGCCACGGGCGGCTGGCTGGGCGCGATTGGTGTGGCCAGCCCCGAGCTGCTCGACAACCGCTGCAGCCTCGTCGACCACGACAGCAACCCCGCCACCCCGACGATCTTCAGCACCTCCAGTGCCGATGCCCTGGCGGCCGCCGGCATCCGCCTGGCCCACAAGATCGAGCTGTTCAATCTGCCGTCGATCGGCGGCACCCTGGCCTACGACAAGCCGGAAGGCCTCACCATCCGCGATGACGGCGCGCTGGTGATCAACTACGACAACGACTTCGGCACCGAGGGCGCCCGTGGCAATGCCTTCACCGTGGTCAGCTTCGATGGCGCCGGCTTCGACAGCTCCGACCGGGACGGCCCTTCGAACAGCAATCTGTACCGGCCGATCTCCGGCCTGCCGCTCTTCGGCCTGACCATGCCCGATGGCATCGCCGCCTTCACCGATGCCCAGGGCCGCAGCTTCCTCCTGGCGGTGGGTGAAGGTGACTCCCGGGAATACCCGCCGGACCAGGGCACCACGTTCGTCGATCTCACGCGGGCCAGCGATGCTGCGCTGGTGAGTGGCACCCCCTTCCGGGACCATCCCGGTGTGGCATCGCTGAACGCCGCCTTCGCCGCCGCCACCGGCATCAGCCGCACCCGCCTCAACCTGCTCAACGACTACGGCGACATCAGCGGCGATGGCCTGATCGACAAGCCCTTCAGCATCGGCTCCCGCTCGCTGCGCATCTACGACGTGCAGGGCAACGTGGTGTTCGATTCCAGCAACGCCCTGGAGGAGCTGGCCAACAGTCTCGGCCTGATGGCCAGTGGCCGTGATGACGACAAGGGCACCGAGCCCGAGATGGTGGAGATCGCCACCGTGGCCGGCCGCACCTACGCCTTCGTGGCCCTGGAGCGCACCACCACCAGCGTGGCGGCCGTGTTCGACGTCACCGACCCCTACAACGTGGCGGCGGTGGATCCGGTGGTGTTCCCCGGCACCGAGCGGGTCGAGGGGATCACCTTCCTGCGCAGCCCCGCGGGCGAGCCGGCCGGTCTGGTCGCCAGCAGCGAGGGCAACGACAGGGTCAGCGTCACCGGCGCCGCGCCCCTGCCGTCCGGCACGGCCTTCCGCCTGCAGCTCTTCCACCTGGCTGACCAGGAGGGGGGCATCGCGGCCCTCGATGACGCCCCCCGCCTGTCGGGAGTGCTCAATGCGCTGCGGGCCCAGGACATCGATCTCGACGGCATCCCCGGCTTCGTCAACACCCTCACCCTCTCCAGCGGCGACGCCTGGATTCCTGGCCTCTTCTACGGGGCCTCCGCCCAGGCCTACGGCGCCGTGGGTCGCGGTGATGTGCTGATCCAGAACGCCCTGGGGGTGCAGGCGGTCGCCTTCGGCAACCACGAGTTCGACCAGGGCACCGCCGTGGTGCGGGACCTGATCCAGGCCAATGCGGCCGCCGCTTACCCCGGCACCGCCTTCCCCTACCTGAGCGGTAACCTCAACTTCGTTACCGACGCCAACCTGGCGGGCCTGGTGGTGCCCGCCGGCCAGGCGCCCCGCCCCAACAGCATCACCGCCAGCGTCGTCTTCGATGTGAACGGCCAGAAGGTGGGTGTGGTCGGCGCCACCACCCCAACCCTGCGCACCATCTCCAGCCCTGGCGCCGTGGGCGTGGCCCCCGTTCCCTTCGGCGGCACCCCCACGGCCGCTGAGCTCGATGCCCTGGCCGCGGAGATTCAGAGCGACGTGGATGCCCTGCTGGCGGCCAACCCTGGCCTCAACAAGGTCATCCTGCTGGCCCACATGCAGCAGATCAGCATCGAGCAGGCCCTGGCCGAGCGCCTGCGCCACGTGGACATCATCGTGGCCGGCGGCTCCAACACCCGCCTCTTTGACAGCGACGATCTGACCCGCCCCGGCGACAGCGTCCAGGGCCCCTACCCGATCGTCAAGACCGATGCCGATGGCCGGCCGGTGGCGGTGGTGAACACCGATGGCAATTACAAGTACCTCGGCCGTCTGGTGCTCGAGTTCGACAGCCAGGGTGTGATCATCCCCGAGAGCTATGACCCCACCATCAGCGGCGCGTTCCGCACCGATGCGGCGGGGGTGGCGGCCCTCAACGCCGAAGCCTTCATCGACGCCCGGGTGCAGCAGGTGGTCGACAACCTGCGGGAAGTGATCATTGCCCAGGAATCGGAATGGTTCGGCATCAGCGAGGTGTTCCTCAACGGCAATCGCAATCCGGGCGTACGCAGCGAGGAGACCAATCTCGGCAACCTCACGGCCGACGCCAACCTGGCCTACGCCCGCCAGATCGATCCCAGCGTGGTGATCTCGCTCAAGAACGGCGGCGGCATCCGTAACTCGATCGGCCAGTCGGTCATTCCCACCGGCTCGGTGAGCGGTGTCCCGGAGCTGCTGCCCACCGCGGCGGTGCTGGATGCCCAGGGCAATGTGGTCAAGCCGGAAGGCGGCATCTCCCGCAACGACATCGCCAACGCCCTCAGCTTCAACAACGGGCTCTCCATCGTCAGTGTCACCCCCGGCGAACTCAAGGCGCTGATCGAGCACGGCATCGCCGCCGGCATCAACCAGGGCCGCTTCCCCCAGGTGGGCGGCATGGCCTTCAGCTATGACCTCAGCCGCCCGGCCGGCTCCCGGGTGGTGAACCTGGCGATCCAGGACGAGGCCGGCAACGACCTCGACGTCGTGGTGCGCAATGGCGCCGTGGTGGGGGATCCGGCCCGCAGCCTCCGCATGGTGACCCTCGACTTCCTCGCCAGCGGCGGCGACGGCTACCCCTTCGCCGGCCTCACCAACCCCAACCGGCTGAACATCACCCAGTCGGGCGGCGCCCCCCGCACCGGCGTCGCCACCTTCGCCGCCGATGGCTCCGAACAGGATGCCCTGGCCGAATTTCTGGTGGCCAACCACTCGCCTGCCAACCCCTTCAGGGGGGCCGACACCCCGGCGGCCCAGGACACCCGTCTGCAGAACCTGGCGGTGCGGGGCGACTCGGTGATCGACCCGGTCCTCACGCTCACCGGCGGGACCGTGCTGGAGAACCTGCCCGCCGACACGCTCGTGGGCCAGCTGTCGGCCACCGACCCGGATGGGAACGACACGTTCGTGTTCTCCTTCGCGCCGAACGGCAACCCGGATGGGCTGTTCCGCCTCGACGGCGACCGCCTGCTCACCACCGCGGCGCTGGACTTCGAGGCGGGCGCCACGCGCAGCCTCACCCTGCGCGTCACCGGCGGTGACGGCATCAGCTACGAGCGGCCCTTCACCATCACGGTGGGCGATCTGGCGGAAGGCGCCGCCGTGCAGCCGGGTGTGATCAATGGCCCCGGTTTCGCGATCACCCAGGGGGTGGGAGGCAACCCCCCCGGATCGGCCCCCTCGGGTCGTCCCCTGGCCACCGGCTCCCTGGGGGCGGTGCAGACCAGCCCGATCACCCTGCCTGGGGAGAGCGACCCCCGGGCCCGGATCGAGAACACCGACCGCTGGAACGGGCTCAAGACCCTCAGCCTCGACGCCGACTACTGGAACCCCTCGCTGGGCAGCAACCTGCTGGTGGCCAACTTCGTCGATGTGCGCTGGGATCTCTCCACGGCACCGCCCCTGGACTTCGATCTGCAGGTGGTGGGTGCCAAGCGTGGGGCGATCGATTTCGGCGGCGGCGATGACACCCTCAGCTGGCTGTTCCACAGCGATGGGGCCGCCCGCAGCAACACGGCCACGGTGTCGGGCGGCGAGGGCAACGACACCTTGACCTTCTCCAGCGTGGGTAGCTCCGGGATCGACGACCTGCTGCTGGCGGACAACGCCCGGGCCGGTAACGGGTCCCAGTGGAACCCCAGCTACGACGGCCGCTTCAGCACGGCCATTGCCTCCGGCGGAGACGGCGACGACCGGATCGAGACCCAGGGCAGCGTGCGGCTGCAGGCCGATGGCGGCGAGGGGCGCGACACCCTGATCGGTGCGCTGCGCAACGACACCCTGATCGGTGGCCTGGGCGAGGACACCCTGATCGGCGGCGGCGACGCCGGCGGCTTCCGCTTCACGGGGCGGGGCTCGGCCCGCCGGGTGGTGGTGAGCGGCGGCGACCTCATCGACCTGCGTGCCCCCGGCGGCGGCGGCGATGGGGCGGCCGACACCGTGATCTACGGGCTCGAGGGCGGCGGTGTCGATCGCGTCGTGGGCTTCGAGGCGGGACTTGACCGCCTCCAGGTGCTCGGTGGCCTGGGGCTGGCCCAGGTGACGGAGTACCAGAACGGCACCTTCCTGAGCTTCGCCGGGAAGGCCGGTCAGGGTGTGCTGCTGGAGGGGGTGAGGGGGCTGAGCGTGGGCGGAGCCGGCGACATCCAGCTGCTGGCCTGACACCACGGTCGTGACGTCTTCTGCATCGGCGGCACGGGCAGCCGTGCCGCTGCCCGGTGGGATCTGACGGACTTCACCGCCCCCCCTGGACACGGTGGTTCTGCGGGGCGTGGCCGTCGGTCAGTGCCACCAGATCAGGGGACCGGGATTCATCAATCAGGTCAACATTGCCCTGGTTAAGGACGTCTTTTCAGAGGGCAGTCCAGGCTACAGAGTCCGTGTCAGCAGCATCACTCCAGGGGCCTTCGGGTGGTTTGAGAATACGGGAGTCCGGCTGAGCGCATGGCCGGTCAGAGCCTTCCAAGTCAGATCAGTCTTCGTCGGATTCATTCCCGTCTGAGTCAACCCGACTTCCTCCCCGGGGTTGGGTTCACAGCCTCCTGTCCCCTCTTGCTTTGAGCCATGACGACCTCTGGAAATCACGTCATCTTCATCCATCCGGATGGTGCAAGTCCATCGCACTTCGGATTTGCCCGCTTCATCGACCATGGTCCCGATGGTCGTCTGAACTGGGACAGGATGGAGGCCGCAGGTGTCTATCTCGGACACATGGAGGATCAGCTGGGCGGCACCTCCAATGGCGGTGCCGTCACCCATGCAACGGGCGCCAAGGTTTATGCCGAATCCTTCGGTTACGAGCAGGGGAATCTGCCGATCACCTCGCTGGACGGCAGCACCAACACGATCGTTGAGGCGGCCATCCAGGCTGGCAAGGTGACGGCACTGGTGCAGTCCGGAGCGATCTTCGAGCCTGGAACGGCCGCTTTTGTCGCCAAGACCGAGGAAATCGTCAACCCCGATGGATCGCGCGTCGTTCCCAGAGCCCAGGCGGCCGAGATCGCCCGGCAGGTCATCGAGTCGGGCGTCAACTTCATCTTTGGTGGCGGTGAGCTCAATCTGCTGCCGGTCGGTGCTGCCGGATTCCATGGCACGGCCGCCCAGTACGACGCCCTGAGCACCAGCTCGAGCGTCCGGCCGAGCCAGAACCTGATCGAGCTGGCCCAGAGCCTTGGCTACACCATTGTCTACACCAGGGACCAGCTGAACAGCCTCATCAATGGCGCCGTTCTGCCCCAAAAGGTTCTCGGCGTCTTTGCTCCCGTCCATACGTTCAACGATCGCGCTGAAGAGCAGCTGGCGGCCGCGGGTCTGCCCTTCTATTCCCCCACGGCTCCGGCCATTGCCGACATGCTGGCGGCAGCGCAGCGTCTCATGGAGGCCCACCCCAACTTTGACAAGGGGTCGATCGCGATCGTGGAAGAAGAAGGCACCGATAACTTCGGCAACAACAACAACGCGGCCGGCACCCTCGAGGCCCTGCGGCGCGCCGATGCGGCCATTGGTGTCGCCCTCGATTTCGTTGAACGCCATTCCAACACCCTGGTGATCACGGCGGCTGACAGCGATGCCGGCGGCCTGCAGGTGCGTGATCCTCTGGCCGCTGATCGGCCGGTGGGCACCATCACCAACAACCCGATCGACGGCACGTCGGGACGCAATCTGCCGACCGACGGCGTCACGGGCGTCGGCAGCCTGCCGTTCCTGTCGGCTCCTGATCAGAACGGCGATCAATTCAGCCTGAGCATCGCCTGGGCGGGCCTGCCCGATTTCAGTGGTTCGATCGTCTCCAAGGCCCACGGCCTCAATGCCGAGCGGCTGCCGGCCACCTTGGACAACACGAAGATCTACGAATTGATGTATGAGACTCTGTTTGACACAGAGATCGCGTCGCGCCTCCCGGATCACGTCAAGACGGCTCCGGCGGCGACTCAGAACACGGGCAATGTGATCTTCATCCATCCCGATGGCTCGACGCCCTCGAGCTTCATGGCCCTGCGGAACATCGACAAGGGCCCGGATGGTCGCCTGAACTGGGACCGGATGACCCGGGCCGGTGTCTACCTCGGCCATATGGAGAACCAGCTGACCGGCACCTCCAACGCCGGCGCCGTCACCCATGCCACGGGGACCAAGGTGTTCAATGAATCCTTCGGCCTCGAGGAAGACAACACCCCGATCCGCTCGGCTTCCGGCAAGCTGGGCAACACCATCCTCGAAGAAGCCATTGAATCAGGGAAGGCCACGGCCCTGATTCAGTCGGGCCATATCGGCGAGCCGGGCACGGCAGCCTTTGCCGCCGCCACCACCAACCGGGATGGCAATGCCATTCGTGCCCGCGACAAGACCGCGGAGATTGCCGAGCAGGTGATCCGCTCGGGAACCCAGGTGATCCTGGCCGGTGGGGAGGTCTACCTGCTGCCGAAGGGGACGCTGGGCTTCCACGTCACCGCCGAGATCGACGCCCAGTTCGCGGACGCCGAAGACCGCCCGACCCAGAACCTGATCGAACTGGCCCAGTCGCTCGGGTACCAGGTGATCTACACCAAGGATCAACTGGTCGAGGCGGCCCGGACGGCAACACCGGCCACGAAGCTGCTCGGCATCTTTGCCGCCAACCACACCTTTGACGATCGCCGCGAAGAGAGCCTTGGCCTGAACACGGACACTCCCCTGCCCCTGTATGTGTCCACGGCTCCAACCGTTGCCGAGATGCTGGCAGCCACCCTGGAGATCGTCGGCAAGAGCGACGACGGCTTCTTCGTGGTGGTGGAGGAGGAGGGGACCGACAACTTCGCCAACAACAACAACGCCATCGGCACGATCGAGGCGACCCGACGGGCGGACGCGGCCATCGGCGTGGCCATGAACTATGTCGATCAGAAGGATCCCAACACCCTGGTGATCACCGCTGCCGACAGCGATGCCGGCGGCATGCAGGTGTTCCAGTTCGCGCCGTACACCCGGCCGACGGGCAACGTCGATGCCTCTAACCCCAACCTCGCCGACACCCAGCCCGAGGTGCCGTTCATCAACGTGAACCGCACCACCACCAACACCTCCAGGGCCTTTCTCGATGGCCCGGAGGGAAGCACCGCCACCCCGGGCCAGCCCTGGACCGCCTTCGGGTCGGAGAACAGCGTCGATGGCCCCATGGGCAACTTCGGGATCGCGTGGGCCGGGACGCCGGACTTCCCCGGCAGCATCGTCACCAAGACCTACGGCATGAACGCCGATCTGCTGCCCTCCACGGTCGACAACACGGGCATCTACGGCCTGATGTACACCACCCTTTTCGGCATCGATCCCCAGGTCCTGGCCCAGCGCGGTGAGGTGCTGGTGGGCACCGAGGGCAACGACACCACCCTGCCGGGTCAGTCCACGGTTCCCGGCTTCGATGGCCGGGTCAGCACCGTGTTCACCGGCGCCGGTAACGACGAGGTGGATGTGGCGATCGCGGGCGGCTTCGACAACCGGATCTTCACCGGATCCGGGGCCGATGTGGTGTACGCCGGCAGCCGCGATGTGATCACCGGCGGAAGCGGCAGCGACGAGATCTGGGCGATCGACGGTGGCCAGAACCGCCTCAGCGGCATGGCCGGCGACGACGAATTCATCATCGGCAGCAGCGGCAACCGGGCCCTGGGCGGTGAGGGCAACGACGTCTTCACCATCCTCGCTGGGGCCGGCACCAACCATCTCAACGGTGGCGCCGGTGCCGACCAGTTCTGGCTGGTGAGCGAGCCGGGGGACCGGCCCGCGGCCAAGCAGTACGTGATGGACTTCACCGCCGGTGTGGACACGGTGGGCCTGCGGGGCGTGGCCTTCGCCGACCTCGGCTTCTCCCAGGTGGGCGCCGACACCCTGCTGCGTGTGTCGGGGGTGGCCGTGGGCCATTTCACGAACATCAGCGCCTCCGCGCTCAACAACCAGGCCAACTTCGCCCTGGTCTGAGCACGTCCTGGAGGCCCATTCCCCTTCCCGGGGATGGGCCTCCACCAGCCCCTGGGGTTTCCCCGGGATCCCTCGCGTCTTCGTCGTCCTCCCTCGCCCACCCCCCGGACCATGCCAGCCCTCTTCACAGGCCTGTACAGCCAGAGCTTCGATGCCCTGGCCGCCTCCGGATCCGGGATCGCCTGGGCGAACGACGTGACGCTGCCGGGGTGGCACCTGTTCCGCCAGCCGGCGGCCGCCCCCGTCGCCCTGGCCACCTACAACGCCGACAGCGGCACCGCCAATGCCGGCGCCGTCGTGAGCTACGGGGCGACGGGCAGCAGCGACCGCGCCCTGGGGGGCCTCGGTTCGGGCGGTGCCGTCTTCGGCTCGCCCGCCAGCGGGTCGGTGGCCGGCTGGTTCGCCCTGGCCCTCCGCAACACCACCGGGGCGGCGATCGCCAGCCTCGACCTCGCCTTCAACGGTGAGCAGTGGCGCAACGGTGGCAACACCAGTGCCCACACGATGGAATTTCAGTGGGGTGTGGGCCCCAGCTTCGAGCAGGTGGGCCTCTGGACCACGCCGGGCGGCCCGTTCAACTGGAGCTCGCCGGTGACCGGCAGCACGGCCGGTGCCGTCGATGGCAACAGCGCCGGCCGGGTGGCTGGCGTGGGCGGCAACCTCGACCTCTCGGCCAGTCCCTGGGCGGCCGGGGCCACCCTCTGGCTGCGCTGGGCGGAGATCAACGATCCCGGCAACGACCACGGCCTGGCCATCGACGATCTGAGCCTGTCGGTGGCGACGCCACCGGCGCTGCCCGAGGTCGCGATCCAGGCCATCGACGCGGTGGCGAGCGAAGCCGGCGATGGCGCCAGCCTGCGCATCAGCCGCACCGGCTCCACCCTGGCGGCCCTGGCGGTGCCGATCAGCCTGGCTGCGGGCCCCGGGTTGGCCGAGGCCGGTGATCTCACCAGCCCCCTGCCGGCCTCGGTGCTGATCCCCGCCGGGGCCAGCAGCGTCGATCTGGCAATTGCGGTGCTCGATGACGCCCTCGAGGAAGGCACCGAGACCCTGCGCATCGAGCTGGCCGCACCGGCCGGCCACACGGTTGCCGCTGGGGCGGGCAGCGCCACCATCACCATCGCCGACAACGACCGCATCAGCCGGATCTCGGCGGTGCAGGGCGACGGCAGCAGCAGCCCCCTGGTGGCCCAGAGCGTGACCCTCAGCGCCGTGGTGGTGGGCGATTTCCAGGCCACCGGCGAGCTCAGTGGCTTCTTCCTGCAGGAGGAGACCGCCGACTGGGACAGCAGCGCCCTGACGTCGGAGGGGCTCTACGTGGCCTACCCCCTCTCGGGTTCCAACGTTGATGTGGTGATCGGCGACCGGGTGCGGCTCACCGGGACGGTGGCCGAGCGCTTCGGGCAGACGGCGATCACGGCTGTCAGTGCCCTGACGGTGGAGGGGCAGGGCCGCCTGGGCGACACCCAACGGGTCGACATTCCCGACCTGCTGGCCCAGCGCAGCAGCCCCCTTGATCTGGAGCCCTTCGAGGGCATGTGGGTGCGCTTCCCGGAAACCCTCAGCGTCAACGGCCTGTTCGGCCAGTTCCGCTTCGGGGAGGTGGAGCTCAGCTCCGGCGGCCTGCCGCTGCAGCCCACCAACGTGATGGAGCCGGGGGCGGCGGCCTTCGCCGCCGAGCAGGCCACGGCCCTCCGTGAGCTGGTGCTCGACGACGGCAGCAATGGGGCCTACCGGCCCGCGGCGGCGGCCACACCCGCAGCGCCGGTGCGCGACCAGCTGCTGCGCCGCGGCGACACCATCACCGCCACCGAAGGGGTGCTCGGGTTCGATTTCGGCAAGTACCGGCTGCAGCCCACGGCGCCGCTCAGCTTCGAGAGCGGCAACCCCCGCCCCGCGGCACCGGCGCCGGCCGGGGCCGGCCAGCTGCGGCTGGCCAGCTTCAACGTGCTGAACACCTTCACCACCCTCAACGCCGGCGGCGCCCTCACGGACACCGGACTGGCCCCCCGCGGGGCCAACACCGCCGAGGAGCTCGAGCGCCAGCTCACCAAGCTCACCGCCGCCCTGCTCGGCCTGCAGGCCGATGTGATCGGGCTGATGGAGCTGGAGAACGATGCCGATGACGCCACCCTGGCCGCGATCGTGGAGCGGCTCAATGCCGCCCAGCCCAGCGGTTCGGGGCGCCTCTACAGCTTCGTGCCCACGGGCCTGATCGGCAGCGACGCCATCAAGGTGGGGCTGATCTACGACAGCCGGGCGGTGGAGCCCACCGGTCTGGCCCGTGTGCTGGACAACGCCGGCTTCACCGACCCCCTCGCCACCGGCAGCCCGCTCAACCGCCCGGCCCTGGCCCAGGGCTTCCGGGAACTGGCCAGCGGCGAGGTGCTGAATGTGGCCGTCAACCATCTCAAATCCAAGGGCAGCGGCGGTGCCACCGGCCTTGATCTGGACCAGCGGGATGGCCAATCGGCCTTCAATGCCACCCGCACCGCCGCCGCCAGCGAACTGGTGCGCTGGATCGGCTCCGACCCCACCGGCAACGGCGACAGCGACTGGGTGGTGCTGGGCGACATCAACGCCTACGCCAAGGAGGACCCGATCCGGGTGCTGGAGGCGGCGGGCTTCCGCAACGCCCTCCCCACCTTCACGGCCGAGCCCCCCTCGAGCTACGCCTTCTTCAACCCGGTCGACATGAGCGGGGCCCTCGATCACATGCTGATCTCCCCCTCGCTGGTGAGCCAGGCGGTGGCTGCCACCGACTGGGGCATCAACGCCGCCGAGGGTGCCTTCCGCGACTACAACCTCGACACCAACAGCAACGGCAACGCGGCGGCTCGCGACTTCTTCGCGCCCGATCCCTACCGCACCTCCGACCACGACCCCCTGCTGCTGGACCTGGATCTGGGCCGCGCGCTCCCTGCCGGCCTGGCCTTCTCCCACGGCGTCGCCTCCGGCGACCCCTATGCCGATTCGGTGATCCTCTGGACCCGGATCACACCGCCCGCCGGTTTCGCCGGACTGGTGGATGTGCAGTGGGAGGTGTCCACCAGCGCCGGCTTCGAGGCCGGCTCGATCGTTGACAGCGGTGTGTTCACCACCAGCGTCGCCCGCGACTGGACCGTGAAGGTGGAGGCCGACGGCCTCAGTGCCGACACCGTCTACCACTACCGCTTCCGTGCCGGTGCGGCGCAGTCGATGGTGGGGCAGACCAAGACCCTGCCGGTGGGCAGCGGCCCGGTGCGGCTGGCCGTGTTCTCCTGCGCCAACTTCACCGCCGCCGAGGAATTCCTCGCCTATGGCCGGGCCGCCGCCGTCCATGCGGTGAACCCCTACGACGCCCTGGTGCATGTGGGCGATTACATCTACGAGTACGGCCCCGGTGGCTTCGGTGAGGCGGAAGATGCCGCCGGCGACCGTGGCTTCCTGCCCAACCGCGAGATCGTCAGCCTCGATGACTACCGGCTCCGCTATGCCCAGTACCACACCGATGTCAATCTCCAGGCGCTGCGGGCCGCAGCGCCGCTGATCGCCATCTGGGACGACCACGAGACCGCTAACGACAGCTGGGCCGGGGGCGCCCAGAACCACCAGAGCGCCACCGAGGGCGACTGGATCACCCGGCGTGATGCCGCCCTGAAGGCGTACCACGAGTGGCTGCCGATCCGGGAACCGGGCCTGCGCCGGAGCGAGGACGGCGCCAATGCCCTCACCCCCCTCACCCAGGGGTACCGCTCGTTCGATTTCGGCGACGTGCTGGCGCTGCACATCCTCGAAACCCGTCTCACCGCCCGCGATGAGCAGCTGGAGTACCCCGATGCCGCCGCTGTGCAGGCCCGCATCGGCGCGATCCTCGCCGACCCGGCCCTGGTGGCGGCCTATGCAAGCCAGCTGGGGCTCACCCCGCCGGCCTCCCCCGCGGCGGCACCGGGTTTTGCGGCTGCCCTGGCTCCCCGGGTCACCCAGGAACTGGTGCTGGCCACCGTGCAGCAGGCCTGGGGCGATCCCGGCCGTGATCTGCTCGGCGACAGCCAGATGGCCTGGCTGCAGCAACGGATGGCGGGCTCTTCCGCCGCCTGGCAGGTGCTCGGCCAGCAGGTGCTGATGCAGTCCATGGCGGTGCCGGCCGAGCTGCTGCTGGATGCCGGCAACCCGGCCCTGCTCGACAGGTACGCCGCCCCCCTGCAGAAGCTCGCCACCGGGACCCCCTTCAACCAGCTCTCCCCGGCGGAGAAAGCCCTGTTCGCCGAGGCCGGCAAGATCCCCTACAACCTCGATGCCTGGGACGGCTACGGGGTGGAGCGGGAAACGATCCTGCAAAGCGCCCTGGCCCTGGGCAAGCGGCTGATCAGCCTGGCCGGTGACACCCACAACGCCTGGGCCGGCGTGCTCGACACGATGACGGAGGGCACCCGCCCCGCCGGCAGCCTGGCCGGCCTGGAGTTCGCCACCCCCGGGGTCACCTCGCCCGGGCTGGAGAAGTATCTCCCCGGCGCCGATGCCTACATCCGGGCGAACTACCCCGCCGTCGATGGTCTCGACGGTCTGTTCATGGGCTACATCAACGGGCTGGCCTACGCCGATGTGAACCGGCGCGGCTTCCTCGACCTCACTGTCACCACTGACAAGGTCGACGGTGCCTTCCACCTGCTCTCCGGCACCGACCCGATCACCAACCAGCCGGCCTGGGCCATCGAGACGGTGACCGGTTCGGCCGATCTCAGCCTGACGCTGGCGCCCGAACGGGGCGGCCCGATCCTCTGGCAGGCCGGCTGGAAGGAACTCGATCTGGTGTTCGGCGCCGCGGTGGACAGCAGCGACAACGTCCTGCTGCTCGATCCGGCCGCCTACGAGGCCGTCCCCGAGCAGGGCATCCAGCTCGCCAATGTGACGGTGATCGGCTCCGAGGCGGCGGACACCGTCTACGTCGGCGTCGGCTCCCGCATCGAGGGCCGCGGCGGCAGCGACCAGTTCTTCAACACTGAAAGCCTGGGCGGCAACGTCCTTGTGGGCGGCGGCGGCGGCGACCAGTTCTTCCTGGGCCAGGCCAGGGATGTGGTCATCGGCGGCCGCCTGATCGACCCTGCCGCCACCCCTGGGCTGGCCCCCGCCACGGCCCTGGCGGACCGGGAGGCCGACCAGTTCCTGATCGACAGCTCCGCCGCCGTGGCGACGGCCCCGCCCCTGCGGATCAACGACTTCGAAGTGGGCAGGGACACGGCCTTCCTCGATGGCCAGCAGCTCCAGGGCAGCTGGGCCCAGATCAGGCAGGCCTTGGCCGCGGCCGGGGTCCAGGCCAATGCGGCGCCGGACCTGGCCACGCCCTCGACCCCTCCGGGCCTCACCTTGATTCCCGGGGTCCAGGTGCTTCAGAACCTGGCCCCCCTCGGCCTCGATGCCGATGGGGACAACCTCCAGCTGGTGGTCCTCGAAGGCCCCGACTGGATCCACGCCGACCGCACGACCCTCAGCCTCACGGCCCCCGCCGGCTTCGGCCCCGCCGACCTGGCCAGCCTCAACCTGCGGCTGGGCTTCTTCGATGGAACGGCGATCACGTCCTTCTCGCCGGCGCTGACGATCGGTGCGGTGCCCCCGTCCGATCCGGGCAACCCGGTCGTGGTGGTGATCACGCCTGGGGGCGACGTGACACCCATCCCCGTGACCATCACCGGCGGGACCGTCCAGGTCGATCGGCCCTTCCAGGTGGTTCCAACCAGCTCCCTGGTCGATCCCCAGGATCCGAGCCATGCCGCGTTGATCACCGGCCCTGGTGTCGTTCTCGGTGAGAGCTCCGTGGAGGTCGGCATCGACCTGGACCCGGGGCTGGAGCGGGCCACGGTCAGCTTCGATCTCGCCGCCCTGACGGTCGGGGCCCCCTTCGCCGACACCCCCTCCAGCCGCTGGGTCGCCGTCTCCACCGACGCCGCCTCCGGCGTGACCACACCGCTGACCTACAACCCGCGCCAGGGCGGCGGTGCCCGTTTCTATGACCTGGACGCCGATGGTTCCGCCGAGTTCCTGCACCTCTCCCTGGGCGATGGCGGCCCCGGCGACCAGGGACCGGCGGCGGATGGTGAGATCCTGCAGTCGCTGACCGTCGGGACGGTGGATCTCCAGCCCGTCTTCCGTCGCGTCGACCCGCTCACCCTCACGGTGGCGGATCCCTCCAAAGGCAGCGCCGCCGCCAGCCTGGTGCTGCGGGCCAGCCTCACCGGCCGGCCGGCCAGCTCCAACCAGATCGGTTATGTGGTGCTCGAGGCCGATGAATTGGCCGGCGCCGATGGGCTCCTGGCCGATCTGGCGGCCATCCGCTCCCGCGCCCAGACCCTGTTCTCCACCCTGGAGAGCAGCGACGTCACCCTGGCGGCGGGCACCACGTTCGACCGCGAGATCCTGCTGGTCAACGGCCAGTCGGTGCGCTTCTTCGAAGTGGTCGACTCCGGGCTCGCGGATCTCGGCAGTGCCGCCGACGCACGTCTGCGCTTCTTCCGCCCCGATGCCCCTGCGGGCTCGGAGCGTTCGGTGGGTCTCGGCTCCGCCAGCGGCGTGAGCCTCGTCCTCGATCTGCTCGACACCGATCAGGGACTCGATGCGCTGATCGGCCAGGAGCAGGGTCTGGCCCCGATCCTGGACTTCACCGCCTTCTCCGCCGACCAGGCGGTCCAGGGCACGCTGCTGCTCAGCCGCGAGGCCGATTTCGATGCCATCACCGGCTTCTACCGCACCCTCGATGCCCAGGGCACCGTGCGCGACGCTGCCGGTAACCTGGTGCGCCCCGGGCAGGCCGGCTACCGCGAAGCCGCCCTGCGCGCCGACAACCTCGTCACGGAGCTGCAGGGCCTGCGGGTCGGTGACAATCAATCCAGCGCCACGGCCGTCACCATCTCGGAATCCACGCTGCTGGCGCCCTTTGCCCAGGTGAGGGGCCGCACCTTCTTCGCCTATGCCGGGGCCAATGCCGACGGCCTGAGCCACTTCCGCACCCTGGGCACCAATCTGTTCGGGTTGGAAGACACATTCGGCGGCGGCGACCGCGATTTTGACGACCACGTGATCGGCTTCAACTTCAGCCAGATCGTCTGACTCCGTCGGGGTGATCAGCTCCGGGTGCGGGCAAACCCCGCCACCCGGTCCGGGGCTGGGATGGCTGCATTTTTGCCTGCTACGCTCGGGTGGTTGCCGGTTGGAAATGAATAGAAAGTCCCAGGACTTTCCAGATCTGCTCCGAAAGAGTTGCCTGCCAATCCTTCTCGTTGTTGCCCTTGTCGTCTCGTTTGCCGGCATCCTGAGTCAGAGCGGGCAGGTGTCCGAATGGCCCATGGACCAGTCCTTTGTGACGCGGGCTGATCTTCGCCTGTATCGACTGCCGACGGGCTGGGTCTTTCAGTATCCCCGCTTCAACTGGTCCGGTGGCGTAGCGGCCAGCCTGCTGATCGGTCTCTATAAGTTAGTGGTTTCTCCTGCTCCGGAGACTCTGAACTGGCATGCCAAGTGCATCACCACCCTGCTCTTTCTGGGATCGGCGTATTCCCTTTGTCGGCTGTTCATCCGCCACTGGATCTTCCAGGCGCTGGCCTTCTCCGTCATCGCCAGTTCCGCCCTTCAGTTTGCTGAACCTTCCAGTGACATCATCGCGGCGGCGTTCTTCGCCCTGTTCATGCTGTCCGTGCGACTGGGGTGGCCGCGGCTGATCTCCTCCGGCCTGCTGATTCTTTTCGGCGTGTCCAAGATCCAGTTACTCGTCTGCTCCCTGGGGGTGGGTGCCGTCTGGTACTGGTGGGATGTGCGGGAGAACCGGATGCGCTGGCAGATCCCCGTGGGGATGGCCTTCTGGCTGGTGCTGCTGATGGCTCCCGGCTTCAAGCTCTATGGCATTGAGATGGTCAGGACGGTCAAGGGGCTGCGAACCTTTGCCTCGTCCTATGTGTTTATGTTCAGCCCCCATCAGTTTGCCCCCAGCCCGGAAACGCTCGCTGGCAGTTCCACCAGTTGGCAGGATGTGATGCGATCGGTGTTCCCGGGAGCCCGCACCGTGAGCGATGTGATCCTTCGGTATCCGAAGAAGTACCTTGACTATCTGCTGGTGGCGGGCGCCTACGGAGTGTTTTCCGTGTTGCAGACGATGGGATTGATGCTGATTCCCTTTTTTCGGGCCTTGCGCCTCGGGGCCTTCCCTGTTGTCACCCAGCTGAGTCTGAGGTTTCTCGCGGCGGCGGCCTTCTTTTCCCTGGTGCCGCCGCTGCTGCTGAGATTCATCAGTCCCCGGTATCTCGCCGTGGTCTTCATCCCGCTGGTGGTTCTGTCCGCCGCTGCCGCCGGATCCTCCGAGGCGCCACGGTCCCTGAAGATCACATTCCTGATCTGTTCCCTGCTGACCCTTGCCCTGAATCTGGCCGTGTTCAGCGAGCGCCTCGTTCGATCACCGCTGATGCCCTTCGGTTGAGGGATCGGCACCGGGCTCCAGCCTGGGCGATCGAGGGCCGGAGCAGGACCATGAAAAAAACCCTGCCGAGGCAGGGCTTGCAGGAAAGGGTTGGACGACCATCCCAGGGTTCGGGACCCGGGGATGGCTGGCCATCGCTGAACTCAGCCGGCGCTCCAGACGCCACCGGCGATGTTGGCCAGCGGGGACTGGATGGCGGTGCTGCACAGGAACCAGGCGAAGGCGGCGCCGCCGCAGCCTCCCAGCCAGAAACCGCTGGCGAATTCCGCCCAGCCGGCTTTGGTGAACAGGTCGGCCGGGGGATTGTCGATGGTGGCGTCGGGGGGCTGGACGTTGGGGCCGCTGCCGGCGGTGCCGTAGATCGACAGGCAGATGGTGAGGATCGACACCAGGCCGATGGCGGCCAGCAGGCCGGCGGTGCTGGCGAACTCGGTGGCGCGCAGGGGGCCGGTGTAGGCGAAGGGGCCGTAGAGCAGGTAGCCGTGGGCCATGCCCACCTCGAGACCGCGACGGTTGGGTGAGAGGGAGGGCCGGTAGGCCGGCAGGGCGTTCAGGAACGCCTTGGTGAAATAGCTGCTGTTGACGGGGGTGGCCAGATTGCCGACGGTCGGGTCGGCCACGGGGGTCACGGTCATGGGAAGCGGATCGGGGGGTCGGCGGATCGGGGGTGGAGGTGGCGAAGGACGCTGGGGCCTGGGGCCGTCGTCAGTCGGTCGCCTCGATCACGTTGAACAGCAGGGCCATGGCCACCGCCGCGCCGAGGATTCCCACCAGGGGAACCATCACGGACGGCATCCAGGCAACGGCAAATTCACCAGTCATGGCTTGGGCCAATAGGAACCGCCGGTACTGTAAGGACAAGGCCCTGTGGGGCTTCTCGGGGACCCGGGGGGCGACATAAAAGTTCAGCCAGGCTCGCCGCGCACGGTGGCGCGCACCCGGTAGATCGGCCGGCCCTGGCTTTCGTGATACGTGCGCATCTGCAGCTCCGCCAGCAGCCCGAAACTGAACAGCTGCACGCCGGTGAGAATCGCCAGCACCGCCATCAGCAGCAGGGGGCGGTTGCCGATGTCGGCCCCCAGCAGCAGTTTCTCGCCCACCAGCCAGGCGGCGATGGCCAGCCCCACCAGCAGGGCCAGCAGTCCGGCGAAGCCGAACACATGCATCGGCCGGGTCAGGAACCGCTTCATGAACCAGACCGTCAGCAGGTCCATCAGCACCCGGAAGGTGCGGTCGATGCCGTACTTGCTGCGGCCGTAGCGGCGGGCCTGGTGGGACACCCTCACCTCACCGATCCGGGCCCCTTCGATGAAGGCCAGGGCCGGCAGAAAGCGGTGCAGTTCCCCGTAGAGGTTCATGTCGCTGACCACCTCGCGCCGGTAGGCCTTGAGGGAGCAGCCGTAGTCGTGCAGCCGCACCCCGGTGACCCGGGCGATCAGGCGGTTGGCCAGCAGGGAGGGCAGCAGCCGGTCCAGGGCCCCGTCCTGGCGCTGGTGCCGCCAGCCGCTCACCAGGTCCAGCTCGTCCTGCTCCAGCCGGGCCAGCAGCATCGGGATGTCGGCGGGATCGTTCTGGAGGTCCCCGTCCAGGGTGACGATCACCCCGCCGCCGCTGGCGTCGAAGCCGGCGGCCATGGCGGCCGTCTGCCCGTAGTTGCGCCGCAGCAGCACGGCCACCAGCTCGGGCACCCGGCCGGCCAGATCCCGGAGTACGACCGCGGTGCCGTCCTTCGACCCGTCATCCACCAGGACCAGCTCGAAGCTGCGGCCCAGCGGCCGCAGGGCCGCCAGCAGTTTCTCCACCAGATGGGGAAGGCTTTCCTCCTCGTTGTAGAGGGGGACGACCACGGAGAGTTCGGGGTTGCGTCCGACCAACGGGGGTTCGGAACCGTGGGCCAGGGCTGCCCGCGCCATGACCGTTGCCCGAAAGTCGTGGCCTGAACTTACCTCAGGGGGGCAGGGGGCTGCCGTCGTGGCTGTGCATCACCCGCCCCGCGCCCCGCAGTTCGGTCCGGTAATGGCAGGCCACCGGATCCCGGTTGCGGGGGTTCAGGTCGTCGATGCCGATGCCGTCACGGCCGTGCTGGCGCCCGGAGCTGTGCAGGTAGCGGCCGCCGCCCAGGTGCAGGGCCACGTGGGTGCAGCGCCGCGGGGTGCCGAAGAAGATCAGGTCGCCCGGCAGCAGCAGGCTGGTGACACCGCTGGCCACGGCCACCGGGCGGCAGAAGCGCTCCTGCAGGTAGGCATCCCGGGGCAGCCAGATGCCGGCCTGGGCAAAGGCGGTCTGCACGAGTCCCGAGCAGTCGAAATCGGGCCCCAGGGTGCCCCCCCAGAGGTAGCGGTTGGGGCGCTGGCGGGCGGCCTCGGCGAAGGCCAGCACCGCCTCCAGGCGGGCGGCGATCCGGTCGCGATCGAGGCGGGGCAGGGGCGGCGGCGACGGTACGGGCTGCCCGTGGTGTTCCAGGGCCGCGGCGTCCACCCAGCAGGGGTAGCCGTCCCCGTGCAGGCGGACCCGCAGGCGGGTCTCGGTGCCGCTGGCCCCGGCTGCCCCCAGGACCCTCAGGCACCGGCCCGCATGGATCTCGGTGGCCAGCCCCGGCCCCTGCGGACGGCTGTAGGCCGGCAGCGGCCGGGTCAGGGTCCAGAGACGGCCTGGCGCCGGCAGGGTGCCTAAGGTCGCCATCGCAAGGTGCCGCCGCTGATGGCGTTCTACAGCCAGGATCCGGCCATGGGCGAGGCCCTCCGCCAGCTGATCGGCCGACTGGAGGCGGAAGGACGCCCGGGCCTGGGGGAGCAGGTCTCCGTTACGTGGCTCCGCTACGGCGACTCCCTGGTGGGGGCGGCCGAGGGCCTGGGTCAGGAGGAGTTCTGGGGCCGGATGGTGAGCGGCGCTTCCTGGGCCGGCCCGACGCTTCGCTATCCCGCCAGCGTCGTGAAGCTGGTGTATCTGGTGGCGGCTGAAGCCTGGCTGCAGCGCCAGCTGATCGAGGACGGACCCGAGCTGCGTCGCGCCCTGGCCGACATGGTGCGCGACTCGGGCAACGATGCCACCAGCCTGGTGGTGGATCTGCTCAGCGGCACCACCAGCGGTCCATCGCTGCCGCCGGAGCGCCATGCCGCCTGGTGCCGCCAGCGCCAGCTGGTCAATGGCTGGCTGGCCCGCCTCGGCTGGAGCGAGGTGGCGGGGGTGAACGCCTGCCAGAAGACCTGGGCGGAGGGGCCCTACGGCCGCGAACGGGACTTCTACGGCGCCCAGCTGGAGAACCGCAACCGCCTCAGCACCGATGTCACAGCCCGCGTGCTGCACGCCGTGATGGCCGGTGCGGCGGTCTCACCGCCGGCCTGTCGGCGCATGACGGCGCTGCTGCGCCGCTCCCTCGATCTCCAGGCCCGGGCGGCCGATCCGGAGAACCAGGTGGATGGCTTCCTCGGGGCCGGCCTGCCCGAGGGGGCCCGGCTGTGGAGCAAGGCCGGCTGGATGAGCCAGGCGCGCCATGACGCCGCCTATGTGGAGGTGGAGGGCAGGGCGCCGATGCTGCTGGTGGTGTTCAGCGAAGGCCGGGTCCGGGCGGCTGATGAGACCCTGCTGCCGGCCATCGCTTCCGCCCTGCTGGACGCCTGACCCCAGTGACGTCCCCGCCCCTCGATGTGGTTCCCCTCGCCCTGGGGGCGGCGGTGAGCCCGATGCTGCTGGTGGGGCAGATGCGCACCCTCACCGCTCCGGGGTCGGGCCTGCGCCAGAGCTGGGCCTACGTCGCCGGCAACGCTGTGGTGGTGGCCGGCTGGGCGCTGGTGGGGCTGGGCTCGGGGGGATCCCTGCCGGCCCGCTCCGCCGCCGGCGCCGATCCGGTGTCCGCCGGCCTTCGCCTGGTGCTGGCCGCCGTGCTGCTCGCCATCGGCGCCCGGACCCTGCAGCGTGAGGGCGGAGCGGCGTCCCCAGCCCCGGGGGGCCACTCCCTGGCCCGATCCTTCGGGCTGGGGATCGCCCTGATGGCCGGCAACCTCACCTCCCTGGTGCTCTATCTGCCGGCGCTGCAGGACCTGGCCCGTTCCGGTTTGGCGGCGGGTCCCCTGGTCGCCCTGGTGCTGCTGGTGAGCCTTGTCACCTTGGCACCGTCGCTGCTGCCGCCGGTGCTCCTGGGGCTCACGGGGGCCTGGGGGCGATCCCGCCTCGAGCAGCTCTGCCACTGGACCCTGGCCCACCAGGGCCGGATCAACGGGGGCCTGTGCTTTCTGTTCGCGGCCTATCTCGGCTGGAGCGGTGTCGCCAGGCTCTGAGCGGACCTGACGACGGGGGCCCGGGAAGGGCCTGGGGGTCGGGCCCATGGATGGGCCTTGGGGTCGGCCCATGGCAGGGCCTGGAACGGAGAGGGAGGGATTCGAACCCTCGACAGAAGTTGCCTCCTGTAACTCCTTAGCAGGGAGCCGCTTTCAACCACTCAGCCACCTCTCCAGTGGCCCAGCGAGCTTATCAGGGCTCGGACTCGGGCCCCGGCGGCAGGGGCGCCCCCGGGTCCGGGGGCACGGCCAGGCGCGGCAGGCGGTGCTTGAAGCCGCAGAGGATCTCCCAGGGGATGGTGCCGCAGCGCTCGCTCCAGTCGAGGGGGCTGATCGTCTCCCCCTCCTGCTCCCCCAGCAGGGTGACCATGCTGCCCACCTCGATGCCGGGGGCGTCGGTGGCGTCGATCACCAGCTGGTCCATGGTGATGGCGCCCACCTGGGGCAGGCGCCGGCCGTCGAAGAGGACGTCCATGCGGTTGGAGAGCTGGCGGGGCACCCCGTCGGCGTAGCCGATCGACACCACCGCCAGCCGGCTGGGCCGACTGGTGCGGAAGCGGTGGCCGTAGCTGACGCCGACCCCCGCCCCCACCTGGCGCAGCAGGGTGACGCGGGCGTGGATCTGCAGGGCCGGCCGCAGCGGCACCACCCCGGCCAGGTGGACCGCCGGCGACTGGCCGTAGAGGGCCAGCCCCACCCGGACCAGGTCGTAGTGCTGAGCGTGCCCCCGCAGGGTGGCCGCCGAATTGGCCAGGTGGCGGCAACCGGCCGCCAGGCCCTGTTCGGCCAGGCTGGTGAGGACCGTCTCGAAGCGCTGCTGCTGGAGCGCGTTGAGGCCGTCGTCCTCTCCGGGGGCGGCATCGGCGCAGGCCAGATGGGAGTAGACCCCCGCCAGCTCGATCGCCTCCATGCCCTGCAGGGCCGCCACCAGCCGCGGTCCCTCGCGCCAGTCGGCGCCGAGCCGGGCCATGCCGGTGTCCAGCTTCAGCTGCACGGTCATGGGGCGGCCGCTGCCGCTGGCCAGGTTCTGGCAGAGCAGGGCTTCCCGCATGCTGCTGAGGGTCGGCATCAGCTGCCAGCGCAGGCAGCTGCGCAGTTCCTCGGGCTGGGTGAGGTTGCCGAGCACCAGCACCGGGGCGGAGATGCCGGCACGGCGCAGCTGCACCCCTTCGCCCAGGGTGGCGACCCCGAAGCAGGCCGCCCCCGCCTCCAGGGAGGCACGGGCCACCGCCAGGGCGCCGTGGCCGTAGGCGTCGGCCTTGACCACCGCCATCAGCTGGGTGGACGGACCGATGTGGCGCCGCAGGGCCCGCACGTTGGCCTGGATGGCCGCGGTGTTCACCTCCACCCAGGCCCGTTGCCGCGAGGGCTGGGTCTCCTCCGTCGCACTGGCGGTGGCGAGCGAAGAGCTGGTCATGGGCGCCGCGGGAGAAGGTGAACCATGGAATTCATGGGAATCCCGTTAGCATGCCGCGTATCCAGCGGACGGGAATGGGCCACGTACTCGTTCTGAATGCGTCCTACGAACCGCTGAACATCACCACCTGGCGGCGCGCCATGGTGATGCTGCTCAAGGGGAAGGCCGAGGGGCTCGAGCACGACCCCGAACGCGCGATCCGTCCGGACCATTTCCTGCCCACGGTGATCCGGCTGCGTCAGTTTGTGCGGGTGCCCTACAAGCCGCTCCCCCTCACCCGCCGCAACGTCTTCCACCGCGATGGCCACGCCTGCCAGTACTGCGGCTACAGCGGTGAGCAGCTCTCCATCGACCATGTGGTGCCCCGCAGCCGGGGCGGCACCGATGTCTGGGAGAACGTCACCACCGCCTGCCTGCCCTGCAACGTGCGCAAGGGCAACCGCACCCCGCGGGAGGCGGGCATGCCCCTGGCCCGGGAGCCCCGCCGGCCCCTGGGCAGCCTGAGCTTCGAGGCCAACCGCCGCATCCGCTCCGGCCAGCACCAGGAGTGGGCCAAATACGTCATCGGCGCCTGATCCGCCCCGCCTCGTCGCCGGCCCCATTTCCCCCATCGGCCCCATCTCCTGCTCCGGCCCCTCAGCTGCCGGTCCCGGTGGCTTCGAGGGCGAGGGCCTCCAGACCCTGGCGCTGCTCCTCGGCGATGCAGGCCCCGATCAGGTCCTCGATCTGGCCGGCCAGCACGGGCTCGAGGGAGAAGTTCCGCCCCAGCCGGTGGTCGGTCACCCGGTTGTCCTTGGCGTTGTAGGTGCGGATCTTCTCGCTGCGGTCGCCGCTGCCCACCTGGGCGCGGCGCACGGAACGCTCGGCGGCGTTCGCTTCCGCCAGCTGGCGCTCGTAGAGCTTGGCCCGCAGGATCTCCATGGCCCGCTCCCGGTTCTGCAGCTGGGAGCGTTCCTGGGTGCAGAACACCCGGATGCCCGTCGGCTTGTGCAGCAGGTCGACGGCCGTCTCCACCTTGTTGACGTTCTGGCCCCCGGCGCCGCCCGAGCGGGCCGTGCTGATCTCCAGATCCCCCGGGTCGATCTGCACCTCCACCGGATCGGCCTCGGGCATCACCGCCACGGTGGCGGTGGAGGTGTGGACCCGCCCCTGGGATTCGGTGGCCGGGACCCGCTGGACGCGATGCACGCCCGCCTCGAATTTCAGGCGGCTGTAGACCCCGTCGCCGCGGATGGCGAGGATCAGCTCCTTGTAGCCGCCGAGATCGGCCTCCGAGGCGCTCACCGGCTGCACCTGCCAGCCCTGGCCCTGGGCGTAGCGCTCGTACATGCGGGCCAGATCCCCTGCCCAGAGGCTGGCCTCATCGCCGCCGGCACCGGCGCGGATCTCCAGCATCACACTGCGCTCGTCGCGGGGATCGGAAGGCAGCAGGCTGAGGGTGAGGCGGTCGTTGAGGGCGCCGATCAGACCCTCGAGGCTGACCAGCTCTTCGCTGGCCAGGGCCGCCAGTTCCTCCGCGGCGGGGTCGTCGCGGTGGGCCCGCACCAGGGCGCGGGCCTCCTCCCGTTCCTGCTCCAGCTTGCGCAGCCGCTGGTAGTCGTTGACCAGCGGCTCCAGGCGCGCCCGTTCCCGGGCGATCGCCTGCAGCCGGGCCGGATCGGAGGCCACCGCCGGATCGGCCAGCTGGCGCTCCAGGGTCTGGAAGGTGCGGCAGGCGGTGTCCAGCCGGGATTGCAGCAGCTCGGAATCCATGGGGCGGCACCGGCAACAAAAAGGGCCGGGTGCGACGGGCACCCGGCCAAGGCAGAACCGGACCGTCGCGCGATCCGGGGGTCCGAAGGACGCGTCAGGTGGAGAGACGGGTCAGGCTTCGGAGGCGGCCGGCTCTTCCACCGGGGTGGCGGTGGCTTCGGTGGCCTTGGCGGCCTTCTTGGCACCGGAGGCGGAATCGGCGCTGCCCATGCCGTACTTGCGCATGAAGCGGTCGACCCGGCCCTCGGTGTCGAGGATCTTCTGGGTGCCCGTGTAGAAGGGGTGGTTGCCGCTCCACACGTCGACCGTGATCTCCGGCTGGGTGGAGCCGGTGGTCATCACCACCTCTCCGTTGCAGATCACCTTGGCGTCCGGATACCAGGTGGGATGGATGTCGGCTTTCGGCATGACGGAAATCAGCGCTTGGAGAACTGGGGAGCCTTGCGGGCTTTCTTGAGGCCGTACTTGCGACGCTCCTTGGCCCGGGGATCGCGGCTCAGGTGACCTTCGATCTTGAGGGGCTTGCGGTTGTCCGGGGAGAGATCGCAGAGGGCGCGGGCCGCACCCTGCTTGATGGCATCGGCTTGGCCGGTGAGGCCGCCGCCGCGCACGTTGACCAGGAGGTCGTACTGGGCTTCCAGACCCAGGGTCTGCAGGGGAGCCTTGACCGCCGCCAGGTAGACGGGGTTGTAGTTGAGGTAGTTGTCACCGGGGCGGCCGTTGATGGTGACGCTGCCGCTGCCGGGGACCACCCGCACACGGGCGACGGCGGTCTTGCGACGGCCGGTGCCCCAGTAGACGACGCGGTTGGAGGTGCTGGTCATTGGGCGGCGGCGGCGGGATCGAGGGCGAGGGGCTGGGGCTGCTGGGCGGCATGGGGATGCTCGGCACCCTTGTAGACCTTCAGCTTGCGGAACAGCTGGCGGCCCAGGGCGTTGTGGGGAAGCATGCCCTTGATGGCCTTCTCGATGATGCGCTCCGGCAGGCGGGCCTGCAGGTGCTCGAAGGTTTCGGTCTTCATGCCGCCGGGACGGCCGGAGTGGCGCCGGTAGATCTTCTGGGTGGCCTTGTTGCCGCTGACGCGCACCTTGTCGGCGTTGATCACCACCACGAAGTCACCCGTGTCGAGGTGGGGCGTGAAGGTGGGCTTGTTCTTGCCGCGCAGCACCTGCGCCACTTCACTGGCGAGACGGCCGAGGGTCTGGTCCGCTGCGTCGACCAGATACCACTGGCGCTCGAGCGAATCGATGGAGGGTGGGGTTGTCTTGTTCATCGCGCCGGCGGGCCGGTTTGGGGTGAGCCCATCGCAGCCGGATGGGTCGGGACAGGAAGATTCGACCCTACCGTGTCGCCGGATCCGGCGAATTCGGAGAGCCACCAGCTGCCTGGGGCCACCGGACGGGGCTCCCTGCAGGGCACTCAACCGATCGGATCGTCGCCGAAGGGATCGGCCGGAGGATCGCGCGATTCCAACAGAAATCGCGGTTGACAATCATACCAGGCGGCCTCAGGGAACACCGGCTCCGGGTAGCCCACCCGCAGCAGGCAGAGGCCCTGGGGCGGGGCGGCTTCCTTCACGGCGTGGCGGGCGCCGCTGCGCCAGCGGTGCAGGAACTCTTCGGCCCCGAGGCGGCCTTCCCCCACCGCCACCAGCTGGCCCATCAGCAGGCGCACCATGCCGTAGAGGAAGCCGCTGGCCTGCACCTCGGTGACCAGCAGATCGCCGCAACGCTCCACCCGCACCTCCTGCAGGGTGGTACGGGCATGGGCGCGGCGGCTGCCCGCCCGCTGGAAGGCGGAGAAATCGTGCTCGCCGAGGAGGGCCTCGAGGCACCGGGCCATCAGGGCCTCATCCAGGCGCCACTGGTAGCGGTGCCAGCTCCAGGGGGCCAGGAAGAGGTTGGGGGTGCGGGCGTTGAAGATCGTGTAGCGATAGCGCCGGTAGGTGGCGCTGAAGCAGGCATGCCAGTCGCCCGGCACCTCGGCGGCGGCCCGCACCCGGACCGTGGGCGGCAGGCGGCCGTTGAGGGCCTTGGCCCAGCGGGTCACGGGGATGGGGCCGGCGGCATCGAAGTGCACCACCTGGGCGGCGGCATGGACCCCGGTGTCGGTGCGACCCGCCGCCACCGCCCGCACGGGACGCTGCGGGTCGAGGGCCTCGATGGCGGCCTCCAGGGTTTCCTGGACGCTGCAGTGATCGGCCTGCCGTTGCCAGCCGTGGTGGGCGGCTCCGTCGTACTGGAGCGAGAGGGCGATCCGTTTCAGACCCGCTCGCTCAGACCAGCTCGATGATGGCCATCTCGGCGTTGTCGCCCCGGCGGCGCACCGTGCGGATGATGCGGGTGTAGCCACCCTGGCGGTCGCCGTAGCGGTCCTGGGCCTTGTCGAACAGGGCGTGCACCAGCTGCTTGTCGTAGATGTAGCCGATGGCGCGGCGACGGGCGGCGAGGGTGCCGTCCTTGGCCAGGGTGATCATGCGCTCGGCTTCATCACGCAGGGCCTTGGCACGGGCCTTGGTGGTGGTGACGCGGCCTTCGCGGATGAGCTGGGTGGTGAGACCACGCAGCATGGCCTTGCGTTGGTCGGCGGGGCGTCCCAGCAGGGGGACTCGGCACTGGTGTCGCATGGTGGGGACGGGGCGGGTGGCGAAACGGGGAAGGGAAAACCGCCGATCAGCCGCTGGTGCGGCTCTGGGGCAGGGAGATGCCGATCCTCTCGAGAGCCTCGATCACCTCGTCGGCGGACTTGGAACCGAAGTTCTTGATCTCCAGCAGGTCTTCGTAGCTGAAGCCCATGAGGTCGGAGACGGAGTTGACCTGGGCGCGCTTGAGGCAGTTGTAGGCGCGCACCGAGAGGTTCAGCTCTTCCAGGGGAATCTGAGCCTCGGCCGAAGGCTCGGGCTCCAGGCCGGGCTCCTCGGTCATGGTGAGGGTGGCCAGGGGCTGGAACAGGCTGATCAGCTGGTTGGCGGCCTGGGCCATGGCGTCGTCGGGGGTGACGCTGCCGTTGGTCTCGATCTCGATGCGCAGGCGCTCGTGGGCCGAACCGCCCTCGCCGACCGCCGTCTCATCGACGGTGTAGTTGACCCGGCGGACGGGCATGAACACCGCATCGATCTGCAGCAGATCGATGGCGGAGGTGTCCTCGTTGTGGCGATCCACCGGCCGGTAGCCGACGCCGCGCTCGACGTGCACCTCCATCTCCAGGCTGTGGCCCTCGGCCACGGTGGCGATCTCCCGGTCGCCGTCGATCACCTGCACCTGGGGGGAGAACTGCAGATCCGAGGCGGTGACCCTGGCCGGGCCGTTGACCATCAGACGGCCGATCTCCAGGTCGCGGCTGCGGCTGTTGACCGGCACCGACTTGCAGTTCAGCAGGATGTCGAGCACGTCCTCGCGCACCCCGGGCACCGTGGCGTACTCGTGGTTCACGCCGGAGAGACGAACCGCCGTGATGGCGCTTCCCTCGAGACCACCGATCAGCACGCGCCGCAGGGCGTTGCCGAGGGTGGTCGCCTGACCCCGGTCCAGGGGGCCGATCAGGAAGACGCCCGTCTGGGAACGGTCGTCGGCGACCTGGTGCTCGACCCGATCGATCTGGTAGTGCAACACGGTCTGAGGAGGTGAAAAGGGAACGGTGGCCGCGATGGCGGCCCGGGGAAGGCGGGACGGAGGCCGGAGGATCTCCGGGGGCTCAGACCCGGCGGCGCTTGGCCCGGCGGCAGCCGTTGTGGGGCAGGGGGGTGACGTCGCGGATCAGGGTGATCTCGAGACCGGCCACCTGGAGGGCGCGGATGGCGGTTTCCCGGCCGGAGCCGGGACCGCGCACCAGCACTTCGATCTGACGCATGCCCTGCTCGAGGGCACGGCGGGCGGCGGCCTCGGCGGCGGTCTGGGCGGCGAAGGGGGTGCCCTTGCGGGCTCCCTTGAAGCCGCTGGCGCCCGCCGACGACCAGCTCACTACTTCACCGGCGGTGTCGGTGATCGAGACGATCGTGTTGTTGAAGGTGCTCTGGATGTGCGCCACGCCGTTGGGGACGTTGCGCTTGGCCTTCTTGGGGCCGGTCTTCTTGGTGGGCTTGGCCATGGCGGTGACCCCGCGGTGGCGGGGAGGTGATCGGAGGACTGGGGGGAGCCCCGGTGACGACCTCCGCAAGGGGAGGGCGGCGGGGCTGGGGCCGGGAGGCTGGGGGCGTGGGCTGCAGCGGGAAGCCCTGGTCCGCAGGGCGGTGCAGGCAGGGAAGGGAGGACGGGCCCGCAGGCCCGGAGCTCACTTCTTCTTGCCGGCGACGGTCTTGCGGGCGCCGCGACGGGTGCGGGCGTTGGTGCGGGTGCGCTGGCCGCGCACGGGCAGGCCCATGCGGTGGCGGCGACCCCGCAGGCAGCCGATGTCCTGGAGGCGCTTGAGGGCCATGCCCTCTTCGCGCCGAAGGTCGCCCTCGAGGACGAAGGAGTCGGCGGCGCCGCGCAGCTTCTGCACGTCGCCGTCGCTGAGGTCCTTCACCCGGATGTCGGGGTTGACCCCCGATTTGGCGAGAATCTTGCGGGCCCTGGTGAGCCCGATCCCGTACACGTAAGTGAGTGAGATCTCAACCCTCTTGTCACGAGGGATATCGACACCGGCGATCCGAGCCACGTCAGGAAACGATCAGAGGGCAAAGGGGGTGGCGGCCGACGGCGGCCGCCGTGAAGGCGTGAGGGGTCAACCCTGACGCTGCTTGTGCTTCGGGTTGGTGCAGATCACCATGACCCGGCCGTGGCGACGGATCACCCGGCACTTGTCGCACATCTTCTTGACTGAGGCACGCACCTTCATGGGCGTTGTGCTCTCCGAATTTGCAAACAGCTACCTTATCACATCAGTCCGTCAAGCTGGCTACGATCCTGCCCGCGATCTCCTCCACCGTGCCGGAGGCCTCGACACTGCAGAGCAGGCCAAGCTGGCGGTAGTGGTCGATCAGGGGCGCGGTCTGCTCCTGGTACACCACCAGGCGGTTGCGGATCACGGCTTCGTTGTCGTCGGCCCGGCCCCGGGAGAGCAGGCGCTGGATCAGCACGCCGTCCTCCAGCTCCAGCAGCAGCACCCGCTCGATGCGCTGGTCGAGCTCCGCCAGCAGGCCGTCGAGGGCCTCGGCCTGGGCGAGGTTGCGCGGGAAGCCGTCGAGCAGCCAGCCGCCCGTGTGCCCCTCCAGGCGGCTGCGCACGATCGCCAGCACCAGGGCATCGCTCACCAGCTCGCCGCGGGCCATCACCGCCTCCGCCTCCTGACCCAGGGCCGTGCCCGCCTTGACTTCCGCCCGCAGCAGTTCACCGGTGGAGAGATGCAGCAGCTGGTGGCGTTCGGCCAGGAGTTCGGCCTGGGTGCCCTTGCCGGCGCCGGGGGGACCAAGGAAGAGGAGTCGCTGTTTCATGGGTTGGGAAACGGGAGAAGGGGCCTACTGGCGGACCAGTCCTTCGTAGCGCTGGGAGATCACGTAGGTCTGGACCTGCTTGGCGGTGTCGATGGCCACGCCCACCAGGATCAGCAGGGAGGTGGCCCCGAGCCCCTGGAACGTGCGCACCTGGGTGGCCCCCTCCACCGCCGAGGGGATGATGGCGATGGCACCCAGGAACACGCCCCCCAGCAGGGTGAGCCGGTTGGACACCCCCGAGAGGTAGTCGGCGGTGGCCGATCCGGGCCTCACGCCGGGGATGGCGACGCCCGAGCGTTTCAGGTTGGTGGCGATGTCCACCGGGTTGACGGTGAGGGAGGCGTAGAAGAAGGCGAAGCCGCAGATCAGGGCGAAGTACACCAGGGCGTAGAGCCAGGGGGTGCTGCTGGTGGGGTTGAGGTAGCCCGCCACCCGGATCAGCCAGGGGCTCTTGGTGAGGTTGGCGATCGTCAGGGGCAGGAAGACCACCGCCGAGGCGAAGATGATCGGCATCACGCCGCCGGCGTTGAGCTTCAGCGGCAGGTAGCTCTGGCGGGAGGCCAGGGTGCTGGCGCCGCCCACCTGGCGCTTGGCGCTGACGATCGGGATGCGGCGGCTGCCCTCCTGCAGGAAGATGATGCTCACGATCGTCACCAGGAAGACCAGCACCAGCACGACGATGCCGCCCACCGTGGCGCGGTCGCCGCTCTGGGCCAGCTGGATGGTGGAGCCGAGGGCCTTGGGCAGGGTGGCGACGATGTTGATGAAGATCACCAGGGAGGCTCCCTGGCCGATGCCCCGCTCGGTGATCACCTCGCTGATCCACATCACCACCATCGACCCGGTCACCAGGGCCAGGCTGGTCTGGACGACGAACAGCCATTCCGGCAGGCCCGGCAGGGCGTACTGCCGAAGGATCAGGGCGAAGACGATGCTCTGAAGGATGCCCCAGCCCAGGGCGACGTAGCGCGTGATCTGGGCCAGCTTGCGGCGCCCGGCCTCCCCTTCGTTCTTCTGCAGCTCCTCGAGCTGGGGCAGGGCCGCCGTCATCAGCTGGATGATGATCGAGGCGTTGATGAAGGGCAGGATGCCCAGGGCGAACACGCCCAGGGTGGAGAGGCCGCCGCCGGTGAAGATGTCGAGGAAGCCGATCAGCTGGCCCCCCTGGCGGATGAAGTCCTGGAAGGCGACCCGGTCGATGCCGGGCACCGGGATGTAGATGCCGAGTCGCACCAGCAGCAGCAGGCCCAGGGTGGTGAGCACCCGATCCCGCAGGCCCTTCGACTGGACGAGCTGGACGAGGATTTCAGCGGCGCTCGGATTGCGCCCCCGGCTGAGGAGCATGGTGATATCGGGAGTGGAGGGAACGGGTCGCTACGACCGGAGCCGCCTGCCGCAGCACAAGGCTACGGGCAGGCGGCTCGCGGCTGGGGGCGGGGCAGGGCCCGGCCTCAGTCGATGATCTCGCAGGTGCCGCCGGCGGCTTCGATCTTGGCGCGGGCCGAGGCGGTGAAGGCGGCGGCCTGGACCGTCAGTTTCACCGTCAGTTCGCCGTTGCCGAGCACCTTCAGGGGGTAGCGGGGGCTGGTGACCAGACCCGCCTGCTCGAGGGACTCGAGGCTGACCGTGCTGCCGGCCTTCAGCTCACCCAGCCGCGACACGTTGATCACGGTGTAGTGGGTGGGGTTGATGACCGGGAAGTGCTTGAGCTTCGGGATCCGGCGGTAGAGGGGCATCTGGCCGCCCTCGAAGCCGGGGCGGGTGGGCCGGCCGGAGCGGGACTTCTGGCCGCGCATGCCGAAGCCGCAGCTGGCGCCCTGGCCGGCGGCGATGCCGCGACCCTTGCGCAGCTTGCGCCGGCGGGAGCCCGTCTGGGGCTGGAGATTGTTGAGAGAGAAGGACGTCATGGCGGGCCTCAGGAGTAGATCTGCTCGAGGGAGATGCCCCGCTCCTTGGCGGTCTCCTTGTGGGTGCGCAGGCCTTCCAGGGCCTGCATGGCGGCGCGGGCGTTGTTCAGCGGGGTCTTGGAGCCCAGCCGTTTCGCCAGCACGTTCTTGATGCCGGCCAGTTCGAGCACGGTGCGGATCGAACCGCCCGCGATCACCCCGGTACCGGGGGCGGCCGGCCGGATCAGCACGCTGGCGGCGCCGTCGCGGCCGTTGCTGAGGGTGGGGATCGAGCTGGTGCGGGTGAGGGGCACCTTGACCAGATGCTTCTTGCCGTCGGCCACGCCCTTGCGGACGGCGCCGATGACATCGCCGGCCTTGCCGACGCCCACGCCCACCTGGCCCCGTTCGTTGCCGACGACGACGATGGCCCGGAAGCTCATCTTCTTGCCGCCCTTGACGGTCTTGGAGACGCGGCGGATCTGAACCACCCGCTCCTGCCACTCGGAGTCGCGTTCCTGGCCGCGGCGGTTGTCGCGGCCGCGGCCGCCGCCACCGCGGCGGTCACCCTTGGCATCGCCGCGGCCACCGCCGCCGCCCCGGCGCTGCTCCTGCTGGCCTTCGGCAGCGGCGGGGACGTCGGAGGCCGCAGGCACGGCGCCGGTCTGGATCTGGTCGTTGGTTTCGGTCATGGTGAGAGCAGGGATCAGAACTGAAGGCCCGCTTCCCGGGCGGCGTCAGCAAGGGCCTTGACCCTGCCGTGGTACAGGTTGCCGCCGCGATCGAAGACCACCTGCTGGATGCCCTTGGCGAGGGCGCGCTGGGCGACGAGCTGGCCCACCGCGATGGACGCCTCGCAGTTGGCGCCCGCCGTGACGCTGGTGCGCAGGTCCTTGTCGAGGGTGGACGCGGCACAGAGGGTGTTCTGGGCGTCGTCGTCGATGACCTGGGCGTAGATGTGGTTGTTGGAGCGGAACACGGCCAGCCTGGGACGGTCGGCGGTGCCGGAGAGCAGACGACGCAGGCGGCGGTGACGCTTCTGGGTCTGCTGTTTGCGGGAGAGGGAAGACATGGGGGATCAGACGGATGACGCTCGAGCAGACCTCATTTCTTGCCGGTCTTGCCGGCCTTGCGCAGAATCCGCTCACCTTCGTACTTGATGCCCTTGCCCTTGTAGGGCTCGGGCGGACGGATGCCGCGGATCTTGGCCGCCTCGTTGCCCACCAGCTCCTTGTCGGGGCCGGAGACGAAGACCGAGGTGTTGTTCTCGACCGAGAAGGTCACCCCTTCGGGGGGAACCATCTCCACCGGGTGGCTGTAGCCGGCGCTGACCACGAGCTTGCGCCCCTGGACCTGGGCGCGGTATCCCACGCCGACGATCTCGAGCTTGCGGGTGAAGCCCTGGCTGACCCCTTCCACCATGTTGGCGACGAGGGTGCGGCTGAGGCCGTGGCGCTCCCGGGAGCGACGGTGGCTGCTGGTGGGACTCACCACCACCGTGCCGCCTTCCTGGCTGACGCTGACGCCCTCCGGGAGAACGCGGCTGAGTTCCCCCTTGGGACCCTTCACGGTGACCGCCAGGCCATCGAGGCTGACGGTGACCTTGTCGGGGATGGGGATCGGGGCTTTACCGATACGAGACATGGAACAACTCCTGGGATCAGTAGACGTAGCAGAGCACTTCGCCGCCGACGCCCTGCTTGCGGGCATCACGGTCGCTCATCACACCCCGGGAGGTGGAGATGATCGCCACGCCGAGGCCGCCCAGCACCTTGGGCAGCTGGCGGGTGTTCTTGTAGATGCGCAGGCCGGGTTTGCTCACCCGCTGCACGGAGCGGATGGTGGGCTGGCGGTGCTTGCCGCTGTACTTCAGCTCGAGCACCAGGTGGCGCTGCACACCTTCGCCTTCCTCGGCGATGGCGGCGATGAAGCCTTCCTGCTGCAGCACGTTGGCGATGCTGCGGGAGAGCCGGGAGGCGGGAATCCTGGTGCGCTCGTGGCGCTTCTCACTCGCATTGCGAAGGCGAGTGAGCATGTCTGAGATCGGGTCGTGGTTGGCCATGGTCGTGTCCGGGAGGGGGCTCAGGTATTGCGGAACGGCATTCCCATTTCGCGGAGGAGGGCCCGGCCCTCTTCGTCGTTACGGGCGTTGGTCACGATCGTGACGTCCATCCCCCGGATGGCATCGATCTTGTCGAAGGAGATCTCGGGGAAGATGATCTGCTCCCGGATCCCCAGGGTGTAGTTGCCCCGGCCGTCGAAGCTCTTCGGGCTCACGCCGCGGAAGTCGCGGATGCGCGGCAGCGCCAGGTGGATGAGTCGCTCGAGGAAGGCATACATCCGCTCGCCCCGCAGGGTGACGGCCACGCCGATCGGCATGCCCTGGCGGATCTTGAAGCCGGCGATGGCCTTCTTGGCGCGAGTCACCACCACCTTCTGACCGGTGATGGTCGCAAGTTCGGTGATCGAGGCCTCGAGGGCCTTGGCGTTCTGGGCGGCTTCACCGAGGCCCCGGTTGACGGTGACCTTGACCACCTTGGGAACCTCGTGGACGTTGGAGAGGTTGAGATCCTTCAGCAGCTTGGGCTGGATCGTCTCCCGGTAGCGCTGTTTGAGTGACATGACGGGGGGATGGGGGGGCGCTTCTGGACGTGGTCAGAAGGCGGACGGGGGAGGGAGGCAGGGACGCGGAGCGTGGGGGACGTCGCGGGCTGGGGTGGGGGGAGCGACGTGGTGGGGGGCGGTCAGTCGAGCACCTCCCCGGTCTTCTTCAGCCGGCGCTTCTTGCTGCCGTCCTCCTGGACGACGATCTCCACCCGGCTGGCCACCTTGTTGGCGGTGGAGTACAGCATCACGTTGGAGGCATGCAGGGACGCCTCTTCGGTGACGATGCGGCCGGTCTCGCCCTCCTGGGTGGGCTTGACGTGGCGGGTGCGCAGGTTGACGCCCTGCACGACGACACGGTTCTCGTTGGGCAGGGTGCGCAGCACCTCGCCGGTCTTGCCCTTGTCCTTGCCGGCGATCACCTGGACGGTGTCACCTTTGCGGATGCGCATCTTGATGCGCTGAACGGGCCGGGCCTTGGGGGTTGCGGTGGCCATCTCAGATCACCTCCGGGGCGAGGGACACGATCTTGGTGAAGTTGCGCTCGCGCAGCTCCCGGGCGACCGGGCCGAAGACGCGGGTGCCCTTGGGGTTGTTGTCGTTGCCCAAGATCACCGCGGCGTTGTCGTCGAAGCGGATCGCGTTGCCGGTGTCCCGGCGCAGCGTGGCCCGGGTGCGCACCACCACGGCCTTGACCACATCCGACTTCTTGACGCCCATGTTGGGCATGGCGTCCTTGACGGCGGCCACGATCACATCACCCACGTGGGCGTAGCGACGGTTGGTGCCGAGCACCCGGATGCACTGGATGCGCTTGGCGCCGCTGTTGTCAGCGACGTTGAGGAAGGTTTCCTGCTGAATCATGGGGAGTTCCTCAGCCGGCGCTGGTGGTGGAGAGAACCTCAGCGACGGCCCAACGTTTGGTGCGGCTGAGGGGGCGGGTCTCGGTGATCCGGACCCGGTCACCCACGCGGCAGCTGTTGGCTTCGTCGTGGGCTTTGTAGCGGGTGGTGCGGCGGACGGTCTTCTGATAGATGGGATGGGGGAAGCGGTTTTCCACCGCCACCACCACCGTTTTGTCCATCTTGTCGCTGACGACGGTGCCGACCCTTTCCTTGAGTGCCATGGGGATCGAGGGGGAATCAGGAGGCGACGGTGGAGCGCTGGCGCTCCTGCTGCACCGTCAGCAGGTGGGCCAGCTTGATGCGGGCCTCCTTGAAGCGGTGCGGGTGCTCCAGACGGCGGGTGGCCTGCTGGAAGCGGAGGTCGAACAGTTCGCGACGGACGCCGTCGATCTGTTCGCCGATCTGGGCGTCGCTGAGCGAGCGCACGTCGGTGATGGTGGGACGGGCCATGGTCAGGACTCGACGGCGAGGGCGGGTTCGGGGGCGGCTGCCTCCTGATCGGCCAGGGCGAGGAACTTCGTCTTGACCGGCAGTTTGTACTGGGCCAGACGCATGGCTTCCTTGGCGATCTGGGGGGTGATCTCCGGACCGCCCATCTCGAAGAGAATGCGGCCCGGCTTGATCACGGCCACCCAGAATTCCGGGTTGCCCTTACCGGAACCCATGCGGGTTTCGGCCGGCCGCATGGTGACGGGCTTGTCGGGGAAGATCCGGATCCAGATCTTCCCGCCCCGCTTGACGTAGCGGGTCATGGCGCGGCGGCTGGCCTCGATCTGGCGGGAGGTGATCCACCCGCACTCCTGGGCCTGCAGGGCGAAATCGCCGAAGGCGATGGTGTTGCCGCGCGTGGCGATGCCGCGCATGCGGCCTCGCTGCTGCTTTCGGAACTTGACGCGTTTTGGACTCAGCATGGTTCAGGCCTCCTGATCACTCCTCGTTGGAGCGGTCTTCGAACTGTTGCGGCCGGCGGTTGGCGCGGCGTTTCGGTGCTCCACCCACGGGCAGCTGGTCCTGCTGACCGGGAAGCACCTCCCCTTTGAACACCCAGACCTTGATGCCCAGCACCCCGTACGTGGTGGTGGCCACCTTGGTGGCGTAGTCGATGTCGGCGCGGAGCGTGTGCAGGGGCACGCGACCCTCGCGGGTCCACTCCGTCCGGGCGATCTCGGCGCCGTTGAGGCGGCCGCTCACCTGGAGCTTGAGACCCAGCACCCCGGCCCGCTGGGCGCGCTGCACCGCCATGCGCATGACGCGCCGGAAGGCCACCCGCTTCTCCAGCTGCTGGGCGATGTACTCGGCCAGCAGGAAGGCGTCGGCGTCGACCCGTTCCACCTCGACCACATTGATGCGCACCTGACGGTGGGCGTCGCCGAGGGTCTTCTGGATGCCGGTGCGCAGCTCCTCGATGCCGCTGCCCTGGCGGCCCACGAGAACGCCCGGACGGGCGGTCTTGAGTTCCACTTCGAGCTGGTCGGCCTTACGGGCGATCAGCACGTCGCTGATGCCGGCGGCGGCGTACTTCTTGTTGATGAACGACCGGATCCGGTCGTCCTCCTGAAGGAGGACGGGGTAGGTCTTGCTTGGGGCGTACCAGCGGGAGCGGTGGTCCTGGGTGATCCCCAGGCGCAGGCCGGTTGGATGGATCTTGTGTCCCATCGGGCGGTGTCCTCGGGGGTCAGGCGGTGGGCGCTGCCACAGCAATGCTGATGTGGCAGGTTTGCTTTTTGATGGCGTAGGCGCGGCCCTGGGCCCGGGGCCGGAACCGCTTCAGGGAGGGTCCCATGTCGGCGCTGGCCTGGCTGATGACCAGGGTGGCCGGATCGAGGCCGAGGTTGTGCTCGGCATTGGCGACCGCGGAGCGGAGCACCTTGGTGATCGGGCCCGTGGAGCGGTAGGGCATGAACTCGAGCATGATCAGGGCGTCGCGGTAGGTGCGACCCCGGATCTGATCGAGAACCCGGCGCACCTTGGACACGGAACCGCGGATGAAGCGGCCGTGGGCCAGGGCCTGGGTGTCGGGTGTGGTGGTTGCCATCGGATCAGCGGCCTCCCTTCTTGTCTTTGATGTGACCGCGGAACGTGCGGGTGGGGGCGAATTCGCCCAGCTTGTGGCCCACCATCTGCTCCGTCACGTAGACGGGCACGTGGGCCTTGCCGTTGTGAACGGCAATGGTGTGGCCGATCATCATCGGCAGGATGGTGGAGGCCCGTGACCAGGTCTTGATCACGGTCTTGTCGTCGGCAGCGTTCTGCTTCTCCACCTTGCGGAGCAGGTGGTCGGCGACGAACGGGCCTTTCTTGAGTGAGCGTCCCATGGCGGATCAGGCGAACAGCAGAGCGGTGTGGGTCATCAGGAGTCGCGTCCGCCACGGCTCCGTTTGGAGGTGCGGCGTCGTTTCCGCAGCACGAACCGGTTGCTCGGCTTGTTGCGCTTGCGGGTCTTGAGGCCCAGGGCGGGTTTGCCCCAGGGCGTGACCGGACCGGAACGGCCGATCGGTGCCCGGCCTTCACCACCACCGTGGGGGTGGTCGCAGGGGTTCATCACGCTGCCGCGCACTTCCGGACGGCGGCCCAGCCAGCGCTTGCGGCCGGCCTTGCCCAGGCTGGTGTTGCGCTGCTCGGCGTTGCCCACTTCACCGAGGGTGGCGTAGCACTCGCGGCGCACCAGCCGCACCTCGGTGGAGGGCAGCTTGAGGGCGACGTAGTCCCCTTCCTTGGCCACCACCTGGGCGCTGGCCCCGGCGGTGCGGACCATCTGACCGCCGCGACCGGCGTAGAGCTCCACGTTGTGGACGCTCGAGCCGAGGGGGATGGCCGAGAGCGGCAGGGCGTTGCCGTTCTCGATCGGGGCGTCCGGGCCGGAGATGACGCTCTGACCCACCGCCACGTTGGCGGGGGCAAGGATGTAGCGCTTCTCGCCGTCGGTGTAATAGAGCAGCGCCAGACGGGCGTTGCGGTGCGGGTCGTAGTGGATCGCGGCCACCTTGGCGCTCACCCCGTGCTTGTCGCGACGGAAGTCGACGATGCGGTAGAGGCGCTTGTGGCCACCGCCGCGGTGGCGGCAGGTGATCACGCCGCGGTTGTTGCGGCCCTTGTGGCGGTGCTTGGACACCACCAGGCCCCGTTCCCGGTTCTTGCCCGTGATGTCACTGAAATCAGTGACGACCAGCGTGCGGGTGCCGGGGGTGTTGGGCCTGTAGTTGCGGATTGCCATGACGTTTCAGACCCCTCAGGACTCAGGGAACAACTGGATGGCGTTGCCTTCGGCAAGGCGCACCACCGCTTTCTTCACCTGGGCGCGTTTGCCGGCGAAGCGCCCCACCCGACGGGTGCGGCGGGGGGGATTCATGGTGCTGACGCCGACGACCTTGACATCGAACAGGTGTTCGACGGCCGCCTTGATGTCGGGCTTGGCGGCCCGATGGTCCACCTCGAAGGTGTACTGGTTGATCTCGATGGCGCGGGTGGCCTTCTCGGTGATCAGCGGGCGACGGATCACGTCCGCCAGCCGGCCTGCAAAACGCTCAGACATCGCCGTAGACCTCCTGAATCTTCGCCAGTGCCTCTTCGCTGAGCACCAGCTTGTTGGCATGGAGCAGATCGAACACGTTGAGCTGATCGGCGGCGATCAGCTTCACCTTCTCGAGGTTGCGCACCGAGCGGGAGACCACATCGGAAGCGCCGTCGAGGATGAGCAGCACCTTGGCGCCGGCGTCGATGCCGAAGCGGGCCAGGGCGGCGGTGATCTCCTTCGTCTTGGGGGTGTCGAGCCCTTCGGCGAAGCCCTTCACCACGGTGATGTCCGCGACGCGGCTCATCAGGGCGGTGCGCAGGGCCAGGCGGCGCTCCTTGCGGTTCATCGCCACCGCGTAGCTGCGGGGCTTGGGTCCGAAGATCACGCCGCCGCCGGGGCGCAGGGGGGTGCGGATGGAACCCTGGCGGGCCCGGCCGGTGCCCTTCTGCTTGTAGGGCTTGCGGCCACCACCGGCCACTTCGGCCCGGGTGAGGGTGCTGGCGGTGCCCTGACGGGCGTGGGCCAGCTGGCGGACAACGGCGCGGTGCAGCAGGCCGTTGGCGGATGTCTCCTTGGCGACCTTGAGGTCGAGGGGAGCCTTGCCGCTCTCCTTGCCTTGCCAGTCGCGGATCACACAGTCAGTCATGGGTGTTCTCCTCAGTTCGCTGCGGGGACGCCCACCCGCCGGGCCGGGCGGATGTCGAGCAGGGCGCCGGGCTTGCCGGGAACCGAGCCCTTGACCACGAGCAGATTGCGTTCCGCATCCACCTTGAGGATGGTGAGGCCGCGGGTGGTGATCTGCTTGCCGCCGTAACGGCCGGCCATCCGCTTGCCGGGGTAGACCCGGCCGGGGGTGGTGCCGGCGCCGGTGGAACCCGGTTCGCGGTGGTTCTTCGAGCCGTGGCTCATCGGACCGCGGCTGAAGCCGTGGCGCTTCTGGTAGCCCGAGAAGCCGCGGCCGATCGTGTCGCCGCTGACGTCGACCTTCTGGCCGGGGGCGAAGTCACCGACGGTGACGGCGGCCCCGAGCTCAAGGCCGTCGATGGCCTCCAGCCGGTACTCCTTGAGGTGCCGCAGGGGCGCCTCGCCGGATTTGGCCAGGTGGCCCTTGGCGGGCTTGTTGACGAGCTTGTCGCGCGTCTCGCCGAAGCCGAGCTGCACCGCGGTGTAGCCGTCGGTGGCTTCGCTCTTGAGTTGGGTGATGCGGCAGGGACCCGCTTCGATCAGGGTGACCGGAATGGATTTGCCTTCTTCGTCGAAGAACTGGGACATACCCAGCTTCTTCCCGAGAATGCCGATGGACATGGGAGGGAGAACAACACCAGCTGGACAGCCGCGGCGTGCCGCCAGGGATGGGGACCGAGGCCCGACATCCGAGGGGGACCCGCTGGGCGGCGGGGGGGCTGAATTCGTGGAATCGCAGATCGACCCGAGGGTCAGGAGCTAGCGAGGCGAATCAGCGGGCTGGGACTTGCCGGGGGCGGTGGGGCCTCTGGCAGTATCCCGACGGTCACGGCAGCGACGAGCGCTGCAGGAGTCGTACGGGCCGGGAAGGGTTCGTCACCACTGACGGACCCCGTACCGTTCTCTGGAGGCCCGGCTAGCGGACGGGCACAGATCTTCGGCACAAGAGACAACAGTACCCCATGGTGTGCACCACCACCCCTGGGACCCGCATCGGCTGCCAGACTCAGCCCCGATTCGCCTGCCGCTCCCGATGCCCCTGCTGATGACCGGCCGTGGTTTCCGCACCGAGCTGGAGCGCTGCGGTGCCCTCGCCCTGTTCGTTCCGCTGGAGGGCGGCGCCGAGACCCGGCTGCTGCGGCGGCTGCGGGCGGCCGGCTACCGGGCCCACCTCACCTCCGCCCGCGGGCTGGGGGATCCGGAGGCCTACCTGATGCAGCTGCACGGCATCCGGCCGCCCCACCTGGGCCACCACAGCGTCGGCCGGGCCGCCGCCGTGGGTGAGGTGCAGCGGGTCATGCCCCAGCTGGGCCCTGCCCTGGCCAGCGACGGGCCGGTGCTCCTCTGGCTCCTGGAGGGCCAGGTGCTCAGCCGTTCCGAGCTGGCTGCCCTCTGCGAGCTCTGCCGCCGCGAACCCCGTCTGAAGCTGGTGGTGGAGATGGGCGGCGCCCGGGCCCTCCGCTGGCAGCCCCTCGAGCAGCTCCTGCCCGCCTGAACTGAGTCCACCCCATAGCCTGGGCCCGTTCCGCGGACTCCAGGGCCTTGAGTGAGCGGCTCGGATTGATCTGGGGTTCGGCCTTCTTCGCCGGCTCCCTGGCCCAGGCCACCGCCTGGCTCACCGGCCAGCCGGCGGTGGTGCTTCTGCTGGCGATCGGTCTGCTGACGGGCCATGCCGGTTTCGATCTGGTCCATCCCGAGAACCTGGGCGCCGGTCTGGAGCCCCTGGTCGGCCTGCTGGTGAGCCTGGTGCTCTTCGACGGGGGGCTCAACCTGCGCCTGGCCGGCCGCGATCTGCAGCGGTCGGTGCTGCAGCTGGTGCTGGTGCGCCTGGTGCTCGGCCTTCCCCTGGCGGCCCTGCTGGCCCACCTCCTGGCGGGCCTGCCCTGGTCCCTGGCGCTGGTCTACGGCGCCATCGCCCTGGCCACCGGCCCCACCGTGGTCACCCCGATGGTGCGCCAGCTGCGCCTGGCGCCGAAGCTGGGTCAGCTGCTGGAGGCCGAGGGGCTGATCCTCGAGCCGGTCAGTGCCGTGCTCGGCCTGGTGCTGCTCCAGGTGACCCTGGGGGACCTGGGCAGCTGGCAGGAGGTGGCCTCCCGCCTGCTGCTGCGCCTCGGGGGCGGGGTGGTCCTCGGCGGGCTCGCCGGGCTGCTGCTCTCGGAGGCCCTTCGGCGGCTGGGTGCCGTCGCGGCCTCCCGCGGGGCCGAGGGGGCGCCCGCCGCCGGAGGGAACGGGCTGGAGCTGCAGCTCACCCTCGGCGTGCTGTTTCTGATGTTCAGCGGCTGTGAGGCCCTGCTGCCGGAGTCGGGCCTGCCGGCGGCGGTGAGCGCCGGGGTGGTGGTGGGGCTCCGCCTCGATGCGGCCGCCAGCCAGCTCGACGAGCTGATCCGCCAGCTGGCCATGCTGGCCATCACGGTGCTGTTTCCCCTGCTGGCGGCCGATGTCTCCTGGGCCGAGCTGAGCCCCCTCGGCCTGGGCGGCCTGGGCTGTGTGCTGGGCCTGATGCTGATCCGCTGGCCCCTGATCCAGCTCACCGGCATCGGGCTCCCCAGCCTCGACTGGAAGGAGAAGGCCCTGCTCAGCTGGATCGCTCCGCGGGGCATCGTCACCGCGGCGGTGGTGAGCCTGTTCGCCCTCGAGCTCGACCGGGCCGAGGTCCCCGGCGGCGCCACCCTCAAGGGGCTGGTGTTCCTGACCATCCTGATGACCGTGGGCCTGCAGGGGTTCAGCGCCCCCTGGCTGGTGCAGCGCCTCGGGCTGGCCCAGCCCGAGGTTGCGCCGGAGCTGCCCGGCGGGACCGGCTGAGGGCCCCCCGGTGGCAGGATCGGACGCTCCCCGCGCGCCAGCCATGGGTGCCTTGCCCCGGGGCCCTGCGCCGATGCTCCGGCAGGATCCCGAGCAGGCCCTGGCCGCCGGCGGCTGGGTGAAGCTGATCGGCGGGGCCAGCAACCAGGATCTGGCCGCCATCGAGGACCTGGCCGGCATCCATGCCCTGGCCGGGGTCCACTGCATCGATGTGGCCGCCGATCCGGCGGTGGTGGCCGCGGCGCGGCGGGGCATGGCCTGGGCCGAGGCCAGGGGCGCGACCCGTCCCTGGCTGATGGTCAGCCTCAGTGACGGCCTCGACCCCCACTTCCGCAAGGCCTGGTTCGATCCGGACCGCTGTCCGCTCGCCTGCCCCCGGCCCTGCGAGCGGGTCTGCCCCGCCCTGGCGATCGGCGGCACGGGGGTGGTGGAGGAGCGCTGCTACGGCTGTGGCCGCTGCCGGCCGGCCTGCCCCCTGGGGCTGATCGAGGAGCGCAGCCAGGTGCTGGAGGCGGCCGGCGTGGGCCCGCTGCTGGCGCAGCTGGCCCCGGACGCCGTGGAGCTCCACACCCGGCCGGGGCGGCTGGAGGCCTTCAGTGATCGGGTGGCCCAGCTGGCCGCCAGCGGGGTGCCGCTGCGCCGGGTGGCGGTCAGCGCCGCCCTGGAGGGAGGGGCGACGGTGGATGGGCTGGCGGCGGAGCTCTGGCAGCGGTTCCGGCTGCTGCGCGGGGCCGGCTTCCGGCCCCTCTGGCAGCTGGACGGCCGGCCGATGAGCGGCGATGTGGGGGCCGGCACGGCCCATGCGGCGGTGGGCCTGCTGGAGCGGCTGGGGCCGCTGGCGCCGCCGGGACCGCTGCAGCTGGCCGGCGGCACCAACGCCCACACCCTGGCGGTGCTGGCCCGCTCCCCGGCGGCCGGGCCCCGGGCGGCCGGGGTGGCTGGGGTCGCCTTTGGGGGGGTGGCCCGCCGCCAGCTCCAGCCCCTGCTGCAGGAGGCCCAGGCCGAGGGGCGGCGGCTGCTCGACCTCCCCCTGCTTTGGCCCCGGGCCCTGGCCCTCGCCGAAGCGCTGGTGGCCCCCTGGCTGGCCCGCGGTGTCGCCGCCCCCCGGGGTCTGGCGGGCCCCGGGCCCGGCTAGAACGAACGGGCAGCTCCCCCCGCCGCCCCCTGGAGCCTTCGCCTCCCCCTTCCCTTTCCCCCCAGCGGGTCACCGACGACCTGGACCGTCTGCTGGCCGTGCTGCCTCCCGTGGTGCAGCGGGCCCTGGCCGGGCCCGAGCAGCGGGAGGGCCTGCTGGAGGTGGTGCTCGACCTGGGGCGGGTGCCGGAGGCCCGTTACCCCGGCCGGGTGCTGGCCCTGGGCACCGAGGCGATCGAGCGCGCCGATCTGGCGGCGGTGCTGCAGCGCCTCGGCCCCTTCGGCGGTGACAACCGGGCCGGCATCGAGCGCACCCTGCACCGCATCAGCGCCATCCGCAACCGCACCGGCGACGTGGTGGGGCTCACCTGCCGGGTGGGCCGGGCGGTGTTCGGCACGGTGGCGATGGTGCGCGACCTGCTGGACACGGGCCAGTCGCTGCTGCTGATGGGCCGCCCCGGGGTGGGCAAGACCACGGCCCTGCGGGAGATCGCCCGGGTGCTGGCCGACGATCTGCAGCGCCGGGTGGTGGTGATCGACACCAGCAACGAGATCGCCGGTGACGGCGACATCCCCCACCCGGCGATCGGCCGGGCCCGGCGGATGCAGGTGGCCCGCCCGGAGCTGCAGCACCAGGTGATGATCGAGGCGGTGGAGAACCACATGCCCGAGGTCATCGTCATCGATGAGATCGGCACCGAACTGGAGGCCCAGGCGGCCCGCACCATCGCCGAACGGGGCGTGATGCTGGTGGCCACGGCCCACGGCAACGAACTGGCCAACCTGATCCGCAACCCCACTCTCAGCGACCTGGTGGGCGGGATCCAGTCGGTGACCCTGGGGGACGAGGAGGCCCGCCGCCGGCGTACCCAGAAGACGGTGCTGGAACGGGCGGCCGAACCCACCTTCCCCCTGGCGGTGGAGATGCACAGCCGCCACCGCTGGCTGGTGCACCGCGACGTGGCCGGCACCGTCGACCAGCTGCTGCGCGGCCAGCCCACCCACCCCCAGGTGCGGGAGCTGGGCGGCGACGGCCGCCTGGTGCTGCGCGACGACGGCCCCGTCCGCCCCGCCCCGCCGCCCGCCTGGGCCACCACCCCTGCGCCCCCCCGTCGCCCGGGTCCCGCCCCCCTGGCGGTGGTGCCCCTGCCCGATCCGACGGCCCCCCGGCCCGCCGCTGCTACCCCAGCCCCGGCGCTGCCCGCCCTGCGGGTCTACGGGGTGGGGCTGGCGGCCCAGCAGCTGGAGGAGGCGGTGCGCCGCCGCCAGTTGCCGGTGCAGGTGGTGGAGGGCCCGGAGCAGGCTGATGCGGTGCTGAGCGTGCGGGGCCAGCTGGGGCGCGACCCGGAGCTGCGCCGCCAGGCCCGCGACCTCGGCCTGCCGATCCTGGTGATCAAATCCGACACCCCCCACCAGCTGCAGCGGGCCATGGAGCGCCTGCTGGAGCGGCGGCGGGGGGGAGACGGGGCGGACGGAGGGGAACCGGCCGCGCCGGCCCGCCTCGACGACGCCCACGCGGCCCTGGAGGAATGCCGGCTGGCGGTGGAGCAGGTGGTGCTCCCCGAGGGACGGCCGGTGGAGCTGCTGCCCCGCAGCGAGGCGGTACGGGCCCTGCAGGCCGAGCTGGTGCACCACTACCGGCTGCGCAGTGCCGTCTTCGGCCGCGGCCTGCAGCAGCGCCTGCGGGTCTTCCCCGCCTGAAGGGGCCTGCCGCCGGGGGGTGGGTGCCGGCGAGTTGACGAAGGACCAGCCGCTGTGGGTAACTAGCAGGGCGCCGGTTTCGCACCGACGCCTGCCCCATCCCATGGGCTTGATTGGGCCGTCGCCAAGCGGTAAGGCATCGGGTTTTGGTCCCGACATTCCTAGGTTCGAATCCTAGCGGCCCAGTTTTTTCTCCTTTCTCCACCGGTGCCTGAACGCCCGTTGCTGGTGTTCGATTTCGACGGCGTGCTGGTGGACGGCATGGCCGAGTACTGGTGGTCGGCCCGGCGGGCGGCCCTGGCCCTGGTCGCCGGGGCTGTCGGCGCCGGTGCCGCCGGAAGCGCCGCCCCCGCCGGCTGGCACCTGCCGGAGCAGGCGCCGCCGGGCTTCGCCCTGCTGCGGCCCCTGATCCACAAGGGCTGGGAGATGGTGCTGATGGCCGCCGAGCTGGGACGGCCCGACGTCGATCTCTCCGCCGCCCTGGCGGATTACGACACCTTCCTCAGAACGGCCCTGCGGCGCTGGGGCTGGACGACCGACCAGCTGCAGCAGGCGCTCGAGGGGCTGCGGGCCGAGGCCATCGCCACCGATCTCGACGCCTGGCTGGCCCTGCACCGCTTCTACCCCGGCGTCGAGGCGCGCCTGGGCCGTCTGGCGGCGGAGGGGGCCGACTGGGCGGTGCTCACCACCAAGGGCGGGGCCTTCGCCGCCCGCCTGCTGGCCGCCGCCGGCCTCACGCCCCTGGCCCTGTACGGCCACGAACAGGGCAGCAAGCCGTCGGTGCTGGCGCAGCTGGTGGCCGGGCATGACCCCGAGGAGCGTCCCCTGTGGTTCATCGAGGATCGCCGCCCCACCCTGGAGCTGGTGCGGCGGACCCCCGGGCTGGAGGCGGTGCGCTGCTGTCTGGTGTCGTGGGGGTACCTGGGTCCCGGGGACGGGGAGGGGCTGGCCCCCCTCGGCATCCACTGGCTGGAGCCCGCCGGCTTCGAGGCCCCCCTGGCGCTCTGGCCATGAACCGCTAGAGTACGCCCGTACTACACGGGATTGATACGCCGGCCTCTCCGGGTGGCACTGGTTGTCCAGAGGTCGCAGGATGGCGCCTGGTTCCGGCCCCCTCTCCCACCACCCGTCTGCACGGCTCCGGCCTGCTGCGGCCCGTTCCATCACCCACCCCCACCATGCCTGCCGATTCCAGGGCCACGGCCGCCGCCGCCGCGTCTTCCTCCACCTCCCCGTCCACCTCCTACGTGTCCGCCGCCGCCCCCAGCGGCGATCCCCGGGCCGCCGCGGAGCGCGACAAGGCCCTGGGCCTGGTGCTCACCCAGATCGAGCGCAACTTCGGCAAGGGCTCGATCATGCGGCTGGGGGATGCCTCCCGCATGCGGGTGGAAACGGTTCCCACCGGGGCGCTCACCCTCGATCTGGCCCTCGGGGGCGGCTACCCCAAGGGCCGGGTGGTGGAGGTCTACGGACCGGAGAGCTCCGGCAAGACCACCCTCACCCTCCATGCCATCGCCGAGGTGCAGAAGCGCGGCGGCGTGGCGGCCTTCGTGGATGCGGAGCATGCCCTCGATCCGGTCTATGCCGCCGCCCTCGGGGTCGACATCGAGAACCTGCTGGTCTCCCAGCCGGACACCGGCGAGATGGCCCTGGAGATCGTCGACCAGCTCGTGCGCTCGGCCGCCGTCGACATCGTCGTCGTCGACTCGGTGGCGGCCCTCACGCCCCGGGCCGAGATCGAGGGGGAGATGGGCGACCTGGCGGTGGGCAGCCAGGCCCGGCTGATGAGCCAGGCCATGCGCAAGATCACCGGCAACATCGGCAAGTCCGGCTGCACGGTGATCTTCCTCAACCAGCTGCGCCAGAAGATCGGCGTCACCTACGGCAACCCGGAAACCACCACCGGTGGCAACGCCCTCAAGTTCTATGCCTCGGTGCGACTCGACATCCGTCGCATCCAGACCCTCAAGCGCGGCACCGAGGAGTACGGCATCCGGGCCAAGGTGAAGGTGGCGAAGAACAAGGTGGCCCCCCCCTTCCGCATCGCCGAGTTCGACATCCTGTTCGGCCGCGGCATCAGCACCCTGGGCTGCCTGCTCGATCTGGCCGAGGAAACGGGCGTGGTCACCCGCAAGGGCGCCTGGTACAGCTACGAGGGCGACAACATCGGCCAGGGCCGCGACAACACGATCGCCTGGCTGGAGCAGAACCCCGCGCCGAAGGAGGTGATCGAGACGCTCACCCGTCAGAAGCTCACCGAGGGCTCCGAGGTCACCGCCAACTCGATGAAGCCCCTGGCGGCGGCGGCCAAGCTGGCAGCGGCCAAACCTTCGGCCGGTGCCGAGGCCGCCGAGCCGGAGGAGCTGCCCGCCGCCGGCTGATCCCGGGAGCACCGGGGCCAGGCACCCGGGGTCACCGGGGCGCCTGGTTCAGGGCTGGGCTGGCAGCGCCGATCCGGGGGCCCTGGTGCTGGCCGCGACCGGCTCGGCCGTGGGTTGCAGCACCAGCACCACCCGCTGCAGTTCCTGGATGGCGTCGGCGCCCTCGAGCTTCACCAGCTCCTGGCCGTGGCGGGACTCCACCCAGCTGATGCCGAAATCGGACACCAGCAGGCGAACCATGTGGTTGTCGCCCAGGTCGGCGACGAAGGAGGCCCCATGGCCGTCGCGGCCGTCGCCGCAGGTGTAGCAGGTGGCCACATGGCCCTGTTTCCGCAGGGACACTGCCAGGGCCTGGAGGCTCAGGATCAGATCCTCAACGGCCGAGCGGTACTGCTCGGCCAGCCGGAGAAACATGGGTCGTTCCCATCACGATCCGCAGATCATAAGGATTTCTTCCGATTCTTGCCAGGCGCTGCGGCGCCGGTGGGGAGACCCGCACGCGGCGGCCGCACTCAGCCGTCGGCCAGGGTCCACCAGCCCGCCGCCGGGCCGATGAAGCGCACGGTCACCCAGAACAGGGCCAGGGCACCGATGCCGATCCAGGCGCCCTTGGTGGTGATGGCCACGAAGCGGGAGGCCTGGTTGCGGGTCAGGGGCAGCCAGGGGGCGATGCGGGGCGAGGTGTCCACGGTCTTGGTCTTGCTGGCGCGTGGCTTGTCGCGGGGCGGCAGACCCTGCTCGGCCCGGCGTTTGGCTTCCCCCATCGGAGATTCGGTCGCAACACTGGAGGCAGGCTAGGAGTCGGGCCGCAACCGGGTCAGGGCCACCCAGGGCTCCAGGGCGGTGAACACCAGCCGGCCCCAGCTGCGGCCCCGCAGGCGACCATCCAGTACCGCCAGCCGGCCGCCGCTGCGGCGCAGCCCCGCCACGCCCCGCTGCAGCCGGTTGAGGGCCTCCGGCAGCAGCAGTTCCCGGAACCAGTCACGGCCCTGCTGGCGCAGCACCCCGACCCGGGCCGCGGTGAGCGGATCCTCCAGGCTGGCGATCGGCAGCAGGCCCACCACCACCTGGCAGGGCAGGGGCAGGCGCGGCTGGTGCTCCAGCCACCACTCCCAGCTGCAGCACACCACCCCGTTGCTCTCCGGGGCCAGGTTCTGGTGGCACACCCGGCTGCCGAACTCGGCAGCCAGGCCGCTGGCCAGGCCCAGGCAAAGGGCCGGATCGTCGATCAGCACCACCGACAGGCCGCTCTGGCCCAGCACCAGCCGCCGGCCCTGCTCCAGCAGGTGCTCGGCGTACTGGGGACTGTTGGGCAGGGGCTGGCGCAGGGGGGCGTAGAGGGGCAGGGGGTCGGACAGGGGGGGATCGGCCAGATCGAGCACCACCGCGGGCTTCAGCCCCAGGGCGGCACCGGAGGCGGGCTGGCCCTCCGCCGCCCGACCGGTGGCCAGCTCGCCGATCAGCACCGCCCCCCGACCCACCAGCAGGCCGGCCAGTTCCCCCAGGGGTTCGAGGGGCTGGCGCAGCAGGTTCCACTGCAGCAGGGAGGGATCGACCCGGGCCCAGCTGCTCCAGCCCGCCCCGGCGCGCAGCCAGCTCGGCCAGGGCTCCGGCAGGGGCTCCAGCAGCCGCAGCAGATGGCGCAGGGGGGCCTCATCATCGTCGGCCAGGGCCACCAGCCGCTGGGGGGAGCGGGGATGGGCGAGCACCCGGCGGCTGAGCCGTTCATGCAGGCCCAGCAGGCAGGCTTCGGCGCTGGGCTGGACGCGGCGCAGCTGGTCCCAGTGGCGGGGCTCCAGCTCCACCTCCAGGGCCTCGCGCAGGGCCGTCTCCAGCGTCTCGGCCTCGGGGATCACCAGTTGCCGTTCCGCCAGTTCGCCGCAGCGCCAGGCCGCCACCAGCTCGCGGTGGTCGAGCAGCCAGAGCGGTGTGCCGGCGGGGGCCCCGGGACCTTCCCAGCAGGCCAGCTCCAGGCCCACGCTGCGCAGCCGGGGCCACTCCACCCGCAGCAGCCGCTGGCGCAGGGCCGGGGTCACCACCAGGGCCAGGGGAACGTCGCTGAGGGCCAGGGGCACCAGCAGGCTGATCCACCAGCTGGGGGCGGTGCCGGGGGCCAGGCGCACCAGGGTGTGGTCGGCCCGGCGCAGGCTGCGGGCCACCAGCCGGCTGAGGGTGAGGTGATGGGGCCAGTGTTCCACCCCCTCCCGCTGCAGGAGAGCCTTGAGGTGCTGGTGGGCGCGGGCTTCCAACATCGCCGGATCGTAGGAAGCTGGCCCCAGCCGATCCGCAGCGACGATGACACCCCTCTGGCAGCGCGAACCGGTGGGGGTGGTGGGCCTGGGGCTGATCGGCGGCTCCCTGGGGCTCGATCTGCTGGCGGCCGGTGCCCAGGTGCGGGCCCTGGTGCACCGGCCGGCCACCGCCGAGCGGGCCAGGGAGCGGGGGCTGGCCAGTGCGGTGAGCACCGATCCGGCCGTGCTCGAGGGCTGCGGACTGGTGCTGCTGGCCCTGCCCCTCGACCGGCTGCTGGATCCCGAGCCCGCCCTGCTGGCTGCCCTGCCGGCCGCGGCGGTGGTCACCGATGTGGGCTCGGTGAAGGGGCCGGTGCTGCGCCGTTGGCGTCAGCTGCTGCAGGCGGCCGGCGAGGGCCCGGCCCCGTCCCGGTTCGTGGCCTCCCATCCGATGGCGGGCACGGCCCGGGCCGGGGTGGAGGCGGGGGAGCGGGGGCTGTTCCGGGGACGGCCCTGGGTGGCGACCCCGGCGCCGGACACGGATCCGGCGGCGCTGGAGGCGGTGCGGGAGCTGGCGGAGGCCCTCGGGGCGCGCTGGCTGTGCTGCGACGCCGAGGCCCACGACCGGGCCGTGGCCCTGATCTCCCATCTGCCGGTGCTGGTGGGGGCGGCCCTGCTGCAGGCGGCGGATGCGGGAGGCGGTGAGGCCGGCGGGGCGCCGGAGGTCGGGGCCGGGCTGGTGCGGGCCCTGGCCTCCAGCGGCTTCGCCGACACGACCCGGGTCGGTGGCGGCAACCCGGAGCTGGGCAGGCTGATGGCCCAGGCCAACCGTGCGGCGCTGCTGGAGGCCCTGGGCCACTACCGGCGCTCCCTGGCCGACCTCGAGGCGCTGGTGCGGGCGGAGGACTGGGGCGCTCTGGAGCGGTCGCTGGCGCGCAGTCAACAGCTGCGGCCCGACTTCCTCTGACCGGGGGATGCCGATAGGCTCCTCGGCACATGGAGGCCTCCGGGCCCGGCGATGAAGACCAGGCCATCGCGATCGTCCAAGCGCAGCCGCGGCGCCGGCGGTATCCGCAGCCGCCGGATCCGGCCGGGCTCCCCCCCGGGCACCGTGGAGTTCGTGGGCGAGCGGCGCCTGGCCAAGGTGCAGATCGACGTCATCCACTACGACGCTGAGGGTTGGTCGGAGCACCAGGATGTCTCGGTGCAAGGCTGCGCCGAGACGGTGGCGGCGGGCAGCATCACCTGGATGAACGTCAGTGGCGTCCATGACGTCGCCCTGGTGGAGCGGCTCGGCCAAGGCTTCGGCCTGCATCCGATGACGCTGGAGGACATCGCCAACACCACCCAGCGCCCCAAGGTGGAGGAGTTTCCGGGGTACGTCTTCATGGTGTTGAAGATGATCGCCTTCAACGAAGACACCCAGACCATTGATATCGAGCACGTCAGCGTGATCCTCGGCGACCACTTCGTGATCTCCTTCCTCGAGGACGATGGCGATGTCTTCGATGGGGTGCGTGACCGGATCCGCTCCTCAGGAGGCCGGATCCGCTGGATGAAGGCCGACTATCTCGCCTACTCGCTGCTGGATGCCGTTGTCGATCATTACTTCCTGGCCGTGGAACGGATGGGCGACATCATCGAGGAGGTGGACGACCGCCTGCTGGAGGATCCCCGCCCCGGCGACATCAAGGAGATCCATGGCCTCAAACGGTCCATTCTCAGCCTGCGCAAGGCCGTCTGGCCGATCCGGGAGGAGGTGGCCATGATCGTCAAGAGCGAATCGCCCCTGCTGACGGCCGAGAGCCGGGTATTCTGGCGCGATCTCTACGATCACTGCATCCAGATCATCGATCTGGTCGAGACCCACCGCGACATTCTCGGAGGCATGCACGACACCTACCTCTCGACCCTCAGCCATCGGATGAACGAGGTGATGAAGGTGCTGACGATCATCTCCACGATCTTCATCCCCCTCACCTTCATCGCCGGTGTCTATGGGATGAACTTCAAGGAGATGCCCGAGCTGGAGTGGCGTGGAGGCTATTACCTGGTGTGGGCGGTGATGATCGTGATCAGCGTCTCCCTGTACCTCTACTTCCGCCGCAAGCAGTGGCTCTGAGGACCCCGCCCGCCCCTGACGCGATGATGTAGCCAAAGCCACAGTTTTTGGCTTTTCTTTCTCCCCGCTACGGATCATTGCCGCACCAGCCCCTTCGTGGGCAGTGGCGGCCGCTGTTTCTAGCGTTGATCTGGATGCGGTGACGACGCGTGAGTTTCCTGAGCGAAGCAATGCAGCTCCTGAAGGACGCCGGCACGGCGGCCGGCCTGTCGGAAGGGGCCATCAAGTGCCATGCCGGCTGCTACCGGGACAACCTCTCCCGCTGCAGCGATGCGATGCTGCAGTATGAGCGGGTCTGGCTGCAGCAGCAGCTGCGGGCCCTGCGGGACTGCGAGGGCCATCCGGTGCTGATGGCGCGGCTGGGCGGTGAGGATCGGCTGCGCGGGCTGGTGTCCCAGAGCGTGCTGTTCCAGCTGCTGCTGCAGAACGAGTTCGCCCGGCGCGGCCTGACGCCCGAGGAGCCCCGCGGATCGGTGGTGGCGGCCGAGGAGGCCTGGGAGATCACCAGCGTGCAAGTCAAGCGCGAGTGGGGGATCCTGCCCACCTGAAGCGGATCGCCCTGCTGCACCTGGGGCGGATCCACGACGAGACGCCGGCGCTGCGGGCCCGTCTCGCCCGGCGCGGCATCGCCAGTGAGCTGGTGCCCCTGCCCCCGCTTGCGGCCTGCGAGCGGGCTGCGGACGGGCCACGTGCCGCTGGCGACGATGACTGGAGCCGCTTCGATCTGGTCACGGTGCGCGACTGCCGCGGCAGCCATCAACATCCCGATTTCCTGCCCCGGATCCGGGCCCTGGCGCAGCAGCTCGGCAGCCTCGGGGTGCCCCTGGCCAACCCCCTGGCGGTGATTGAGGCCGGCAACGCCAAGAACGACTACCTGCCCAGGCTCGCCCGGGAGGGGGTGGCCCTGATCCCCAGCCGCTGGCTGCCGCGGGGCTGGTGCGGATCCCTGGTGGAGCTGCTGGAGGACGGCGGCTGGCAGGAGGCGGTGCTCAAGCCGGCGATCGGCTCGAAGAGCTGGCACACCTACCGGGTGCGTCGGGAGGGTGCCCGCCTGACGATCACCGCGGCCGATGGAAGCCAGCCGGTGGCGGCCGGGGCGGTCGATGGCTGGCTGGCCGCACTCACCCGGCACGGGGAGGTGTGTCTGCAGCCGTTTCTGAGTGCGGTCTGCCGGGAGGGGGAGTTCAGTGCCGTGATGCTCGGCGGGCGTTTCTCCCACGCGGTGGCCAAGACCGTGGCGGCCGGTGGCTGGATCGCCCACGAACGCTTCGGCGGCACCAACACCCTGCGGCAGGCGAGTGTGGCGGAGCGACGCTGGGCCGCGGCGATCGAGGAGCGCCTGCGCCGTCGCTTCGGGGTGCTGCCCTACGCCCGCATCGACGGCATTCGCAATGGGGCGGGGGACCTGCTGCTGCTGGAGTGCGAGCTGGTGATTCCGCGCCTGTTCCTGGCCGAGGGGGAGGCCTTCGACCGCTATGCCGAGGTCCTGCTCGGCCCCGCCAGCACCCGCATGGCCTGGTAGCCATCGAGGGTGGGGGGTTCGCTCTCGGGCAGCTCCTCGGAGCGCAGGGCCACGGCCACGGTGGCCACCCAGGGGCGGGTGCCGGCGTCGGCGGGGAACACCAGCACCACGGTGCCGGCCGAGGGGGTGGTGGCGGGATCCTCCGCCACGATCTCCAGGGCCACCCGGGTGCGGCGGCACTGCAGGGCACGGGCCTCCAGCAGGGCCACGAACTCGTCGGTGTTCCAGCGGGCCTCGGTGCCCTGGCAGGGGAAGCGCTCACTGAGGGCGGCGGCGCCCAGCTCCTCGATGGCGCTGCCGCGGTGGCCATCCCAGACGAGCAGCAGGTTGGCGTCATGGCCGAGGGCGTTGTGCTCCACCCGTTCGCGATCCAGCACCAGACGGCGTTCGAGGCCCTGCTTCTCCGCCGGCATCGACAGACACACCTTGAGGGCCTGGGCCACCTCGCAGCTGCGGCCCTCGCAGAACCCCCGATGGGCGGTGAGGATGTCGTCGGCGGCGGCCACGATCTCCAGCGCCGGCAGGCTCCGGGTCAGCTCCTGCATCATGGCGTTGAACAGAACACCCCCATCCCCGAAGGGGCCGCGGTCGGGATCGGTGGCCTCCAGCATCTGATCGATGGCGGAGCGCACCAGCTCCCGCCTCCAGGTCAGATACGTCATGGGGATTCACTCCGGGTGCAATGTTTTTTCAGTGTGTCTCCAGCGGTGGAATGCAGCCACGCTCTGTTACATTCCCCGGCTTTTGTAGCAACAACAACTGTTCAATGTGTTGAAGTCGTGATCCGGCGATTCCGCTCAGCCGGCATCCCCACGGCGCAACCGCAGCATCGGGGTCTCCCCTTCGAAGCCCTCGTCGTAGGCGGTGTCCTCCAGCTGGCCCTGCCAGCTAGGGGGCAGGGAGGCCAGCAGGGGCTCCACCCAGGGATGGACCCGGGGGCGCCGTTCGATCGTGTGGGCCGGGTAGAGGCGCACCTCCCGCCGGCTCACCCGCAGCAGTTCGGCCAGGGCGAGACGGTGCCAGTCCAGGTCGAAGTCGGGCTGTTCGCTGAGCCCGCCGTCGGCGATCGGTGCGTAGCAGAAGAGCAGGTGGCCGCAGAGCACCAGATCGAAGCTGGCCGCCTCGAAGGGAAGGGAAGGCAGCGCCGCCGCCCGGTAGGCCTCCGGGTGCTCCCGCCGGTCGGCCAGGAACGCCTCCAGGGCCTCCTTCTTTCCCTGGCGGAACCTGGACAGGTCGAAGTCCGGCCGCACCGAGGCACTGCGGGCCAGGCGTTCCATGGTGAAGGCGACGTCGTCGCGGCAGCGTTGCTCCAGATCCGCCATCGACAGGTCGTAGAGGGGGTCCGCCGCCACGCTCTCCACCCCGGCGGCCCTTGCCAGGGCGGTGAAGGAGCCGGGACCGCCGGGGCAGTCGAGGACCCGCTGGCCGCGCCAGGCCGCCAGATCGAGGTTGAAGAAGGCCAGGGCGTCAGCCCCGGTGCGTCCGAAGAACACCACCCTCGGCAGATCCATGGCTGGTCACCATCGCCCTGCAGACGCTAGCCGCTGGAAGGGATTGGGACCGCTGGACGCCGCTGGACCGGGGGCCGCTGACCATCCCCGGCTCAGGGCCCCGGAACGCGGCGCAGGCTCAGGGCGATGGCGCCGTCGGCGCGGCGCAGTTCAAGGGAATCGCCCTCCAGCCGCAGGCTGACGGCGGTGGGCAGGGCGGCCAGGAACTGCTGCTCCTGCTCCATCACCCCGGCGCCCGGACAGCGGCGGCGGGTCGCCACCGGGGTGCCGATGCGCAGGCGAGTGCCCTCCAGCCGCACCGGCGCGGTGAAGCGGTTGCAGCCCGCCGAGCCGGCCAGCTGGTTGCCCTTGAGGAGGCGAACCGACAGGGAGGTGCCCAGGATCGGACTCACCAGGGCCTGGCGGCCGTTGTTGAAGCCCGCCACACGCCAGCTGCTGCCCACCAGCTGCTGTGCCTGGGGCACCAGCACCAGCAGGGGCCGGCCGTCGGCGGCGAGCAGGCGCAGGCGCTCACCGCCGAGGCGGAAGCCCCGGCTGTTCCGAAGGGCCGTCTGGAAGGCCTCGGCCTGCTGCATCACCGCCGGCGGGCAGGCCATCTTGGTGCTCATGCCCCGGGGCGACACCTGCAGGGTGGTCCCCCGCACGCTGACGGGGGCGCCATAGCGGTTGCAGCCGTCGCTGCCGGCCACCCGGCCGTTCTCGAAGCGAAGCGTGAGGCTGGTGCCCCCCACAGGGGGGCGGTCCCCCAGCCGCTCCACCACCCAGGCGGTGTTCTCCAGCCGGGCGGCTGACGCAGTGGAAGCGAGGGCCGCGGTCAGGGGCGCCGCCGGCAGGAGTGCCAACGCCCAGACGCCGGCCACAAGGGCGGGGGGGCGGCGCTGCGCGTTCGCTTGCATCGTCATCACAGGGGGCTCAGGGTCCGAGGCGGGCGGCGATCCAGGCGCCGATGCCCCCTTTGACGGTATGGGGCGCCACGTCGCGGTCGAGCCACCAGAACGAGAGGGCCAGCACGTTCAGACCGATGACCAGGGCGTAGATCCGCCAGCCTTCCGGAAGCTTCATGACGTCGGCCTGCGATCGCGGGGACGATAGATCCGCCGGCGTCGGGCCCGCCGCTCACCCGTCGGGGCGCCGGGGCAGGACCCGGCCGGCGGCATCGCTGAGGGTGCGGGGCAGCCGGCTGGGGTCGATGCGCCGCAGGGTGCGCAGATCGACGCTGGTGTCCACGAGTCGGGGCGGGCTGCCGACCAGATCCAGCAGCGTGAGGGTCTGGAAGGGGTTGGTGGCCTGGCCCAGCAGCCGGCGGGGGCCGCTGCCCATGGCCCCGAGGTGGAACAGATCCAGCCGCCCCAGGCGGGCGGGGAAGTAGGCGTGCTGATGGCCGCTCACGTAGGCCTCCACCCCTTGGCGCTCCAGCAACTGCTGCAGGGCCGCCGGCTGGGCCAGCACCTCCCCCGGCCGGTCGCGGCCCTGGCTCACGGCCCGCAGCGGCAGGTGGCCCACCACCAGGCGCCGGCCGGCGGAGCGGGCGGCGGGGCCCGCCAGGACCCGCTCCGCCCAGCGCAGCTGCTCCGCTGGCACCGTTGCGCTGGAGGCGTCCCACACCAGCACGAACGCCTCCTTCTGGCGGATGGCGTAGTGGAAGGGAAAGTCGCCGCTGTCGACGAACGTCAGGCCCAGGGCGTCGCGGCGCGCCCGCCAGAAGCGGGAAGCCTCGCGGCGGTCGTCCTCGAAGAGGAAGCGGCCGCCGGAGCGGGCGCCGGAGGCGTCGTGGTTGCCCATCGCCGGGGCGAAGGGCAGGCCGGCTCGGCGCAGCGGGCCCAGAACGCTGCGGTCGAAGCCCGCCCACATGGCGGCCAGCCGCTGCCGCCCGAGCCCCGCCTTCTGGCCCGCCACCATGTCGCCGGCGCAGATCACCAGATCCGGTTGCAGCGAGGGGATCAGGGCCACGCCGCGGTGCACCTCGGCGATGTAGGTGGTGGAGCCGTAGGCGGCGTTGAGGTCGCTGATCAGCACCAGGCGGGTGCCACCGCGGGGCGGGGCCACCAGGCCGGAGGCGGCCAGGCCTTCGGCGAGGGCCCGGGCTGGCCGGTTTGCCTGCCAGAGCCCCGCCCCCAGGGCGAGGCCGGAGAGCGTGAGCACCTGGCGACGGCCCAGGGTCGGCGGCATGGCGGCAACGGAGCGATCCGATGCTCAGGATGGACCCTCAGCGGGCCAGGCGCCGGCAGCCGACGCCAGGGTCCCCGATGGCGCCCGTCCGGCCCGTGCCAGCAGACCGTGGGCAGCCGGCACGTAGTACAGGGCCAGGGCCGTGGCCCCCACCAGGCCGCCGGACACGGCGATCGCCAGCGGCGGCCAGAAACCTGAGGCATCGAGCATCAGGGGCAGGAAGCCGACCACGGTGGTGATCGTGGTGGCGAGCACATGGCGGGTGGCGTGCTCCACCACCGCGGCGGTGGCGGCCGGATCACCGCTGCGGGCCAGCGGATCGGTGCGGATGGCGGTGAGCACCACGATCGAGTCGTTCACCGCCAGCCCGATCAGCCCGAGGGTGCCGAGGATGGCGGTGAAGCCGAAGGGTGATCCGCTGAGCCTCAGGGCCAGGGCCGCCAGCCCCACCGACAGCAGCGCCACTGAGGCGATCAGGGCAGCCATCCGGAAGGAGCGGAAGGAGAGCACCAGGGTGGCGGTCATCAGGATCGCCAGCACCCCCACCGTGGAGAGCAGGTTGGCGACCGCCTCGCCGCGGGCATCGGCCTCGCCGCCGTAGGCCAGGCTCACCCCGGCCGGCAGCTGCCAGCCCTGCCGCTCCAGCTGGCGGCGCAAGTCCTGCAGCACCGATTCCGGCAGCGCCCCGGCCGCCAGGAAGGCCTGCACGGTGTTGATGCGCTGGCCGTCGCGCCGTTCGATCGCGGCCAGCTCCGGCTCGAGCCGCAGCCCGGCCAGGGCCCCCAGGGGAATGGGTGCACCGCTGCCGGGTGCCACCAGATCCAGGGAGGCCACCTGTGCCAGATCGCTGCGCTGGGCTTCGGCCACCCGCACCCGCACCGGCACCGTGGTGACCCCCTCCAGGATCGAGCCGCCGACGCTGCCCTCCAGGCCCCCCTGGAGCTGGCGGGCGATGGCGCGGTTGTCGAGGCCGCTGCGCCGGGCCTGCTCCTCGTCCACCGCCAGGGCCAGACGGGGCACGGCCTCGCTCAGGCTGGCGGCGGTGTGGGTCACGAGCTCGAGCTGGGCCAGGCGGCGGCGCAGCTCGTCGCCGGTGCGGCGCAGCTGCTCCAGATCGGCCCCCTCCAGCCGCAGCTCGATCGGCGCCTCGAAGGGGGGCCCCTGCTCCAGCTGCTTCACCAGGATCTGGGCCTCGGGGAACTCCCGATCCAGCGCCTGCTGGAGGGAGCGGATCGTGGGCCGCACCCCTTCGGCCCCCCGCAGCTGCACCAGGCCCTGGGCGTAGTGCGGCGCGTTCTCCTCGGAGGCGATCACGTTGTAGAAGAACGGCGGGGCGCTCTCGCCGAGAAACCAGTGCACGTCATCGACGTGGGCGTCCTGACGGATCCGCTGCCGCACCGCCATCGCCAGGGCCTCGGTGCGCTCCAGGGCGCTCTGCTGGGGCAGCCGCAGCTCGATCTGGAACTGGTCGCGGTTGGTGGGCGGGAAGAACTGCTGCTCGAGGCTGCCGAAGGCCAGAAACCCGAGCAGCGGCAGCAGCAGCGACAGGGCCACGCCCCGCCCGGGATGGCGCAGGGTCTGGAGCAGGGAGCGGCGGTAGGGGCGGTCGAGGAGGGCCGGGCTGATCCCCTGCTCCCACCAGCGCAAGCCCGGCCCCAGGGGCTGCCAGGGCTGCAGCCGGGCGGTGAGGGCCGGGATCACGGTGAGGGAGAGGAACAGGGAGCTGGCCAGGGCCAGGATCACGGTGAGCCCGATCGTGCCGATGAACTCCCCGGTGGCCCCCGGTGAGGTGGCGATGGGCACGAAGGCCAGCACGGTGGTGAGGGTAGAGGCCAGCAGCGGCACCAGCAGGTACTGCACGGAGCGACGCACCGCCGCCGAGGGGCTGTCGCCGGTGCGGAGCCGCTGCTGCACCTCATCCACCACCACGATGGCGTTGTCAATCAGCAGCCCGAGGGCGATCACCAGGCCGGTGGCCGACATCTGGTGCAGGGGCACCTCCAGCACCCGCATCCAGCCGAACACCATCAGGGCCGACAGGGGCAGGGCCGCCCCCACCACCAGGGCGGCCCGGCCGCCGAGCATCAGCACCGACACCGCCACCACCAGCAGCGAGCCGGTGATCAGGTTGCCGATCACGCCGTCGAGACGCTCCTGCACGTAGCGGCTCTGGTCGAGCACGGTGTGCAGCCCCAGGCCCGCGGGCAGGGTGGCTCGCACCGCGTCGAGCTGGGCGCGGGCCTGGCGGGCCCACAGGTCGACCCGGGAGCCGGAGGCCACCGTGGCCGACACCACCACGGCCGGTCGGCCCCCCACCAGGGCCAGGCGGGCGGCGGGCTGGCGCACCCCGCGGCTGACGGCGGCCACCTGTCCCAGGCGGGCGCCGGCCCCATCGGCGCCGGTCTGCAGGGGGATGGCGCGGATGCGCTCCAGGGAGTCGAGGGCGCCATCCACCTCCAGCAGCAGCTCGCTGCGGGGGCCCCGCACCTGGCCCGCGGCCTCCTTGGCGTCGCTGGCGGCGATCCGTTCGGCGAGCGCGCCCGGGGTGAGGCCGAGCCGGGCCAGCTCCCGGGCGCCGATCTCCACCCGGATCTCCTCCTCCGGTTCGCCGCTGAGCTCCACCCGGTCGGTGCCGGGGAGGGCGCGCAGGCGGCTGGCCAGGTCGTCGGCCAGCCGGGTCAGCAGGCCCAGGTTGGGGGGGGTGTCGAGCTCCCATGTGAGGCCGACGATCAGGGCGCTGGCGCCGATGTTGCCGTCGCGGAACTCCGGGTCGGTGGCCTCCGGCGGCAGGTCGGGGGTGGCGTCGTCGATCTTGCTGCGCACCTTGCCCCACACCGGCGCCACCTGGCGGATCGACTCCTTGAGGCTCACGGCGATCACCGAGGTGCCGGTGGAGGAGGTGGAGTCGAGATGGTCCACCTCCTCCAGCTCGAGCAGGGCCTCCTCGAGGGGTTCGGTGACGAGGGACTCGACCCGCTCCGGGGTGGCCCCCGGCAGGGCGGTCACCACCAGGGCGTTGCGCTGGGTGATCAGGGGGTCCTCCAGCCGCGGCAGGGTGAGCAGGGCCGACAGCCCCCAGACCACCACCAGCAGCAGGGTGAGCAGCTGCAGCTGGCGGTTGCGGTGAAAGATGTCGAACATCAGGGCGCCTCCGTCACCCGGACCCCGGGCACGACCCGGTGGGTGCCGGCGGCGATCACCCGGTCGCCCGGGCGCAGGGTGCCGCGCACGAGGGAGCGGTCGCCTTCGCTGTGCAACGGCTCCACCAGGCGCCGGACCACCTGGCGGCCCTGCTCCTGCGAGGGGCCGGCGGGGCCCATCACGTACACCGACCACAGCCCCCGTTCGGCGGCCACCAGGGCGGTGGTGGGCAGCCAGAAGCCGGCGCCCGTCTCGCTGCGCCGCAGGCTGAGGCGGGCCGTGGCCCCCACCGGCAGATCCTCGGCCGGCAGCCTCAGCACCACCGTGGCGGTGCGGCTGCCGGCATCGAGTTCCGGCAGCAGGGCGCTGACGGTGGCCTGCAGGCGGCGATCGCCGATGCGCACGGGATGGCGCTGCCCCGGCCGCAGGCCCCGGGCGGCGTCGGGGGGGACCCCCACCCGCAGCTCCAGGGGGGCGGACTCCACCAGGGTGATCAGCGCCTGGCCGCCGCTCACCACCACCCCCTCATCGAGCCGCCGCCGGCTCACCGTGCCGTCGAAGGGGGCCACCAGCACGCTGCGGGCCAGGTCGACATCGATCTGGCGCAGGCGGGCCTCGGCCTCCTCGACCTGGCCTTCGGCCTGGACCAGGCGGCTGCGCAGGGCGGCGCTGCCGTGGATCTGCTGGTCGAGGTCCTCGCGGGAGATCGCCCCCTGGGCATGGAGCTGCCGGCGGCGGTCGCGCTGCAGCTCCGCCAGGATCAGCTGCTGACGCACCTCCTCCACGGCGGCCGCCGCCACATCCCGCTGGGCCAGGGACTGCTGGCGCTGGGCCCGGAGCCGGCGGCGATCGAGGTGGGCCAACGGCTGGCCGGCCACCACCCGGTCCCCCTCCTCCACCAGCACCCGCTCGAGGGTGCCGGGCAGCTCGAAGCCGAGGCTGCTGCTGCGGCCGGCTACCACCTCACCGGTGTAGTCGCGGCTGGTGAGGAACTGGCTCACCGGCTGGGCGGTCACCACCGCCACCGGCAGGGGGCGGGCGGCGGGGGGGCGGGGACGCCGGGACAACGCCACGACGGCGACGGCGAGTCCGGCGCCGGCCGCGGCGATCGCGAGGGGCGGACCCCAGGCGGCGGGCCGGCCCCAGCGGATCCGCCGCAGGGCGCTGGCCAGCGCTGACGGCGTCGCCGGTGGCGTCGCAGTGGCGGAATCCATGGGGGGAGGGCGGCGGCGGGACCCAAGTTGTTATGCAACAGATTGGGTATGCGCCAAAGTGTATGCACAACTTGTTGGGCAGGCCAACCGGACCCGGCGATGGCTGGGTCAGGATCAACTCCCGCGCCGACGTGACGTCCCCTCCCTGCCATGGCCCTGGCGCACACGATCCTCACGGTGCTCTGCGAGAAGGACGCCAGCGGCTACGACATCAGCAAGCAGTTCGAGGAGACGATGGCCTGCTACTGGACCGCCAGCCAGCAGCAGATCTACCGGGAGCTGGCCCGGATCGAGGCCAACGGCTGGGTCCGCTGCCAGGTGGTGCCCCAGCAGGGCAAGCCGGACCGCAAGGTGTATGCCATCACCGAGGCGGGCCGGGAGGAACTGCGCCACTGGGCCGCCGAGCCCGCCCAGCCCACCCCCATCCGCGAGGACCTGCTGGTGAAGGTGCTGGGCGGCCCCTACACCGACCCGGCCCAGCTGCTGGCGGAGGTGCGCCGCCGCCGCGCCGTCCACGCCGGCCAGCTCGCCTCCTACCAGGAGAAGGAGGCCCTGGTCCGCTGCCATCCGGCGCTGCCGCTGCAGGAGCAGTACCGCTACCTCACCCTGCGGCGGGGCATCCTGTTCGAGCAGGAGTGGATCCGCTGGTGCGATGAGGTGATCGCCTTCCTGGAGGGGCAGCCACCGCCAGCGGAGCCGTAGGGGTGCTCAGGGGCCGGCGGGCTCGAGGACGCGGTGGGAGGGAACCTGATCGAAGGCCATGAGGCGGCGCTCCACGGCAGGCCCATTCGCCTGCAACCAGGCCGCCATGGCGTCCCCCGTCTTCGGGCCATAAATGCGGTGGCTGACGATCACGGCGGTGCCACGGCCGTCCGCCAGGCGCCAGCGGGCGAAGACGGCCTCGCTGAACGTCCGGGTGGGGAAGAGGGCCACAACCAGGTGCTCGGCAGCTCGCTCGGCGGTGCGGGGAATCGAGGCCGTGCGCAGCACCGTGGCCCCGTGGCGCCGGTAGTTGCCGAGGGCCCGGTTGGCCATCTCGGCCAGCCCATCCCCATCGCTCACCCCGGGGTAGGTGTTGATGGTGACCATGTCCGTCCAGCGGCTGAGGTCGTCCTGCCCCGCCGGGGTGAACTCGTGCTGGTGCTGGGACGACCAGCGCAGCCGGTAGGTCTGACCGGCAAAGGTGAGCGTCAGAGGGGTGGCCGGCGGGCCGGCTGCCGCGGGCGTGGCCATCGCTCCACCCAGCGCAACAGCCACCAGCAGCGGGGCGGCCCAGCGACGCAGGCCATGGGGGCTGGGCATGGCACGTCGCAACCAGGGGCAGGGTAGGAAGCTCACCGGGGACGGCAGGCGCCAGGGCGCGTAGCGTTGCCGCTTGCTGAGCGAGCCAGTGTGGATGGTCGCTGGTTCGCCCCACAGGGACGACGGGTCCTGGGAGCCCTCCTGGCGGGTTGCCTGGGCGGAGCGGGCCCCGTTCAGGCCGGGACCGCTGACGGGGCCCCGCCGACGGTCTCACCCCAGGCGGCCGGCATCCTGCGGATCGTTCGTCAGCGGATGGCCGACGACCACCTGAGGGCGGTGATCGTGCGCGTCACGATCGACGGCAAGGAGGTGGTCACCGAGGCAATGGGCGAGTCGATGACGGGCGTGCCCGCCACGGAGGACATGCACGTCCGCAACGGTGCGATCGCCATCTCCTATGTGGCGACGCTGCTGCTGCAGCTGGTCGACGAGAATAGGGTGAGCCTCGATGACAAGCTCGCGAGGTGGCTCCCGGAGATTCCGAACGCGGAGAGGGTCACGCTCGGCCAGCTCGCCCGGATGACCTCCGGCTACCGCGACTACGTGATCGGCAACGCCGCGTTCGAGAAGACGCTGCTCGAGAACCCGTTCCGCCAGTTCTCCGTGCAGGAGCTGCTCGCCTACGCGGACCTGAAGACGCTCTGGTACGAGCCCGGCACGAGCTGGAACTACGCCCACACGAACTACCTCCTGCTGGGCCTGGCGCTGGAGCGGATCACGGGCCAGACGATGCCGGTGCTGATGCAGGAGCGGATCCTCGGGCCCCTGAAGCTCCGCAACACCCGGGACCCCGGCGGCACCCCCGTGATCGCGCCGCCAGTGCTGCACGCCTTCTCGTCGGAACGGCGCCAAGGCCTCGGCATCCCGGCGGGCACGCGCTTCTACGAGGAGTCGACCTACTGGAATCCGTCGTGGACGATCACCCGCGGGGCGGTGCAGTTCACCACCATCCACGACATGGCCACCTCCGCCGAGGCGATCGGCACGGGACGGCTGCTGTCGCCCCAGAGCCACCGGCTGCAGATCGCTCCGACGCTGCGGGGCTTCGGCCGGCCGATCGAGGGCTGTGCCACCTGCGCCACCCTGGGCGACTTCTACACCTACGGGATCGGGATCGTCCTCTCGGGCCCCTGGCTGCTGCAGAACCCGCTGTTCTCCGGGCAGGCCGGGGTGATGGCCTACCTGCCCTCCCGGAAGATCGCGGTGGCGGTGGCGGTCACCTTCGACGAAGGGGCCTTTGATGCCAACGGGGACTACTGCAATGCCGCCGATGACATCTTCCGCGCGATCGGCGCCTATCTGGCGCCGCAGGACGCCCCGCCCGTCAGGGCCCCTGCCAGAGAAAGGTGTTGAAGGAGCGGTCGCCCAGCTGGCTCCGGTACCTGAGGGTGTTCTCGCTCGAAAGACTCACCACGGCGCCGAGCCGGTCGGCCAGCTTGAGGCACGGCTGGAACTGTTTGGCGCTGTAGCACTGCACATCGAGCTGGTTGCAGCCCGCCGTGGGCACCAGGCTGGCCTGGAACGGCTGGATGCTGCAGAAGATGGGCTTGGGGTACAGCCGACGCAGCAGGTAGAAGTCCTCCAGGGAGTAGTGGGCAAAGAAGTGGTCGTCCACCTGGATCCCGTCGCCGTGGCGGGCTTCGGCCACCAGCTCGTCGATCCGCAACCCCCGGTACTGGGGGGACTGGACCCACACCACGGGCATCAGGCCCTGGCGGCGGGCCGCCTGGGCCGCCTCTCGCTGCATCGTCTCCGACACCTTGCGGACGTCGAGGAACACCACCTTGAAGTCGCTGCCACGGATGTCGGCCATCACACTGTCCAGCGACTGCCGGGAGGCGTAGTACCAGATCTGGGGCTGGGACAGCCAGGTGCCGTTGGGTGCCGCCTGCCCCGCTGCCGCACCCAGCACCAGGGCGGCGGCCAGGCCCATGGGCGTGGCGGTGGCCAGGGAGCGACCCCCCGCAAGGCCCGGTCGTTTCCTGCAGCGCAGACGCATGACACTGCCTGGGGTGTGTTTAGTGTGCCCGGCACTGGCCCGCGCCAGCTCGACCCCCCCGGGCGCCATGCCGTCATCCCTTCCCCACCAGACCAGCGTGCTCGTGGTGGGAGCCGGTCCCACCGGCCTTCTGCTGGCAGGGGAGCTGCAGCGCCGCGGCGTTCCCAACCTGCTGATCGACGCCCGGGCCGAGGCCCTGCACTGGGACCGGGCCACGGTGATCCACCCCCTCTCGCTGGAGATCTTCGAGGCGCTGGGGCTGGTGGACCGGTTTCTCGAGGCCGGCTGCCGGCAGCGGCGGATCCTCATCCACGCCGATGGCCAGCGGCTGGGGGAACTGGATCTGGCCGACTGCGGCAGCCGCTACGGCTTCAACCTCGGCCTCTCCGAAGAGGTGACCGAAACCATCCTCACGGACCATCTCGAGAGCCAGGGCGGCGCGGTGCAGCGCTCCTGCCGGCTGGTGGCTCTGGAGGCCCATGGGGACGGGGTGACCGCCACGGTGGCCTGCGGTGAGCAGGAGCACGCCGTGCAGGCCCGCTGGGTGGTGGGCTGCGACGGCCTGCGCAGCACCACCCGTGCGCTGAGCGGCCTCGACTTTGTGGGCCATGGCATCAGCCGCCCCTGGGCCGTGTTCGATGCGGCGGTGGAGGGCTGGATCGACAGTCACGAGGTCAACGCGGCCTATCTGGACGCCTCGCCCCTGATCCTCACGGCCCTGCCCGAGGAGCGCTGGCGGGTGTACCTGCGGCCCGAAGCCGAGGAGGGGGACCTGGTGGCCGAGGCCGCCGCCGTGCTGCAGCGCTACCTGCCGCAGGCCCGCTTTGCCGGGGTGGAGAACCCCAGCCGCTTCCATTGCCACAGCCGGGTGGCCAGCGCCTTCCGCGCCGGGCCGGTGTTCCTGGCCGGCGATGCCGCCCACGTCTGCTCCCCGGCCGAGGGGCATGGCATGAACTGCGGGCTGCACGATGCCGCCAACCTGGCCTGGAAGCTGGCCCTGGTGCACCACGGCGCCGCTGACCCCGCCCTGCTGGACAGCTACGAGCAGGAGCGCCGTCCGGTGGCGCAGGCGATCTGCCGTTCCGGCGATGCCACCGAGCAGGCCCATGGGCTGCAGGAGCCCGCGGAGCGCGCCGCCCGCGACCGGGCGATCGCCGCCATGCTCGCCAATCCGGTGGCCCGCCAGCAGGAGGTGGTGGCGGAAACCGAGATGAACGTCAGCTACGCCGGCTCGGCGATCACCCTCGGCGGCGGGGAGGGCCAGCCCTTTGGTGCCGAACAGCGGTTGTCCACCACGATCGCGCTGCCGCCCGGGGCCAGCGCGGATCGGCTGCACGCGCTTACCCACCGCTGCGGCCACACGCTGTTGCTGCTGGCCGGCCCCGAAGCGCCCCCCCAGGCCCACGCCGGCCTGCAGGCCGAGCTGGAGGCCGAGCGGGCCGCCGGCTCGCTGCCGCCGGCGCTGGTGGAGGCGGTGGTGCCCGTGCGGTTGGAGGAGCCGTCCAGCCTGGGCCTGGGCCCCCTCACCCTGCTGGCGGTGCGGCCGGATGGCTTCATCGGCCTGAGGGCCGACACCGATCACCGCAGCGCGGTGCGGCGGTATGGGGGGCTGGTGTTGGGCCGCTGAGGCGGGGACCTGGTGCTTGTTCATGGTGATCAACATCAGGTCCGTCAAGGCCTCAGTTCAAGTTGACGCGATCCGGTTCAGAGACGATCGAGAAACTCGCTCACATCCACCTTCGCCTGCCTCAGCAGGCCAGCCAGAGTGACGATCTTGACTGATTTGTGAAGAGGAACGACGCAGCCGCGGCTGCCGCAACGCATCACCACATGGCTGCCGTTCTGGCGAACGGCCTCAAATCCCAGGAGCTCCAGTGTGCGAATGATGTCCCGACCGGAAACGTGCGGGAGCTTAGGCATGCGCCGGAACGCTGAAAAGGGTCACCAGAGGGTGGCCCTTGATCACGGCGGGGAACTCCTCCAGATAGAGCGCGGTGGCTTCGCGCAGGTTGGCGAGGGCTTCCTCGATGGATTCCCCCTCCGTTGTGGTGCCCGTTTCAGGGTTGAAGGCCACATACCCGCCTTCCTCTGCAGGTGTGAGTACGGCGGTGAGTTCCATCGGCCCAGGTGCAGTGATCCCAGTCTGGCGGCCCCTGGCCCTTGCGGCCCCCATACCGCCAGTGGATCGCCCTCGGCCTCTCCACTTCATGGCTCGCGTCGCCCGCGAAGACACGTGGCAAAGCCGCACCCGCTACTGCGTAACCGGCGTGATGGCCGCAGCGTCGCCACTGATGGCGACAGCCTCGCCAGGATGGTGACCTCAGCGACAGAGATTCGTGCAGACAGCCGTGCCGACAGCAGCGCCCACCACCGTGCCGACCACCACCTTCGCGGCGTTCGCCCAGCGGGCCGACTACTCGCTGCTGGATGGATTGCGGCCGGATCCCCAGGCCACAGCGGATGGCCAGGATCACCGACCCCGCCAGGTGTTCTCCGGCCATTTCGTGCCGGTGACACCCACCCCGCTGCCGGAGCCGGAGCTCGTGGCGCACAGCCACACCCTCTTCGCCGAGCTGGGCCTCGGCGATGGGCTGGCCCACGACGAAGCGTTCCGCCGACTGTTCTCCGGCGACATCACGGCGGCGCAGGAGCCGATGCGGCCCTATGGCTGGGCCACCGGTTATGCCCTCTCGATCTACGGCAGCGAATACATCCAGCAGTGCCCGTTCGGCACCGGCAACGGCTACGGCGATGGCCGGGCCATTTCCGTGTTCGAAGGCGTTCTCAATGGCCGGCGCTGGGAGATGCAACTCAAGGGCGGCGGCCCGACGCCCTACTGCCGCGGCGCCGATGGCCGCGCCGTACTGCGCTCCAGCGTGCGCGAGTTTCTGGCGCAGGAGTTGATGCACGCCCTGGGGGTGCCCACCTCCCGCTCGCTGACGCTCTATGTGTCCCGATCGGAAACCGTGCGCCGGCCCTGGTATTCGGCGAACTCCCGCTCGTTCGATCCCGACATCCTGGTGGACAATCCGGCGGCGATCACCACCCGGGTAGCCCCGTCCTTCCTGCGGGTCGGCCAGCTGGAGCTGTTCGCCCGCCGCGCCCGCAGCGGTGCCCATCCGGAGGCGCTGAACGAACTGCGGATGATCGTGGCGCACCTGATCGAGCGCAACTACCGGCAGGAGATCGATCCTGCGCTGGAGTTCAGCGACCAGGTGGTGGAACTGGCGGGGTTGTTCCGCGGACGGCTCACGTCCCTGGTGGCGAACTGGATGCGGGTGGGCTACTGCCAGGGCAATTTCAACAGCGACAACTGCGCCGCCGGCGGCTACACCCTCGACTACGGCCCCTTCGGCTTCTGCGAGCTGTTCGACCCCCGCTTCCAGCCCTGGACCGGCGGCGGCCAGCATTTCTCCTTCTTCAACCAACCGGTGGCCGCTGAAGCCAACTTCCAGATGTTCTGGGCCTCCCTGCGGCCCCTGCTCGAGGGCAACACCGAGGCGCTGGCAAGGCTGGATGGGATCCGCGACGGCTTTGCAGAAGCGATGGGCCAGGCGCTCGACGCGATGTGGGCCAGCAAGCTCGGCCTGATCACCCACGACGCCGAGCTGGTGCAGGAGCTGCTGCAGCTGATGGTGGCCTCCAAGGCCGACTACACGATCTTCTTCCGCAGGCTGTCGGAGATCCCCGAGCAGGTTTCGGCCCTGCAGGAGAGCTTCTACCTGCCCTGCTCAGAGGAGCTCGATGGGCAGTGGACGCAGTGGCTGCAGCGCTGGCGGCATCAGGTGACGAGCAGCGGAGACCCCCGCGAGACAGCCGCCGCAATGCAACGCGTCAACCCGGCCATCACCTGGCGTGAGTGGCTGATCGCCCCGGCCTATGAACAGGCGGCGCAGGGTGATTACGGCCTGGTCAGGGAGCTGCAGGAGGTGTTCCGCCATCCCTACGACGCGCTGCCGGCGGAGCTGGCGGCGACCTATGACCGTCTGAAGCCCAGGGAGTTCTTCAACGCCGGTGGGGTGTCCCACTACAGCTGTTCGTCCTGAATGGGCGCTCAGGGCAGCACCCGCTCGGCCAGCTGCTGTAGGCGACGATCGAGGCTGATCAAGGTGGCGGCTTCACGCCGGGCTAATGCCAGATAGAGGCAGTCGTAGGCGGGGTGATCGTGATGGCAGGCCAGGGCAAGGGCCTCGGCCTGCAGGTGGCGGTCGGCTTCCACCCGATCCACCAGATCGCGGGCCTCGGCCAGCAGCTGCTGGGGATCGAGATCAGCCAGGTGACCAGCCTTTTGCAGTTTCCAGAGGGTGTTGGCCAGCTCGGTGAGCATCAGCTCCGGGGCCAACACCACGGCCGCCTCGCGGATCTGCTCCGCCACGGCAGCAGCGGCGGGATCCCCAAGGATCAGCCGCACGGCAGCCGAGGCATCGAGAACGCAGGCGAGGGCCATCAGCGCTCGCGGTCGGCGCGGATCAGCGCTTCCGGCGTCTGATCTCCGGCCAGCGCGGTGGCCAGGGGCCCGCGCCGGGCGATGCGATCGAGCACCAGGCGGCGACGCTCTCGCCCATCCTCGCCGGCGATGGCCTCGAGATCCACCAGCGCCTGCTGGCTGAGACTGCGCTTGTGCACCTGGGCGCGGTGCTGCAGCAACCGGTGCAGCGGTTCAGGCAGGTCGCGGATCTGCAGGGATGGCATGGCTACGCCACTCGTGAAACTAGGCTACTCGTAGCGCATGCGCTTTGCATGTATCGCTCGACGCATCGGTGACGCTTCCGCAGGGCGATGAACTGCAGGTCGGTGGCGCTGCTCTGGTGCCCGAGCACGCCTTCGCGGTGGATCCAAGGGGCTCCTGATCCCCTCACGACCAGGTGGCCCGTCAGGACAGAACGGTCTTCAGCTGAAGGATCAGCAGCGGCAATTCCACCTGGATCACATCCCACACCACATCAAGATCGACCCCCAGGTAGGCGTGGATCAGTTGATTGCGCATCGCGATGATCTCCCGCCAGGCAATCTCAGGATGGGCGATCCTCACCTCCTCTGGGATGCGAGTGGCGGCCTCGCCGATCAGCTCGATGTTGCGAAGAACGGCGTCCTGCATCAGCTGATTTGCCTCGAACTGCGCACGGTTCAGATCGGCGCAGTAGCGCACGGCGCGACGGGCAAACCGATCCATGTCCTGCGCATAGAGGCGCCAATCGCGTTTCGGGTTGCCGTCAGAGGGTGATGGCATCCGCCTCAACCGCAGGCCTGAGCTCCTGCCGGAGTGCTTGTTCCGTCACCAGATCGACAGGTTGCTGGAGCAGATCTTCCAGGAACAGCTGGAGGCCATAGAAGCGTCTGGCCGTGGCAGGGCCGTCAAAGGCCACCAGCAGATCCACATCGCTGCTCGGTGTTGCCGTGCCGCGGGCCCAGGAGCCGAAGATCCGCAGGCTGCGTACGCCGAAACGCTCACTCCAGACGGGCGCGTGCTGGCGCAACCGGCTGATCAACGTTTCGGAACTGACGTCCATGGCCGGCAGTGAGCGCTGAAGCGGAGCCTGGCATGACGCTAAACCGCCAGCGCCAGCTCCGGCACGAACGCCGCCGGAATCGCCCGCTGCAGCCGCCAGCGGATCGCCATCGGCCGCTCGCCCTCGTGGTGGCTCACGTAATCGGCAAACCCCAGACACAGAAACGGCAGCGTCACCCCGCCGCGCCTGTTCTCCTCCCGCACGAACAGCATCACCCGGCTGCCGCGCTCAACGTGGTGGATGTATCTCTGCCCGGTGGCGGACGCTTCCCGGGTGAGGCTCTGGCTCTCCCAGTGGAACTCCCACGGGGAGATGGCGACGTCGTTGTAGCGGGTGGTGGGGGAGAACAGGCGCTCGGACTTCTTGAGGGTGATGAAGAGGACGTCGCACTGGGTGGCGTCGTCAAAGAACACTCCCTCGCGGCCGGGAAAAGGGCGGGCCTCGTTCAGCAACCCAAAGGCGGCGAACACCTCGGCGCGGGAGTAGCGACCGTGGAGTTTCAGGGGGACGGGGGGCGGATCGGCGCGCTCGTGCAGCAGCGCGAACAGCTCCACCAGTTCGGCGCGGAGACCGGCGGCGGCCCAGAGTCGGACGAGGGCCTCGGCCAGGGGCAGGTGCTGCCGGCCGCTGCCCCAGAGCTGGGCCATCAGCATGCGCCAGCTGCGTTCGATGGCGGGATTGAAGCTCGCCGGATCGGGCGCGATGGGCCGCTGCAGCTGATCCGCCAGCCAACGCAACCGCTCCGGGTCGTCCAAGTGGAGAAGGCCACCAGCGATCCCCCGCCCCAGCCGCTTTTCATCGTCGCTGGGCTCCCCTGGGGCAGCCCCCGCCGCCACCCACCCCAGCTCCCGCTGCAACAACGCCCAGGAGCCCGCCACCTTGTAAAACTCCCCCAGCTCCATCCCCAGCCCCTCCAGCAACCCCGCCAGCGAACAGCGCCCGAGGCGGCGGGCCTCGGCGAGCAGCTGGGGCCGCCGCGTGGGCAGCGACTCGCGCAGATTGGCAAGCACCCGCTCGCTGGACACCCGATCGAGCTGCAGGCTGCAGCCGGCCGGCAGGAAGGGAAATCCGGCTTTGATCTGCTGTTCCAGCTGCTCGCGCGTGCCGCCGAGCAGGGCGCGGTAGCGCAGGTCGAAGTTGCTGCAGGAACACGATCGGGCTCTCGGTGGGCCGCAGGAACAGCACCGTGTCGATCTCGGGGATGTCGAGGCCTTCGTTGAACAGGTCAACCGCAAACAGGATCTGCAGCTCGCCGGAGCGCAGGCGGCGGATCTGCTCGGCGCGCTGCTCGCGGGGGCTGGAGGCATCCAGGGCGGCGGCGCGCAGGCCGGCGGCCACGAACTTGCGGGCCATCCAATGGGCGTGCTCCACGCTCACGCAGAAACCCAGGGCCCGCATCGCCTCCAGGTTGGTGACCTTGTCTGCCAGTTCGCGAAGGATCAGGCGCAGGCGGGCGTCGTCGGCGGTGTAGAGGTTGGAGAGGGCTTCTGTGGTGTAGCCGTTGCGGCGCCACTCAATCCGGGAGAGGTCGGTGCCGTCGTGGAGGCGCGAGGCGCAGCTCGGCGGCGATGCGGCCGTCAAACCAATGGAGGATGTCCTCGCCGCCGATGCGCTCGGGGGTGGCGGTGAGGCCCAGCAGCAGGACGGGCGTCAGGTGGCGCAGCCAGCGCTTGTAGCTGGAGGCGGCGGCGTGGTGGAACTCATCGACGATCACCACGGCGAACGTGTCCGGCGCCAGGTCCGCCGGATCCAGCCCAGCGAGCGACTGCACTGAGGCGAACACATGGCGCCACTGGCGGGGGCGCTGGCCATCTACCAGCAGCTCACCGAAGGATCCATCGCGCAGCACCTGGCGGAAGGTGGCGAGGCTCTGCTGCAGGATCTACTCGCAGGGTACAACGAGCAATAAGAGTGAAGTCCTGACCTTCAAATCCACACTTATGCAGTCCATGTCGACAGATAGACTGCAGAAAACTGATAAACTGCTTGACAAAGCACGGTCCGTGGTGTACAATTTGTTAAATGGTGGGCAGAAAATCATGACAAACGACGGCACAAACCGAGAAAAATTTATCAGATTGGCCGAGAAAAGAACCCAAAAGGCAATTGATGCAGTGGCAGTTATTGGCAAGCTGAGCAATAGATCAAATTATTCATATACAGAAGATGATATAAAGAAGATCAAAAAAGCCCTGCTAGACACAGTTAATGATACAATCTCCAAGTTCATTGTTACTGCGAAAGAGTCTGGCACCTTTTCACTCGAAAAATGATTCGTTTTCAACACGAGGATCATAAGTGGCGGCGACAGGCCAATCAGGGTGATTCAGGGGAGAAGGCGCTTGTAGGATTTACAGATCTCAATGAAGCTCAAAAGTTTGCTCGAGAAACTATACAGAATAGCACTGATGCCAGGGACGATTCATCCGATCCTGTTCATGTCTCTTTTCGGATTCAGGAGCTTGGCTCAAAAGAGGAAGAGCAATGGGAGGAATGTCTGGGAATTAAGTCCTACATCATTCCGAGAATTAGCTCGGTAGTTGATGGAGTTTCAGAGCAAGAGTACTCGGGGCTAGGTTCAATATTGTATATTGAAGATTACTCCACCGTGGGATTGACTGAAACGTATGATGAATCTTGTGGAGGACACAAGGCTGATAGCAGGTTCGTAAAATTCTTTTTTGGAAGCGGAGATAACAATCAGAATACAGCAACAGGGGGATCATTCGGATATGGGAAAGCGATGTATACAACTCCTTCTATCATCCAAACAATGGTAGCCTATACGTGCACCATTGAAAATGGGATTATAAGAAAAAAGATTTTTGGTATTACTCGTACTCCCGCATATAACTTTGAAGGCGAGAGATACATGGGCAATATTTATCATGGCCTGAATAATGGTCCTGATTATGAGTTGTCTCAGCCAATCTTAGATGATCAAGCTGATGAACTTGCAGCAATGCTTGGATTTACTCCTCGTGGAGATACCGACCAAGGAACGAGTATAGCCATTCTTGGCCTTAGAAAAGAGCCTGCAAGTTTTATTCAGGCCATTAAGTCTGCAACATCAATTTTTTGGTGGAAGAAGATTGTGGATAGTGAACTCAGTGTGGACTTTCGTATCAATGATAATGATTTGGGAGTGGCAGATCCTTCTGATATTTCACTACTTTTACCCTTTGTAGAAGCATATGAAATTGCATCTGGCCGTAAAGACAGGCCAAACGATGGGTCTTTAAAGTTTGATGCCAGGAGATTGGTTAAGTCTCGTCGACTGGAATATGCTCCTGGTTCACTCGTCTTGATTGAGGTCAAGCCATCTGAAGACTCAGATATTGACACCTCAGATATCCTTGTCAACAGTATTGCCATGATCAGGTCTGCAGGCATGGTAGTTGAGTATTTAAAGCCTGATGGATCTAGAGATTCAGGAGTTTATCGTTCTGGCGTGTTCATTGCTGATGATCGACTTGACAAGTTGCTAAGGTCTTCTGAACCAGCCGACCACTGGGGTTGGAATTCTTCTTCTCCAAGAATAAGCAAACTTAAGGCTTTTGAAGATCTTCAGATCTCGCTTGAGGCTGCTCAGGAAGAAATCAGATCTATACGTACTAGGACAATTACGAAATTCCAGAGCTTTTCTGAATCGCTGCAGCCTAGTAGACCAGTTTCTACATCAAGTTTCAAGACTCTTGACCAGCTATTGACTAAGCTTTTGGGCAAGGGCCGTAAGAAGAGTGGAGGAGGATCGTCTGGTCCTGGGCCACGGATGGTGTCAATTCAGAATCCACCAGATGGAGGAGTTGAGACAATTGTCACTGCAGATGGCCTTACTCAACTGAAGTGCAGGGTTATGATTAGCCTAAGTGAGAACGCAAAAGACGAATCAAAAGATCTTGAGATCACACATCAATTAATTGTCATGGGAGACGATAACGGAGCGGCACCAGTTGATTCTTTCCCTAGCAGTATCGTTCAGCATTCTGCCCTGAGGCCAAATCCTCAGAAATGCATATTCACTATAACAAAGCTACCTTCTGAATTCGTTTTTCTTACAACACCGATGTCCAACCGATTTTATAGACGTGTAGAAACGATTGTCCGAGAGGTGTCTTGAATGGCTGGCTATCAGGGTAGAGAAACCGGCCTCGTTGTAATACCAGACGAGGTAGCGTCATTCAAGCAGATTCTAGATGAATGTTGCTTTTCGCCATCAAGTGAATCGATTCTTGATTCTAGTGAAGCTACATATAGCGTCAATGATATTGATCAGTTCTTTCAAGACGGACCATCAGTTAAGATAGTACTTCATAGTTCATTATTAAGTCAACTACTTGGCCAGGTTAAATCTCCGCATCTTGCCCTAATCGCCAAGGAGCAACTGACAAGAAAAGCAGTAGTTATTTACAACGAAGAGCTTGTTGAGTCCGATCATGATGACTTATTCCTGTCTATCCCCATTGAGAGGCATAGCTTTAGAGGATTCTCCTCAACCGGTTTGGTCCATCTTGATATCATCATTTATCGAAATGATAGCCAGTATCGTCTTGTAAATATAGCACTACGGCGAATCTCGGTCTCCTTTGGATCTGGTGCAGGGTACTTTTCTATTGTGAATCAGGAGCCAGAGTTTTTTATCGCTCTTGGTGGAGGGCCTCAGAGCCAATGGTATACCGAGATTTTGGCTTCGGAGGTTACAGATTTTACCAGTACCCCAGCATCTGAAATGATTCGATTAAATGTGAATTCTACTTCTTCATCGCAACTAATGAAGATGGCGAATCAGAACAATCAAACCGCTAGAGTACTTAATATAATGCTAGCGACAAATGTAATTACTACTGCCGCCATGAGCATGCTTCGCTTATGCGAGACATATCCTGAATGGGATGATGAAGAATCAACTGCTGCTAAGATCCTCCCCCTAATCGGAGTAAGTGAGCCAAGTCAATATGAAACAATCCGAGAACGATGCCTTGGAAATCCTGAGTATATTTCTTTACGGATACAGAGTGAGCTCGAAACTTCTCTCATTGTTGCCAGTTTCCAAGGCCGATGAAGTTAAATCTAACTGAGCACCAACTTCTGGCATTCCTGGATGCGTTTCATAATGGAGCTTGCCCAAACATCTACGACTATTCCGACTCACTATTTCTCGACGAACCATTACAATTCAACAGAGAATCACTAGTTAAATTGAAGAAAGAGATTGCTGCTGTTATTCAAGAAGTTCCGAGAGACTGGGACTCAGACAACTCAGGATGGGCCCCGTATGATGGAACAATTGCCTGTTTATTGCACTCTACCCTGACTTCTATTCCCCCTAGGGTTTCATCTTCCAAGGGATTCTGGCGATTTCTCTCAGGCCTTTGCTGTGAATTCGTCGAAAGAAGATATGGATATTCAGCAGGAGACTCTATTAATCTAAATCATTTTGGCAACATGCTAAGAGAAAGCATCTTGCCTCGATTGTGGTTGCGTGCTGAGCTTTCCTATGATGAAGGCAATCAAGATGACTGCTATTGGCTTACAAAGCTTGGCGGCAGTGATTTTTGGAGCTCCTTTGTCATTCGACGTGTTTACGCACAGAGTCGACAGCTAGTGCGGGCGCTTGCATGTTGTTTTTATGAGCCAGAAACAACCAGATTTCGTTATGGCGATAAAGTGATTACAGCTGGCGCGGCAGTACGTCTCCTTGGTCCAAGGCTTAGACTCCAGCACGCGCTAACGCCGTTTGAGCTTCTGGATTATGAAAATTGCGTTGCGCTGATCGATTTGCTACTATCTGAGTTAAATTTACAGAAGGTCACTTGAGCCATTTCTCAATTGATTTCTTTTCAACAGGAAAAGGCATCTTACAAGAAATACATGCTTCATCAAGCCATTGCCGCATTAAGGCTCAGTCCATTATTCCCTTAGCCGATACTTTACGGTTGGGGTTGCAAGGTGATCCTGTAGATGTTTGGGATAAGGCAGTTTTAAGTGGTGTACGGCCGACAGCCTTAGGCCAGAGTAATGCCAGAGAGATAAGAATAGTTGATTTATTCTGTGGGTGCGGTGGTTTTACCGAAGGAGTAAAGCACGCATTGGCTTCTCTCGGTTACAGGCCTGCAATTACTGCAGCAATTGACATTGACAAGGAGGCGCTCCGTCTTTATCAAGTTAACCACAAACCTGGCTTAGCATTAAACGCGGATGTTAACTCTGTCATTAAGTATCGAACGCGCAGATCAGATCATGGTGGTATTGAGTTTGCTGATGTCAGGTATGAAATCAATGATATTCGCGCAATAGAGACTTTAATGGGTGGATGCGATATTCTTTTGGCCGGACCACCCTGCCAAGGGCACTCAAATCTCAACAATCATTCGCGCCGCAGCGATCCAAGAAACAACTTGTATATGTCGGTGGCTGCTTATGCGTCTATGTTGCATCCAAGTCATGTTGTAATTGAAAATGTTCAGCCTGTTCTGCACGACAAGCAAGACGTAGTGTCAAAAACAGAAGATTTGCTTAAGCAGCTTGGGTATAATGTTGATCATCTTACAGTTGATGGCACTAGTATTGGCATGTCACAGACTCGAAAGCGCCACTTCTTGGTTGCGAGTCTTTCTCAAGCCCTTACGATTAACGATTATTATGATGAGTATAGGCTTCTTTATCCGCCCCCCTCAAGAAGTGTTTCTTGGTGCTTTGGGCTCCTACCAAAGGTTGTTGATGTTGAGAATCCCTTTTATGTCCCAAGCGAGCTGAGTGCCGAAAATCAATTGCGAGTTTCATGGCTTCATGAAAATTGTAAATATGATCTTCCCAATGAGCTCCGGCCAAAGTGCCACCAGCGGGAGCATAATTATAAGTCAGTATATGGTAGAATGATTCCAAATCTGCCGGCTGGGACAATAACAACAGGCTACCATTCCCCAGGCAGAGGACGATATGTTCATCCTTGGGAGCCAAGAGTTATAACCTCTTGTGAGGCAGCATTGATTCAGGGTTTCCCGATTGACTATCAGTTTAATGATGGCAAGTCTAGATTTAGTAGGGCTTCTCATGCCAAGGTTATCGGAGATGCTGTCTCGCCGGTCATGTCTCGCTTTATCGGTTTGTTTATTGGCGTCGAAACTCGTCTCTCTGACTTACTATGCGCTAGCAACGCTATTCATGCATGCTGACTTTCCGAGTGAAGCTTATTGAGCTTAAGATGGCCTTTCACAAAGTCTTTTGATGTGCGTTTTCTGGCTATTTGCCTGCCAAGATGTCTCGCTGGAAAGCCGCGTTTTCAGCGGCCTATTCGGGCTGCCAGTTATCGCCAATTGGATCATCGGCTGACCTGTTCGCCCTTGAGCGATTTTTTTGTCTGTCATTTGATGCTGCAAGTATTTGCTTGGCCTGCGAGATCGCAATATTCTACTATAGGCGCTGTCTTGCTAATTAAAGATATAATAAGCCTGTGAAGTCGATTTTGTCAGTTCAGGCCCATTCCGATTTTCCGCCATGACGATTTAAGGGCTCCTGGTGAGCCTGGTATTGGTATCCCTACCCACTTCATCTGTACTGTGTGGCTGCTGGCAATCCACCTCCCGCCTCGGAATCAGATGCCAGTGCGCATGAAACACCGTCTGCCCCGCCGCCTCGCCTGAGTTCAGCCCCCCTCTTGCGTTGAGCAAACCAGCCCAGCCGCTGATCGACGCGTCCTCGGCACTCAGCCGCTCCCGCCGCAGCTTCAGCGGCTCCACCACGGCGTTCCATTCCGGCTGGTGCAGCTCCAGCCCGTCGGCCCCATGACGACGCGGGATCACCAGGCTGTGCCCCTCGTTCTCCAGCAGCACCTGGCCGCTGCCCTCCAGCGCGCAGAACACACAGCCCGCTTCGCGGTGGCCGTAGCTGGCCTGCACGCCGCGGAAGTCGGTGCGCCCTCTTGCGACGGCAAACAGCCGTCGCGCTTGCCGGCGTTGCAGCGGAAGCAGAGGGCCTGCACGTTGGTGATGGCGTCGGAGCCGCCCTGGTTTTTCCGAGCCACTGATCGGGCTGCGGTGGCGGCTGCGGTGGGCAAACACCTCTTCGCCGCGCTGCTCGCGGAAGGCGTCGAGGCGCTGGCGGCAGAGCTCCAGCAGCGCGTCGCGCTCGCCATCGCTCAACGCGTCGCCGCCGATCAGGCTGTCGTGGCCATCGCCATAGGCGGTGATGCCGTTGAAGGTGAACCCGGCCCACCATCTGCGTCCCAGGATCCGGCGGGCCACGTCCTGCGCAGGGGCCGGGCTGCGGCGGCCCAGCAGCTCCAGGATTATCAACGGTTGGTCGATGGGGCCCATGCGCATGCGCTTGGCGATGGAGTGCCGCAGGCGCCCGTAGGTGCCAGAGGGGGGCGGGGGTATGGGGGCTTCCTGGCTGGGGTGGCATTGGTACCTTGCCCAAAGGGCCAGCACAATGGACCCATGACCCGGACAGCACCGTTATCACCTCTCACGGCCGAAGAGGTGCTCAACCGCCTCCGTCAGCGCCAGCCTGACTGGCACCGCCGTTTTCATGTGGTGGGGCTCGGCCTGTTCGGCCCGTTGCCCGCGGCGATGCCCGCCCAGACAGCGATCTCGATGTCTGGGTCCAGCTTGACCCGCTCACGCCCTACGCCCTGGTGCACTTGAAACAGGAGCTGGAAGAGCTGATGCAGTGTCCCGTCGACCTGGTGCGCTTGCGGGATCGCATGGCCCCAACCCTCCGAAAGAGGATTGAGCAGGAGGGCCTCACGGCGTGACGGAGGACCAGAAGGATGTCCTCCTGAGCCTCCTGAGCGCGCTCAAGCGTGCCCAGCGCAAATCCCAGTCTCTGATTGCCAATCCTGAGGTATTGGATCAGGAGGAAGGAGAAGATGCTCTGGATGTGATCTGCTTGGAGTACTGACGAATCGGCACCACGCAGCCCATGCGCGATGGCATCCATCTCTCCATTCCCTTTGCCCCCTTTTGAACGTGCCTACAGTGAGTCCTTCGCTGGGTGTGGTGGCGATGGCGCCCATGTCTGACCTCCTGCTGCTACCGCCGTGCGAACGGTTGGCCTTGGCGATCGCCCTGTGGGACAGCCTCGATGACCAGTCCCGGGATGGGGCGCTGCCGGTGGACCCCGCCCTCTGCGCCGAACTCGACCGGCGCTGGGCGACCCATCGCGACAACCCCGAAGCGGCTGTGCCCTGGGATGAGGTGCGGAGCCAGCTCGGCATCGGATGACCAGGCCCGCGATTCGCTTCCTGCCGGAGGCGGTGGAGGATCTGCTGGAAACCCAGCGCTGGTACAGCCGGCTAGAGCTGGCGTTGGCTCGGGACTTCGCTGAAGCCTTCGCTGCTGCGGTGGAGCGCATCCGCCGCGATCCCCGATCCTTCCCCCTGATTTACGGGCAGACCCGCAGGCTCGTGCTGCGGAGGTTTCCCTATGCCGTGTACTTCCGAGAGCAGGGTGCTGAATCCTGGTGATTGCCCTGCACGGCCGTCAGGATCCCCGGCGCTGGCAGCAGCGCACCTGAACGCACCACTGCTGGGTGAGACAGGGGTGGCACTTGTGGAGGAGAAGCCCCGGCGATCACCCTGGCCCACGAATGCTCCCCCATGCAGACAACGCGATCGTTGACGAAGCCAAGATCTGCGACTATCTGCTCTCAGACACGCATCCAGTTGGTCGCTTCAAGGCAAGCGTCTTTAGTTCACTCGGCTACACCGTTGAATCCTGGACCCGACTTCGTGATGATCTGCTCCACCATGGCCAGACTGGGACGGTTCAGCGGATCGAGATCAGTGCCTATGGGATGAAAGTAGTCATCAGTGCTACGTTGAAAGGCCCCAACGGAGCATCCAGACCATTCAGAACGGTCTGGCTGATCCTCGATCATTCCAGACAGCCAAGGCTCGTCACCGCATTTCCGGAGTAAGTCATGTTCGTCTTGCACCAGACAGTTGCTCTCACCCACGACATTCCTGAGGCTGGTCTGCAGTTGGGCGATCTCGGTGCTGTCGTAGCTATTCACGACCCGGCAAATCTCGAGGTTGAGTTTGTCGCTGCATCGGGACGCACCCAATCGCTGTTGACGCTTTCAAGCAGCAGCCTCCGAGCAATTGGTGATCAGGATCTGATCGCTGTGCGTTCATTGGCTACGGCCAATCCCTGAGATTCGACATCGTTCAGCTTCTCGCTTGCCATGATCCGCCGGGCCACGTCGTGCGCCGGGGCGGGACTGGCTGTTGCCTGGTAAATCAGAGGCCCAGCAGTTCCTGCAGCATGAGCGGTGGGTCGATGTGGCTCATGCGCATCTGCTCGGCGGTGGTCTCGCGCAGGCGCTGGCGGGTGTGACAGTGGGTGGCACTTGCGGAGGAGAAGCCCTGTCGCGATGCCATGCCCTCCATCACCCCCCTCGGCCAGACCTGGCAGGTTGCCTAAGTTGAATCCACTGAAAGAAGCAGAGGCTGTGCATATGTTCTCCGCCGCCATCGAGCGCTGCGCGGACACAGGAATGCTTGTGGGCTATGTCCAGGGCTTTCCCGGCGCCCACAGCCAGGGGGAGACCCTTGATGAGCTGCAGGCCAACCTCCAGGAGGTGATCGCCATGCTCCTGGAGGACGGCGAGCCTGTTCTGGAAAGCGACTTCGTGGGCCTGCAGCAGATCGTGGTGCCGGCATGACCCTGGAGGAATTCCTCAGCCACCGCTGAACCACGAACCTCAAGCGTCTGCCTTCGGCGATGGTCTGCCCCCATGCAGTCCCCCGACCAGGAAGCGCTGCCAGAGTGGGCGGGCTTGCGGCATTCCATGCCCCACCACGGCCCGCCCCTGGCCCCACTGGTCGACCTGGCCCGCCTCCTGCAGGCCGGCCTGGGGGGCGATCCGGCGGCAGCGGCGCTGCAGGATCTGGACCACAGCCTCAGCTGGGCCGAGCTCGATCACCAGGTGGAGCAGCTGGCCCGGGCCTACCAGCGGCTGGGCCTCCGGCGGGGTGACCGGCTCGCCTCCCTGATCCCCAACCGGGTGGAGCTGGTCGTCCATTACCTGGCCGGGCTGCGCAGCGGCCTGGTGCTCACCCCTCTCAACTACCGCTATGTGCCCCCGGAGATCGACCATGCGCTGACGGTGAGCGGCGCCGCGGCCCTGGTGTTCCACGGCGAACGGCTGGCCGATGTGCAGGCCAGCGCCGTGGCGGGCCAACTGCCCCTCGGCTGCCACCGCATCGATGATCCCTCCGGTTTCGAGCCCCTGCTGGCCGCGGCCCCTACCGCCGGCGACGATCCGCCCTGGCCTGGGCTGGCCGGCGAGGAGCCTTCCTTCATTTATTTCACCTCCGGCAGCACCGGTCGGCCGAAGGGTGTCACCCACAGCCGGGCCAGCTTCGCCGCGGTGCTCACCTCCTTCATCCAGGCCAGCGAACTGCGGGCCGGGGAGGAGGTGCTGGCCGGCAGCTCCCTGGCCCACATCGCCTCTTCGGCCCTCGTGCTGGCGGCCCTGGCCGCCGGCGCCTCCGCCGCGATCGCCAGCCGCATCGATGCGGCCACCGTGGAAACCCTGTTGCGGCGCCATCGGCCCTCGGTGCTGCTGATGCTGCCCGCCGCCCTGTTCGAGCTGCTGCGGGATGCACGGCTGCTGCCGACGGATCTGGGCTCGGTGCGTCTCTGCATCAGCGGCGGCGACAAGGTGCCCCATCAGCTGCAGGAGGAGTTCCGCCGGGCCGCCGGCTTCGGCATCGACGAATGCTTCGGCATGAGCGAGATCGGCTACACCACCCTGGCGCCCCCCTCCGGCCCGAACCGGATCGGCTCCGTCGGCCGGCTCTGCCCGGGGTTCAGCGCCAGCCTGCGCCACGAAGACGGGACCGAGGTGGCCCCGGGAGAGCAGGGCCGCCTCTGGATCCAGGCGCCTTCGATGATGGTGGGCTACTGGGACAACCCCCAGGCCACCGCCGACACCATCCAGCAGGGCTGGCTCGACACTGGCGATGAGATGCGGGTCGACGCCGACGGCTTCTTCTGGTTCTGCGGCCGCCGCAAGCAGATCATCGTCCACGACAGCTCCAACATCTGCCCCCAGGAGGTGGAGGAGGCGCTCTCTGAACATCCGGCCGTGGATCTGGTGGGGGTGATCGGCATCCAGGACCCGGTGCACGGCGAGAACGTGCGGGCCTACCTGACCCTCCGCCATGACCAGCCCGCCCCCAGCGAAGCCGAACTGATCGCCTTCGCCCGGGCCCGCGTCGGCTACAAGGCGCCGGAGGAGATCCGCGTGCTCGAGGAGCTGCCCCTCACCCCCGTGGGCAAGACCGACCGGCTCGCCCTGCGGCGGCTGGCGGCCGATGCACGGCACGCCTCCTGAGCTTCTCCCCATGGGCCTTTTCTTCGCCGATCCCCTCTTCGAGCGCTTCGCGTTCCGCGCCCTGTCGCACGCCCCCTACGGCGGGGCGGATTTCGGCGAGTGCCTCGTCACGGCGTCGCAGATCACCCCCGGGGATGGGGACAGCTGGTTTCGCGCCTGGAGCGCGACGGCGGATCGGGTGAGCGAGATCGCCGACGCCTGTGCGGCGGCCGGCCACGCGGTGAGTGCCCGGGAGGCCTGGCTGCGGGCCAGCAACTACCACCGCACCGCCTGGCTGCCGCTCTTCGGGGCGCCCGTGGATCCCCGGCTGCTGGAGGCCTTCGACCGGGAGGCCGGGGCGTTCGCCCGGGCGGCCGCCCTGATAACGCCGGCCGTGGAGGCCGTGGAGATCCCCTACGAGGGCACCACCCTCCCCGGCTACTTCCACCGTGCCGATGACTCGGGCCTGCCGCGCCCCACCCTGATCGCCACCAACGGCTACGACGCCACCGTGCACGAGGCGCACTTCGCCCATGCCGTGGCCGCCGTCCGCCGCGGCTACCACTGCCTCACCTTCGACGGCCCCGGCCAGGGCCGGCCCCTCATCCACCAGGGCCTGGTGTTCCGCCCCGACTGGGAGGCCGTGGTGGGCCCGGTGGTCGACTATGCCCTCACCCGCCCGGAGGTGGATCCGCAGCGGATCGCGCTGATCGGCTGGAGTTTCGGCGGCTATCTGGCGCCCCGCGCGGCCAGCGGCGAACACCGCCTGGCGGCCTGCATCGCCGATCCCGGCCAATGGGACCTGCTCGAGGCGCTGCGCACGTTCCTGCCGCTGGACCCGGCCGCGCGCGCGCGGCTGCCCCAGATCACCCCCGCCGATCTCGAGGCCTTCGAGGCCCTGGTCCGTTCCGATCCCTACCTGCACTGGACCTTTCGGCGGGCCCTCTGGGTGCACGGCCTCGATTCCATCGCCGACTACCTCCGCATCGCCGGCGACTACAGCCTCCGGGGGCGCGCCGAGAAGATCCGCTGCCCCACCTTCGTGGCCTGGGCGGAGGCCGATCCGATCGCCCGCTTCGCGGAACAGCTGCATGCCGCGCTGCGCTGTCCCCGCACCCTGGTGCGCTTCACCACCGCCGAGGGCGCTGGCGGCCATTGCGAGGAGACGGCGCGCTCCCTGTTCCACCAGCGGGCCTACGACTGGCTGGAGGCGGTGTTCGCGAGCCCCCGCACGTCTGACCCAGGCCGATGACGGTGGAAGCCGCCCTGCTCGACTGGATCGGCAACCGCGGGCGCCGCTGCAGCGTCGGCGAGGTGGCCGCCGGCACCGGCCTGTCTCTGCAGGAGGTCGAGCCGGGGCTGCTGGCCCTGGTGGCCGAAGTGTCCGGCCATCTGCAGGTGGCCGAGGACGGCACCCTGCTGTTCGTCTTCCCCCCCGCGCTTCGGATGCGGCTGCTGGCCCTCAGCGGCCGCCGCCGGCTGCAGGCCCGGCTGCAGGCGACCCTGCGCCTGGCCGCCCGCCTGATCCGGCTCAGCTTCGGGGTGGTGCTGCTGCTGGTCACCACCCTGGTGGTGCTGATCCTGTCGGTGCTGCTGGTCGTGCGGCTGTTCACCAGCGACGACGCCGACGATGCCGGCCTGGCGTTGCTGCAGGGGCTGGCCCAGGTGCCCCTCTCGATCCTGGATCTGCTTGCCTCCGGCCTCCGGGCCCCGGCGCGCCAGGGCTCCGCCTCCGTCACGCCGCAGCAGCTGTGGAGCCTGCTCTGGGACCTGCCCGGTGAAGGCGCTGATCCGGCCTCCCTGGGCTTCCTCAGCGCCGTGTTCTCGATCCTGTTCGGCGATGCCGATCCCAATGCCCGCTTCGAGCCGCAGCGCTGGCGCCGCATCGGCGCCTTCCTGCGCAAGCGCGGTGGCGTGGTGATCGCCGAGGACCTCGCCCCGCTGCTCGATCTGCCCGACTGCCCCTCCGATCCCGACCGCCGCCGGGACCTCGCCGATGCCGCCATGCTGCCGGTGCTGCTGCGCTTCGACGGCCGCCCCGAGGTGAGTGAGGACGGGGACCTGATCTATGGCTTCCCCTTCCTGCCCGCCCGCGCCGCCGGCGGGGATGGGCCGGTGCCGCCCCTGCGCGAGCGGGCCTTTCGCTTCAGCCGGGCCGGAGCCGGGCAAAGGGTCGCCTATGGCGTCGCCGTCGGGGCCCTGCTGGTGCTCTCGCCATGGCTGCTGGCGATCACCCCCGCCTGGCTGCCCCCGGTGGCCTGGCTGGCGCGCTTCGCCATCGGCTATGCCCTGTTGCTGCTGCTCTTGCCCCTGGCCCGCCTGCCGCTGCAGTACGGGCGCAACCGTGCCATCGCCGCCCGCAATCGCCGCCGCCAGGCCTGGGCCAAGGCGGCCCGCAGCGCCGATCCCCAGCTGAAACGCCGCCGGGCCGTCGCCCGCCGTCTCGGCGCCACCGAGTCCGGCCGGCCGGCGCCGCGCATCCTCTACGACAGCGGCCGCGATCTGCTGGAGCAGACCATCGACGACCTGGACCGGGGACCCCGGCCGACCGCCTGAGGCCCCATGTGGGTGCCACCACGGCGCAGACCAAGCCGCTGCAGGCGCGCCTCAGCCCAGGTCGTTGATCAGCACGATGCGGTAGCGGGCTTTGCCGGCGCGCAGGTGATCCAGGGCTTCATTGACCCGCGACATCGGGAAGAACTCCGTGGTGGGGGCGATGCCGTGGCGGCAGCTGAACTGCAGCATCTTGTCGGTGGTGGATGGGCTGCCCAGGGGCGAGCCGGAGAGGCTCTTCTGCCCGAGAATCATCGGGAAAGCGGCCAGGGCGATCGGTTCAGGCACGGCCCCCACGGTGTGCAGTCGGCCCTTGGGTTTGAGGGCGGCAATGTAGGTGTTCCAGTCGAGGTTGGCGTTGGTGGTGTTGAGGATGAAGTCGAAGCTGCTTGCCGCCTGGGCCAGTTCTTCGGCGTTGCGGGAGTTCAAGGTGCGATGGGCGCCCAGCTGGAGCGCTTCCTCCCGTTTCGAGTCGCTGGTGGTGAAGGCGGTGACGTCGCATCCCCAGGCCCGCAGAAACTTCAGGGCCATGTGACCCAGCCCGCCGATCCCGATCACCGCCACGCTGTCGGTGGGTTGGATGCCGAGCTCCACGATCGGGTTGAAGACGGTGATGCCGCCGCAGAGCAGCGGGCCGGCCTTCTCGGTGTCGAGACCTTCCGGCAGGGGGGCCACCCAGGTCCACTGGGCCCGCACGCGCGTGGCGAAGCCACCGTGCCGCCCGACGATGGTGGCCTCGGCGTTGAGGCAGAGGTTCTGGTTGCCGGAGAGGCACTGATCGCAGGCACCGCAACTGCCGGAGAACCAGCCCAGCCCCACCCGGTCACCGATGCTCAGGCGCTTGGTGTGCTCCCCGAGGGCGACCACCCGCCCGATCACTTCGTGGCCGGGAACAAACGGATAGGCGGTCATGCCCCAGTCGTTGTCGAGCATGGAGAGATCGCTGTGGCAGATGCCGCAGCTCTCGACGGCGATCTCCACCTCCTCGCAGCCCAAGGGGCCTGGGGTGTAGCTGAAGGGCTCAAGCGGTTGCCCGGCGCTGGGGGCGGCGAGGGCCTGGATCGGTGCGGACATGGAAGTTGCCGGGCGGCCGTGCCGAGCCTAGGAAGCCCTGCCCAGCCCATGGCCGCACCCCCATGGCCCCCGCAGGCCTGCCGCCTGAGACAATCCTCCATCGCCTGTGCCCAGCGAAAGACATGAGCGTTCTCGGCAGAGAGGCGATCCTGCAGGCGATCGAAGCGGGCACGATCGGGGTCACCCCCTTCGCCCCCGAGCGGCTGGGCCCCGCCTCCCTCGACCTCACCCTCGCCCGCACCTTCCGCGTCTTCCGCAAGGTGCATCAGGTGATCGAGGTGGGCGAGAACACCGACTACCGCCAGCTCACCGAGAAGATCGAAGTGCCGGAGGGCCAGCACATCCTGATCATGCCGGGCGAGACGGTGCTCGGGATCACCCAGGAGCGGCTGCGCCTCGGCCCCGGCCTCTGCGGCTGGCTGGAGGGCCGCAGCCGTTTCGCGCGGCTGGGCCTGATGGTGCACATCAGCGCCCCCTTCATGGGGCCGGGGATCGACAGCCAGCAGGTGCTGGAGATGAGCAACTTCGGCCCCGCTCCCCTGGCGGTGCATCCCGGCACGGCGATCTGTCAGTTCGTGTTCCAGAAGCTGCAGGGCATCGAGAGCTACGCCGGCCGCTTCGCCGGCCAGACGGAAGACAGCTTCTAAGGGTTCTCGGTGAGCTGCAGCAACAGCCGGGCGCCGGCGTCGGCGGCCACACTCAGCACGGGGGCGTCCCAGCTGCCGAGTTGGTGGTCCACGCACAGATCCATGGCCCCGGCCAGCACCCCGGCCGTGGAATCCGCCACCTCCCGCAGCAGACGGGAGAAGGAGCAGTTGGCCTCCGCGGCACTGATCACGTCCACCAGCAAGGATCAGAAGTAGTGATGAGCACGACCTTGGCCCGCTTTTGTCGTTGCGGCCTGGCCCCTCAGAAGATCCCCAGCGTCTTCTTCTTGCAGTAACCCGCCCCGATGTTCATCCAGCCCGAGAGGCAGGGCTTGCCGTAGGTGGGCCGCACCTCGTAGTAGATCGGCGAGTTGCAGTGCTGCTTGAGGTCGTTCACATACCCCAGCGGGCATTCGTTCTGGCCCGGCAGCTTGGGAATCCGCTTCTGGGCCAGCGCCGGGTCCGGAGTGAGCAGAGGAACGCTCAGCAGCGGCAGGGCCATGAGCCCGGCGGCCAGGGCGAGGGATGGCTTCGGCACGGGGCGGACTCGCAGTTGCTCAACCCTAGGGAGGTTGGGCCGCCGTGATCTGCACGGGTCCGCCGTCGCTGGCGCCATTCGCTTCGCCTGGCCAGGATCGGCGGGAACGTCGATGGCCCGCGCATCGCACCCCGCCCGCGCCGCCGCCGATGCCCCATCCCTCCCTGCCGCCGATCGCCGGCCGTGAAGCCGAGATCCTGGCCCTGGTGCAGCAGAGCGGGCCCGTGGCGCTGCCCCGCACCAACCTGCGGCTCGAGGCGATCACCTCGGCCTTTGCCTGTGCACTGCACATGCACCAGCCCACGATCCCTGCGGGTGCCGATGGCGCGCTGATCTCGCACCTGCAGTACATGCTCGAGCACCCCGGCGAGGGCGACAACCACAATGCCGAACCCTTCGCCCACTGCTACCGGCGCCTGGCCGACCTGATCCCCCAGCTGATCGGCGAGGGCGCCAACCCGCGGATCATGCTCGATTACTCCGGCAATCTGCTCTGGGGGTTCCAGCAGATGGGCCGCGCCGACATCCTCGAGGCGCTCACAGTCCTGGCCTGTGATCCCTCCGTCGTGCCCCATGTGGAGTGGCTCGGCACGTTCTGGAGCCACGCCGTGGCGCCCTCCACGCCGATCCCCGATCTGAAGCTGCAGATCCTGGCCTGGCAGCACCACTTCGCAGCCCTCTTCGGCAGCGAGGCCCTGCAGCGGGTGAAGGGCTTCTCGCCCCCGGAGATGCACCTGCCCAACCACCCCGACACCCTGTTCGCCTTCGTGAGCGCCCTGCGGGACTGCGGCTACCGCTGGCTGCTGGTGCAGGAGCACAGCGTCGAGAATCCCGATGGCAGCAGCCTCACCCGGGAGCAGACGCTGCTCCCCAACCGGCTGGTGGCCCGCAGCTCCAGCGGCGAGGAGGTGTCGATCACGGCGCTGATCAAGACCCAGGGCTCCGACACCAAGCTGGTGGGCCAGATGCAGCCCTGTTACGAGGCCCTGGGGCTGGGCCGGCTGCCCCTGGGCGGCACGGCGGTGCCGGCGCTGGTGGCCCAGATCGCCGACGGCGAGAACGGCGGCGTGATGATGAACGAGTTCCCGCCGGCCTTCCTCCAGGCCCACCGGCGCCTGGCGGCCCAGGACGGCGGCGGCAGCGGCGGCACGGTGGCGATCAACGGCAGCGAATATCTCGAACTGCTCGAAGCGGCCGGGGTGGGCGACGCGGCCTTCCCGGTGATCCAGGCGGTGGGGCAGCACCGGCTGTGGCAGCACATCGGCGCCACCCCCACCCCCCAGACCGTGGAGACGGCCATCACCGGGCTCCAGGCCGGCGACCCCTCCTTCTCGATGGCCGGCGCCTCCTGGACCAATGACCTCAGCTGGGTGGAGGGCTACGCCAACGTGCTGGAGCCCATGAACCTGCTCAGCGCCCGCTTCCACCAGGTGTTCGATCCCCTGGTGGCGGAGGATCCCGCCGTGACGCGCACCCAGCCCTATCAGGAGGCCCTGCTCCACCTGCTGCTGCTGGAAACCAGCTGCTTCCGCTACTGGGGCCAGGGCACCTGGACCGACTACGCCCGTGAGATCCACCGGCGCGGGGAGGCGGCGATCGCCAGGGGGGCCTCAGCCCTGGGCGCCCTCGCCTGAATCCCCTTCCGGGAGCGGAGCCACTTCGGGGAAGTACCGGGCCATGCAGGCATTGCAGACGCCGTGGGAGAACTCGACGTTGTCGTGGCTCTTGATGAAGGACTCCACGGATTCCCAGTAGCCCTGGTCGTTGCGGATGCCCTTGCAGTAGGAGCAGATCGGAATCAGGGTCTCCATCACCTCGATGCGCTGCAGGGCGGCGGCCAGCTGGTCGGAGATCCGTCTCAGTTCCAGCTGCAGCACCACCTGGTGGGCCAGGGTTTCGAGGGAGCGGATCTGCAGGTCACTGAGCTCACGGGGCCGTTGATCGATGACGCACAGCGTGCCGATCTTGGCCCCGCCCGGTGTGCACAGGGGCACCCCCAGATAGAAGACGATGTTGGGTTCGCTGCAGACCAGCGGATTGTCCCGGAAGCGTTCATCCACACGGGCATCCTTCACCACGAGGGTCCGGTCGCCGAGAATCGCGTGGGCACAGAAGGACACATCCCGGCTCGTTTCGCTGGCCGCCAGACCCACCCGGGACTTGAACCACTGACGATCCGCATCCACCAGGCTGACCAGGGCGATCGGCACGTCGCAGAGCTGGGCGGCCAGGAAGGTGATGTCGTCGTACGACTGCTCGCTTTCCGTATCCAGGATGCGGTAATCGTTCAGGGCCTCCAGCCGTGCCGCCTCGCGGGGAGCCACGTTCGCGCGCATGGAGAGTCCTTCACCTGCCCAAACGTAGGCAAGGCCTTTCGGGGGCCTGAGGGGGGTTCACATCTCCTTACCCCTCCGGACGCTGCGCACCTGGCCGCAACCGACAGGGGTTCCGACCGGGTAGACAAGGATGGTGCCGCGTGCTGAGGACTCCTGGCTGGCCCGCTCTCCCGTGTGTTCGGCGGCTTCCCGTGGTCTGAACGCCCCAGCGGCGATCCCGAGGCCGGATGGAGCCGCCAGCGGATTCGCCGCGAGAGCGTGCTGCTGGCCGCCACGATCTTCGCCGTCGCGGGGGTGGCCCTCAGCGCCAACTACTGGAGCGCCACCCGACTGCTGCGCAACCAGGTGCGCGACAACCTCCACAACCTGGTGAACATCGCCGCCCGTGAGATGGATCCGACCCTCGTCGCCACCATCACCAGGCCGGAGCAGACGGGTGATCCGGACTATCGCCGCGCCACTGCGCCCCTGCTGAAGCTCCGCAGGCTGGTGCCTGACATCTATTACGCCTACGTCTTCATCGCCACCCCGGACGGGCTCCGCTTCACGCTCGACAGCACGTACTACATCCAGAACCCCGGGGCCCCCGCCAGCCCCGTCAGCGTCGGCGACCTCTACGTCAATCCCTCTGGCGATGCCCTGCGCGCCGCCCGGAGCGGCATGGTCACCGTCAGCACCAGGCCCTACACCGATCACTTCGGGTCCTTCATGAGCGGCTTCGCCCCCATTCGCGACCGCGACGGGGCTCTGGTGGGTTTCGTCGGGATCGACATCTCGCTGGCCCAGCTGCGACGCAAGGAGCTGCCCCTGCAGCTCACCTACCTGCTGGGCCTGATCGGCAGTGCCGGGTTCTCGGTGCTGGCCGCCAACTTCCATCGCCGCTCCCTCAAGGCGAGGGCCCGCGCCTTCCAGGCCATGGCCTCCGCCGAACGGGCCAAGAGCACCTTTCTCGCCACCCTCAGCCACGAGATCCGCACCCCGCTCAACGGCGTCATCGGCATGACAGGACTGGTGCTGGCCACGGAGCTCTCGCCCCAGCAGCGGGAGTGCCTCGACATCGTCCACAGCTCGGGGGAGTCCCTGCTCACCCTGCTCAACGGCATCCTCGACTACACCAAGATCGAGGCCGGCCACCTGGAGCTGGAGCTGGCCCCCTGCCGGCTGCGTCCCCTGCTGGAGGAGACCATCGCCGCCTGCTCCAGCCTCGCCAGGGTCAAGGCGATCGACCTGGCCCTGGTGCTGCCGCCTGAGCTGCCCGAGGCGATCCTCACCGATGCCATCCGCCTGCGCCAGATCCTGCTCAACCTGATCGGCAATGCCATCAAGTTCACCGATGCCGGCAGCGTCGTGGTCTCCGTGGAGGCCGGCGCTCCGGTGGCCGCCGGGGCGAACCTGCCGGAGAACGCGACGATCCTGTTGGCGTTCGCCGTCGCCGACACCGGTGTGGGCATCGCCGCCGACCACCTGGAGCGCCTGTTCCAGCCCTTCTCCCAGCTGGGCGCCACCGCCAACGCCCCCCAGGCCGGCACCGGGCTGGGGCTGGCCATCAGCCGGCAGCTCGTCGTGGCCCTCGGCGGCACGATCCAGGTGGAGAGCACCCCTGGCCGGGGCAGTGTGTTCCGCTTCCGCCTGCCGGTGCAGGTGGTGGAGGCCCCTGCCGCCCCTGCTCCCGCCGCCCCCCGGGTGGCCACTCCCGCTGTGGCGGAGCCGCCGCCGGCGTCCGCCGAACCGTTCGCCGCGCGCCATCCCCTGCGCATCCTGCTGGTGGACGACAGTGCCGTGAACCGGCGGCTCTGCGAGCTCATGCTGCGGCGCCTCGGCTACGAGCCCGATTCCGCCGTCGACGGCCAGGAGGCGCTGGAGCGCCAGCGGCTCCTCGAGCCGGACCTGATCCTGATGGATGTGCAGATGCCCCGGCTCGATGGCCTCGAGGCCACCCGCCGCATCCGTTCCTGCGGCGGACGGTCCGACCGGCCGTGGATCGTGGCACTCACCGCCTTCACCACCGCCGAGGACCGGGAGGCGGCCCTGCAGGCCGGCATGAACGACGTTCTCGCCAAGCCGCTCCGCAGTGAGGCCCTCCTGGCCAGCCTTGTCACCGCCCACGCCCATGCCGGCGGCCGGCGGCCCCCTGCCTAGGCGATCAGCCTCAGGGCAGGGTGAAACCGGAGGTGTTCAGGTGCTTGAGGTCGAGCATGACCACCGTGACCCAGACCAGCAGGGCCAGGCCGGCCAGGGAGCCGATCACCAGCAGCAGGCCGGCGATCACCGACCGGGGGGTATCGCTGTCGTTGGCCACGGGCAGGGGGCGAGCTGGGGCCACTGTCCCACGGCCGGACCCGGGCCGCATCCTGCCCTCAGCCGGACGTCTCAAGCCGTCGCCTCGGCTGTTTCTTCGGCGTCGGCCAGCACCAGCCGCAGCAGCACCGGCGCCAGGAAGGTGGTACCCATCACCATCAGCAGGATCGCCGCCTCCAGCGACGGCCCCAGCACCCCGGTCTGGGTGCCCAGCCCCAGGAAGATCAGGCCCACCTCGCCGCGGGGCATCATCCCCAGTCCCACCGCCAGCCGGTTGGTGGGCCCGCTGCTGCGGTAGCTCCAGCCGGCCGCCACCTTGCTGACCACGGCGGCCGCCAGCAGGAAGCCCGCCATCACCAGACCCTCGTGGTTGGCCGCATCGAAGGGGTTGAGCACCGAGAGGTCCATGCCGCTGCCGATCAGCACGAAGAAGACGGTGGCGAACAGGGCCACCAGGGGCTTCACCGCCTCCTCGATCGCGTGCCGGTGCCGCGAGCCGCTGAGGATCAGGCCGCCGGCGAAGGCCCCCAGGGCCGCCTCCAGCCCGAAGGCCTGGGCGGCGAAGCAGGCCAGCGACATCACCAGGAAGGCCGCCACCACCACCTCGCCCGGGGCCTTGAGGCGATCGAGCAGCCCGTCGAAGGGAGGCGCGGCGGTGCGGCTGAGGAACAGGGCCACCACCACGAACACCGCGGCCGCGGCGATCAACTTCAGGATCGGGCCGAGGCTGAAGCCTTCGCCGCCGGCCAGGGCCACCACCACGGCCAGGATCACGATGCCGAGGATGTCGTCGAGCACGGCGGCGCCGATCACCGTCTGCCCTTCGCGGGTGCGCAGGAACTTCAGCTCCCCCAACACGCTGGCGGTGATGCCGATGCTGGTGGCGGTCATGGCGGCACCGGCGAAGATCGCCGGCAGCAGCGGCACGCCGAACAGGAACTGCAGGCCGAAGGTGCCCAGGGCGAAGGGCAGCACCACCCCGGTGAGGGCCACCGTGATCGCCTGGCCCCCCACGGCCATGAGCTCGTCGAGTTCGCTTTCCAGGCCGGTGAGGAACAGCAGGGCCAGCAGGCCGATCTTCGCCACCGCCTGCAGATTGCTGAAGCCGTGGTCGTAGATCTCCTGCACCTGGTCGGGGCCCACGTGGGCGAGGGCGGCGATCGTGCCCTCGGCGAGGGCGTTGAGCTGGGCCCCCAGCTCCGGCGCCAGGATCAGGTGCAGCCCCGATACGCCGACCAGCACGCCCGCCACCAGCTCGCCAAGGATGGCCGGCAGGCGGAAGCGCACCATCAGCTCCGCCAGGGCCCGGGCGGCGAAGAGGATGACGATGAAGCGGCCCACCTCGATCAGGGTCTCGGCCGCCTCGATCTGGTGGCCTCCGGTCGCGAGCAGCAGGGTGGGAGCGTCCATGGCGGACCGGCAAAGGCGATGCCGAAATCCTTTCATCCCTGCACAGGCCGCGGGCCCGGGATCAGCGGACCGGGATCGCGGGCGCCGGTGGCACCCCCCGGCAGACTGACGGACCAGCCGTCTCCGCCGCCCGCATCGATGGCCAGGTTCAGCCGCACCCCGCGACCGCCCCAGGGCGGGCCGCCGGTCCCCCTGGGGGTGGTCGTCGCCATCGGCCTGCTGCTGGCGGGACTGCCGCTGCTGCTGCTGAACCAGCAGCACTCGGGTGATCCGTTCAAGATCCGCCGCGAACTGCGCAAGTTCTGAGGCCGCCGCCCCGTGACCCTGCCCCGCCGCCGCCGCTGGTTCCTGCTCCTGCTGGGGAGCCTGCTCGCCACGATCCTGCTGGCCACCGTTGCCGCCATGGCCGGCGGGGCCCAGTCCGCCGATCCGCTGCCCTCCTGGAATCCGGGGGCGGCCCGGGACGGCATCGTCCGCTTCGTCCGCCAGACCACGGACCCCGCCAGCCCAGCCTTCGTGCCGCCCGCCGAGCGCATCGCCACCTTCGACCAGGACGGCACCCTCTGGGTGGAGCAGCCGGTCTACCCGCAGGTCCGCTTCATCCTTGAGAAGGTGCCAGGGGCGGTGACCACCCGCCAGGAACTGGAGCGGCTGGCCGCCACCGCCCTCAGCGGCATGCCCTTGGACACCTTCAAGGCCGATGTACGCCAGTGGCTGGCCACGGCCCGCCATCCCCGCTGGCAGCGCCCCTACACCGAGCTCACCTACCAGCCGATGCAGGAGCTGCTCCGCTACCTGCGCGCCCATGGCTTCAAGACCTACATCGTCACCGGCGGTGGTCAGGACTTCGTGCGCGTCTTCGCCGAGGAGGTCTATGGCATCCCGCCCGAGCAGGTGATCGGCAGCGCCGGCGCCACCCGTTACGGCTACGACGCCCAGGGCCGGCCCTTTCTGACCAAGGAGCCCCGGCTGCTGCTCAACGACAACGACGCCGGCAAGCCGGAGGGCATCCAGCTGATGATCGGCCGGCGGCCCATCGCCGCCTTCGGCAACTCCACCGGCGACCGGCAGATGCTGGAGTACACCAAGGCCGGTGATGGCGCGCGTCTGTCGATGCTGGTGCTGCACGATGACGCCCGCCGCGAGTATGCCTACGGCCCGGCCCTGGGGCTGCCGGACAGCCGGGTGGGGCCGTTCACCCAGGGGCTGTACGACGAAGCGCGCCGACAGGGCTGGATCGTGATCAGCATGAAGAACGATTGGGGGCGCCTGTTCGCCTTTGAGCCTTGAAGGCTGCCCCGCCCGCGGTGGCCGGCTTCGGCCGATAGCCTCCGGCGCCCGATGCGTTCTAGGGTCGTTGTCTCTTCATCCTTCACCATGAAAGTCCTGGCCCTCTCCCTGCTGGGCGCTTCGCTCGTCGTCGCTGTCGGCCCAGCGGCCCAGGCCCAGCAGCGCTGCACCTTCCTGCAGCCGATTGGTGGCGATGGCACCACCCCGATCGTCTCCAAGCGGGTCGGGGCCGCCAAGCTGATCGGCAAGGAGAACTGGAACACGGACTTCATCGTCAACCAGCCCTACAGCAGCTTCAAGTTCTTCTTCACGGCCAATTCCTCCGACGCCAATGCCAAATATCCGGTGAGTGGCTTTATGAAGTTCAGCGACGGCAGCAATCTGCAGGTGATCAACGAAGTCATGAACCCGCCCATGGGCACCGGACGCATGTTCGGCCCCTTCCCCGCCATTCCGGGCAAGCAGGCCAGCCAGATGAACTTCAAGGTGGGAGCCAGCAGCGATCCCGGCGCCCTGGGCTTCAGCTACCGGATCTCGGTTCAGGGCTGCCAGTAGGTCCACGCCGATGCTGCTGCCCCTGCTGCTGGCCCTCTCACCGGCACCCGGTCCGGTGATCACCAACGGCCCTGTGGTGGCCGTGCTGGAGAACCGTCGCCAGCCCAGGCCCGATGGCATGGATGAGGTCCAGCCCGTGGCCACCGTGCGGGTGGAGGGGAAGGTGGTGGGTCAGTTGATGGGGGCGCTGCGGATCGGCCCCGGCAGCATCGATTCGGTGCTGCAGGTGGTGGAGATGGATCCCTCCAATCCCTACCCGGAGGTGCTGCTTTCCTCGTTCACGGGCGGCGCCCACTGCTGCAACGACACCCGGGTGCTCACCAGCAGCCCCGACGGCCGCCGCTGGTTTGAGGTGCGCCGCGATCCGGTGAACGGTGGCCCCAACGGCGCCAGCGATCCGCTGGGCAACGGCCGCTACCTGCTGGTGGACGTGGACAACCGCTTCCTCTACCAGTTCGCCAGCTACGCCGGCAGCAGCGCCCCCAGCCAGATCTGGCAGCTGGACGGCCCCCGCTTCGTCGACATCAGCCATCGCCGCCAGATGCTGCCGCTGCATCGCCGCCGGCTGGAGGAGATGGAGGGCTGGTTCAAGCAGCCCGCCGATCAGCGCCCGGAGGCCAACGGTTTCCTGGCGGCCTGGGTGGCCACCAAGGAGCTGGTGGGGGAGTTCGACAGCGGCTGGAAACGGATGCTGGGCCTCTACGACCGGAGCTCCGACTGGGGGCTGACCTCCTGTGAGGCGGGCTACAACGCCAAGGGCGACTGCCGGCGGCCGGAGAAGCGCTATGCCAGCTATCCCGACGCGCTGAGGGCTTTCCTGGTACGCACCGGTTACCTGCCGGCGGCGCCCTGATTCAACCCAGAAAGGTCATGGTCAGGCTCACCAGGGCCAGGCCGGTGAGGCCGGTGGCGGTCAGCAGTCCGATGGATCGGTGCACGGGGATCTCCCTCATGGGCAAAATCTAGAGCAATCCTTAAGACGCGCAATCGCTCCGCCCGGGGCCGCAGCAATCCGTCATGGAGCCGGGCCTCGCGGTCGCCGTCCCGGCCCTGCCAGGCTGACCGCCCCGGCGACGCACCATGGCGCGCGGCCCCACCATCGCCCTGGCCCTGGAGGGCCAGTTGCGCCTCGATGACCAGCCCGTGCTGCACCGGGCCGTTGCGCTGGCGCGCCAGAGCGGCGGGCGCCTGCTGGTGCTGGCCTGCCGGCCGCAGGGTCAGCGGCTGCGGGGGCCCCACCAGCGGCGCCTGGAGGCCCAGGCCCTCACCTCTTTGCACGCCCGCCTGGCGGCGGCGGGGATCCCCCTGCTGGCCTTCCCGCAGCACACCACGGCGGCCGCCCTCGCCGAGCTCCGCCCCCTGGTGCAGCCCGAGGCGGTGCTGCACGCCCAGGAGAGCCGCCTGTTCAACACCTGGCCGGTGGCGGCCGAGCGCTTCCCGCGGGTGTTCAGCCAGTTCCGCCGAGCCCTGGAACGCGCTCCGGAGCCGCCCCTGCCCCCACCGGATCTCACCGGCCTGGGGGACCCCTGGGACGAGCTCCCCCGCGCCTGGCTGGAATCGCCCGCTTCCCCACCGACCTCCGCTGGCCCCGATCCCCGCAGCGCCTTCCCCTTTCCCGGTGATGAACCCACGGCCCTGGCCCGGCTGGGGCACTACCTGTTCGGCTCCAGCGGGCTGCGCGATTACAAGCTCACCCGCAACGGGCTGGTGGGGACGGAGTTCTCCGCCAAGTTCTCCCCTTTTCTGGGGGTGGGCTCACTGTCGGTGCGGCGGATCTGGCGGGAGGTGCTCCGTTACCAGGAGCTCCACGGCGCCGACGAGGGTTCCGAATGGATGCAACAGGAGTTGCTGTGGCGGGAGTTCTTCCTCTGGTCGGAGCAGCGCCACGGCGACGCCTTCCACGCCCCTGGCGGTCTCCAGAACCGTCCGCCTGCCGCGCCGGCCGGTCCGCAGGAGGCCAGGGAGCGCTTCGCCCGCTGGACCCGCGGGGACAGCGGCCATCCCCTGATCGATGCCCAGCTGCGCGAACTGCTCACCACCGGCTACCTCTCCAACCGCGGCCGCCAGTGGGTGGCCTCCCATTTCGTCAACGAGCTCCAGCTGCCCTGGACCTGGGGGGCCCGCTTCTTCGAGTGGGCCCTGATTGACGCCCACCCGGCCCTGAACACGGGCAACTGGGCCTACCTGGCCGGTGTCGGCTCCGACCCGCGCAGCTTCGGCGGCAGCCCCCGCCGCTTCGTTCTGGAACGCCAGGTGCGCCTCTACGACCCCGAGCAGACCCACCGCCGGCTCTGGGCCGCCCCGGCGCCCCTCCCCTTGTGACCCTCCCCCTGTGGCCCTGACCCTGATCCTGGGCGACCAGCTCCATCCCGACTGGACGCGACCCTCTCCCCTGCAGCTCGCCCCCGGCTCCCGGGTGCTGATGGTCGAGGACCTGGCCGTGGCCTCCACCTGGCGGTACCACCGCCTGCGGCTGCTGCACACCTTTATGGCGATGCGCAGCTTCCGCGACGCGCTGGTGAAGTGCGGAGTGGCGGTTCGCTACTGGGAGCTGCCGGAGTCGGAGGGGGTGTCCTTCTGGCAGCGACTGGGGGCTGAGCTGAACGGCGGCCGCGAGCCCCGGGGCCGCGAACTGGAGGGCCGCGAACTTCAGGTGGCCGAGGTCGCCGACCGCAGCTTCGAGGCCCGGCTGCAGCGCTTCTGCGCTGAGCAGGGCGTGCGGCTCAGCGTGCTGCCCTCGCCGGCGTTCCTGGAATCGGCGGCCGAAAGCCGGAGCTGGTTCGAGGGCCGCCGCCGCCCGTTCATGAAGACCTTCTATGAGCGCCAGCGGCGCCGTCTCGGCCTGCTGCTGGAGCCCGATGGTTCCCCCACCGGCGGCCGCTGGAGCTTCGACACCGAAAACCGCCGCAAGCTGCCCAAGGGCTATGTGGAGCCCCCCCTGCCGGCGCTGGCGGCCAGCCCCCACGAGCCGGAGGTGCGCGCCCTGATCGAGCGCCATTTCCCCAACCACCCCGGCGCGCTGGGGCCCCTGTGGATCCCCTTCGATCAGGCCGGCGCCGAGGCATGGCTGCAGCGCTTCCTGGCGGAGCGCCTCGACGGCTTCGGGCCGTTCGAGGACGCCCTCAGCCGGCACCACGCCACCCTGCACCACTCCCTGCTCTCGCCCCTGCTCAACATCGGCCTGCTCACCCCCGCGGCGGTGGTCGCGGCCACCCTGGAGCACGCGGCGGCACGGGAGGAGCGCGGCCAGCCCGTGCCGATCGCCTCGTTGGAGGGTTTCCTGCGCCAGGTGATCGGCTGGCGCGAGTTCGTGCGCGGCATCGACCGGGTGCATGGCGAGCGCCAGGCCGCCGCCAACTTCTGGAAGCACCAGCGCCGCCTCGCCCCCTGCTGGGACGACGGCAGCAGCGGCCTGCCGCCCCTGGATGCGGCGATCGAGCGGGTGAACCGCCTGGGCTACAACCACCACATCGAGCGGCTGATGGTGATCAGCAACCTGATGCTGCTTTGTGAGATCCACCCCGGCGAGGTGCACCGCTGGTTCATGGAGCGATACCTGGATTCCTATGAGTGGGTGATGGGCCCGAACGTCTACGGCATGGGCCAGATGAGCGACGGCGGCCTGTTTGCCACCAAGCCCTACATCGGAGGCTCCAACTACATCCTCAAAATGGGCGACTACAAAAAGGGCCCCTGGTGCGAGATCTGGGACGGCCTCTACTGGCGCTTCATCGACCGCCACCAGGACTTCTTCCAGGCCAATCCGCGCCTTTCGATGATGGTGCGGATGCTGGAGAAGCTGGACCCCAGGCGGCGCGAGGGCCTGGAGGCCGCCGCCGAAGGGTTCCTGGCGCGGGCCACCCGCTAAGGGGCCTTGGGAACGACGACGCGGGGCGCCAGGTTCAGGTGGCGGATGCGCTGGGCGAAGCCCCGGTCGTCGAAGGAGGCGAGCGTGTCGCAGCCACGGCAGCTGGCGTGGTGCAGGGCATCGGCGAAGTCGAGCCCGGCGCGCAGCCCGGCGACGGCCTGCTCGAGGGCCGGGCGATCTTCCGTGGTCAGGCCAGGGTGGGCCAGCAGGTGGTCGAACACCAGCAGCACCTGCTCAGCCGCGAAGCCGTAGTAGCCCCGCAGCACCCACTCCAGCTCCAGGGCCACGGTCTTGGGCAGGAACAGGGGCTGCCCCGATTCGATCAGCTGCCGTGCTGCCTGGCGCTGGCGTTCAGTGGCGGCATCGGCCCCGTCCTCGGCGACGAAGTAGCGAGCCAGCACGTTGGTGTCGAGGCCGATCACGGCGCCAGCAGGCTGGCCGGGTCGAAGTCAGCCGGCACAGGCGGACGAGCGCTCCTGAGCAGGCCGAAGCCGCTGGTCGGCAGCGGTTGCTCCGGCTTGCAGGAGCGCACTTCGATGTGATCGCCCACCAGCTGGAAGCTGACCCGACCGCCTCGGGCCAGGCCGAGCTGCTGCCGCAGGGCCTTGGGGATGGTGACCTGTCCCTTGCTGGTGATCGAGCTGGTGGCGGCGTCATCGGCTGGCATCGACACAGCCTCATGAAGCAGGGTCTTACCTGGTAAGGATACGTCGATCAGTGTGGATCGACGAGCATGGTTCCGCCCTGACCCACCCCTGTCCGTGACCGCCACTGCCGCCGACGCCGCCACCCGGCCGCCCGCCCCCGCCCTGCTGCTGGAGCGCCTGGCGGCGGTGGAGGGCATGGGGCCCGGCCGGCGGCGGCTGGTGCTGCTGCTCAGCCAGCTGGGCGACTTCGACAGCCTCGAGTACGCCCAGGCCCTGGTGCCGGTGCTGCCGCAGCTGCAGGCCGCCGGCATCGCCGTGCTGGCAATCGCCATCGGCGACGCGGCGGGCCGCGAACGCTTCTGCGCCTTCACCGGCTTCCCGAGCGAGAGGCTGCTGGTGGATGCCGAGCCGGATCTGCATCGGGACCTGGGGCTCTACGAGGGCCTGAAGCAGGCGGGCGGGCCCTGGCCGAACCTGCTGCTGATGTGCGCCGGCCTCGGCTCCCCCGGCACCCTGGCCGAGGTGCTGCGCGGCTACACCGGCGATCGCAGCGCCCCCCAGCGCATCGCCGACGACGAGACGATCCAGGCGGGCCCCTTGCCGCCGATCAAGGGGTCGTTCTTCGCACGGGCCGGCGGCCGTGGCTTCCAGCGCCCCTTCGAGCTGGCCACCGTGCGGCTGCGCAACATGGCCGAAGTGCTGGGCCACTGGCGCACCTACGTCCCCCGCGACGACTTCCTCACCCAGCGCGGCGGCACCTATCTGCTGGAGGCCGACGACACCCTGCTTTACAGCCACCGCGACCCCGGCATCCTCGGCTTCTCGGCCACCATGGCCCGGCCCCTGAGCTTCCTGGAGCCGTTTCTGGGTTGATGCCCCTGGAGGCGCCGGCGCCGCAGCGTCTCCCCGGTCGTCTGCGCCACCTGGGTCCCCTCAGTCAGCCCGATGACCTGCTGGAGCCCATGGCGCCCGATCAGCTCGCCGACTGGGAAGCAACCTCCGTGATTCCGGCGTCAGCCCTGCCGTAAGCAGCCCATCCGCCTACCTGCTCGACAGCCATGCCCTGCTCTGGTGGTGGTTCGATCCGGAGCGGCTCTCCGGTGCTGTCCAGGCGCTTCTGGTCGGCCCCACCAGCCGGATTCTGGTCAGTGCCGCATCGGTCTGGGAGCTCACCCTCAAGCACCATCAGGCCAAACTCCCCGAGCTGGAGCAGGCCATGGATGATCTCCCTGGCCTGCTCCAGGCCGATGGTTTCCAGCCCCTGCCGATCTCCCTGGCCCATGGCCTCAGGGCCGGCGGCTACAGCCAGCCCCGCCGCGACCCCTTGGACTGGATGCTGGCGGCCCAGGCCGAACTGGAGCGGCTGGTGCTGCTCACCGCTGATCCGCAGCTGTCCGCCTTCCCGTGTCCGACGTTCTGGTGAGAAGCGGGGCCGGCCAGAAGAGGCCAGCCCGCACTACGGCGTCTCCAGCAGGGGCCGTAGAGCTTCCACCGGCCCGCGCCCGGGCTCGAACAGGGGGCTATCGCCCTCGATCACCCGGCCGTCTGTCAGGACGATCCGGAAGAGGCCATCCCCCATGGAATCCACCGCGGTGAAGTGGTGAGTCCGCTCGCTGAGGATCGGTAGAAACCGGGCGAACCACTCCATGGTGGCCTTGATCCGGCGGGCAGCCCGCTCGTTGTCCTCGAAGAAGCCCCCGTAGGGCAGCCGCAAAAACAGGCTGCCCCAGGGCTCACGGCGCTGGTAGTGGAAGGCACCGCTGTGCATGCCGTGGCCCCAGAAGCCCACGCTGAACGTGCCGAGGGGAGCCTCACTCAGAAACGCGTCGACCGTGTACTGGAACTGGTCGGGCGGCTCCAGCGCCTGGGCCGTCCCGAACAGGGTCTGCCCCTGCCAGTGCAGCGGCCGATCGGGAGGCAACAGGCTCAGGGGGAAGGGGCCACCGATCCGCTCGGCGTAGTGGGTCAGAAGGCTGTCGAGCGTGGGCTCCATCGGTGGGTCTGCGGCGGGATCCATCCTCACCAGCACGGCCGGATCGAGGCCGGTTTCCCTGCGAAGGACCAGAGGCGATCGCAGGCCGTCGCCGTCACAGCACCCCCAGCCCCGCCTTCAACCCCTCGGTGACAGCCGTCAGAAAGGGCAGATCCAGCGTGTCGACCGTGTCGCTCATCCGGTGGTAGTGCGGGTTGCGCAGAAAGGAGGTGTCGGTGACCATCAACGCGTCGTAGCCCGCATCCCAGAAGGGGCTGTGGTCGCTGAGGCGCACATCGGGCAGCGAGCGGCCGGCATCGGGCACCGGCAGCACCTTGGTGACCACGTGCTTCCCCATGCGGCTGGCCAGGCCCGGCAACAGCGCGGCGGCGCCCAGATTGCCCACCACGGCGATGAAGTCGCCCCGGTCGCCGTAGATGGCCCGCATCGCCGGAACCGGATAGCTCTGGTGTTCGCAGGTGTAGGCGAGCATCTCCAGGCTCACCATCAGTTTCAGCTTCTGGCCTCTGGCCTTGAGCTCACCGGCCAGGGCCGTGCTGCCCACCATGCCCCATTCCTCCTGGTCGAAGGCCACGATCCACACCGGTCTCCGGGGCGGCTTGGTGGCCCAGTGCCGGGCCAGCTCGATCAGGGCCGCCAGGCCGGAGGCGTTGTCGTCGGCGCCGATCGAGTGCAGGGGGCCGTCGTAGTGGGCCGCCACCAGCAGGGGATCAAGCTCCGGGCGCTGGCCGGGGAGCCGCAGGATCAGGTTGGTGCCCGCATCGATGCCCTCCCGGAAGTGGTGCTCCTGCACCGGCCCCAGGGCGCCGAGCTGTTCGATCAGGTAGGCGCGTACCGCCATCAGGCCCATGGGATCCCAGCGGGCGTGGCGGGGGCGGGCCAGCTGCTGCAGATGTTCCAGCAGGGGCGCGGGGTCGGGAGCGGGGTGATCGATGGCGAGGCAGTCGATGGGGCACGAAGCTTAATCGCTTGACACCTGCACTGCAAGTGTGCATAATTAGGGGATGCTCAAGGTCTCCGCTCCCGCTGATGCGCTCTACGGCCTCGAGGACCTCCTCGTTGCTGCCGGCGACCTGCTGGGTGAGGAGATCTCGCCGCGCACCGTGCGTCTCTATGCCACCCAGGGGCTGATCGATCGCCCCGGCAAGGAGGGGCGCAGCGCGGTGTACGGCCACCGGCACCTGCTGCAACTGGTGCTGGTGCGCGCCCTGGCCCGGCGCGGCCTGAGCCTCTCCGCCATTGCTCCCTTCTGCGTTCTGGCCGACGCCGATCTGGAGCAGCAGCTGGAGCAGCTCGATGGTGAGGGGGCGGCGGCCGCCGTTCCTGCCGCCAACCAGGCCCTTCAGTACCTGCGAGATCTGCCGTCCACGGCTGACGCCACCGGTGCTGCGGCAGAGGGATCTTCATCCTTCGCACGAAAAGCTGCCTCAATGGGCTCCGTCCTTGGGATGCTCAACAAACCCCTGTCCCCCCGCTCCCGTTCCGACCGCACCCACTCCGGATCCCGCTCCAGCGACAACGGCAGCCGCTGGCTGCGTTTCACCCTCGCCCCCGGCATCGAGGTGCATGTCCGCGACTCCGTTCTGCCTCCTCCCGCCGGCCCCCGGCGCCAGCAATGGCTCCAGCACCTCCTGGACCGGCTCAACGCCCTGCTCGACGACGCCGACCGCTGAATTCTTTCCCCCGTCCCACCGCTACCTCCACCATGACCCGCCCCACCCTGCGCTTCCGGCCCCTGCGGCCGGCTGTGGCCTCCGATCGCCCGTCGATTCTGGATCTGCTGCTCACGATCACCCCACCGCCGGCGGCCGCCGATGCCACCCGCCGCGAGCGGCCGCCGCTCAACCTGGCCCTGGTGATCGACCGCTCCGGCTCGATGGGCGGCACCAAGCTCAGCTATGCCCGCAAGGCAGCCCGCTTCCTGGCTGGCGAGCTCACCGGCCGTGATCGCCTCGCCATCGTCAGCTTCAACGATGCGGTGCAGATCGTCGTGCCCTCGCGGCCCGTGGCCGATCCCCAGCCCTTCATCGCCGCGATCAACACGATCCACAGCGGCGGCTGCACGGCCCTCTTCGATGGCTGGCGGGCTGGGGCCACCCAGGTGGCCGAGCACCTCGATCCAGCCGCGATGAACCGGGTGCTGCTGCTCTCCGATGGCCAGGCCAACGAGGGTCTCACCAACCAGGACCAGATCGCCACCAAGGTGGCGGGCCTCACCCAGCGGGGCATCAGCACCAGTGCCTTCGGCCTGGGGGATGACTTCGACGAGGACCTGATGGGGGCGATGGCCGCCGCGGGCGACGGCACCCTGGCCCACATCGAAACCCCCAGCCAACTGGCCGACCTCTACGCCTCCGAGCTCCAGGGGCTGACCAGCACCTTCGGGCGGCGGGTGAGCCTCGGGGTGCGCGGCAAGCACGGCGCTGAGGTGGTGGACCTGCTCAACGACCTCACGCCCACCACCGCCGGCAACCACCAGCTGCCCAACCTGCGCGCCGGCCAGGAGCTCAACGTGGGCCTGCGGCTGGAGCTGCCCGCCTGGGTTCCGAATCAGGAGATCCTCAGCGTGCGGCTGGCCTGGGAGGCCCCCGGCAGCGGCGACCGCCAGAGCCTGATCGAGCACCTGCAGTTGCCGGTGATGGAAAGCAAGGAGATCCAGCAGCTGGAGCCCGATGACGCGGTGGCCGAACAGCTGGCGCTGCTGCGGGCCAACCGGGAACGCCGGCACGTGATCGCGGATCTGGATCGAGGGGATGTCATCAGCGCCAGCGCCAGCCTGGGCAAGCTGTTCGGCGACCTCTCGGCGATGCCTGCCACCCCGAGGCTTAGCCGGGAACTCGACCTTCTCAGCGAGAAGCTGGCTTTGCTCAAGAGCGACCCGAAGCGCAGCCGCAAGAACCTGCGCCGGGAATCGCAGCGCTCCAGCCTCAACGTGTGGGAGAGCGACGATGGGTCCAGGGATTGATCAGATCAAGGCCCAGGCCGGTGAGGTCACTCACGTTGCGGGTGGCCAGTTGGGCGCCCTGGGCCAGGGCGGTGGCGGCGATCACCTCATCGGCTCGCCATACCAGTGGGCGGCCTCCCGGTGGAAGGCCAGCACGCGATCGCCAAGCAGGGCCGTCACCAACGCCTGCCAGCTATCCAGCAGGGCCTGTTTGCGGCGACCCTCCGGCAGCCGGATGAGGCCGTGCAGGATCTCCGCTTCGTTCATCGCCGTGATGCCCACCTCCGCGGGAACGAGACCATCCGCCCAGGCCAGCACCGCCGGCTCCGGCTGGGGCCGCATCAGCTCGGCGATCACATGGGTGTCGAGAACGATCACGTTGGCTCCTCGGTGAACACGGCGGCCCCCGCCATAGAAACCCGCGCGGGCAGATCCAGTTCCACGCCACCGAGGTCGGCGAAGTGGGCGTGGATGCGACTCCCCAGACCTGGGCTGTCAGAGCCAGCGGGTTGCGGCAGCACGGCTTCGCGCAGGATCCTGCGGGCTTCCTCCTCCATCGAGTGACCGTGGCGGGCGGCCTGTAGTCGCAGCTGGGCCTTGGTGGCGTCGTCGAGGTTGCGGATCGTGAGGCTGGCCATCACGAGGTCCGCGCAGGCCATGCTGTCAGTGCTTGCAACGCTAGCTCTTGCTGTCAGGTTCGAACGTTGGGCCCTGGCGCAGCCTGATCACAGCTCGCTCAGCGCAGCAGGACCACCGCCACCAGACCCCAAACCAGGCCGAGCACATGCATGGCGAGGGGGACGGGCTCGTGTGGCGGGTAGGACGCCAGCAGGCGCGTCCGGCAGAGCTCCTGCTGGGACAGGAACAGGGCGCAGACCAGTCCCACCACGTAAACCAGCAGCACCCCGAGGTGCTCGAGGGTTTCCTCGATGGCGTCCGGCCCCGGCCCGATCAGGTGCTGGACGAGGTGGAAGATCTGGCTGGGCAGCTCGGCGCTGAGCATGAACACGAAGAACAGGGCCACCCCTTGGCGCCCCAGGCGAGCGATCCGCGCGGCAGACGGTTGCGCCATCGTTCCGGAGCAGGGGTTGTGAAGTCTGACCCTGGCATCAGGTGGAGACGGCGATCCAGATGCCGCTGAGAGCGGAAAAGGTATAAAATCAGCTCACAATGGATGTGGAGTTCGACCCGGTCAAGAGCGAGGCCAACCTGGCCAAGCACGGCATCGATTTCGTCGAAGCTCAAGCCCTCTGGAGCGATCCAGCCTTGCTTGATGTCCCTGCACGCACAACTGGCGAGCCGCGCTTCCTCGTGATTGGCAAGATCCACCGCAAGCATTGGTCGGCAGTGATCACCTACCGCGGCTCGACAATCCGCCTCATTTCCGTCCGCCGCTCCCGCCTGGAGGAGGTCCAGCTCTATGAACAGCTCTGAATTCGATCGCCGGTTCGATGCCGGTCAATCCGTGCTGGAGGCGCTCGATCTCAACGGCGCCCGTCGAGCCCCCGTGAAACAGAAGCGGGTCAACGTGGATTTCCCCCTCTGGATGGTCGAGCAACTCGACCGTGAGGCCTCACGCCTCGGCGTGACTCGCCAGTCGATCATCAAGGTCTGGCTCGCGGAGCGACTTGAGCAAGGGCGTCCTGACGCGTCGTCTCCGGCCAGCAGCGGCCACGCGTCATCGCAGGAGAGCCGCTGAATCCGCTTGCCCCCAGCACCTGCAGCCGTCAGGGCTTGGATCCCAGCAGCTCAGCCAGATAGCTGGAAAGGCGGAACCCGGCCGGATGGGCATAGACGATGTCGGCGATCTTCCAGCTGCCGGCAGGGCCGCGCACCAGCAGATAGCGCAACAGCTGCGGCGCCTCAATGGGGCGGTTGCGCAGGCCGGCCCGCACCGCCACCCGGGCCTCCAGCCCTCCGCCGGGGGCGGCTGTGCAGCCCAGCACCTTGGCACCGAAGGTCCCCACCTGGGTGCCGCTGAACAGATCGAAGTCGACAAAGCGGCCGCTGTTCGGATTGAGCGCATAGGCGCGCAGCAGCTTCTGGAACAGCCCATCGGTGAAGCGGCTTTTCTGGCTCTTGAGCTCGATCGGACCGCTCACGTCCTGCCGAGCCACCTGCCAGCGGTATAGGCCATCCAGCTGGGCCTTCACCGGAGCTGGGCAAGGGGTGAGCGCCACGGCCGCCAGCAGCGGCATCAGCTGGGGCAGGGGCATGACGGTGTGCTGGCGTTGCTGGGAATCCTGACAGCGGCGGGTGGTGATGACGGGGTATCTCACCATCCGTGGGAATAACCAGGGGTCACTGCCAGGTCAGGGCCTGCCACGGACACCGCACGTCTGTTCCAGTCGGGCCGCAGCCAGGCGGTGCGGCTGCCGAAGGCTTACCGCTTCAGCGGTAGCGAGGTGGTGGTGAAGCAGTTCCGCAATGGGGTGCTGTTGGTGCCGATCGATGACCCCTGGCAAACCCTGGAGGCCGGGTTGGCGGGCTTCGAGCCGGGCGTTGTGATCACGCGTGAGCAGCCGGAGGAGCAGATCCGGGAGGCGATCAGCCCATGATTCTGCTCGATACCAACATCTGCATGACCATCATCAACGCCAAACCAGCCGCGGTAGTGGAGCGGTTCGGTGCGCAACCGCCAGGCCCTGGAGATGTTCCTGGCCCCTCTCAAGTTTCTCCCTTTCGACGAGCGCGCTGCCTGGGCCTATGGCGAACTGCGTGCGGACCTGGAGTGCCGGCGCACTCCCATTGGCTCACTGGGCACAATGATCGCGGCCCATGCCCTGAGCCTGCAGGCCACGCTGATCACCAACAACACCCGGGAGTTTGCCCAGGTGAGCGGCCTGCAGGTGGAGAACTGGGTGCCGACGGCCTAGGTGTGCTTTCCCACCAGGTTGTTCATGCCAGCAGCTGAGCGAGCCGCGGCTGGGGGGTGAGTCCACCCAGGGCCATGGGGCACCTGCGGCCGTTATGGATCTGCAAGTAGGCCGGCAGCAGGGCTCGATCAAGGCCAGGAAGGCTTCCCGGGGAACCGCGGCCTCCATCTCATCCAAGAAGCGCTGGCTACGCGTCCTCATTTTGGCGTGAATGTGCTCGTGGTCCGAAAAGCCCAGCTGGAGGGGGACCGCCTTCCGTTCCAGCCTCAGTGTTGGATCTGGGTTGATCTTAGTACGCTTTTCAGATGTTCCCCAGGGTTCAATGCTGCTGGCTCGCTAGAAATGTATTCGGCTGTCATTCGCGCTCAATGGTTCACGCTGAACTTATGGAGCCAACGAGGGAGGCCTCTTCGATCCTCCCATCGAATCAGCTAACCATTCACTTTCAACCCATCGTCTCCCTCAAGCAAACCTCCGTGGTGGGCCTGGAGGCCCTCGCGCGCCCGGCGCTCATGGGTGTCGGACAGAAGTTCGCCAAGGCCCGCAAGGCTGGGAAGCTGCTGGAGCTGGATCGCCGCTGCCGCATCCGGGCCATGGAGGCCTACCGGGATCTCAACTTGCCCCGGTCCCTACGCCCCTTTCTGTTTCTCAACTTTGAAACGTCATTGATCGACGAGGGAGTGGAAGGCTCGGGAGCCTTGCTCGAGGCCACCGAGGCCACGGGTCTAGAACCCAGCGACATCGTGATCGAGCTCAACGAAACCAAGGTTCAGGACACGATGACCCTGAAGCGCTTCGTGGAGCGCCATCGCGAATTGGGTTTCCTGATCGCCATTGACGACTTGGGATCCGGCCACAGCAACCTGCCACGCATCGCCGAATTGCGGCCCCACATCATCAAGCTCGACCGCAGTCTCATCGCCGGCGTCGACCGCGACTTTGTCAAGCAGGAAATGATGAAGTCGCTGATCTTACTTGGAAAGACCATCGGCACTCTGGTGCTGGCAGAAGGGGTGGAAACCCAGGCAGAACTGGACACATGCGCCGCCTTTGGAGCAGAGTTCTTCCAGGGCTATCACTTGGCGCGCCCCAAGCCAGCGGCCAACCTGCACCTGGCGGCCCTGCACCCAGTGCTGATGGAAGCCGCCCGCCGGCAACGGGTCAAAGCCGTGGCCGCCATCCAGGCCCGCCAGATGGAGGGCCTCGATCTGATCAATCTGGCCCGCGCAGGGTGTGAAGGCCTACGTCACATCCCTGCCCAAATGTTCGACGGCGCCCTGGCCAACTGGGTAGGCACCAACACCATGATCGAAGCGGCCTACGTGCTCGATGGCGACGGACTGCAGATCAGCAACACGCACCTGGGCCAGGGTCTCCCCCTGTCGAGGAACCGCCTGTTCACGCCCGCCACGCGGGGCACCGACCATGCCAACAAGGAGTATTTCTTCAGCCTGATGGATACGGGTCTCCATCAGCACATCACCGACACCTACATCAGCCTGGCCACCGGCCAGCGCTGCCGCACCGTGGCCACGAGGTTGGAGCACGCCAGCGGCGCTTCCTTCGTACTCTGTATTGATCAGCGCCTCAAACCCTGATCTGATCGCCAGACAACCACCAGTCCACGGTCCTGCTGATTCAACTGTCGACTCCAGAGCGCGAGGCCGCGATCGAACGGTACCGGGCTAGCCACATAGGCGCAGCGCAGGTGATCCCGGCTTGCGCCGCAAGGGTCTTGAGCAGCACGCCCTCATCGAGATGCCGACGACTCAGGCGTTCCCGACTGATCGGCGGCAGACGGGCCAGTGGGTGGCGACTTCACACCCCATCGTCAGCTGAACAAGCTGGTGGCACTACACACCTGGGCAGAGGTCGGGCAGGGATGAATGACCAGATCGCTGCTGGGGCTGCTTGGAGAAGTGAACGCTCCAGCTCACCAGCCCGGGCTGATCACTGAGATCCTCCAGCGGCGTCGCCAGACCTTCCAGGATCGACTCACGCATCCCTGGGATCGAGCCCAGATAGAGCGCTCCTGAATCGCGTTCGAATCGGCCTCCCACCCTGCGGCATGGCTCCTGCTCGCGCCTCGGTTCTTTGGTGGAGGGGGCGTATGACGCGCTGCTGTTCTGGGAAGGATTCAGCGAACCTCCCAAGGCACCGATCCGGCGCCGGCAGACCCTGTTCTCGGTGTTGCTGCTCAAGCCGCCCTGCGGGACCCACGGCACTACGGACCCACCCAGCGGCTGGGGAGCTGGATGCGGGAGGAGGGAATCGAGGCGTTCGAGTACCTGGGCGCCCGCACCCGTGAGTCGCTGGTCCGGATGGGGGTGTTTACGCCGGCGGCACTGGTCTCCACGCCGTTTGATCCGGTGGAGATTACCGGCGAGGTTAACGTCGATCACGCGTCCTTCCTGAGCCATGACGACGGGACGGTGCATCGCTTCCCACGGGAGTTGTTCCTAGTGGAGGGGGAACTGCCGCAGGCGGCAGTCTGAGGGCAGCAAGGGTTGTCAGCAATGTTTGGGTCTGCTCAGGCTGCAGCACCGAAGCGGGGCTAGGGGCGTCATGTTTCCTGGCAGTCACCGCCCCAAGGGCATCTAGCAAGGCCTTGCCACTCCTGGCCGGGAGGCATGAATGATCTGATCCCCTTGGGTTGCGCGGGTGAACTTAAATCGATCAGTGGTGTGGCAGAACTCGACAGGAATACGCTCGATGTGGCTGTACTCAGCATGAACGATATAGCGCGACGCGCGACGCATAGCTGGTGGCGTGTCGACACGTGAATGTAGCCGCAAGCCAATGAAATAGCTCGACAACGATCAGGCTAAGCTGTTAGCCTTTGTCGCCCCCACTCGCAGTCATGCCGAAGGCCCATCCTCCAAAGGATACAATTGTTTTCATGAATACATTCTTGGCACAAGCATGTCTCTATTGAGGCGAAGAAATGTACTGAAACCTTGTGCTTTATTCAAGGATTTCGCCGCACATCAGGTTGTCTCGCTTTAAAGACTATGCATTAATAAGAAACCGGTTCAATACATCTAAGGTGGCAAAGACAACCATTGAGGCTTGCTCTTTCGATGGAATGGGAACATTCTCTTTCGAGTGAACTGCCGGAATTCTGCTCAAGTTAATGATATTGGCAACATTCTTCAGGCCTGGATCAACGTATGCGCCTTGCTCGGCCAGCTTGCGGAGAAGGGGGCCGAGCATTAAATCATTCTGAAAGGGAATAGAGTTTACGACAAAGTAGTGCTTTATCGCTATCTCAAGAATTTTCCCCGATAGCGCCATTACGGCAATAAAGCATGATGAACTCAAGCATCGTGAAAGTTCTTGGATGGATGCGATAAGATCATTCTTATAACCATAATCTGGCATGGTAGCCGCCAATTTACGTGCCATTTCTTTCAGGCTTAGCTGTTCCGCTTCAGCCTTTGGGGTATTGCTCGCCCTAAGTTTGGTAAGGCTCAAGTCGAGCGCATACTGCAGCTTGCGCAGAAGTGGCGTCACTTGAAAGGTGGAATCAGGCTTAGCTTCGCTCCATTCAGAACGTTCTTCACTTGGGTCAACTTCCTTAATCAGGCCTGCAGAAATTAGGGACGAAATCGCATCATCAAGCATCCGATTCCTGAAATCGGACGGGCTTTCGTGAATTCCTAGCTTATTCTGAATGCATTTGAATGAAATGGAGCCGGCATTGCGAATTAGGAGCAACACTTCGGCCCTATTCACGTCTTCTCTCCGAAATCTAGTTGTTTCCATCGATGGGCAATGGGTTTTTACAGTAAAGATGTTCAGCTTGTCATGAATGAGTCAAGTGCATCAATCATAACTAGGGAACTCTATCACACATCCAATGTGCTCTGGCAAGTCAATGCACTCATCGTGTAAGCCACTATCTCTCTGGCGTCAGCTCTGATGAGCTGGGGGCAAGGATGCAGAAAGTGGGTGATCTGCGCAACGGCTAGTTCCCAAGGGGGATGACCTATTCCCCTGACCACGGACAGAGGGCCTTCAGCGGGTAAATGTTCGACGCCTTCCTGCCCCAGGCCAACCCAGAATGCAAACCGGAACAGTTGGCCTGACTTCGCACACAGCTCTGATTCGGTCACTCTGGAGTGTGTTGAGTTGATCATTCGGATCCAGGCAGCCCAAGGCTGCTCTGGATCGAGATTGTGCGATAGGCCTGCTCCGGATGGGTGGGTGTCTGCGGGAATCGCCGCTCCAGCGTGCCGACCCTCACCATCGGCGTGAGATGGCGATCGGAAAGATTGCCTACTTCCATGTTTAGCTGCGCGGCCAACCATGCCGGAGTCCGCCAGGGGCCTATGCAGAGCTGCGCAATGACCTGCCGCAGGGGCTCCCTCCGGGGGCGAACGCCAAGCCCTGCGATGGCCTCCAGCAACGAAGGGTCCAGCAGCTCCCCTCGATCGGCTCCGAGCTCCCCCCGATCCGATCGGAGCTCCCCTCGATCCGGCACCTGCTCCCCCCGATCGGCGGTATCGGCAGGGCGCAGCCGTGGCGCCAGGGTGTAGTAGCTCTGAGATCCGGCAGGATGCAGTTCCAGCAGGCCCCGATCCCGCAGCCGCCGCAGAATCTGACTGGCGCCGAGGGTATCCAGCCCCATCAGGCTGCGCAGGCTGGCGTTGTCCACCTGGGTGTTGCGGTGCGCCTGGAGCAGTGCCCGGAACTCCTCGTCGCTGAGCTCCTCTCCACCGATGCGTGACACGAAGGCACGGTCGTCTTCGCTGAGGGTGGTGGTGTTGCGCAGCACCACGCTCACACTCCTGGGGGTGGGATCGATGCGAGGCGTAGGCAGGAACGCATCGGCCATTTCGGCAAACATGCGCGGGATGCCTTCCCCCTGATCCCGGGTGAGGCCAAGATCCACCAGGGTTCGCATCAGGCGGGGGTTGCGGCTGCAGTGGACGCGCCTGAGGCTGAGCAGTTCCTCGATGCTGAGCTCCGGCAGGAGGCCGCCAGGGCTGGTCACTTCCATGCGGTCGTCGAACAGCCACACTTCGATCCCGGCGCCCTGAACGCTGTAGTCGCGATGGGCGATCGCGTTGAGCAGGGCTTCTTGCCAGGAGAAGCGAGGGTATTCGCTCACTGGCCGGAAGCGGTTGCCCACCAGCCGTGAGGGTTGCCGCATCAGGCTGCCCACCACGCTGAGAGCTTCCTGCCACACCTCGGGCAGGTTGCCTTCGATGCGCGGGCGTTCCTCCACGTTGTGCTCAGCACCAAGGCGTCGTTCGGTGCCCACAACGCGAAACACCCGCACGCCGGCATTGGGATGCTCCGGGCCCTGATGGGCGAACAGCAACTCAGCCGCCTGCCTGAGCACCAGCCCACTGCCACGACGATCAGCCAGCTTCCGCTTCAGCAGATACTCCGCATCGCTGAGCGCCTCCAGACCTGCACCCTGCCGCGCTCGGGCGAGCAGTTCACGATCGAGATCCGCCAGCGCCAGGGGGGAAGGGCGGCTTTCGTAGCTCTCCACCAGGCCCTGGAACTTGAGCGCCCGGATCTGGCTTTCACTGGCCTCGATGGTCTGATCGCCGATGCGCAGCGGAAAGCCGTCGCCAGTCACCTGCACGGGGACGTCGGCGCTGGGCACGTCGAATACGACCAGTTCCTGTCCATCAACGGACACCAGAAACCCCTGGGGTTGCGGGGGCTGTAGCCGTGCCTGGGGAACCGCCAAAAGGGATTCCAGGGTCTTGGGTGGGAGCCGGTGACCCGTGATGGTGTGGTCGTCTTCGATCCCAAGGATGAGCACCCCGCCTTCGGCATTGGCGAAGCCGGCCACATAGCGAGCCACTTCATCGCGCATCGCACGTCGCTCGCGGGGTTGCTTCTCGCCCGGCGGCCCATGAAACAACGACTTGCGATCGAAGTGCTGCCCTTCGTCCTGATGGAGGAAGGGCGTTACATCGAATAGGGGCCCCAAGCCCATCAACCCACCGCCTCCAGCAGCACCTGCCCATCCTGCGCCGTTTCCCGGATCGCCCCCATTCCCTGCTCCAACGCCAACTGAGCCCGAAAGCCAGCGGGATCCAGCTCGGACGCCGCCAACAGCGCCCGCTCACTGAGCGCACCGCATTCCTGCAGGAGCTGGGCGAGCAGATCGGCAGGCGCGGGGGCGGCAGTTGGAGGGGCCTGTTCCGGGCTGGCTGCAGCCTTGCGCCGCCCGCGCCGCGAGGGCTTGCCCGCAGCGGCTTCCGCCTGCCGGGCCGCCCGGATCCGTTCCAGCAACACGCTCGCCGGTTCGTCGTTGGGATCCTGGGGCACCAGCTCACCGCGGAAGGCTTTGGCCAGGAGAGCAGGGGTGAGGCGATCGACGATCTTGCGAGCGGCGGTGAGCCTGGCTTCAAGTTGGTCGGCGAGGGTGAAGAAGGTTTCGACGCGGTCACAGATTTCGACAACCTCATCCTTCGACGGCAAGGCAATCGGAAACTGCTTTATCTTTGAAAGATTGAGATTAGGCTGATTGCCGCCTTCGGCAAGAACACGCATTTCAAGGTAATTAGCTTTCAGGGCAATCTTGATAAATGGCATTAGATATTGCTCGATCGGATCATGGATCGCTGCGCAGGCTTGATTAATGGTCGCCGCGATTCCAAGTTCACTCACCTGCCCCCGGGTCTTTCCCTCGCCATACATAGCAACAAGAAGAGTTCCCTCTGGATAAATACGCAACCGGCTTGCCGCTTGTCCTTTCTCTGTAACGAACTCACTGGACGAAGTGATCAGCTCCGCAGACGTGGCGGCACTGGTAATCCAGGGAATTCCAGTGCTGTCATAAAAGGCTGGGTTTGATCGTAGAGGGGTCGATCCTGTGCCGACGCTCGCAATTTGATCGATCGTTGTCTGTTGCCAGGCTTTTTCGCAACTCCTCTCCTCCCTCCACTCCCGCGTCAACTCCCCCGACGTCGCCGCTGCCAGCACGGCCTGGCGAAAACGCTTGAGGATCGCCGCCACGCCATCAAGCCGCTGGCAACAGGCCTCGACAGCGGCGAGGGTGGTGTCGAGCTTGGCGGCAATGCGGAGTTGTTCAGGGGTCGGGGGAACCGGGATGGCCCGTTCTTCCATCGACTTCTTGGTGACATGCAGCATCGTGGAGCCAGAACCTTGCTGCTGCTTGATGCGATTCGTGTCCCACTGGAAAAAGACTTTGAGAAAGTCACGATGAATGAGATCTTCGTCATGCTCGACTTTCCAGATATGATAATGATAGATCACTCTTTCGCCTTCCCAGACATGCGGCCCAAATGAGGCCGACCAAGCATAGAGAAGATCACCAGCTTGACAATATTTATCCTCGTCCAGCTCAAGATCAGAGTGGTACCAATGAGGATTGGTGAACAGGTTCCCCACTCTTAAGACGCGGTACTTGCCTGACTCCAAAAGCTCACTCTTGTTGTATGCTCTCCCATTCATGAGGCGGCACATTTCACCAACTTGGGCTTGAGACCACCCCGCCGGCAACTCCCGTCCCTCCATCACACCAACTCCTCCACCTCTTCCCCCAGTTCCGCCAGGATCGCCCGCAGATCCTCCAGCGCCCCCTCCAGCTCCAGCATCGCCTCCTGGGCCAGTACCGCCGGCTCCGGCAGGTCGGCGCCATCTTCGGCGGAGTCGTCCTTCAGCCAGGCCAGATCGAGGCTGTCGCCACGGGCAGCAATCTCCTCACGGCTGAAGCACTGCCAACGCCCTTCCGGCCCTGTGGCTGTTCGCGGCGCCAGCCCCAGCGGATCCGGCCCATAGGCCGCCTCGAACTCAGCGAAGTGCTCCCGGGTGAGCGGCGTGCGCTTGCCGAAGGCCGGCATGTTGGCCCGCAGGTCGTACACCCACACCTCCTTGGTGTTGCCCCGATCGCTGCTGCCGCGGCTGAAAAACAGCACGTTGGTCTTCACGCCCTGGGCGTAGAAGATGCCGGTGGGCAGGCGCAGGATCGTGTGCAGGTTGCACTTGTCCATCAGGTCTGCCCGGATCTGTTTGCCCACGTTGCCTTCGAACAGGACGTTGTCGGGCAGCACCACCGCCGCCCGGCCGCCGGGAGTCAGCGCCCGGTAGATGTGCTGCAGGAAACAGAACTGCTTGTTGCTGGTGGGGAAGGTGAAATCGGTGCGGCTCGGCAGGCCGCCGCCCTTCTTGGTGCCGAACGGAGGGTTGGTGAGGATCAGACTTGCTTTCGGCAACCCCTCGCCATCGCTGCTGAGGGTGTCGCCATAGCGGATGCCGCCCTGGCCGGGCAGCGAATCGAGCCCGTGCAGCATCAGGTTCATCAGCGCCAGCCGGTGCGTGTCCTGCACGTGCTCCATGCCGTAGAACGTGCGCTCATAGAACTGTTTCTGCTGCGCCTCATCCAGCAGGCTCGGATCCTGGTGCTCGCGGATCCAGCGCTGGGCCGCGATCAGGAAGCCGCCGGTGCCCGCCGCCGGATCCTGGATCACATCCCCCAGCCGCGGCTGCATCACCGCCACCATCGCATCGATCAGCGGGCGGGGCGTGAAGTATTGGCCCGCGCCTGATTTCTTCTCCTCGGCGTTCTTCTGCAGCAGCCCCTCATACAGATCGCCCAGCCCCTCCTGACGGGCGCTGTACCAATCCAGCTTGTCGATCTCCGCCACCAGCTTGTTGAGCGTGACCGGCTTGCGGATGAACGAGCTGGCATTGGCGAAGATCTCCTGCACCAGCACCGAGCTGCCGCTCTCACTGCTGCCCAGCTCCAGCAGCAGCAGCTTGTAGTGCTCCAGCTGCTTGAGGCCCTTCAGCTTCTCCAGCTCGTCCCAACGCCATTCCTCGGGGATTCCCTTCTCCCGGCCCGTCTCCTTGGCCATCTTCAGGAACAACAGATAGGTGAGTTCACTCACGTATTGGTGGTACGTCACCCCGTCGTCCTTCAGCACATTGCAGAGGTTCCAGAGCTTGGCAACGATGTCGTGGGTGGTGGTTCCTGCCATCACCAGGCCTCCAGGGTGAGCCCGCCCACGTTGGCGAAGGCCCGATCGGCCGTCACCAGGGCGCAGCCTTCGCTCAGGGCATGGCTGGCGATGAGCAGATCCATGGCCGCCAGAGGCTTCCCGTTGCGTTCGAGATCGGCCCGCAGCCGGCCAAACACCGTGGCGCAGGCTTCCGACCAGGGCAGGATCTCCAGGGTCTTGATGGTGTTCTCCGCCAGCGCCTGCAACCGCGACGTTGGCGGCAGCTTCTCCAGCCCGTAGCGGATCTCCGCCACCACGATCGCCGACAGGCAACAGCGTTGCTCACGCACCCAGGCATCCAGGCGGGGTGAGAGTCCCTTCAGAAAGGCGCTCACGGCGTTGGTGTCGAGCATCAGCCTCCCCTTTGCCGCTGCCATCAGGGGAAGTCCACCGGTTCGGCAGGGCGGCTGTCGTGCAACCCCTCGAAAAAGGCATCCAGCTCGTCCCGGATGCCAGACTCCTGCAGCAGCGCATCCCTTTGCTCCAGCAAGGCACTGGCTGATGGCCGCACCGGTGTGAGCACCACCGCGCCGCTCTCGGGATCGCGATGCACCTCCACCTCCGTTCCCTCGAAGCGGAACTCAGCCGGCAGGCGCACGGCCTGGCTGCGCCCGTTGCGGAACAGCTTGGCGCGCATCGACCTTGCGTGATGGATACCAAGTCTAGACCGAGCCTCTGGCCTCATGCCGCCTCCCATACGGCTTCCTGGAATCGGTGCAGCACCTCCTCCAGCTCCCCTCCGAACAGCTTGTTCAACCGCGGCCAGCCGCCGCCTTCCCGCCGGAACAGCAGGGCGTCGTCATCGAGTGCTTCGCGGTCCACGATCGTGATCGCCTTGGTCTGGTTGGCGATCCGTTGCAGCCACTGGCGTTGGGGGGAGGTCCAGCTGCGGGAGGCCAGGATCCGCTGCAGGGCCTTCTCCACCCGCTGCTCGTAGGGCACCAGCGGATCCCCCAGGGCCGCCTGGCGGATGTAGCCCATGATCGACGCGGCCATGTCCTGGTTGGTGGATTCGCGCCAGGCCGTGGCCAGGCTGGCCTCGTTGTAGCCCCGCTGGTTGAGGGCCAGCCTCAGCTCCCGCAGATCCGCCCGGGTGAGTTCCCAGGGACGCTGCAGCACCGTGGTGAGGGCCGGCAGGTCGTTGCCGGGATCGCGCACGAAGGCCGTGAACCCCTCCAGATAGTCCTCCGGACGGGTGGCGGCCCCATAGCCCCGCTCGATCGAGCGCAGCGCGTCCTCATGCTCCGAGAGGAACTGGGGCTGGCCTGGACCTTCCCACTTCGCATCCAGCAGGTCCCCCAGACCTGAGATCGTGCCCAGCCAGCGGCGGGCTTCCGCCAGCGGCAGCTGTTGCAGCCGCGTGATGAAATCAGCGGGTTCTTCACCAGTGAGCCGCCGGAACTCGGCCTGGGCGCCTTCGCTGAGGTGCCGCTGCTTGCGGCGCAGTTTGGCAATCAGCTGCTGCCGCACCAGTTCGCTGTCTTCCCCCTCGGTGGTGTCCAGTTCGTTGATCAGCTGGCTGAAGCTCACCTTGGGGTTCACCACCACCGGCTGCATCTGGGTGAACGCCTGCAGGGCGTCGTAGATGCCCACCGCATCGAAGATGCGGAAGCTGTCCTTGCCGATGGCCTCACACAGGCGTGTGGCACGGCCGATCATCTGGTCGTAGAGGATGCGGCTGTTCATGCGCCGCAGAAACACGATGTTGCAGATCGCCGGCACGTCCACACCGGTGCTGAGCAGATCCACCGTGACGGCCACATTGGGAAAGGCCTCATTCTTGTATCGGCGAATCAGTTCCCTGGGTTTGTCGCTGGCCCCGGTGACCTTGACCACGGCGTCATCCTCCACACCGTCGTAGCGCTCCCGGAAGGCTTCCTTCAGCAGCAGCACCACCAGATCGGCATGGGCATCGGTGGCACAGAAGATCAGCGTTTTCTGTGGCGACAGGGGATCCAGCTCATTCGCCAGTACCTCACACACCACCCTGTTGAAGGGCTCAGTGATCACCTGCCGGTTGAAGGACTCCACCTCGAAGCGCAGCTCATCGGGGGTGGTGAACAGCTCGATCTGGGCCGAGCGTGGATCGTAGGTTTTCACCTCCTCTCCGGCCCCCCAGCGGATGCCTTCGCTGGAGAGTTCGGTGGAGATCAGCACGGGTGGTTCATGGTCCACCAGATAACCATCCACCACTGCCTCGCGGTAGCTGTACACGAACACCGGCTGGCCGAAGATCTCTACGGTGTGCAACGCCGGGGTGGCCGTGAGGCCGATCTTCACGGCATCAAACGTCTCCAGCACCCGCCGGTACTTCGACACGTAGTCGTTGAAATCCCGGAACCCCAGCTCCCGATCGCTCAGTTCCCGATCCAGTAGATAACCCCGGTGGCATTCATCCACCACGATCAGGTCGTAGGTGTCGACCGTGGGTTTGTCTTCCTCTGCTCCGAGCAGCAGGCGCTGCACCATGGCCTGCACCGTGGCGATCTGCACCCGGGTGTCGGATTCGGTCTCCCGCTCCCCCAGCTCCTTGATGCCGTAGATGTCGGCGAAGCTTTGCAGGCTCTCCATCCGCGTTTCCTTGAAGGCATCGGCGGCCTGGGTGCCCAGTTCCGAGCGGTCCACCAGAAACAGCACCCGGCGGAAACGTCCTGTCTTGAGCAGGCGATAGATCAGGGCTACGCAGGTTTTGGTCTTGCCGGTACCGGTGGCCATGGCCAGCAGAATCTCCCGCTGCCCCTCGCCGATCGCCGCTTCGGTGGCCTCGATCGCCCGCCGCTGGTAGGGGCGCAGCGGAAAGCCGTAGCTGAACCCCTCACGCCGCAGTTGCTCGTGGGACTGGGCCACGTTCTGCCGCGCCAGCGCCTGGAGCCCTTCCGGTGAATACCAGCCATCCAGTGGGCCGGCGAGATTCTCGGCCCGGCGGAGATCCCGGAACCAGATGCCGCTTCGGGTCCGCAGCTGGCGCAGGTAGGGCCGGCCGTTGCTCGAGAAGGCGAAGGGAATTCTGTAGTTGCCGTCAGGTCCCCAGCCGCCGCTACTCAACTCCGATTCCTGGCTGGGCTGGAAATCGCGGCAGTAGCGCTGGGCCTGGGGCAGCACCCCGGCCACATCCTTGTGGGCCCGTTTGGCCTCCACGGCCGCGAGGGGAGTGAGACCCACGAACAGCACGTAATCAGCCGGGCCGCTGCTGGTGGGCCACTCGGCGATGGCCAGGCTGCGGTTCTTCTGCGGGCGGGCGCCTTTGCTGTAGCGGAGCTCTTGGCTGTCGGCCTCCCAGCCGGCCTGGCGCAGCTGCGCGTCGATCAGTTGGCGGGTGGCGGCCTCATCCAGCTCGATCGCGCCAGCCGCCGTGCGGGCCGCCTGCCGTAAGCCAGAGGCCACCGCCGCGGATTGCTGAGCGGCCGTGCTCTGCAGGGTCTGGAGCTGGGCCGCCAGAGCAGCCTTATCCGCCTCCACCTGCTCGGCGAGTTGCTCCCATTGCTGCTGCTCGCCAAGGGCCTGCTCCAGCTGGGCCTCAGCGGTACTGAGCTGCTCAGCCATCGCTCCCTCACTGGCCCGATAGGCATCGAGGGCGGCCTGCAGCCGCACGAGTTCCTGCTTCAGGTCTTCCCCTTCATCCACCGGGGGCTGGGGAGGCCGAAAGGGGCCACTGCGGAACTCCTGATCGCCGAAGCTGCGGTGGAACCACACCCCCAGCTGCCAGGCGATCTTGAGGGTGCTCAGGGCGCTGGTGTGGTCACCCTGCAGCCCATGGGTGGCGGCGTTGCCGTTCCTGCGAAGGTCGTGGAAGAGCCCTGCAACCTCCCGCTCGATCAGGCCTTCCAGCTCCAGGCGCCGGAGCAGGGCCAGCTGCGATTCCTCGATGCTGGTGAACACCCCAAAACGCGAGGCCACCTGCTGGGCCAGCCGCTCCCCCAGCTGCCGCAGCTTGATCAACGCCGTATTCGGGTCCTCGGGGAAGTACCGCTCCGCCAGCACCCCGAGCCGGAACAGTTGCTCGTCGTAGCCGCGCAGGTGAGCGAAGTTCGTGCTCACAACCACTCCAGCCACTGGGGATACGCCTTCAGCATGGCCTGAAATCGAGATCCGTTCATGCGAAGGACAAGGCAGCCGCCGGCATGCACCGGCCCTGGCTTTCTGTTTGGAACAGTTTGAACGAGCCGTGGTTGCGGTGGGGGTGCCTTCACAGCGGAATCACCTCAGCACAGTCAATCGAAAGCCGCCACGATCTCCCTACTCCTTCCCCTCTGGTCTGATCCACTCCCATGCCCTTCCGCTTCCGCCGCAGCGCCCGCCTTGGCCCCCTGCGGCTCAATTTCGGCAAGAGCGGCCTCAGCTCCATCTCCCTGGGGGGCCGCGGGGCGTCTTTCAACGTCCCGGTCGCCCGCGCCGGTGGCCCACGCACCACCGTGGGTTTGCCCGGCACCGGGCTTGGCTGGAGCGTGGAGCACGGCGTCGGGGTGCCCTCGGCGTCGCCGGAGGGCCTGCCCAACAGCCGCCGTTTCCGGCCCGGCCAGCTTGATGCCTTCCGGCAGGGGTGCCTGGGGGTGCTGCAGGAGCAGCTGTTCGCCCCCGGTTCCCATGGGCAGCGGCTCTGGGACCACAACCTCATCACCCGGCTGCTGGCCGATCCCACCATCGGCGGCCGCACCCAGGGTCTGTTGGCCGTGATCGAAACGCCGGAGGCGATGCAGGCCTACGTGATGCGTGCGCAAAGCCAGGACGACGCGAAGCGCCGGGCCCATCGTTGTGTGGAGGCGGTGCAGGAAGCGCTGCGGCTGGTGAACGCCCGGGGCTGGCTCAGGGACTAGGCCGCCAGGCGGCTCCTCCAGGAGGGCAGTCGTTGGTCAGGTGCGCGTGGGTCCGACAGCCGGGGGCTCTGACAGGGATGAATGTCTCGGCTGAAAGTATGGCCCTGGCATAAACGCCAATCATCTTGACCACGGACTTCCGCCGTCGCCGGCTGGCCGCTGAGCTGGCCGGCCGCCGGGTCCATTCCGGCATCGCGCTCGGAGACCTGTGAATCGATTCATGACCGGCCCAAGGCCTGTGCTCCCCAACTATCTATCTCCGGTGCTGTGCTGGAGGTCGCGTCTCTGATCCGATGACCAACAGCGAGCAAGGGGAGCTGAGGCTCCTGATGCCGGAAAGTGAATCGATACCGGTGGCGCCTGGTGTCGCTCAGGCCGCACTGGCGTGCAAAGGCATCCGCTCCACCCAGGATTTCCCCGCCGATCTCAGCGCTCTCAGCCGGGAGCAGATCGAGCACCACTACCAGGCGATGCGCAACAGCCACGCCTCCCTCACCCGCTCGAGGGCCCAGTTGCAACGCCGCTCAAGGGAGCTCACGGTGGCTCGCGAGCGTTTTCTGGAGACCCTTCGCAGCTATGAGGGCCGGTTGATGGCCCTGGGCCAGGAAAAGGCGGAGGCCCTCCGCATCGCCCAGGACATGCACCGGGAGCTGGAGGCCTTTGAGGACAAACAACAGGCCCTCGACGGCCTGTTGCAAGAGCTAGATGCCGCCAAAGATGAGGCCGGCTACTGGAGCATCTTCAGCATCACACGGCTGATCGAGCGCATGCGCCGCCTGCTGCGCGGAGGAAGAGAGGGCTGATGGGGGAACTGAGCGATCGCTTCGGCGAGCTGATGGCGCGCATGGCCAAGGGCGATGCCGATCTGTTCCGCACCGTGGGCCAACAGAACGCCGCGATCCGCCAGCTGGTGGAGGAGATGGCACCGGCAGAGGCCATCGGGGCCTTGAGTGAGTCCCCCCAGCCCTTGCTGCCGAAGGACCAATGCCATCCAGCAGCGCTCAAGGCCCGCTTCCGCACGGCCGCAGCGGCCCATGCCCATCTGGAGGCCGCCCTGGGACCAGCTCCCACCAAGAAGAAAACCTGGGACCATCTGAGCTCCGTGTTTGCGAATGGCGCCTGGCCCGCCCCTGCACGCTCGCTGTCGGTAGCGGGAGCTGGTCGTGGCGGCGTCAGCGAGGAAGCTCTGGCCCAAACGGAAGCCCGGCTGTTGCGGCGTATCGATCAGCTGGAAGAACGCCTGATTGGTTTGATCGAAACGCTGCTGTCAGGCAAGCCCTGATGACAGCGCAGCCTGAGCCCCGTTCTCAACCACGACGACCAAGGCAAGCGATCCGGCAGCTCAGGATCTGCCGGACAAACTGAGACGCGAGGACGTTCTCCCTGGCCGGAAGGCTCACCCCTTCAGCACCCCCCTCAGAAACCCATCACTCCAAGCCACCGCCGTCGCCCAGTTCTCCGCCTCGCTGAGGCCCGAACTCCGGGTGGGCTTGAAGCTGTGGTCCCCACTGGGGATCCAGCCCAGCTGCACCGCCGGCGAGAGGCTGTAGGTCTCCACCTCCTCGCGGCGGCCGAACGTGTCCCGCTCCCCCTGCAGGATCAGGGTGGGCGTGTGCAGGGCGGCCAGGTGCTCGGTGCGCAGCTGCAGCGGCTTGCCGGGCGGATGGAAGGGATAGCCCAGGCACAGGCAGCCCCGCACCCCGTCGCTGGCGGCCAGGTCATCCACCAGCAGGCTGGCCACCCGCCCGCCCATCGACTTGCCGCCGATGAACAGCGGCCGCTGCGGGCTCTCGCCCGTCTCCAGCCGCACCTGTTGGCGGAACGCCTCCTGCAGCACCGGCATCCGCTCGGGCCCCTGACGGCAGCCCGTCTCGCGCATCCGGGCCATGTAGCCGAACTCGAAGCGCACCACCCGCCAGCCCGCCCCGGCCAGTCCGCCGGCGATCGCCGCCATGAACGGGCTGTCCATCGGTGCCCCGGCCCCATGGGCCAGCAGCACGGTGGCCGGCGCGTCGTCGGGGCCGTCGATCAGGCGGGGGTCGGAACTGGTGCCCATACAGTCAGACCATGACACGCCGGATCGGCCACACGCTGCGTCGCGCTGCACGGCCTGGGGCCATGGGGGCCATCCTGCTGCTTGCGGCCGGATCGGCATGGGCCGATGGACGCGGATCTAGCCCGGTGCTCCGCCTCGACGGGATCGGCCCGTTGCGTCTCGGCATGGGCCGAGCCGAAGCCGTCGCCACCGGCTGGCTCTCCGATCCGGGCCCCGGTTGTGAGCTCGGCGGGCCGCCGCTGCCTGTCGTCTACAAGCTCAAAGGGCCCAAGGCGCCGGCGGGAATCGTCGGCACGGCCCAGTTCGATCGGGGCACGTTGCGGGTCTTCGCCTTCTCGGCCGGTGTGAGGACGACGTTCGGCGTCGCCATTCCCGGTGGCACCGTGAACGATCTGCTCAAGCGCGCCCGCGCCGCCGGCCTGTCCGCCACCTCGGTCTACGACGAGACGTTCGCCGGGCGATTCGTCACGGTGAATCGGGGCGGCCAGCAGGTGCTCGGTGCGTTTGCCGAAAAGAGCGCGATCGCCACGATTGCGGTGCCCTACGTGCCTGTCTGCGAATAGGGGCGAACCTGCTGGCGGCGGGGCAGGGGCGATTGGTGGCTTCAGGGAATCAACAGTTCCCTGTAATCGCCGCTCATGGTGGTCGCAACAGCAGCCCGGATGGCTTCCGTGGCCCGGCGAATCCTTGGCCAGCTGGTGCTCGTCAGGACAAGGATCGCGATGCTGCGATCCTGGAGGTTCTGCTGATAACGAAGGTTGGTATCGGTCGTGATGAGCAGCGCGTAACCCTCCTGCTCCGCCAGCCGGATCAGTTCGCCATTGGTGACGGTGGACCAGCCCAGCTCGTAGGCCGTGGCCACGACGTGGCCTTCCAGATACCTGCGCAGGGGAACCGGTGTCCCCTGATCGAACAGGATCCGCATTCAGACCGCCGTCGCCGCGGTGCTTCGGGCGACATGCTCCAGAACCAGCCGGGCCTGCGCGACGCTGACGCCAGGAAAGAGCTCGACAAACTCCTCTAGGGAAACGCCGTCTTCCAGATTTTCGAACAGGGCCGCCACCGGAATCCGAGAGCCGCGAAACACCCAGGCACCACTGACGCGCAGTGGATCGTGTTCCACGGCTGAACAATCCGCCCAGTCCAGATCCGATCCAGTGGCCATGGGTCCAGCCGGCAGCCGACGTCTTCAGGGTAAACAGCTCGCCCGTGGGTGGTCGTGGCGCGGCTGTCTCTTCACGGCAGCTCCAGCCAATCCCGCAGGGTCAGATCCAGAGGGTCATGCCGTCCAGTCTTTCCCCCCAGGCACCAGAATCCACGGGCCTGCCTTCCAACCATGGGCGCGATCCTGCTCACCGTTCTGACCGGGCTGCTGGGCTACGGCCTGGGCAAGGGCGTCCCCCGGCTGGTGCAGGGCTCGGGCCGCCTGGCGCGCCGCTCCCGCTTCAGCCAGCTGGCCTTCGGGTGCCTTCTGCTGGTCCCCTGGCTGGTGGGGATCGTTCTGCTGGTGCAGATCCCCCTGAACCTCGGGCTGCTGCTGCCGGCGATCGGCTATGCGGCCGGCATGGCCTGGGGGCGCCGCAAGGTGGGGTTGTAGCTGGGCACAACAATCGGCCCCTGACTCAAGCCCCTGGTAAGAGGCCATAGGATCGTCCTATCCGTTCTTCCCTGCGGCGATGGCCATGCGTGCCGTGAGCGTCAGCGGCCTCAAGAACAATCCGTCTGAGGCCCTGCGCCAGGCCAAGACGGACATCGTCGTGGTGCTGAACCGCGACCATCCCGACGCACTGCTGATGGGCCTCGACCAGCAAGGTCTCCTGCAGGCGCCGGGAGTCAGGCCAGCCCTGGCCACGGCCCTCTTTCGCGAAGGCGAGCTCTCTCTGGCCAGGGCCGCCCGCGTGGCCGACATGGACACCGCCACCTTCATCGCCCATCTCTCGCGCCTCGGCATCGCGGCGATCCGTCTGACGGAAGCCGAAACCCGCGCAGATCTCGACACCCTGGAGCAGTGGCAGCAATCGTCATCAGCGACGCCAGCCCCCTGATCGGCCTGGCCCAGGTCAACGGGATCGACTGGTTGCGCGAGCTGTTCGGAACCGTGATCCTCCCCGCCACCGTGGCCGATGAGGTGCTCACCGGCAGGTTCACCGATCAGGAAGCCAGGATCACCGCCGCGGTTGAGGCCGGTTGGCTGACGATCACGCCGGACCCCCAGCAGGGTCCGGCGTTGCCCGACCTCGTCGAAGGCGAAGCGGCCAGCATCCGCCTGGCCCTCTCCAGACCCGGACCGGTGCTGCTGTTGATCGATGAACGGGCCGGCAGGGCCGTTGCCCACGAGCTTGGCCTGAAGGTTGCCGGCACCGCTGCAGTGATTTGCATGGCCCGTCTGCGGGGCCTGATTCCATCGGCCCGGGCGGTGTTTGATGCGCTGCACAACAGTGATTTCCGCATCGCTCCGGCCGTGATCACGACGGTGCTGAAGCGCTGTGGCGAGATCGACGACGACTCCGCCAGCTGAACCCTCACCGCGGCAACTGCGATTCCAGCTCCCGTAGCCGCCCTTCGAGGGCCTCGATCCGCTCCAGGTAGGTGAGGGCCAGGGCCATCCCGGAGACGTTGAGGCCGAAGTCGTCGCGCAGGCGGGCGGCGCGGCGGGCCAGGCGCACTGTGCGGACGTGGAAGGTCCACACCGGCGCGTGCTGGGCGCAGCGGAACACCCCGAACTGCACCAGTTCGATCACCTCCTCGTGGCCCAGGCCCGAGGCGGCCAGCAATTCCTCGAGGGCCACGGTGCACCCCTCGTCGTCGTCGGGAATCAACAGATCGTCAGCCATCGGTGGAGGGTCCTTCGAGGTGGTGGCGGGGGTGGAAGGCGGAGGCTTCGGCGAGTTCGCGGTACAGCGCCTGCTCCCGTTCGCCGATCTTTTCGGGCAGCACGATCTGAATCACACCGTAGAGATCGCCCGCCCCGTCGCGCCGGTGGGGCAGACCCTTGCCGGCCAGCCGCAACTTCTGGCCGCTGCGCATCCCCGGCTTGAGGCTCACCGCCACCGGGCCCTCCAGGCTGGGCACGTTGATTCCGGCCCCCAGGGCCGCCTCCCAGGGGGCGATCGGCAGCTCCAGGTAGAGGTCGTGGCCCACGGCCTTGAAGCGGGGATGGGGTGCCAGCCGCACCTCCAGATAGAGATCGCCGGGGGCACCGCCGGCGATGCCGTCGCCCCCCTTGCCCGGCACCCGCAGCCGCTCCCCCTCCACCACGCCCCGGGGCACCCGGATCCGGCCGCTGCGGCTCTGCTTCTCCACCCGACCATCGGCCCCCAGCACCGGAACGCTGAGCGAGAACGACACCTCCGTCCCCCGGGCGGCCTGCTCCAGGCTCAGCTCGGTGGCCACCTCCACGTCCTGGCCGCGGATCGGGAAGTCCGCCCCCGGCCGCCGGGGTCCGCCGGTGCCGCCACCGAAGCCACCGCCGAAACCACTGAAGCCGCCACCACCGAAGCCCATCCGCTCGAAAAGGTCGGCCAGGTCCACCTCCTGCTGGCTGCCGCCGCCGCGTGAAAAGCGGGTTTCCCACTCCGGCGAGGGGTTGAAGTCCTCCCCGGGACGGTGGCGGCCGAGGTTGTCGTAGGCCTGGCGTTTCTCCGGATCTGAAAGCGTCTGATAGGCCTCGCTGATCTCCTTGAACCGTTCTTCGGCGCCCTCCTCCTTGGCCACATCGGGGTGGTACTGGCGCGCCAGTTTTCGGTAGGCCTTCTTGATCTCCTCGGCGCTGGCCTCGCGCTCCACCCCCAGGCTGGCGTAGTAGTCCTTGAACTTCATCGCAGCGTCCCTGCCCGGTGCCCGGGATCGGGGCCATCCTCCTATGCCCCTGCTGATCGCCCTGGCGGCGGTGGCCTTTCTCCATGCCTCGGTGGGCCACGCCAAGCGATCCGGGGGCGATGCGGGTGCCCCGCCGCCTGGAAGCGGCTGGCGGCCGGTTCCTGAGGCGACGAACCACGCCCCGCCGCGTCCGGTGTTCCCCTGGCGAGGGTGAAAAAAAGGGGGCCCAGCCCCCTTTCTGATCTTCAGCACCCTTGCGGTATGGGGCTGGGGATCATTCCTTGATCTTTGCGATCTCGGCCTTGGCCCGCTCCAGCACCTCGCCTTTGATCGGCACATAGCCCAGTTCGGCGGCTGTGGCCTGGGGTCCCTCCTGGAGGGCCCAGGTCAGGAACGTGCGCACGGCCTCCGCCTTTTCTTTCCCCTGTCCGCTCTGGTAGGCGAGGATCCAGGTGAAGGCGGCGATCGGGAAGCTGTCGGCACCGGCGGGATTGCATTCTTCCCCACCCAGACGCTCATCAAGCTTGATTCCGTTCAGGGCGGCAGCACCACTTTCCCCAGTGGCGAGCACAAAGTTGCCGGCCTTGTTCTGGAGCTTGGCGGGTTTGATCAAGCCTTGCACGTAGGCCTGGTTCAGGTAGCCGAGGGACCCTGGGGTGTTGCTGATCACACCGGCCACCCCTTCATTGCCCTTGCCGCCCACGCCAACAGGCCACTGCACGGCTTTGCCCTTGCCGACTTTCTCTTCCCACTCCTTGGAAAAACAGGACAGGGAGTTGGTGAACACGTAGGTGGTGCCGGACCCGTCAGAGCGGTGGGCCACCGTGAGGGGCCTGTCAGGACAGCCAAGCTGCTTCCAGTTGGTGATCTTGCCGAGGAAGATGTCGGCGAGCTGGGCCTGCGTGAGCTTCAGATCGGGACAGTCAGGATTGTTGTAGGCCGGGGTCACCGTGCCGCCGAGCATGGGGATCTGAACGGCGCCACGCTCACCAGCGGCACCTTTCTTGAAATCCTCCTCGGAGAGCTGCTCATCCGTGGCGCCGAAATCAACAGACCCGGCCAGGAACTGGCGCACACCGGCGCCGGAACCCACCGACTGATAATTCATCTTGTTTCCGGTTTCCGAGGCAAAATCGCCGCCCCAGCGTTGGTAGGCCGCGGCCGGGAAGGTGGCTCCCGCCCCACTGATGGAGGGCAGCGATTTGCTGCCGCCTCCCCCCCCGCCACCGCAGGCTGTGGCCACCAGGCCAATCAGGGCGATGGAGGCCGGTGCGGCAAGGCGCACAGACCGGCTGCGCAGGGAGATCGAAACCATTCGGCGATGCATGGAAAGGCCTCCTGACAGCCTCCACTCCTAAGCGACGCGCTCAGGAATGTCTTTATGGAAACATTATGGTCGCCACCCAGGCGGGGCTCGGTCGTCTTCCGGCAGGCGTCGACGGGGCCGTCAGGCTGACCTCCGCTGCCCGGGGGTATCCCTAGTCGGTCGCCTGCTCCTCCTCCTCTTGCGGCAGGGGCGGCAGGGGCGGGGGCGGCGGCAGCACCTCCAGCCCGGGTGGGTTGGGCGCGGTGTCGGGGCCGATCAGATCCACGGCGGTGCGCTGCATCACCAGCCGGAAGCGCAGGGGGGCCTGGGTGCGGTTGATGAACTCCTGCACGGCGGCCACCTGTTTGGGCGTGGGCAGCTCCGGATCGGTCACCCGCACCCGGGCCCGGATCAGCGGAGGGTTCCGCTGCCAGTCGATGTTCAGGCCCACCATGTCGATGGCAGGATCGCCGCCGAGAGTGATGGTGCTGCTGCGCAGACGCTGCTCGATGGCGGCCTCCAGCTGCTGGGCCTTGTTCTCCTGCCGGGTCTGGTTCACCAGCCGGAAGAAGCTGCTGCCCAGGGGGATCACCAGCAGGGCGGTGAGGGCGACGCTGGTGAGGCCCAGGCGGCTGTGGAACAGCCGGCGCCGGTACACCTTCTCAAGGGTTCCGAGGGACGCCATCGCCCCCACCATGATCCCGAGCAGGTTGGTGGCGAACAGCAGCAGCGCCCCGTAGGCCTGCGCCCAGTCGGCGGAGGACAGCAGGATCCCCACCACGCACATGGGGGGCACCAGGGCCACGGCGATGGCCAGGCCGGCCAGGGCCGAGATGGCGTCCTTGCGCAGCTTGGCGTACATCGCCACCGCCCCGGCCACCAGGGCCACCCCCAGATCCAGCAGGTTGGGGCTGGTGCGGTTCATCACCTCGCTGCCGAAGCTCGGAAACGCCACCAGATGGCCCACCGCCATCGCCAGCAGCACGCACATCACCACCCCGAGCAGCAGGGTGCGCAGGGCCCGCAGGAACATCGGCAGGCGCCCCCGCAGGATCTCGAAGGCCATCGCCTGCAGCGGCATGATCCACGGGGCCACCACCATGGCGCCGATTACCACCCCGGGGCTGTTGGCCAGCAGGCCCAGGCTGGCGATCAGGGTGGCGCCCACGGTGAGCACCACGAACACCTGGCTGAAGCTGGCGTCGTGTTCGAACTCCTGCTGCAGGGCGGCCAGACGCTCGTCGGCCGCAGGGGCGGGGGGGGAGGTCATGGCCGTGGCGGACTGTCGCACCGGACCCCATCCTGATGGCCCGCCGAGATACGTTCCAGAGCCACGCCATCCCGTTCCCCTTTCGATGACACGGCGGAGGCCGGGACCGGCCACCCTCTGGCCGCTGGCCCTGGCGCTGCTTGTGCCCTCGGCGGCCCGGGCCGACAGCTGGCCCTACCAGCGGCTGGTCGAGGCCTTCGAGCAGCGCGGCTTCCGTGTGCTCGGCAGCCATCCCCGCTGCGCCGAGCGGGGCCTGTACGGGCTCTACCTGCGCGAGAGCCGCCGCATCGTGGTCTGCCCCCGCGGCAACCTCGCCGACACCCTGCTGCATGAGGGGTGGCACGGGGTCCAGTCCCGCTGTCTGCGGGGCGCCCCGTTCCTGGGCGAGGACGACCTGCGCCGGGGCCTGAGTCGGCGCGACCAGCGCGATCTGGCCAGGCTCTACGCAGGGGAGCGCTGGCAGCGGGAGGCCGAGGCCCGGGTGATGGCCCGCCGGGACCCGTCCGATTACTTTCGCCTCGTGTACGAGCTCTGCGGTTCAGCCGCTCCCCCACCGGCCGTCCCGCCGGCCCCGGCGTCTCCGGCCGGCGCGCCTCAGGCCCAGGCGGTGAAGCGCACCGGCTCATAGCGGGCGATCGACACCCCCCAGCCCCGGATCGCCAGGGCTCCCAGCTCGGTGTGGAACGCGGCGGTGCTGCCGCCGCCGACCCAGCGGGCCTTGAGCCGGGGCAGCTGCTCCTGCAGGGCCTCCAGCGGCAGCTCCACCAGCAGCAGGCTGCTGTCTCCGGCGGCGCGCCGCAGGGGTCCCTCCTCGCTGCGCTGCCAGAGGCGCAGCAGCAGTTCGAGCACCAGGGTGCGGCCGTCGTCGCCGGGATCCGGGGCCTCTGCCGCCGCCACGGCCAGCGACTTGCCGTTCAGGGGCAGGGCCCGGATCCCCTCCTGCTCCAGCAGGGCCAGCGCCACCAGGTAGGGAGCCTCCGCCATGACCATCGCTCGTACAGAACCCCCAGCCTGCTGGATCTCCTGTAGGAATGGATTCAGATGGTGATCGGGCCTTGGGCCATGCCGACGTCACGGTGGTGGTCGTTCCGCGTGAACGGTTCAGCTATGCGCTGCGATCGCTGGATTCCATCGAACGGAACACCGACCCTCCGTATGAGCTGATCGTCATCGACGGGAACTCCCCCCCCGACCTGGCCGCGGCGTTGCAGCGGCGGGCGGCGGAGGGGAACGTCCGCCTGATCCGCAGCGAGCAGCACCTCTCCCCCAATGCCGCCCGCAACCTGGCCCTGCCCCACGTCACGACGCCCTATCTGGTCTTCATCGACAACGACGTGATCGTCAGGCCCGGCTGGCTGCAGGCTCTGGTGGCCTGCGCCGAGCGCCACGGCTGCACGGCCGTCTGCCCCCTGACGTTCGAAGATGAGGCCTTCAGCGTCGTCCACCACGCCGGCGGGCAGCTGGTCTGGAAGTCCATGCCCAACGGGCGCCGCTGGCTGACCGAACGGCGTCCCTGGAACCATCTGCCGCTGGCCAAGGTGAACCAGCCCCTGGTGGCCGGTCCGACCGGACTCAACGAATTCCACTGTGTCCTGGTGCGTACCGAATTCTTCACCCGGCACGGACCCCTGGACGAAGCCCTGCTGAGCATGGCCGAGGAGACGGATTTCTCGATTGCCGTTGCCAGCAGTGGAGGGTCGATGTTCTTCGAGCCCGCCAGCCAGGTCAGCTACATCCCGCCATCGCCCGACCAGCTGCTCCCCTCCGATCTGCCGTACTTCCAGCGGCGCTGGTCCAGCGACTGGGCCCGCAGGAGCGTGGCCCACATGGCGGAGAAGCACCAGCTGGATGCCACGGCCCCGGTGTGCCGGCACTGGCTGCGCTTCGTGTTCCAGCACCGCCATGTCTGCGCCACCGGATCCCGCACGATGCCGGCGCTGTCGATCCTCTTCGGCGACTACGGCACCACCCTCAACAGGCGGGAGAAGCTGGATCAGGTGCTCCGCCAGCTGTCCCCCGCTCCCGTCCGCGAACGCTGAGCGATCCGGCCAGCCCCCGGTGACCGTCGACAACCCCGGGACGGCCGGCGAGCATGGGTCTTCGTGGGCCCGTCCCACGCCCCCCGCCCCGGAGCCATGGACAGCGTCGACGGCAAGATCATCGTGGGCAGCGAGGAGTGGTGCAGCTTCCCGGACGCCGGGCTGCCGGCGATCAAGGCCCGGGTCGATTCCGGTGCGGCCACCTCCGCCCTCCACGCCATCAACATCGTTCCCTTCGAGCGGGACGGCCAGCCCTGGGTGAGCTTCGAGGTGCACCCCCTGCAGGGCGATCGGGTCGTGGTGGTGCGCCATGAGGCCCCCGTGGTGGCCCGGCGTGAGGTGCGCAACACCAGCGGCGTTCCGGAGAGCCGCTACGTGATCCGGGAGCGGCTGGTGCTCGGCGAGCAGAGCTGGGAAGTGGAGCTGACGCTCGCCAACCGGGATGCCATGGGCTACCGGATGCTGCTCGGCCGGCAGGCGATGGTGGGCCGGATCCTGGTGGATCCGGAGGGCAGCCAGCACCTGCGCAGCCTCAGCGCCGAGGAGAGCCGGGCCCTCTATGCCCACGTCCGCCCGCGCGATGCCGGCCTGCGGATCGTGCTGCTGGCCAGCAACCCCGATCTCTACAGCAACCGCCGCTTGATCGAGGCCGGCGAGGAACGGGGGCACCACATGCAGTTCCTCAACATTCGCCAGTGCTACATCCGCCTGGATCCCCGCAACCCGGAGGTCCACTACCGCGGCGGCGACGTGCTCGGCACGGTGGATGCGGTCATCCCCCGCATCCGCCCCAGCGTCACCTTCTACGGCTGCGCCGTGACGCGGCAGTTCGAGTCGATGGGGGTGCCGTCCCTCAACAGTGCCCAGGCGATCACGGCCTCCCGCGACAAGCTGTTCGCCTCCCAGGAATTCGTGCGCGCCGGACTCAACACCCCCGTGACGGGGTTCGCCGATTCCCCCCTCGACACCGTCGACCTGATCCGCATGGTGGGCGGCGCCCCCCTGATCGTGAAGCTGCTGGAGGGGGCCCAGGGCAAGGGCGTGGTGCTCGCCGAAACCCAGAAGGCGGCCGAGAGCGTCATCAATGCCCTCCAGAGCCTTGACGCCAACCTGCTGGTCCAGGAGTTCATCAAGGAGGCCGGCGGCACGGACCTGCGCTGCTTCGTGGTCGGCGGCAAGGTGGTGGCCGCCATCGAGCGCACGGCCGCCGAGGGGGAGTTCCGGGCCAACCTGCACCAGGGGGGAACGGCCCGGACCGTGCAGCTCGATGCCCCCGAGAAACAGATGGCCGTCAAGGCCTGCAAGGCCCTGGGGCTGGATGTGGCCGGTGTCGACATCCTGCGCTCCCACCGCGGTCCCCTGCTGCTGGAGGTGAACTCCAGCCCGGGGCTCGAGGGGATCGAGACCGCCACCGGCCTGGATCTGGCCGGCAAGATGATCCGCCAGCTGGAACGCAAGCTCGGCTGGGGCCGCTCCACGGGGCCGGAGGGCGTCAAAGAGGCCCAGCCCCTGGCCCCCGCATGAGCACCGTCCCATGAGCACCCCCCCATCGGCCTACCTGGAGCTGGAGGCCGTCGAGGCCTGGCTGGGGCCCCGCCGCGTCTTCGCGGATCTCTCCCTGCGCCTCTTCCGCGGCGAGTCCACGGCGGTGCTGGGCCCCAACGGCTCCGGCAAGAGCTCGCTGGTGAAGCTGCTCAGCCGCGAGCTCTATCCCGTGGTGAAGCCCGGCTCCTGCCTGCGGATCTTCGGCAGCGAAACGGTGAACCTCTGGCAGCTGCGCAGCCGCATCGGCCTGGTGTCCCAGGACCTCCACGCCGCCTACGTCGGCCGGGTTCCCGCCGACGATGTGGTGCTCTCCGGTTTCTTCGGCTCCGTGGGCATCGGTCGCAGCCAGGTGGCCACCGGTGCCCAGCGCCGGCGCGTGGCCGAGCTGATGGAGCAGCTGGGGCTGGCCGATCTGGCCGGGCGCCCCTACGGCCAGCTCTCCGAGGGCCAGCGGCGCCGCCTGCTGCTGGCCCGGGCCCTGGTGCACGGCCCCGAGGTGCTGGTGCTGGATGAACCCACCAATGGTCTGGATCTGAAGGCGAAACACCAGTTGCTGGCGATCCTGCGCGGCCTGGCCCGCGCCGGCACCACCCTGCTGCTGGTGACCCACCAGATCGAGGCGGTGCTTCCCGAGATCCGCCGCTGCGTGCTGCTGCGGGAGGGCCGGGTGGTGGGCGACGGCCCCAGCGACGCTCTCCTGCAGGACGCCCCCCTCAGCGCCCTGTTCGCCACCCCCCTGCGGGTGTGCGAGGCGAACGGTTACCGCCAGGTGCTGCCGGCGGACTGAGCCGCCATCATGCGGGACATGTGCCGCGGCTTCCGGGTGCCCCGTCTGCTCCGACCGCTGCTGGCGTTCCTGATCGCCTGCCTGCTGCCGCTGCTGGGCCTGTCCCCGGCGGCGCTCTCCGCCGGCCAGGGGGCCCCCGCCGCCGGCGCGGGCCGGAACACCTATGTGCCCCTGGCCAGCCAGCCGTTCCACGGCCAGCTGCTGGAGCTGAAGCAGCAATGGACCGATGCCCCCCTCAACCAGGTGGTGGGGGACAGCCCCAGGGCCACCCTGCTCAACTTCTACGTGGTGATGGCCCAGGTGAGCCGCGACATCGCCCGGATCGAGGCCAGGGCGGCGGCCACACCCGGGCTGTTCTGGTCGAGCGCCGTGCGCCGGGAACTGGCGCTGATCAACAGCTACTTCGAGGAGGCGGTGAAGGCCCTGGATGTGTCGGAGATTCCCCAGAGCATCCGGGCGGATTTCGCCGATGAATATGCCCTCAAGCTCAAGGTGATCCTCGATTACGTCTTCACCCACAGCCGCAAGCCTTTCGAGATCCCTGATGCGGCCGGGATGAAGGCCCTGAACGGGGAACGGGTGAATCCCGGCGCCAGCTGGACCATCCCGGGCACCTCCATCACCCTCTCGGACGAGGGGACGGAAGAGGGCCGTGATCGCGGCTACCGGTTTTCGGCGTCCACGGTGGCCCAGATCCCCGGTCTCTACGAGGAGATCAGGACGCAGCGAGCCCCCTCCGACGGCCCTGCCAGCCTGCTGACGCCGGCCATCTACGACGCCTTCAGCCTCAGACCCGGCCATATCCTGCCGCCCAAGTGGTATCTGAGCCTCCCCGAGGGCCTGCGCCGCAACGTGCTGGAGACCCATCTCTGGGACCAGACCGTGTTCCAGATCGGGCTGGGGCTGGCGGTGATGGCGGCTTTCGCCCTGGTGCAGTTCCGGCTGGTGCTGGCCCTGCTGGGCACCTATCGGATGACCGAACGGTCCGCCCGGAGGAGCCTCACCCCCATGGAGATCTGGCGACTGGACAACATCGCCTGGCACCGGGTGCTGCTGGCGGGGGTGGCCCTGCCCATCACCCGTCTGGTGGAACTGGTGCTCGATCAGGACGTCAACGTCACCGGCCTGCCGCTGCAGGTGCTGATGTATCTGCTCTACACGCTGTACTTCACCTGGGCCGGGTTGTTCAGCTTCTTCCTGATGGAGGCCCTGGGCCGCAGCCTGGCAGAGTGGATCACGATCCTGCGAGGACGGCGCAACGCCCTGCAGCTGAGCCGGGTCAGCAACCTGGTGATGCCCGTCTGCCGGGTGCTGGGCGCCGTCATCGGCATCTCCCTGATGTACCGGCTGCTGATCCTGCTGGGCCTGCCGGCCTCCACCGTGCTGGCCTTCTCCGCCGTGCCCGGCCTGGCCATCGGACTCGGCGCCTCGAAGCTGCTGGGCAACCTGTTCGCCGGGCTGTCGATCCAGACCGACCGTCCCCTGCGGGTGGGGGAGTTCTGCCGCATCGGCAGCAACCTCGGCTATGTCACCAAGATCGGGCTGCGGTCCCTGGAACTGCAGACCCACGAGAGCCGCATCACCATCCCCAACTCGGTCGTCGATGAGGAGACGATCGTCAACTACTCCCTGCGCTCGGGTCAGGCGCAGGATGCGGTGCTGCACGTCTTCGAGCTGCACCTGCCCCTGCCGGCGCAGCTCACGCCCGATCAGCTGGACGACCTGGTGCATTTCGGCCGTCTCTATCTCACCGATCTGCCGGGACTGTCCGCCGCCCAGGTGTTCCTCGACCAGGCGACGGACGACGGGGACCTGCTGCTGCGCTGCTGCGGACAGATCCACGCCCCCAGCTGGACCGACTACCTCACCCTGCGGGAGGCGGTGCTGCTGCGACTGCGCCAGATCCTCGATCAGGTGATCCGCTCCCGCATGGTGATCGGCGTGGCCTACACCACCAGCCCCGAACAGCTCCAGCGCATCCCGGAGCTGATCGCCTCCCTGTTCGCGCGCGAGCCCCTGGCGGCCTTCCGGGCCTGTCGCCTGATGGCCATCAGCGACTTCAGCTACGACTTCACCTACGACTACCGCTCTGCCCAGCCGACCTACGCGGCGTTCAAGGACGAGGTGGCCCGCCTCAACCGGGCCCTGCTGGCCCTGTTCGCCGCCGAGGGGATCGAAATCCCCTACCCCACCCAGGCGGAGGTCCAGATCGATGCCTGAGCTGACGCTCCAGACCCAGGCGGGCTGCGGCCTGGCGATCGGCGCCTATCCCCGCTTCCGCTACGACGCCCGCGGCGGCGGCGGGCTGGGGGTGCTCGCCGCGCCGGATCCCGCCGGCACCGGCACCCTCCGCTTTGCTCCCACCGGCCTGAGCATCCCGCCGCTCGACGGGCGCTCCACCCGCTTCCTGGGTCTGCCGTTGCCCCCCGGACTGGCGATCACGATCCACCCCGAGCGACTCGAGGGCCGCCTCGACGGCGCCACCGGGGCGATGGCGCTGGAGTTCGCCGCCCGCTTCCGCTTCGCCATCGGCAGCCTTTACCGCGCCCCCGACCTGATCGTCGCCACCACGCTCGTCACCGGCCCGGTGCAGGGCCGCCGCCACCGGGCCAGCGGCCAGCCCCTCGACGGCGACGGTCGGGCGGTGCTGGTGGGCGTGGCCACCATCGCCCCCAGCGGCGATCGCTGGCTGGACCGCTTTCTGGGGTTGCCGGATGAGGCCCTGGCCCTGCTGCGCTGCCGCCTGGTGCCGCTGGCGTCGGACGTCCAGGACTTACCTTGACCCCCTCTCCCGTCCCGGTCCGCCATGCACCCCCTGCCGTTGCATCTCGGCCCGGGCAGTGACCTGCGCGCCAGCCTTGAGCAGCTGGCGATCAACGCCGACGCCTCCGGGTTCGTGCTCGGCGTGGTGGGTGACCTCTCCCAGGCGGCCTTCCAGTGTCCGGGCCTGGAGGAACCCACCGTGCTTCAGGGACACCTGGAGATCATCACCCTGCAGGGCACCGTGGCGCCCCAGGGGGTGCATCTGCACCTGAGTCTCTCCGACGGCGACTGCCAGGTGTGGGGCGGCCACCTCGAGCACGGCAGCCTGGTGCTCAGGGGTGCCGACCTGCTGGTGGGGTTCCTGCCGGAGGCCGGAGCCCCCCGGGATCCCTCGGTGGCCGTGGCGGCCGCGGCGGCCCGCCCCAGCGCTCCCGCCGCCCCGTCCCATCCCCGGGTGGAGATCGCCGTCCGCAGCGGCTGCCCCTACTCGGCACGGGCCCTGCGCATGCTGCGCACCCTCGGCATCCCCCATGAGGTCCAGCTCGCCGATGATGCGGCGGCGCGGGCGGCGGTGGCCAAGCGCAGCGGCCTGGCCTCCTTGCCCCAGGTGTTCATCGATGGCGAGCCCATCGGCGGCTACGACGCCCTGGCCGATCGTCACGGCCGCGGCGAGCTCGACCACCTGCGCTGAGGGGCTGACCCCCCGCCCCGGCCCGGCCTAGGTTCAACACCAGAGACGCGACTGTCATGGCTGCCCGCCTCGCCATCGGCCCGGTGGACGTGAGTCCGGAGGTGCGCGAGTGGGTGGATGCTGAAACCCTGCAGCGCCTGGTGTCCCGGCACCGCCGGGGCGACTGGGGCGTGGTGGATGCCCGCGACGCCCGTGACAACACCATCGCCGCCTACCGGCAGCAGGGATCCCTGCGCAGCGTCTTTGATCTCGGTCAGGGACTGCAGGTGTGGATCCTCACCCATGGTCTCGGCACCGACCAGCTCCATACCCTGGTGCTGCTGCCCAGCGACGAGTAGCCCCGGGGGGTTGGGGCGGTTCCAGGCGGATTTCAGCGTTTTCCCCGTGGTCGTGTCTTCAGAATTTCTTTCGTCAGCTTGTGTTGCCTCCCCTCTGGACGCTGCCACCGGATGTTGTACAAGGGTCAGAAAGGTGGTGGGAAGACAAGTGACCATCGAGCTCCCGCAGCCCAGGCGCCAGAATCGCCCATTGGGGGAAGCACGCCCGTCCGCCACGGGCTGGTCTCCGGCCGACGAGCTGGCCGCCCTTGAAACCGTCTGGGCCAGCCTCTGCCAGGACGCGGCGAGCCCCGCCCCGTCCCTGCAACTGCCGGTCCTTTCCCGCTCCAGCCTCAGCCGTGACGCGGATCGGCGGCCCCTGCGCCAGGTCCAGCGCCGCGGCAACGATGCCGACCGCAACGATGCCGACCGGATCGCTTCCTGAGGAGGGGCATGCGCTGCCGCCTGCGTTTTCTTTCGCAATCTTTCGTGGTGCAGGCGTCATCCTTCGTGGTGAAGGAATGTATGGATCCTTTTCCTGGCACTGAGCGCTGTAACGATTCTGGCTGAATTCAGGGGAATCCGCTGAGAATCGCAGCTTGACATCGTCGGCGGGCACGGCCTTCCGGGGAACCACGTCCCGCTGTTCCCCCGCACCGGTTCCTGTCTGAATCCGCCAGGTGGGCCGCCCCCGGCGATGCTCCTCCCTCTGCCCTTTGCCCTGTTTCCCCCATGGCCCTGGTCCAAGCCCCGTCCCTTGGCATCGAGCGTTTCGCCGATGACCGCAACAAGGAGAACTGGTCAAAAGCCTCCCAGCAGGATCGTGACGCCATCATCCGCCTGGTGTATCAGCAGGTGCTGGGCCAGCAGTATGTGATGCAGAGCGAGCGCCTCACCGGTGCCGAATCCCTGTTCCGCAACGGTTATCTCACCGTGCAGGAATTCGTGCGCACCCTCGCCAGGAGCGGTCTGTATCGCTCCCGCTTCTTCGAGAACTGCAATCCCTACCGCTTCATCGAACTCAACCACAAGCATCTCCTCGGCCGGGCTCCCCACAACAAGGCGGAGATGCTGCACCACTTCACGATCCTGCAGGAGCAGGGATACGACGCCGAGATCGATTCCTATATCGACAGCCCCGAGTACCAGGAGCGCTTCGGCTCCGACGTGGTGCCCTATCTGCACGGCTGGGACTACTCCGCCGGCCACCAGGGGCAGCAGTTCTCCTGGCTGATGCAGCTGGCCGGCGGGGCGGCGGCGTCGGTGAAGGGAGACAGCGCCGGCACCCGCTTCAAGCTGGGCCGGGCCCTGCACCAGGACCGGGCCGTGACGGTGACGGTCCTGCGTCCCCGCTTCAGCGGTGAATCCTTCTTCCAGGCCAACCTGGCCCAGGGCGGAGCCAGCGTCGATGGTCCGATCTCCCGCAGCGGCCAGAGCACCGATCCCGCCCGCGGCCACCGCGAGGAGGCCCTGGTGGTGTCGGCCGGGGTGCGTGGCACCAGCTCCCCCAGCGGCCGGGTGGCCACCATCACCGCCACCGGGCTGGTGAACAACGCCGTGGTGCGCAGCGGTGCCTATGTGATGCGGGTGCCCTACAGCCGCATGAACGAGGCCCTGCAGCGGGTGCAGCGTCTCGGCGGCCGGGTGGTGCGCGTCAGCGTCAACTGAGGTCCTGTGGCGGGGGGTCAGGGCCGCAGGTCCACCCCCCGCCCGGCCAGCAGCTGGCGGCAGGCCATCAGGGCCGAGAGGCTCACCCCGGCCGTGCCCTCGCCCGGGTGGATGGCATCGCCGCACAGCCACAGCCCCGTCAGGGGGGTGCGGCTGGCCAGGCCGAAGGGCCCGAAGCGGCTGGGGTGCTGGCCCAGGCCGCCCACATAGCCCCAGGGCCTGCCGGTCCAGCCGGCAAAGCCCCGGGGGGTGGCCAGCTCCCCGTGCAGCCAGTCGGCGGGCCCCACCCCCAGCAGCCGCTCCAGGCCCCGCTGGATGGCGGCCATCGCCTGCTGCTTCTGCGCCTGATAGGCGGCCTCGTCCCCGCCGAACCAGGGGCGGGCCGGGGTGAACACGCTGGCGATCACCGTGGCGCGTCCGGCGGGCGCCCGGCCGTCCCCCTCCTGGCTGACCGACACGAACAGGGAGCCGGGGTCAGGGGCCTCCAGCTGCAGGTGGCTGGGGCACCCCGGCGGCAGCCGGTCCCGCTCGACGGCTCCGTAGAACACCAGGGCACCGCTGGGTTCGCTCAGGGCCTCGAGCCGCCGCCGGTAGCCGGCGGGGAGCGCATCCCCGAGCAGGGCCGGCAGGGTCTGGGGAGGCAGGCTGACGACCACCTCGGGGGCGCTGAGGTGGAACGCCTCCCCCGCTGGGTTCCTGGCGCCGGGTGGGCCACCGCCACGCTGGCCCGCGATCCGCCACTCGCCCCCGGGCCGCTCCGGCGGCTGCAGCCGCTCCACCCGGTGCCGCCGTCGCAGCCGCCCGCCGTGCTGGGCGAGGGCGCCCTCCAGGGCTTCGCTGAGCGCCTGCATCGACCCCTCCAGGTGCCAGAGCCCGAGCGGTTCCTGCACCATCGCCAGCACCGTGGCCCCGTAAAGGGCGGCGGTGCGATCCGCCGGTTCCTGGGAATAGAGCCGCAGCTGCAGATCCAGGAAGCGCCGCAGCCGCCGGTCGGCGCCGCAGCCGGTCAGCCGCAGCAGGTCGGCGATGGTGGCGGTGGTGAGCAGGCCGCTGGCCAGAGTTCCCGCCCCCAGGGCGCCCAGCAGCTGGCCCAGATCCCACCAGGAGCGCGGCGGCAGCACCGGATCCCGCGAGGCGAAGGCCCAGTTGGCCCGGTGCAGGACGTCGCAGAGGTCCCAGAACCGTTCGCTGCCCGGGAACTGTCGCAACCGCTCCTGCCGCCAGCGCTGCGGGTCGCGCCAGATCGACACCGGCTCGCGGCCGTCGGCCAGATCCACCACGCAGCCGGGGTCCAGGGGCACCGCCGCCGGTGGTGCCACCCCCAGATGGCGGAACAGGCGGGCATGGATGCCGGCGGGGGTGCCATCCCCCTGCTCCAGCCCCGCCACCTGGGTGGCCCCCACGTCGAACACGTAGGGACCACGCCGGAAGGTGCCGGCGCAGCCACCGCTCTGGTGATGGGCCTCGAGCAACTCCACCTGCAGGCCCTGCTTCGCCAGCAGGGCCGCCGCCGTCAGGCCGGCGATGCCGGCGCCCACCACCACCGCGTCCGTCTGGCCACTTCCGCTGGGGTTCAACGCTGCATCTGTGCCTCAGGCTGATGTTGGCAGGAGGGGGCTCAGGGGCGTGGGTCCCTTCTCCGGCGGGGCCGCAGTGGGGCCGGTGCCCTTGGTGGGTACCGCCGGACTCCGTCCCTGGACCTCTCCCCGTGGTGGGCGCTGCAGCCGCCTTCGGCTTCAGCCGCAAGCTCAGGGCACGGATCACGAAGCCAGCCGCGGTGGCCTGAGCTCGTTCCCACCCTTCGCCGATCCGTCCTTGCCGTCAGGCAGGGGCTTTCTTTGGCACGTCCTGTCGGTCGCGATGGGGCCGCTGGGACAGGCTGGAGTAAACCACCGCATTGGCCCATGCCTCTGCCTGATTCCTTCGCCGCCTGGCTGGCCGAGCAGCTCGGTGTCGAGCCTGTCGGCTGGACACCGGTGGGTGGTGGCTGCATCCACAACGCCTGGCGACTGGATCTGGCTGATGGCCGCCGGCTGTTTGCCAAAACAAATGGCGCCTCCTCCTTGCCCCTTCTGGAGGCGGAAGCCGATGGCCTGCGGGCCCTCGCGGCGGCGGCGGGTGACGAGGGCCCACGGGTGCCCGTCCCCCTGGCCTGCGGGGTGTCGGGACCTTCGACTGTCCTGGTGCTCCCCTGGCTCGACCTGGCGCGCGGCCGTTCTGCGGCTCATGAGCCGCAGTGGCGCCGCCTGGGGGCAGCGCTGGCTGCGCTGCACCGCCGCAGCCTGACCCGCCGCTGCGTGGCGGAGGATCGGGTCGGGGCCGCCTTCGGCTGGCCCCGGGACAACGTGATCGGCTCCTTCCCGCAGCGCAACGGCTGGGAGGCGGACTGGGGCCGTTTCTTCGTGCAACGACGGCTGGCTCCCCAGCTGGAGCACCTGGCCCGCAGCGGCCAGCCGCTGCGGCAGGCCTCCGTGCTGCTGGAGCGCGCCGGACAGTGGCTGGCGGACCACCACCCCGATCCCTGCCTGGTGCACGGGGATCTCTGGAGCGGCAATGCGGCCATCAGCGGCGATGGCCAGGGCGTGATCTTCGATCCGGCGGTGCACCGGGCCGACCGGGAAGTGGACCTGGCCATGGCGCGCCTGTTCGGAGGCTTTCCCGAGGCCTTCTTCGAGGGGTACCAGCACACCTGGCCCCTGCCTTCAGGGCACCGTGCGCGGCGCGACCTCTACAACCTCTATCACCTGCTCAACCATGCCAACCTGTTCGGTGGCAGCTATGTGGGCCAGAGCGCGGCCTGCCTCGATGCCCTGGTGGAGCGCGGCGAGAGGGCGGACGGGGCGTGAGACGGGTTCACGCCCCCCCTGATGCGGACGGAGCGGCGCTCAGCTCAGATATTCCTTGCGCAGGGTCTGGATCTTCGCCATCACCGCCGAGCGCTTTTCGCCGGTGGTGAGGTTGTTCCAGCTCCAGTTGCCGACCACCACCAGGCCGAGCAGCTCCAGCAGCCCGGGGACGATGGGCAGCAGGTTGATGGTGTCGAGCACGCCCTTGATCAGGATCTGGGCCACGATCACGGCCAGCAGTACGCCGGAGGCCTTGCCGATCCGACCGACCTGGCTCCAGTCGACCTTGTCGAGGGTTTCGTTGATCTTGCCGATCACGTCGCTGTAGCGCTCGCTGAAATCAGCCTCTGCGGCGGAGCTGCTGGTGGTGTCGTCCTGCATGGTCTCCTTCACCTCGGTCGTGCTGTCGATCATGGAAGGAGCGGTCTCCTGACGGAATGACGCATAACGTACCGGTGTGGACCCACCGACGCCAGAGGAGCTGTGCCTCGGTCGGCAGGCGCTGACGGTGCTGGAGGCCGTCCTGCTGGCCGCCGCACCCGAAGAGGGCTGTGCCCTGCTGCTGGGTCGCCGCGACCCCTGGCGGATCGACCACGTCTGGCCCTGTCTCAATGCCTGGGAGCCGCCGCCGGAGCGTCGTCGCCGTTTCGCCCTTGACCCCCGCGAGCAGCTGCAGGCGCAGAAGTGGGCCCGGGCCCGGGGCCTAACGGTCCTGGGCTCGGCCCACAGCCACCCGCGCTCGGCGCCGCTGCCCTCGGCCCTGGACCGCTCGCTCGCCTTTGCCCCCACGCTGATGCTGATCCTGGGGCAGGCCGATGGCCCTGCCGCGGCGCCGGCCGACGGGGGCACCCAGTGGTCCCTGGCCTGCTGGTGGCTGCCGGAGCACGGCCCTCCCCGGCCGCTGGCGTGGAGAATGGACGATTCGAGCGACGTGGGCCTTCGCTGCCATGCTTCCTCCTGACACCAGCGCCGTCCAGCTGAGCCCCGATGAGGTGGTGCGCTTCTCGCGCCACCTGATCCTGCCGGAGATCGGCATGGAGGGGCAGAAGCGGCTCAAGGCGGCCTCGGTGCTGTGCGTCGGCACCGGCGGCCTCGGCTCCCCTCTGCTCCTTTACCTGGCCGCCGCCGGCGTCGGCCGCCTGGGCATCGTCGATTTTGACGTGGTGGACCACAGCAACCTGCAGCGCCAGGTGATCCACGGCACCAGCTGGGTGGGCAAGCCCAAGATCGAATCCGCCAAGGCCCGGATCCACGAGATCAATCCCCACTGCCAGGTGGATCTCTACGAAACGGCCCTCAGCAGTGAGAACGCCCTGGAGATCATCGCCGGCTACGACATCGTCTGCGACGGCACCGACAACTTCCCCACCCGCTACCTGGTCAACGACGCCTGCGTGCTGCTGGGCAAGCCCAACGTCTACGGCTCGATCTTCCGCTTCGAGGGCCAGGCCACGGTGTTCAACTTCGAGGGTGGGCCCAACTACCGCGACCTCTTCCCCGAGCCGCCGCCGCCGGGCATGGTGCCCTCCTGCGCCGAAGGCGGTGTGGTGGGGGTGCTTCCCGGGATCATCGGCGTGATCCAGGCCACCGAGGCGGTGAAGCTCATCACCGGCATCGGCACCAGCCTCAGTGGCCGCCTGCTGCTCTTCGATGCCCTCAAGATGAGCTTCCGGGAGCTGAAGCTGCGCCCCAACCCGGAGCGTCCCGTGATCGACAGGCTGATCGATTACCAGGAGTTCTGCGGCGTCGGTGGCTCGGCCCCCGGCCAGGAGGAGGCGGGCAGCGTGGCCACGATCACCGTCACCGAACTCAAGGCCCTGCTCGACGGTCCCCGGGACGAGCTGCTCCTGCTGGATGTGCGCAATCCGCCGGAGGCCGAGATCGCCGTGATCCCCGGCGCCGTGCTGGTGCCCCTCGATCGCATCGAGAGCGGCGAGGCGATCGAGGAGGTGCGGCGCCTCGCCAGCGGCAAGCGGCTGTACGTCCACTGCAAGCTGGGGGGACGGTCCGCCAAGGCCCTGATCGCCCTGGCCCGCCACGGCATCGAGGGGGTCAACGTGCAGGGCGGCATCGACGCCTGGAGCCAGGAGGTGGATCCTGACGTTCCGCGCTACTGACCCCTCCTCCCCCGCCAGGCAGCGGTGGCTGGAGCGCCGCCGCCAGGAAGCCCGCCGCCTGATCGCCCTTGAGAAGCGCTTCCTGCCGCTTCTGCTGACGGCCCTGCTGCCCATCCTGGTGATGCCGCTGACGGCCACGCGGGGCTGGCCGGCCAATGTGCTCCTGGCCCTGGTCTTCAACCTGCTGATCCTGCAGTCAATCCAGACCCTGCCGGTGATCGCCGGGGTGACCTACGCCCGCCTGCGCCAGGAGATCTTCCGGGGGATCGGGCTGGTGGGGGGCCTGGGGCTCTGGGTGCCGGTGGCCATGGGGACCTGGCCCGGCGGCCTGTTCCGCGCCGTGGAGATGGTGCTGCTGAGCCTCTTCTTCCTGGCCACCTCCCTGCGGCTGGTGCGCCTGTTGGCCCGGGTGCCGCGGGTCAATGGCCTGGTGATGGCCGGGGCCGCGGCGGGCTATCTGCACCTGGGGCTCACCGGCGGCGTGCTGGCCACGGCCACCCAGGTGCTCGTCCCCGGCAGCTTCAGCCTCGGGGCGGCCGCCAGCCACCAGCTGCTGCTCGACCGGCTCACCTACTTCAGCTTCGTCACCATCGCCGGCGTCGGCTACGGCGATGTGCTGCCGTCCAATGCGGTGGGGGAGCGCTTCGTGATCCTCCTCAGCGTCGCCAGCACCCTCTACGTGGCCCTGCTGGTGGGCCTGCTGCTGGGGCGGTTCATCGCCTCGGAGGAAGTGGTGATGCTCGAGGAGGATCAACTGGAGCTCGAGCGGGCCGATGGACCCGGGAACCCCTGAACGGCAGTCCCCTGACCGCCAGGATCAGTAATCGACGCCGCGTTTGAGGTCGACACCCCGCTCGGCGTAGTGCTTGTGGCACACCATCTCCGAGTGGACGCTGGCCAGGTCGAAGTAGGCCGGCCGGCTCTTGCAGCGGCCCGTGATGATCACCTCCGTTTCGGTGGGCTTGCGCAGCAGGGTCTGGACGATCGGCTCCACCGGCAGCAGCTCCAGGTCCACGGTGGGATTGAGCTCGTCGAGGATCACGGTCTTGTAGAGGCCGCTGGCGATGGCGGCTCGGGCGATCTCCCAGGCCCGTTCCGCTTCCACGTAGTCGATCGGCTGCTGCTGGCCCCGCCAGACGATGGCGTCGCGCCCGGAGCGCAGGTGGTCCACCAGGTGGGGGTAGCTCTCGCGCAGGGCGGCGATGGCCGCGTCCTCGGTGTAGCCCGCCCCGCCCTTGAGCCACTGCAGAATCAGCACCCGGTGGCTCTTGTCCTGGCTGATGCCCCGCCCGATGGCCTGCAGCCCCTTGCCCAGGGCGCTGGTGGATTTCCCCTTGCCTTCCCCGGTGTAGATCTCCAGGCCCTCGAGACCCTGCTGGGGGCCGCTGTGGGCCCGCATCTCCGAGTGCAGATCGGCCAGCTGCACCAGCTGACGCGGCGCCCCCCGACCGGTACAGATGATTTCCATCCCCGCCGGCTTGGTGGCCAGGGTGCGCACCACCTCCTCGGTGTCGAGCAGGCCCAGATCGAGCACGGGGTTGAGTTCGTCGAGCACCACCACCGAATAGAGGTTGCTGGCGATGGCCCCCTTGGCGATGTCCCAGCCCCGCTGGGCCTCCTGATGGTCGAAGCGGGTGGCCTCCTCGGCGCTGAAGTGGTCGCCGCGGCCGGTGCGCACCTGATCGATCAGGTGGGGGAAGCCCTGCTGCAGGGCCTCGATGGCACTGTCCTCGTCGTAGGCGCGACCGGGGCCCTTGAGGAACCGCAGCAGCAGCACCCGGGTGCGCTTCTGCTCGCAGATGCCCAGCCCGATGGTGCGCAGCACCACCCCCAGGGCCGCCTGGCTCTTGCCCTTGCCCTCCCCGTCGTAGACGTGCAGCTGGCCGTGGGCCCGCTCGTCGCTGCCGGCGGCGGTGCGGATGCCGATGCCTCGCCCAGTGCCGCGCTGCGGGGTCTGGGTGCTGCGGGCGGCGGGGGTCATCGGCGGGTGGCGGGGAGCAGCGGCGGGCAGAACTGACCCGGATGCTACCCAGCCTTGCCAGGATCGAGGCCATGCCAGCCACCCGCCGCCTCAGCCTGCTCGAAGCCCTGCCGGCTCCGCTGGAGAGGGGTCTGGAGTCGCTCTGCCGCCAGCTCGACGCCTTTCCCCAGGTGGTGGTGGCCTACTCCGGCGGTGTCGACAGCGCCCTGGTGGCCGCCCTGGCCGGCGACCGGCTGGGGGAGCGGGCCCTGGCGGTCACAGGCGTCTCGCCGGCCCTGGCCCCCCACCTGCGCCGCGAGGCCAGCGACCAGGCCCGCTGGCTGGGGCTGCGCCACCGGGAACTGACCACCGCGGAGCTGGCCGACCCCGCTTACACCAGCAACCCCCAGGATCGCTGCTACGCCTGCAAACGGGAGCTGCACCGCCTGCTGGCCCCCATCGCCGCCGCCGCCGAAGGGGCCCAGGTGCTCGATGGCGTCAACCTCGACGACCTGGGCGACCACCGGCCCGGGATCCGTGCCGCCCGGGAGTTCGGGGTGCGCTCCCCCCTGGCGGAGGCCGGCATCGACAAGGCGGGGGTGCGCCAGCTCTCCCGGGCCCTTGGTCTGCCCTGGTGGGACAAGCCGGCCCAGCCCTGCCTCGCCTCCCGCTTCCCCTACGGCGAACCGATCAGCGCGACGCGGCTGACCCGGGTGGCCGCCGCCGAGGAGTGGCTGCGCCAGCGCGGCTTTCGCGAACTGCGGGTGCGCAGCCAGGGGGAGACGGCCCGCATCGAGATCCCCGCAGCCGCATTACCGGCGGCACTGGAGCGCCTGGCCGAAGGCGAACTGCGCCCCGAGCTGGTGGCGGCGTTCCGGGGGATGGGATTCAGCGCCGTGGCCCTCGACCTCGAGGGGCTGGTCAGCGGCAAGCTGAACCGCGCCCTGACACCGGAGCGGGACTGAGGAGCGACCTGGCCAGTGATGGACGCAGAAAATCTGCCGGGGAGGGTGTCCCCGGCAGTCGGTGGTGGATGCACCGGCGCTCAGGCGCTGGCGAGGTGGGGCTCCCTCTGGCTGTCGGCCAGGGCTTCGGGCGTCTCGCGCCGGAAGCTGGTGAGCTTGTGGCGGCCGGCCCCCAGCTCCTCCCACAGCACCTGGCAGGCCCGTTCCGGCATCGTGTGGTCACCGCAGGTGAACACGTCCACGGCCGCATAGCCCGATTCGGGCCAGGTGTGGATGGAGATGTGGGATTCCGCCAGCAGGGCGAGCCCCGTGACGCCCTGGGGTTCGAAGCGGTGGGTGATCAGGTTGAGCAGGGTCGCACCGGCACGTCTGGCTGCTGTCGTGATGGTGTCCCTGAGGAAAGCTTCGTCATCGAGCCGTGCGCAGTCGCAGTCGTAGAGCTCGAGGATGCAGTGTTTCCCTACCGCGTCGGTGGTGTCGCCTGGGGCGGAGACGGGGTGTGCAATCGGGTGGGTGGGGGAGGCGGCGGGCTTCCATCCCGGGTTGGGATGCAGGCTGGAAAGGGTCTGGTTCATCGAATCCGGTCAAACAGGCCTCACCATACGTGCCGGAGCGCGGAACCGAGGTTCGCCAGGCTGCCTGCGGCAGCAGGGAGTTCGGCCCTCAGGCCACCAGCGCTCCGCTGCGCAGTTCCACCACCTGGCTGCGGGCCCGCCAGCCCGTGCTGAAGGCCTCCAGGTGGGTGGCGCTCACCAGGCACTGGTGGCCGTCCCCCACCGCCTCCAGCAGCAGTTGCTGGCGCCCCGGGTCGAGTTCGGCCAGCACGTCGTCGAGCAGCAGCAGCGGCGGCTGGCCCACCACCTGGCCCACCAGCTCCAGTTCCCCCAGCTTCAGGGCCAGCACCAGGGTGCGCTGCTGGCCGGCGGAGCCGTAGCGCCGCGCGGCCTGGCCGCCGATCAGCAGGGCCACCTCGTCGCGGTGCGGACCCACCTGGCACTGGCCGAGGCGCTCCTCCTGGGGCCGTTGCCGGCGCAGCTGCTCCTCCAGGGCCTGGCGCCAGGGGCCCTCCTCGTCGCTCGCCTCCGCCAGCTCGGTGCCGCTGACGTAGTCGAGCTGGAGCGGTTCGCCGGCCCCGCCGATGCGTTGCTGCCAGGCCACCGCCAGTGGCTCCAGGCGTCGCAGGGCCCGCTGGCGGCGGCGGTGCAGGCGGGCGCCGACCAGGGCCATCTGCTGATCGAAGGCCTCCAGCAGCTCCTGGCGCGTTTCGGCACCGAGGCCCCGGCGCAGCAGCTGGCTGCGCTGGCGCAGCAGGCGCCCGTAGCGGCTCAGCAGGGCGCCGTAGACCGGCTCCAGCTGCAGCACCACCCGGTCCAGCCACTGGCGCCGCAGGGCGGGCTCCCCGCGCACCAGGTCCAGGTCGAGGGCGCTGAAGCCGACGCAGCGCAGGGGACCGATCAGGTCGAGCTGACGCTCCAGCCGCTTGCCGTTGCGGAACGCCTGGCGTCCGCCACTGCGCCGTAGCTCCAGCTGCAGGCTGTCGGCCTCATCGGTGAGGGCGCCCAGCCGGCTGCAGGGGTGCCCGTGGCCGATCAGATCCCGGTCGACGCTGCAGCGGTGGGAGCGCAGGCTGGTGAGCAGCTCCACCCCCTCCAGCAGGTTCGACTTGCCCTGGCCGTTGCTGCCGATGACGAGCAGCCGGGGTGCCTCCAGCGTCAGCTGCAGGCCGTCGATGTTGCGGAAATGCCGGAAGTCCAGGCGGTGCAGCCGGATGGTTCTGGGGCGGTCAGCCGCTAAGGTACCCCCATCGGCGGCCAAGGTCCCCCAGGGGGCCGGAACCACCGTGGCAGGGCATGTAGCTCAGTTGGATAGAGCGTCAGATTCCGGTTCTGAATGTCGGGGGTTCGAGTCCCTCCATGCTCGTCAGCCCAGTCACCCTCACCCCTCTTCACTGCTCCTCAGGTTGAGGCCCATCGCCCGGATTCCGCCGGGGTCGACCACGAACCCGGCCCGGGTGAGGGCGGTCACGGCTTCGGGCGGGGCGGACAGGGAGATGCTGCAGCCGCTCAGCTCCCGCCGCAGACGGGCCAGGGCGGCCTGCACCAGGGCGCCGATGACCTCGTCCCGGCAGGGGTCGGCCGGATCGGCCATCAGGTCCCAGAGGTTGGCATTGAGGGCCTGGTCACTGGTGGCGCGCACGAAACCCACCAGCCGGCCGGCGGGGTTGAGCACCACCAGATGCCAGGTGCTGCGCTCCAGCACCCGCTGCCAGCGCTCCGGGCTGCGGGGGCCATCCCCGCAGGCCACCAGCAGGTGGTTGAGGCCGGCCGGATCGGGGTCGTGCTGCAGCAGCAGGGCGTAACCCTCCCGCAGGCGTGGAGTCGGGGGCTGGCTGCGGAAGGGGATCAACAGAGAGTCCAGGGAATCAGCCCGTGTTGCGCATGCCGGCGGCGATGCCGTTGATGGTGAGCAGGGCGCCGCGCAGCAGCTCGCTGCGGCTGTAGGTGCGGCCGTCGCCGCCGCCTCCCGGCCCGTCGCCCGGCCCTTCGCTCATGGGCGGCTGCCGTTTCTGCTCCCGCAGCCGGCGCAGCAGCGCCACCTGCAGGTAGCCCAGGGGGATGATCGTGCGGTTGCGCAGGTCGACCGACAGCTGCAGAGCCGGGTCGCCGTCAAGGAGCCGGCTGTGGTTGCTGATGCGCAGCACCAGGGAGTGGGTGAGGGCGAACTCGCGGGCGATCGCCTCGAAGATCTGGGCGAACACCTCCCGGTTCTGGGGGCGTCCCAGGGAGGTGACGTAATGGCCCGCCAGCTCCAGGTCGACCTTGGAGAGGGTCATCTCCACCTTGGAGATCAGCATGCGGAAGAAGGGCCAGCGCTGGTAGAGCAGCTGCAGCAGCTCCATCTGCTCGCCGTCGGCATCGAGCTCGGCCTGCAGGGCCGTGCCCACCCCATACCAGCTGGGCAGCAGGAAGCGGCTCTGGGTCCAGCCGAACACCCAGGGGATGGCCCGCAGGCTGGAGAGGTCCTTGGCGCCGCTCTTGCGCCGGGCCGGTCGGCTGGAGATCTGCAGCTTGCTGATCTCCTCGATCGGGGTCACCTGCTGGAAGAAGGCCACCAGGTCGGGGTTGTCGTGGACCAGCGCCCGGTAGTGGTCGCGGGAGTGGGCCGCGAGCCGTTCCATCAGCACGTTCCAGGTGGGGGTGTCGTCCACCGGGGTGCTGACCATGCTGTTCTGGAGCACGGCGGTGGTGACCGTTTCCAGGTTGTAGAGGGCCAGCTCCGGCAGGGAGTACTTGGAGGCCAGCACCTCCCCCTGCTCGGTGATCTTGATGCGTCCTTTCAGGGTGCCGCTGGGCTGGGCCAGGATCGCCTGGTAGGCGGGGCCACCGCCCCGGCCCACCGAGCCGCCGCGGCCGTGGAAGATGCGCAGGGCCACGTCGTGGGCATCGGCCAGCGACTGCAGGGCGATCTGGGCCCGGTGGATCTCCCAGTTGCTGGAGAGGAAGCCGGAATCCTTGTTGCTGTCGGAGTAGCCCAGCATCACCTCCTGCAGGGGCTGCTCGCCGTCGCTGTTGCTGATCAGCAGCTGGCGGTAGAAGGGGTCGGCGAACAGCCGCCCCATCACGGCCGGGGCCCCCTGCAGGTCCTCGACCGTTTCGAACAGGGGGATCACCAGCAGGGCCGATTTCTGGGCCATCGGATCCACCAGCCCGGCCTCCTTGGCCAGCAGCACCACCTCCAGCAGGTCCGACACCGTGTGACTCATGGAGATCACATAGGTGCGGCAGATGCGCCGGCCGAACTCCTGCTGCAGCCGCTGCAGCATCCGGAACACGGCGAAGGTCTCGGCGGTGGGGGCGCTCCAGCGGGCCGCCGGCGGCAGCAGGGGCCGGCGGGTTTTGAGTTCGCTCAGCAGCCACTCCACCCGCTGCTCCTCGTCCATCTCGCCATAGGGCACCGGCAGCAGCAGGTAGCGGCTGAGCTCGTCGATGGCGTCGCTGTGGCGGGTGCTCTCCTGGCGGATGTCGAGGCTGGCCAGGGAGAAGGCGAAGATGTGCACCTGGCTGAGCAGGTCCTGGAGGGCTTCGCAGCTCAGGCCGGTGGCATCGAGGCTCTCCTTGATCAGCTCCAGGTCGGTGCGGAATTCCTCCACCGAGGCGTAGTGCAGTTCCTGGGGTGGGGCCGGCTCCATCAGGCTGCTGAGTCCGGCCTCGTAGCCGGAGGACCCGTCGCAGGGGGATTCCCAGCCCGCCTCGGCCAGCTGCTGGTTGCGCTGCTGGGTGAGGCGCAGCCGCTCCAGGGTGTAGCTCAGCTTCAGCCGATAGGGCTCGAGCCGGTAGCGGGCGGCGCGCTCCTCGTAGATCTCCGGGAAGCGCAGCCGGTCCATCTCCAGGGATTCCAGCAGGGCCGCGCTCACCTGGCTCCACTGCATCGAGATGCTGAGCTGGTCGCGCAGGACCGACACCGACTGGATGTAGCGGGCCAGCATCAGCTGGCGTTGGAAGCAGGCCGTGCGCCAGGTCACGTCCGGGGTCACCGAGGGGTTGCCGTCCCGGTCGGAGCCCACCCAGGAGCCGAAGGTGCAGAAGGCGTCCCGGGGGGGCTGCACGTCGGGATAGCTGGCGGCCAGGGCGGCGCGGATGCGCTGGCGCAGCTGGGGCAGGGCGTCAAAGAGCACCTGCTGGAAGTAGTGGAGGGCGTAATCGACCTCATCGATCACCGACGGCTTGAACTGGTGCAGCTCGTCGGTGCGCCACCACAGCCGGATCTCCTCCTCGAGCTGCTGGCGCAGCCGGTCGTTGTCGTCCGGGTTGCCCTGGCCGTTCACCTGCAGCTTCTGGATCAGGGCCGCCACGCGCCGCTGCTTGTGGCGCACGGTGTGGCGGACGATCTCGGTGGGGTGGGCCGTGAACACCAGCCGGATGTCGAGCTCCCGCAGCAGCCCCTCCAGCTGGCCCGGCGGCACGTTCAGGGCCCGCAGGCGCTCGAACAGCTGGCGGAAGGTGGCCGGATCGCTCTGGCTGGCCAGGGGCGGCAGGAAGGGGTCGTTGCTGGCGGGGGCGGGGGCCCGCTTGATGCTCTCGAGGTAGCTGTCCTCCTCGATGTGCTGCTCAAGGATGTTGACCAGCTGGAAGTAGAGGGAGAAGGCCCGGGCCGCGGCGATGCCCTCGGCCAGGTCCATGGCCTTGATCAGGGCCACGATGCCGTCGGTGTCGACGGATGAGGGGGCCTCCGGATCCAGGCCCGGCGCCACCGGACCGCTCAGTTCCTTGAGCCGCAGCAGGCGCTCCACCTGCTCGGGCGGGCATTCACTGCGCAGCACCGTTTGCCAGAGGTCCTCCACCAGCTCCAGCCGCTCGGTGAGCAGTCGGATCACCCCGGGTGAGGCCTCGGCGGGAACGACCGAAGGCTCGGTCAGGTGGAGCCGCATGGGGGCGGTGGGCGCGGGGGTGCTGTTCATGATCCTCCAGGAACCTGGGCTGCTTCTGTCGCCAGCCATGCGTCCAGGGCCCTCTCCCGCCGTTCGAGAGCCACGGCTTCGCTGCCGATGATGGCACCGATGCTTTCGCCGCGCCCATGGCGCGCCAGCCATCGCATCGCCTGGTTGCCGCCGGCCAGCAGGTCGTGGAGGGGCGCCAGCCACCGGGCCAGCCCCAGTTCGGCCGCCAGCGGCGCCATCGCTTCGAGTTCGGCGGCGATCCAGGCGCGGGCCTCCAGGGTCTCGCCGGTGCGCCAGTGCACCAGCCGGGCCTGGAGGCTGGAGCGGGCCGCGGCCCGGTCGTTGGCATCGGCGATGGCCTCCAGCTCGGCGGCCCCGAAGCGGCCGGCGGCCAGGGGATCCTGGCCCGCGGGATCCTGCAGCAGCTGCTGCAGGCGCAGTTCGGTGAAGGCGGTGACCGCCAGCAGCAGCAGCGGGTCGTCGATCAGGTCGCAGATGCGGATCTCGAGGCGGTTGAGGCCATGGGGGCGGTCGTCGCCGTTGGGCCGCACCGACGTCCAGAGGTGGCGGACGTTGCGCATCGCCCCGGCGGCCAGCTGCTCCTCCATCCAGTCGATGTAGTGGCGGTGGTCCCGGAACAGGGGCACGAGGGGCGGCGTGATTGGGAACTGCAGCCAGCGCTGGGAGTGGGCCCCGGTGACCTCCCCGTCGAGGAACGGGGAGCTGGCGCTGAGGGCGAGCAGCAGGGAGGCTTCGCAGCGCAGCAGCCGCAGGCCCGCGAACAGGGCGTCCATCTCCGTCAGGCCCAGGTTGATGTGGACGCTGGCGGTCACCACCCAGGTGCCATAGGTGGCCTCGATGTAGCCGTGGTAGGGGTTCTCGGGGTCGGAGCGCTCGAAGCGGCGGCTGTTCCCCAGGCTCAGGGTGCTCCCGGGCAGCAGGGTCAGCTGGCGGGGCTGGAGCCAGCGGCGCAGGCGCCGGCGCGGTTCCAGCAGCAGCTCCAGCTGGGCGATGTAGGAGGCCTCGGGCGGGGTGACGTACTCGAGGTTGCGGTGGTCAGGCTCGGTCATGAACCCCGCCAGTGCGGCGGCCGCTTCGGCGGAGCAGCCCACCACCGTGCCGTCGGCCCGGCCGGTGTACATCTCCACTTCGAAGCCCTTCAGCAGCAGGGGGGCGCTCATGGCGTCACGCCGGCCGCGTCGGCGGTGGCGGGCTCCAGGCAGGCAAGAGCCTTGAGCATGCCGCGCGCCTTGTTGCGGGTCTCCTGGTACTCCGCCTCCGGCCGGGAGTCGGCGACGATCCCGGCACCGGCCTGAACCTGCACCCGCCAGCCGCCCTCGGGGTGGGGCAGCACCACCATGGTGCGGATCGTGATGGCGGTGTTGAGGGCACCGGCCAGATCCACCGCCCCGTAGACGCCCGAGTAGGGCCCGCGGGCCTCCGGTTCGAGGGCGTGGATCAGCTGCATGGCGCGGATCTTGGGGGCGCCGCTCACGGTGCCCGCCGGGAAGGAAGCCATCAGCAGGTCCCAGATGTCGTGATCCTCGGTCAGCAGCCCCTCCACCTCACTGACGATGTGCATCACGTGGGAGTACTTCTCGATCACCATCAGCTCGCTGACCTGCACCGTGCCGGCCCGGCAGACCCGGCCCAGGTCGTTGCGGCCCAGGTCGACCAGCATCACGTGCTCCGCCCGCTCCTTCGGATCGGCCAGCAGCTCCTCGGCCAGGGCCGCATCCTGGGCGTCATCGGCGCCCCGGGGCCGGGTGCCGGCGATGGGCCGCAGGGAGGCCTTCACCCCTTCGGCACAGGGCTCCGCCTTCACCATCACCTCGGGGCTGGAGCCGATCAGGTGCCAGTCGCCGAAGTTGAAGAACGCCATGTAGGGCGAGGGGTTGACCATCCGCAGGCTGCGGTAGAGATCGAAGGGGTCGTGGGTCACCCTGGTTTCGAACCGCTGGCTCAGCACCAGCTGGAACACGTCACCGGCGGCGATGTGCTCGGCCGCAGTCGCCACCGCGCCCTGGAACTCCGCCTGGTCCCGGTTGCTGCGGGTGGCCAGCTCGGCGCCGCTCGCTTCGTGCCAGGCCAGCGGCTTGACGTGCGCCGGCAACGGGGCGTGCATGCGGGCCTCAAGGGCTTCGATGCGGGCCGCCGCCCGGTCGTAGGCCTCGCCGGGATCGGCCCCCGACGAGAGATCCACGTAGGCCACCGCCGTGATCTGGCGTTTCACCTGGTCGAACACCAGCAGGCTGTCGGCCAGCATCCAGCAGCCGTCCGGCGGGGCCCCGTCCGGGGCGTCGTGGACCGGCACGCTGGGCTCGATCCAGCGGATCAGTTCGTAGCCCCAGAAGCCGAACAGCTGGGCCACCGTCGGCAGGCCCTCCACCGGTCCGGGGCGCAGGGGGGCGAGCGCCTCCCGCAGCAGGGAGAAGGGGTTGCCCTGGAGCTGTTCGCAGCGGCCATCGCGCCAGCGCCTCTCGCCCCGGTCGCCGCGGCAGGTGAGGGTCCAGAGCGGGTCGCTGACGACGAAGCTCCAGCGGCCCAGCTGCTCGCCCCCCTCCACCGACTCCAGCAGCACGCCATGGCTGCCGCCCGCCCCCACCTTCAGCCAGGTGGTCAGGGGGGTCTCCAGGTCGGCGGGCCAGCGCTTCCAGAGGGGCAGGAGATTGACGGCCAAGTCAGCACCTGCTTCCCCACCGGCGATGCGGGCGAGGAAGGCGCTGCGATCAGAACCGGGCATCACGGCGACAGGCAGGCAAAAAAAACGGGGCTCCCGGCCCCGCCGTTATAGGTGCTGGCCGGCCTGGCTCAGGCTTCGTGGGTGGCCTTGCCGCTGAACTTGAGGCTGGCGGGGTTGGGGTTGGCGCCGATGCTGCGGGGGGTGTGGCCCACCATGGGACGGCCTTCGTTGACCTTCTCGGGGAAGACGCCGTCCTTGGGGTGCAGGAATTCGGTGTCGCCGCCGGGGTAGATCCGGTAGATCTTGTAGTCCTCGATCCGGGGCTTGAACTTGGTGCGCAGCTGGGTGCCGAGGGCCAGGCACTGCTCCTTGCGGGCGAAGTACATGAGGTTGTCGCCTTCGTGCATCTCCGCGGCGCCGCCGGTGGGGAGCTCGAACGCCTGGGCCTTGGTGCTGCTCCAGGTGATGGCGTACTTCTCCTCGGTCTCCGCCGAGTTCAGCAGGCCACCGGTGCTGCCGATGGACTTCGGAAGTTGACCGTGGAGGGCCGTATCAGGCATGGCTCGCAGACCGTTTCAGGCGGAAACTAGCACCGTGTTTTTGGCCTTCCGGGCGCCCCCGGCGGACTCTTCACACCCGTCAACAAACCCGGCCGCGGCCACCTCAGCCGCTGCGCTCGGCGGTCGGGAAGAACACGGTCAGGTTGCTGCCGCCCCGTTCGGTGAGCCGCCCCCCCAGGCGGTGGAAGAGCCTCTGGGTGGCCTGGCGGCTGAGCTGCAGGCTGCCGGTCTCCGGGTTCCAGCTCAGCACCGGCCCCACCGGGGTGGGCACGGCGGCCGCCAGGGCGTCAACCTCGCGGCTTTCGGGGTCGTCGCTGCTGAGCTGGAGCTTCAGCCGCGACCCCGCCGGCAGAAGCCGCAGCCGCACTTCGCTGCCGCTGGGGAGGCTGCGGCTGAACCGGTCCATCAGGCCGCCGAGCATGGTCTCGAGCCGGCTGGGATCGCTCATCACCGGCGGCAGGTCGGCAGCAATTTCGAGCACCAGCCGCAGGTCGCGGCGGCCCAGCTGCCGCTGCCAGAGCTCCTCCAGCTGGACCAGCAGCCGGCTGAGGTCGGTGCGGGCCAGTTCGCTGTCGCTCAGGGGCTGGCCGCTGCCGGGCTGGCGCTGCAGTTCCGCCGCCAGGAAGATCAGGCCGAAGCGGTCGATCTGTTCGCTGCATTCCCCGTCGATCTGCTCCAGCCGCTGCCGCACCACCGCCGGCAGGTCGGTGCGGCGCAGCAGGGAGCGGATCAGGGTGCGGATCGTGGCCAGCGGGGTGCGCACCTCATGGGTGAGGGCCTCGAGCAGGGCCAGTTCGCTGCTCACGGCGTCACTTCTGCCGGCGTCGCTGCCCTCGCTGCGTTTTTCCCCATGCACCAGCGGCTGCAGGGTGACACTGGGGGCCATGGCGGCCAGGCGCTGGGCCAGCAGGGGCCAGAAGCGGCTGCCCAGATCGGGATCGTTGCTGAGCGGGCCCAGCAGCTGCAGGCGGCGGCGCAGCCCCAGGCCCGCGACCGGATCGTCCTGGGCCAGGCGGCGATCGAGCAGCTCCAGGGCCGCCGACAGGACCGGGGCGTCGAAGCGCGCCACCAGCCGGCGCTCCTGGGGGGGGCCGTCGAGGGCCAGGGCCACCTGCAGCACCGGGGTGATCAGCACCAGCAGCGGATCGGTGCCGTCCTCCTCCCGCAGACTCAGGCGCTGGAAACCCCCCGGCCGGCCGGCCGTTCCCCGGGGGGGCGTGCCGTGGGGGGGCGGCAGGGGCGCCATCCCCGGCAGCAGCGGCAGCCCCGGGGGCATGAGGTTGCCCACCTCGGCGGGGGTCCAGACCCAGCCGTCGAGCCACTCCAGCAGGGAGGGTTCGTAGAGGGCCGGCAGGGGGGCCGCCAGCCACACCCCCGGCTGGGGAGGAACGGCTCCGAGCAGATCCGCCTGCAGCGTGGCCAGGGCGGCCCACCACTGGCGCCGCACGCTGTCCTCGTCCCCCCGCCCGGCCGGGACACCGGCCGCCAGCAGGCGGCGCAGGTCCCCCAGGCTCACCACCATCGCCGCAGGCTGCGGCTGCGCCGGGCCACGGAGGCGCAGAGCCCGAGGCTGATGCAGTTGACGAGCATGGCCGAGCGTCCGTAGCTCAGGAAGGGCAGCGGAATGCCGGTGATGGGTCCCAGGCCGATGGTCATGTTGATGTTCACCACCACCTGAAACATCAGCATGGCGCCGATTCCCACAACCACGAGGGATTCGTAGTCGCTGGACGCCTGGCCGGCGATCTGCAGCAGGCGCCAGATCAGCACCACGAAGCCCACCACCACCAGCATCGAGCCGATGAAACCGGTTTCCTCCCCCAGGGCACTGAAGATGAAATCGGTGTGCTGCTCAGGGATGAAGCGCAGCTTGGTGAGGGAGCCGTTCATCAGGCCGGTGCCCCAGAGCTGGCCGGAGCCGATGCCGACGGTGCTCTGCAGCAGGTGGTAGCCGCCCCCGAGGGGATCCTGGGCCGGATCGAGGAACAGGGTGAGCCGGGCCCGCTGGTGCGGGCGCAGCCCGTGCTCCCAGAGCCAGGGCGTTCCCACGGCGAACAGCCCCTGGACGGCCAGCACCAGGGAAAGCCCCACCGCTTTCCAGGGCAGGGCCCGCCACGCCACCCAGCCCATCAGCGGGATCCAGCCCAGCAGCAGCCAGGGCATGGTGCCGGCCATGATCGCCGTGAACAGGGGCGAGAGCAGCAGCAGCAGCCAGGTGGCGGGCATGCCCGACCAGAACAGCATCACCAGCAGCACCGCCCCGAACACCAGCGAGGTGCCCAGATCCGGCTGCACGAAGACCAGCAGCCACGGCACGCTGATCATGGCCACCGGCCGCAGCAGATCGATCGGCCGCTCCACCGGGTACTTGGAGAGCACCCCCGCCAGCAGCAGGATCGCCGCCACCTTGGCGAACTCCGAGGGCTGCACATAGAAGCCCCCGATGTTGATCCAGCTCTGGGCCCCGAGGGCGCTGACCCCGATCACCCGCACCGCGATCAGGCTCGCCACCATCAGGATGTAGATCGGCCACTGGAAGCGGGCGATGCGCTCCAGGGGCACCCGGGCCAGCAGCAGCGCCACCACCAGGCCCACCGCTGCGGTGACCCAGTGCTGGTACCAGTCGGTGGTGGCCTGCTGGCGCTGGGTGCTGGCGATCAGGATCCCCGCCAGCAGCGTCAGGGCGATGGGGATGCCCCAGAGGAGGGGATCGAAGCCGGGGCCGCGCCGCTTGGCCCCCTTGGCGGCGAACCCACCGCGCCGGGGGCTGAGAACCGCCATCGCTTCAGGCGAGCGCCGGGCTGAGCGAGCAGCTGGCGCTCAGCCGCTCGGCCAGCTCGGTGAAGGCGCGGCCGCTGGCCGAGTCGGGTGCTGAGAGCACCACCGGCCGGCCCCGCTCCCCGCCCTCCAGCACGGGCATCTCCATGGGCAGCTGGGCCAGCAGGGGCACGCCCGCCTCCTCGGCCAGCCGCTGGCCGCCACCGCTGCCGAACAGGGGATAGCGGCGATCGGGCAGATCCGGGGGAATGAAGGCGGTCATGTTCTCCACCACCCCGAGCACCGGCACGCCCATCTGCAGGAACATCGCCAGGCCGCGGCGGGCGTCCTGCAGCGACACCAGCTGGGGGGTGGTGACGATCACCGCGCCCGCCATGGGCACCGCCTGGGCCAGGGTGAGCTGGGCGTCACCGGTGCCGGGGGGCAGATCCACCACCAGCACGTCCCGTTCGCCCCAGTTCACCTGATAGAGGAACTGGCGGATGATGCCGTTGAGCATCGGCCCTCGCCACACCACCGGCTGGTTCTCCTGGATCAGCAGACCCATCGACACCATGACGATGCCGCAGGTCTCGATCGGCTCCAGCACCTGGTCGTTGCCGCTGCCCGACACCTGGGGGCTGCGGTCGGCCACCCCGAGCATGGTGGGCGCATTGGGTCCGTAGATGTCGGCGTCGAGCAGGCCAACCCGCAGGCCGGAGGCGGCCAGGGCACAGGCCAGGTTCACGGCCACCGTGCTCTTGCCCACGCCCCCCTTGCCGCTGCTGACGGCGATCACCTGGCGCACGCCGGGGATCCCCTGCCGCTCCGGCAGCTGGGGCCCGCCGGGGCCGTGGCCGGCGGCACCGATCGGGCCGGAGGAGGGGGCGGCAGCGGGCTGGGCCAGTTCGATCTGAACGTCGTTGATCCCCTCCACCGCCAGCAGGGCACTGCGGGCCTCGGCGGCGATGCGCTCCCGCTGGCTGTTGGCGAAGCCGGGCAGAGCCAGCCGGAACACCGCCCGGCTGCCCTGCTGGCGCAGGTCGCTGATCCAGCCCAGCTCCAGCAGGCTGCGGCCACTGCCGGCGTCGCGGAGCGGCTGCAGGGCCTCGAGGAGCTTGTCGGCGCTGGCCATGCGGCGGCGGCAGAGTCGGGGTGGACGGCGATCCTAGGGGCGGCCCTTCGGGCCGGGCGGGGGCTCCTGCGGTGGCCCTGCGGCCCCTTCCCCAGCCCGTGACAGACGCTCTCGAACCCTTGTGGGACCCCCCGACGGGCTGAAAAGGTGTGCGGATGTTCCGCGTCCGCCGCGCTGCCGTTCCATGGAGATGCCACCTGCCGATTCCCGCAGCCGCGCCAAGGCCCTGCTGATGGGCCTGCAGGATTCGATCTGCGCGGGTCTTGCCAGCCTCGATGGCGGGGCCGACTTCGAGGAGCAGAGCTGGGAGCGGCCGGAGGGCGGCGGTGGCCGCTCCCGGGTGATGAAGGACGGCCGCGTCTTCGAGCAGGGCGGCGTCAACTTCTCCGAGGTGGAGGGCGAGCGGCTGCCCCCCTCGATCCTCTCCCAGCGCCCCGAGGCGGAGGGCCACCGCTGGTTCGCCACCGGCACCTCGATGGTGCTGCATCCCCGTAACCCCTACGTGCCCACCGTCCACCTCAACTACCGCTATTTCGAGGCGGGGCCGGTGTGGTGGTTCGGCGGCGGCGCCGACCTCACCCCCTACTACCCGTTCCTGGAGGACGCCCGCCACTTCCACCGCACCCTCAAGGGGGCCTGCGACGGGGTGGATCCGGCCTATTACTCGGTGTTCAAGCCCTGGTGCGACGAGTACTTCTTTCTGAAGCACCGGGGCGAGACCCGGGGCGTGGGCGGCATCTTCTACGACTACCAGGACCCCGGCGGGGTGCTCTACAAGGGGGGCGACCCCGAGGGGCCGGCGGCGGCGGCCAGCGCGGCCGTCGGACCGCTCCACCAGAACTGGGAGCAGCTGTTCGCCCTGGCCTCGGCCTGCGGCAACGCCTTCCTGCCGAGCTACGTGCCGATCGTGGAGCGCCGCCAGGAGATCCCCTGGGGCGAGGTGGAGCGCCAGTTCCAGCTCTACCGCCGCGGCCGCTACGTGGAGTTCAACCTGGTGTTCGACCGGGGCACCATCTTCGGCCTGCAGACCAACGGCCGCACCGAATCGATCCTGATGTCGCTGCCGCCCCTGGTGCGCTGGGAGTACGGCTACACGGCGGCAGCCGGCAGCCGCGAGGCCCTGCTGACCGAGCTGTTCACTCGTCCGCAGAACTGGCTTGAAGACCCTTCCCTGGAGGAGCGCTGCCGACCCCACCAGGCGGTGGGCTGAGGGGCATGGCGGTGGTCGGGCTGCGGCCCAGGCCCACCTCGAGGGCCGTCACGATCCGTTCGGCGATGGCCATCACGGTGTCGGTGCGGGTGGCCGGGTTGCGCAGCGAGCGCTCCAGTGGACCCTCCAGCTTGCCCACCTCCAGCAGGGCGATGCCGCGCCTGGGTCCCCCGAGGCCGCCGCGGAAGGCCATGGGGAAGCCGCCGAAGGCCGCGGCCAGGCTTTCGTCGAGGGAGCTGAAGGGGCGGTGCAGGGGTGGGATCAACCCGGATCCGATGCCGTCGGGGCCCCAGGCGTCGAAGTGGATCTCCAGGGCATAGCCGCCGCTGGCGGCGTGCTGCCGGCCCACGCTCCAGTTGGTGCTGGGGTGGTTGCCATCCGGGATCGTGCGGAAGGGGGGGCGGTAGGAGCTGATGCGCAGCCCCCGCTGCTGGCCCAGGGTCACCACGGCCTCCGCGACGACCATGTTCCAGTAGAGCTCGTCGCTGATGCCTGGGTACATCGGCGGCGCCCCGGCGGCCACCGCGGCGCCGCTGGTGCCGGCGCCGTTCATCCCCTGGGAATCGGCATGGCCGGCCAGCACCAGGATCGGGGTGTCCGGAGCGACGGGACGGGTGCCGATCCAGTCCCGGCCCAGGCGGCTGCGCGGACCGGTGATCGGATCGAAGCCGGCCAGCGCCGGCGCCTGGATCGGGCTGGCCGGCACGGACGCTTCGGCGGCGAGGGCCAGGGGCGCCAGGGGGCCGAGGCTGCCGATCAGCAGGGCCGGCCCCAGCAGCCAGGACGGGAGAAGGGAACCCATCGGCTCAGATCGGCGAGGACAGCAGGGAGCCGTCGCTGGCCAGCTGGAGCCCGGGGCCCAGTTCCCGCTCGATGGCGATCAGTTCGTCGCGGTGGGCGCGCAGGCGCAGGGTGCTGCCGCCGTCGCTGTCGCCGCTGATCAGGCGCAGCTCCAGGCTCTCGGGCCTGGCGGCCCGGCGGCGATAGATCACCCCGGCCAGCGGCCCCACCAGGGCCAGCAGCAGGGGCCACCAGCCGAGGGAGGGCAGCACCTGGCGCAGAACCAGGCCCAGGCAGGCGGCCCCGACGCTGCCCAGCAGCGAGAGCAGCAGGGCCAGGGCCAGGCTGGAGCGCACCTGGCCGCGGAAGCGCAGCAGCTGGCGCTCGGGATCGCCGGCCTCGGTCCGCCAGCCCCGGGCGGTGAGCCAGTCGGAGAGGCCCTCGAGCACCTGCACCGGGGGCTGGGGCGAGTGCACGTCCACCACCGTGGTGCGGTCCTTGCTGGCGGCCCTCAGAAAGAACACCAGGCCGATCGCCATCAGCAGGGTGAGCAGGAGGGTGGAACCCAGGGTGGGCATGGCGGCGCGGCCGGTCGGGCCCGCATTCTGGCCCGACCGGCCCGGTCGGCGGCCGCCGTGGGCGACGATGGCCGCCACCCCCCTGCTCCCCCATGGCCCAGACCCCCTCCAGCGGCAGTGCCAGCCCCGGTCCGCCGGCCCGTTTCGCCGTCTTTGACCACGACCTCGACGCCGCCTGGGGCGAGCTGTTCGGCCAGGCCCGGGCCCTGGCGATCGACACCGAGGCCATGGGGCTGGTCCATGGGCGTGACCGCCTCTGTCTGGTCCAGATCTGCGACGACGACGACAACGTCTGCTGCATTCGGGTCGCTCGGGGCCAGACGCAGGCGCCGCGGCTGAAGGCCCTCTGCGAGAACCCGGCCATCGAGAAGGTGTTCCACTTCGCCCGCTTCGATGTGGCGGCCTTGGCGGAGAACCTCGGCATCGCCGTGGACCCCGTCTTCTGCACCAAGGTGGCCAGCCGCCTGGCCCGCACCTACGCCCCGCGCCATGGCCTCAAGGACGTGGTCAACGAGCTGGTGGGGGTGGAGCTCGACAAGCAGGCCCAGAGTTCCGACTGGGGCCGGGTGGAGGAGCTCAGCGACACCCAGCTGGCCTATGCCGCCGGCGACGTGCGCTGGCTGCTGGCCGCCCGGGACCGGCTGGAGGTGATGCTGCGTCGCGAGGAGCGCTGGGAGCTGGCCCGCCGCTGCTTCGCCTGCGTGCCCGTCTTCTCCGCGCTCGACCGGCAGCGGTTCAACCAGGTGTTCGAGCACTGAGTCAGGGCGAGCCGGCTGGGCTCGCCTGCCGCGGCGCTCAGTCCTCGATCATGAACAGGTCGTCCTCCCCCACCGAGCGCAGCTGGCCGTCGAACAGCTGGCCCCGGTCGAGGCCACTGGCCCTGGTTTCCTCCAGCAGCCGCTCCGCCAGGGCCAGCTTGCCGGCCGTGTCCCGGAGCCCTTCCTTGGCGGCCAGGATCTCCACCCGCCGGCGGGCCGCCGCCAGGCTGATGCCCAGCGTTGTGGCCAGATGACCGCAGGCGGCGTTGAAGCTGCGGTCGGGGATGCCGGGCATCGGTGCGGGAGACAAGGGGGCAGTCGGCCCCATCATCCCCCTACCCCGGCAGCAGCCGCTCCCGGATCAGCGCCGCCAGCCGCTCGCTGCCGCCGGCCGGTCCCATCCGGCGCCGGCCGATGCGGCCCAGCCGGGCCCGCTCCGGGTCGTCCTCGAGAAGGGCAAGCAGCCGGGCCCGCAGCTCGGCTGGGCCATGGCAGGGCTGCACCGCTCCCCCCAGGAGCCGGCTCTGGCGGCGGGCGAAGCCGGCCTTGAACTGGGGCCCTGGCCCCGGCAGTGACAGGGCCGGCACCCCCAGCCCCACCAGCTGCTCGGTGGCGGTGCCGGCGGTGGCGAGCCCCAGCTCCGCCAGCGGCGCCCAGGCCCCGAACCGGCCCGGGCCCACCAACAGCTCCAGCGGGCCGCGCCGCCAGAGGGCCGCGGCCCCCGAGCCCTCCGGCGGCGGGCCGGGGATGAAGCCCGCCGCCGTCAGGGAGGCGGCCAGCTCGGCGGCGCCGGGACGGGAGCCGGTGGCCAGCAGCACGCTCATCGCTGGGCACCCTTCGACCGGCGGCAGGGCCTCCAGCAGGCCGCGCAGGTTGCCGAGGGCCTCGGGCAGGCGACTGCCGGGCAGCAGCAGCAGCCGGCGCCGCCCCTGCAGCCAGGCGGGCAGCGGCGGGGCGGGGGGGAAGCCATCCATCATCGGATTGCCCGGGGCGACGGCCGGCACCCCGTGGCGCCGCAGCCCCCGGGCGGTGAGGCGATCCCGCACCGCCACCAGCCGGCAGCGGCGGTGGCCCATCAGGGCCCATTCCCAGGGATCCCATTCGCTGCCCTTGGCCCGGTGGTAGCCATCGGCCAGGGGGGAGCGGCCCCAGCCGGCCGGAGCCGGTGAGGCCCAGGTGTGGTCGCTCTTCGGGGTGCCGAGGAAGCCGTAGGGGCCGCCGCCGGCCCAGGCCAGCAGCAGGGGCAGCAGGTCGCCCACCCCCAGGATCGGCAGGCCCTGCCGGCCCCAGCGCCGCACGATCCGCCACTGGCGCCAGCTCAGCAGCGGCAACCCGGCGGCCAGATCGCCCAGCAGTCCCCGCAGGCTCTGGTTGCTGAAGCCGCCGCTGGGCAGCGGCTGCCGCGGTCCGACCCGCCGCAGCTCCCCGGCCGCCTCGGCGCCGGCGTAGGCCTGGCCGACCCCCACCAGCGGCAGCACATCGACCTCCAGCCCGGGGGCCTGCCGCCTGAGGGCCTCGATCAGCCGCAGGGCGATCAGGTCCTCCCCATGGCCGTTGCTCAGAACCAGCAGACGGGGGGAGGACATGCCATGGCTGATACGATCCGCTGCGGGGAGTTTGCTCCCCGGCAGGCGGCATGGCCAAGTGGTAAGGCAGAGGATTGCAAATCCTTTATCCCCAGTTCGAATCTGGGTGCCGCCTCTGCAACAACCGGGGGTTCCCTGGCCGCTCCCCCCGCAGGGAAGGCTCCGGCACGGTGACCGCCCATCGGTGGCAGACTGCACCGGACATGCCGAATGAGGACTGCGGTGGCAGCCAATTCCCCGGAAGAGCCGGATCCGTTCGTGGCGCTTCTCAGCGAGGAATGTCTGGAGATGATTGAAAAGATCCAGGCCTATCGCGAAAGAATTCAGCTGCCTTCCACCCCCAGGGCCATTCTGGAGGATGCCATCATCGAGTACTACACCGCGCTCAAACGGGTCGGCAACTGGTGAAAGATTCGTGGTGGTCGGCCCACCGTTCTCCGACCCGACCACTGATCATTCACCCGTCGGATCTTCAGCGGGTCTGATCGTCCGGCCGGCCGGGGGGGCGTCGAGGTCCCCGCCCGAGCAGCAGTTCCGCCCGTTTCCTGTGCAGACTCATGGAGGATTCCGTGAGCACCACCCACTGGGCCAGGGTGGAGCAATGTTCCTCGAAGGGCGGAAGATCCAGGCGCAGCGGCCGCCACGCCCCCGCGTCGATTTCCTGATTGAGGTTCGACTGGGGCAGATCGTCGTTGGTGATGATCAGCCAGCGGTACTTGCTCTTGAAATGGTCGAGATAATCCCGCACCAGTTGGTTGGGAAGGTGCTGCAGCACATCCTTGACCAGGATCAGATCGGCGGGGGGGAGGCTGGCGAGGTCGTCGAACAGCTGGAAGTGAACCGTGTCGCTGGCGTGGCGTTCGCGGTTGGCGGCCACCACCGAATCGACGATGTCGACCCCCGTGTAGGTGATGTCCCCCCAGTGGATCAGGCGGGAGAACTGCCAGTCGCCACACCCGAAATCAACGACGCTGCCGATGTCGTTGAGCTGCAGAAAGCGCTGCAGGGTGGCGATGTATTCGCCGTTGAACTCCGGCCTGGACCCCTGTCCCGAGCCACCGCCCCAGGTGTCACGTTGGTAGATGCGGGTGAAGGCGTCTTTGGTCGACATGCCGGCGGGCGGATCGTCGGCACCCTAGCGGCGGCGTTCGGTCGTCCCGTCGTGACGGCTCAGGGAAGAACGCCCATGAGCAGCGAGATGATGGCGAAGCCCACGACGCCCACCAGGGCCAGCAGAGACGTGGATGGGGGCATGGCCATCTGCCGAACGGATCAATCATAAAGAGAATCTGAAGAGTGGGGTGCTGTCTGTGGCCTTCGTTGCCGATCGTCATCTCCGCCTCCCCCCTTTCTCTCCTGGCCATCCCGTCCCGTCTCCGGCCCGCTCAGGGGGCGGCGTCCACCCGCCACTGCCGACCATCCGGGCCGGTGGCCTCGCAGCGAAAGGCGCGGTCGTCGAGCAGGCACTGGCCGCTGGCCAGCTCGGCCCTGGTCAGCCCGAGGGCGGCCTCCCCGTCACCGTATCCCGCCTGCCCCACGGCGCTGACCCGCAGCCGCACCGGCCAGCGCGGCTCGCAGCGGCTCCGCTCACAGGCCATGGCGGCGGAACCTTCCGCCAGCACCCCGGCGAAGACCAGCTGGCGATCGAGAAAGGAGGTGTCGCCACCCGGCTCCAGGAACCGGACACTGAGCAGACCCTCCATCTGCTGGTCCAGCCGCAGCAGGCGGCAGCTGGCCGGGGTCGGCGTCGGGACCGCGCCGGAGGGGGTGATGACGCTGCAGCGGCGCAGGGGCCTTTCCCAGCGGCCGAAATCGTCGCCCGACAGCCCCTGGGCCCCCAGGGGTGCCGAGAGGATGCCCAGGGCCAGCAGCAGGCTCAGCCCCGCCAGGGCCGCCGGGCCCGGCGGGAGCGTCAATAGCCCGAATCGGCGACGCAGATGCCCTGGCAGCTGATCCCGTTGCCGGCGGTCCGGCCGCAGTGGTGGCAGAGCACCGGGTCGGCGGCGGGGCCAGGGGGGGTAGCCGCGGCGGCAGGCGCCGCGGCGATGGGCTGGATCGGGGCGGAGGCCGGCCCGACGCCCGGAGGGATGGTCATCGCGGGTCCCCGGTGGGAGAGTCGGGTCGATCATGGCAACGGACCGGGACGCGCGTGATCGCCATGGCCGACATCCTGCCCGCTCCACCGCCGTCAGTCGTCCCCGGGGTCGGGGTCGGCACCTGGGCCTGGGGCAACCAGATCCTCTGGGGCTACGACCCCTCCCAGGACGACACCCTGGCCGCCTGTTTCCGCCGTGCGGTGGACCTGGGTCTGACGTTCTTCGATACGGCCGATTCCTATGGCACCGGCCGTTATGGGGGGCGCAGCGAGTCGCTTCTGGGCGACTTCGTCGCCGCCCTGCCGCCAGCCCCGCGCCAGCGTCTGACCGTGGCCACCAAGCTGGCCCCGTTCCCCTGGCGCCTGGGCCGACGGGGGTTCGACGCGGCCTTCGAGGCGTCCCTGGGGCGGCTGAGGGGCCATCTGGACCGGGTGCAGCTGCACTGGAGCACGGCCCGCTATGCCCCCTGGCAGGAGGGCGCGCTGCTGGAGGGACTGGCGGATCTGGTGGCCCGGGGCCGGGTGGGCAGCCTGGGGGTCTCCAACCTGGGGCCGCGCCGCCTGCGCCGGGTGCACGACCAGCTGGCCCGGCGCGGCCTGCGTCTGGCCAGCCTGCAGGTGCAGCTGTCCCTGCTGGCCCCCGACGCCCTCGGGGCGCAGGGGGTGGCGCCCGTCTGCCGGGAGCTGGGCATCGAGCTGCTGGCCTACAGCCCCCTGGCCCTGGGGCTGCTGGCCCAGCCCCCCGGGGAGGCCCGGGCGGCGCGGCCGGCGGGACCCCGGGGCCTGCTGTTCCGAAGGCTGGGGCCCCGCATCCAGCCCCTGCTGCAGACCATGGAGCGGATCGCCCGCGCCCACGACGCCCCGATGGCGGCCGTGGCGATCAACTGGTGCCGGGCCCATGGCGCCCTGCCCCTGGTGGGGCTGCGCCGCCCCGATCAGGCGGAAGCGGCGGCGGCGGCCGCCGCCTGGTGCCTGGCGGAAGAGGAGCGGCAGGATCTGGACCGGGTGGCGCTGCGTGGCGAGGTGCGCATGCCGGCCAACCCCTTCCAGAGCGACTGAAGGCCTCAGGCGCTGAGGGCGTCGGCCGGGTCGGGACTCAACACCACCGGCAGGGCCGCCGGCCGCGGCTGGGGGGCCTCGGCCCGCTGAAGGAGCCGCACCACCTGGGGATCGGCCGTTTCGCCGCTGAGGGCGCCGTCCTCACCGGGACCGCAGGCGCTGAGGGCCTCCTGCAGCAGGGAGTCGAAGGTGGAGCCGGGCAGCCGATGGCGGGCCAGCTCAAGGAAGGCGCGGGCCAGGGATTCGCCCGCCGCCGCCCGCAGGGCCGGGTTGGAACGCCGCAGCTCCTGTTCCTGGGCGATCGAGTTGAGGAACCGCTGGGTGATGTCCCGCTTGGTGGTCGCCCGGATCCGGGTGTCCTGGTCGGACTCGCTCAGGAAGGTCTGGTCCTCCAGCTCCTGAAGGCGGCGGTTGAGGCTGTCGAAGACGTCCTGGGCCTCCTTATGGATATGGGTGAGCTGGCCGTCGGACAGGCGCGGCAGGTCGGCCACATAGACCTTGCCGTGGTCCCTCAGGGTCAGGAAGGTGGGGCGCTGGCCGCCCGAGCCTTCCCGCTGCACCGGCGCCCCGCCATCGCGCAGGCGGGGGCGGGGCTGCTGGGGGCGCTGGGGCGGAATCGGGCCGGCGGAACTGCGGCGGCGCGTGATGCGTCTGGACGTATCGAACATCGGGCAACGAACTCGTCGGAGCGGAAGGGGGCCTGGTCGTGTCGGCAAAGACGCTGATGACCTTAGGGAAAGCGGTGCATCCGGGCCGGTGTCGCCTCAGTGCGGCAATCCGGCCAGGGGGGGGTCCCCCGGGTCGCCCGCGGCGACGACACCCAGCTCCCAGGCCTGGTGGCCCGAGGAGCGGCAGAGGTCGAGGACGGCGGGCAGGGCCACCGGTGGCACCACCAGACAGAAGCCGACCCCGAGATTGAAGGTGTTCCAGAGGTCGGCCTCCGGCACCTCTCCCTTCTCCTGCAGCCAGCGGAACAGGGGCGGGCGCTCCCAGCTGCCGGGGTCCACCACGGCGTGGACCCCCGGCGGCAGGCAGCGGGGCAGGTTCTCCGGCAGGCCGCCGCCGGTGATGTGGGCCATGGCGTGCAGAGGCAGCCCGGAGCGACGCAGCTCCTTCACCAGGGCGGCATAGAGAAAGGTGGGGGTGAGCAGGGCGTCGATCAGCCCCTGGCCGGTGGCCGGCAGCGGCGTGCCGGCATCGACGGCTTCGGCCTCGAGGATGCGCCGCACCAGGCTGAAGCCATTGCTGTGGACGCCGCTGCTGGCCACGGCGACGATCCGGTCGCCGGCCCCCACCCGGGCACCGTCGATCCTGTCCTCCTCCTCCACCACCGCCACGCAGAACCCGGCCAGGTCGTAGCGGCCTTCGCCGTAGAAGCCCGGCATCTCCGCCGTCTCGCCCCCCAGCAGGGCACAGCCGCTCTGGCGGCAGCCATCGGCGATGCCCTCCACCACCTCGGCCATGGCTTCGGGGCCGAGCTTGCCGGTGGCGATGTAATCAAGGAAGAAGAGGGGCTCGGCGCCGCTGGTGATCACGTCGTTGACGCACATCGCCACCAGATCGATGCCCACCCCGTGGTGGGCCCCGTGGGCCTGGGCCAGTTCGAGCTTGGTGCCCACTCCGTCGGTTCCCGCCACCAGCAGCGGACGCTTCATCCCGGCCGGCAGCCGGCAGAGCCCGCCGAAGCCCCCCAGTCCGCCCAGCACCTCCGGCCGTCGGGTCGTCTCGACGCTGTCCCGGATCCGTTCCACAAAGGCGCGGCCGGCGACCACGTCCACGCCGGCAGAGCGATAGTCCATGGGGCAAGGGTCAGCGCTGCACCGATCCTGCATCGGCACGGGGCCGCGGGGGGCTGGGGAGGCGCCGGAGGGGCCCTGGACGTGGACGATCCCGCGATTGGCCCATGCTCCCATCGCCGGGGCTTATGGGAGCAATCAAATCCGCTGATGTTTCGGTAGCGCCGATGGGCCAGTCAGGCCAGTGGACGCCTGGAAGGGTGGCAAAGATGAAGAAAACTGATCGATCCAGGGGGCCTTCCGGGGTCCATTGGGGCCCTGCGGACTTCGGATAGTTTTCCGGGGTTGTCATTTCCTGTAAGGAATTCACCAGGCCAATTCGGTTCCGTTCACCACAGCCAACACCGCTTCTGGTTCCGGTTGTCGTCAGCGTCCGAATGCAGTCTCCGAAGACGTCCCTGTCCTCGTTTCCCTGCTCCGCCGGTGATTTCCGCCTGTCATGCGAGTCACTCAACTCCTGGGCACCGCCGCCCTCCTCTTCACCAGCAGCATCGCCCCGGCCCAGGCCGGCTCCCTTACTGCCACGCAGGCGCCAGGGAGTTCCGTTGCCATTCGCCCCGCCGACTTCCCCTCCGACTGGGAGCGCTTCGTCGACGAGATCCGCCCCGTTCCCACGGCCAGCAATCTGATCGCTTCCGCCGGTCGGGTCACCACCGGCCAGGCCAGCTGGTATGGCCCCGGCTTCTTCGGCAACCGCACCGCCAGTGGGGAGGTGCTTCGCCCCGGCACCCTCACCGCCGCCCACCGCACCCTCCCCTTCGGCACCATGGTGCGCGTCACCAACCTCTGGAACGGCCGTTCGGCCGTGGTGCGCATCAATGATCGCGGCCCCTTCCATGGCCGGCGGGTGATCGATCTGGCCCACGGTGCCGCCCAGGAGCTCGGCCTCACCGCCAGCGGCATCGCTGACGTGAAGCTGGAAGTCCTGCCCTGATCCCTCAAGCCGGCGCCAGCCCGCAGCTCTGAGTCCGGCCCATCCGCCAATCTGGCGGGTGGGCTTTTGCTTTGTGCCGGTGCGATTGCTGCAGACCCTGGCCGACCTGAGCGACTGGCGCCGCGGCCAGGCCGGGCGGCCGCTCCACTTCGTGCCCACCATGGGCAGCCTGCACGAGGGCCATCAGCAGCTGCTGCGGCGGGCGTCCGCGGCCGTCCCCGCGGGCCGGCCCGCGGTGCTGCTCAGCGTGTTCGTCAATCCGCTCCAGTTCGGGCCGTCCGAGGATTTCGCCCGCTATCCCCGCGATCTGGCCGCCGATGCGGCCCTCGGGGCCGCGGCGGGGGCCGATGCCCTCTTCGCCCCCTCCGTGGCGGAACTGTTCCCCGGCGGCGAGGCGGAGCTCACCGCCGTGGTCCCCCCGGCCGGCCTGCGCCGTTCCCTGTGCGGCCCCCGACGCCCCGGCCATTTCGAGGGGGTCGCCACCGTCGTCTGCCGCCTGCTGGCCCTGGTGCGGCCCGATCGCCTCCTGCTCGGGGAGAAGGACTGGCAGCAGCTCACGATCCTGCGCCGTGTCGTCAACGATCTGGCCCTTCCGGTGACGGTCCAGGGGTGCGCCACCGTGCGGGAGGCCGATGGACTCGCCTGCAGTTCCCGCCATCGCTACCTCAGCGCCGCGGAACGTGGCCAGGCGGCGGCCCTGCCGGCCGCCCTGCAGGCGGCGCTGACGCTCTGGCGCGGCGGTAGCGGCAGCGCCGAAGCGCTGACAGCGGCGGTGAGCGGGGCCCTGAAGGCGGCGGGGCTCGGTGTCGAGTATGTGCAGCTCGTCCATCCCCTTACCCTGGCTCCGGTGCCCGCCGCCACCGGGATCTCCCTGCTCGCCGCCGCCGCCCGCTGCGGCAGCACCCGCCTGATCGACCACATCTTTCTGATGAACCGTCCGCCGATCGTCGCCATCGATGGCCCCGCCGGGGCGGGCAAGAGCACGGTGACCCGGGCCTTCGCCCGCCGCCTGGGGCTTGTTTATCTGGATACGGGCGCCATGTACCGGGCCCTGACCTGGTGGGTGCTGCACCGGGGCGTGGACCCGGCCGACCCCACCGCGATCGCCCCCCTTCTCGACGACCTCGACCTGCGGCTGGAGACCGACGCCGCCGGGGAGCAGCGGGTGCGGGTCAACGGCCATGAGGTCAGTGCGGCGATCCGGGGGCCCGAGGTCACCGCCCAGGTCTCCACCGTGGCCGCCCACGCCTGCGTGCGGGCGGCCCTCACCCGCCAGCAGCAGGCCATGGGCCGGCGGGGCGGCCTGGTGGCGGAGGGCCGCGACATCGGCACCGCCGTCTTCCCGGAGGCCGAATGCAAGGTGTTCCTCACGGCCACGGTGGCGGAGCGGGCCCGCCGCCGGGCGGCGGATCTGGCCCAGCGCGGCTTCGACGTGCCGGCCCTGGCGGAACTGGAGGCCCAGATCGCCGAGCGGGATCACCGTGATTCCAGCCGCGCCGAGGCCCCCCTGCGCCAGGCGGACGATGCCGTGGAGCTGGTCACCGACGGCCTGGCCATCGACGCCGTGATCCAGCGCCTGGTCGACCTGTTCCGCGAGCGGGTGCCGGAGGACGCCTGGCGGGGCCCCTCCCCCCTGCACGATTCCGAGACCCCCTAGCGGCGGCTCCGGCCGGGGCCCTGGTCGGCCAAGAGGGCCTCCAGCAGGCCCCCGCAGGCGTCCTCCAGCAGGTCCAGCACCCGGTCGAAGCCCTCCTGGCCGCCGTAGTAGGGGTCGGGCACCTCCTCGACGCTATAACGGCGGCAGTAGCGGGTGAGCGGGCCGATGCGGGCCGCGGCCTCCCCAGACCCGGCGAGGCCGCGCACCGCCTCCAGGTTCTGCCGGTCCATCGTCAGCACGTGGTCGAAGCGGTTCAGGTCGTCGGCCGTGATCTGGCGGGCCCGGCTGGGCAGGACGATGCCCCGGCGGGCCGCGGCGCTGCGCATGCGGGCGTCGGCGGGGCGGCCCACGTGCCAGTCACCGGTGCCGGCGGAGTCCACCGTGAAGGCCTGCTCCAGCCCCTGGCGGGCGATCAGGTGCAGGAAGACCCCCTCGGCGGCCGGGGAGCGGCAGATGTTGCCGAGGCAGACGAACAGGATGGCGGTCGGATCAGGGGAGGTCATCGGCAGTCCAGTCGCTTCAGAGCCACACCGGCCCGCAGGCGCACCACCAGAGTCTCCTCCTGCTCCGGCTGCAGGAGCTGGCTGAGGCCCGCCACGGCCCGTTGGCGGTGGGGATGGGGCGGCGCAAGCGGCAGCGCCAGGCCCTCGAAGCCCACCGCTACGGCATAGCGCACGACCCATTCGCCGTCGCTGCGGCCCGCTTCGAGGGCCTCCAGGCAGCGCAGTCGGATCCCTTCCCGCTCCTGCTCGGCGAGGCTCTCCAGCCGCAGGGCCCCCAGGCCCCTGGCGGCGGCCCGGCGCACGCTGGGGCCGACGTCCGTGCCCAGGGCGTCCTCGAGCACCTCGAGGCCGCGAGGGTCGCCGATGCCCGCCAGGGCCCGGACGGCCCAGGCCCTGGCGCCGTAGTTGTGGGCATCCAGATTGGCCAGCAGGGGCCCGACAGCCGCCGGGCCGATCGCGATCAGGCCGTCCACGGCGGCGACGGCGGCACCGGGATTGTTGAACCCCAGCACCTGCACCAGCTGGGGCACGGTGGCCAGGGGGTCGTCGCAGTCGGTCAGCCGCCGGGTGGCCGCCACCAGCGCCTCGGCGCTGCCGGCCTGCTCGAAAGCCCGGATCCGATCGGCGGCGCGCTGGGAATGTCCGCTTCCGGCCGTCATCACAGCAGCGCGTCCATCGCCATCAGGAGGGCCTCATCATCGCTGTCCGCCTCGCCGCCGCTGGCACTGCTGCGGCCCTGTTCCACCAGCCCCCGCAGGGCGATCAGCTTGAGGCTGTTTTCGGCGAAGGTGCGTCGGATCGGCTCCAGGGCGGGTCGCCATCCCACCGCCCCCAGATCCATCAGGGCCGCGCGGCGCACCTGCAGCTGGGGATGCTGCAGCAGGCCGAGCAGCTCGTCGGCCCAGACCGTTTCGCCGGTGAGTTGCAGCAGGGCGCGGCAGGCGGCGCTGCGGACCAGGGGCCGCTCGTGGGCGGTGAAGGGGCGGATCACCGCCAGCACCTCCTCCCGGGCCTCCCCAATCGCCCCCAGGGCCTCCAGCATCGCTTCGCAGGGTTCCTGCAGCCGGGGGCTGTCGTCGCGGCAGGCCCCGGCGACGGCGGGGCCGCTGGCCAGCCGGCGGGTCAGCAGGGGCACCGCTGCCGTCGCCCGAAGCTCGCCGAGGGAGCGGGCCGCGGCCTCCCGCAGGCCGTCGTCGGCGTCGTCGAGCACGGCCAGCAGCTCAGGGATGGCCCGCGCATCGGCGATCTTGCCCAGGGCCCGGGCCGCGTTGCGGGCCACGGCGTTGTGCTCGACGCCGGCACCCGGATCCCGCGGCTGTCGCTGGGTGAGGGCAGCCAGCAGCAGGGGCACGGCCTCCGGGTGCCGGCTGCGCATGCGCCCCAGCCACCAGGCCGCGTAGTACTGACGGGACTGGTCGTCGGTCTGGCGAAGCTGCTCAAGCGCCTCGGCTTCGCTGATCGGTTCGCCGTCACCGGCCATGGTTCTGCGCAGGTGCGAGGGACTCGGGGAATGCTGCCATCCCCGGGGCCGGCGGGACTCCGGCCAGAAAAAAAGGTCCCCCGAAGGGGACCCGGAACAACGATGGCCGCGAGAGCTCAGACGAGAGCGCTGATGGCGTAATCGATGTAGTTGTTGGCGATGACGCCGGCATCGCCGGAGACGCCGTGGTTGGCCTTGATGTAGGTCAGGGCTTCGACGTACCAGGAGGGGGAGAGCTCGAAGGTGCGGTTGATCTCGTCGAGACCGGCCACGAGGTACTCATCCATGGGGCCGGTGCCACCGGCGACCAGGCAGTAGGTGACCATGCGGAGGTAGTAGCCGATGTCACGGGCACACTTGGCCTTGCCGCGGGCGTCGGAGGCGTAGTTGCTCCCCTGCATCTGGGTGGTGTAGGGGAACTTGTTGTAGACGGCCTGGGCGGCGCCGTTCACCAGGGAGTCGGCGTTGGCGGTGAGGGCCTTGGCAGCTTCCAGGGCGTTCTTGGCGCGCTCGAAGCGGCCGAAGGCGGCGTTGAGCTCGGTGTTGGAGAGGAAGCGGCCCTGGGAATCAGCGGCAGCGACGGCCTCGGTGAGGGGAGTCTTCATTTGAAGGTGGTTAGAGAGAAGGTGAACCGGAAGAT